>CAYYUG010000022.1:4782-55155 GCA_964474755.1 uncultured Rhodospirillaceae bacterium | reverse complement strand
AACCTCGCCTTCCCCTTCACCCCACCAGAAATCCTGACAGGGGCTGCCTACCGCTTCAGCGTTTATCACGTGATGCAGGTCGACGAATTGGCACCGCTGTTCCCGGTGACAGTGGAAGAGGTTTAAGCGTCGGATCCTAACCCTCGAATCAGATCTGCGATTGCAGCGCCGATCTGATGCGGACTGTCTTCCTGTACGTAGTGAATGCCGGGGACAACAACTTCGCGAGTGTTAGGCAGTGAACGGCAGAAAATGATCCGTTCACCCTGGACAAGCCCGCCCGGCTCTGCCCGAATGAAGACCTTCGGTACTTCCGTTTCCTGCAGCCAAGCCGCGTTGGCGGCAACGATCTCGTGCACGTCAGCCGGGTCGCCGGAGATCGGTATCTGACGGGCCCAGGTCAAGGTCGCACGGCGATCTTCGCCTGGATTGCGGTAGGGCGAACGATAGACCGCCATCTCCGCCTCGGTAATGTTGCGCAAGGTCCGTTCCGGAATGCGTCGTTCGACAAAAAGGTTGTCCTGCAGCAACATCCGCTCGCCCTCTTCAGAGCGAAGCGCCTTGAACCAAGCACGAGCCGACGCTTCTGTGCCCGGCGCCTCGGGGAACTCCGCCCAGTCAAATGGCGTGACAAGCGCTTCAAAATGAACAACCCCAGCAACGCGATCCGCGTGGCGCCGCGCCCAGTCAAAGGCTAGCACCGAACCCCAATCCTGACCCACCAATACGACCCCAGTTCCAAGGTCGAGTTGCTCAAGCAATCTATCAAGATAATCCCTGTGGACGATATAGCGATAGGCTTCATCGTCAGACGAAGGCAACTTATCAGATTTCCCCATGCCAATGAGGTCCGGCGCGATGCAACGCGCGACCGTTTCCACATGCGGAATGATGTTGCGCCAAATGTAGGACGAAGTTGGGTTGCCGTGCAGGAAAAGGACGGAACGACCCTCGCCCGTATCGATATAGGCCATCGTCCGGCCGTTGATCGTGGCCCTTTGGCGGGAATATGGGTCAGCCGCCGAGATGGCTGGTAACTTGCTCAACCGGTTCCCTCTTCGTCCGCAAAGCGCGGATCGTCCGGCGTCTGCATAGAGAAAAGATGTGCTGCCTCAATCACCGCGTAATCATAATATCCAAGGCGGGCGAGTGGTCGAAGCTTAGCCATATTAATCAAACCATTAGAAATGATACTGTCATCGATATGTATGCCGACCACCTCGCCAATGACCATCGCCGATCGTGTGCCATCACCCGGATCGGGCAGATCAACCGTCTGCAGGTAGCGGCATTCCATGGCAATGGGCGAGGCTTTGATACGTGGCGGTTTGACCTGCTCGCACGGCACCGCCTCGAGACCTGCCTCTTCCATCTCGCTAAAGCTCCGCGGCGAGGATTTTGACGTGATGATCATCTGTTCGCCGAGCTCCGCCGTGCACATGTTGTAGACGAACTCCTTCGTCTCCTCTGCATTAAGCAGTGAGTCTTTGTGTTCATCCATGCCGAACTTGTGATAGTTCGGACAATACATCACACAAGGTGGGTTGGCGCTTAGGCTATTGAAAAAACTGTAGGGTGCCAGGTTGACTTCTCCTGCTGCGCTGACCGTCGAGATCCAGCCGATCGGCCGCGGGATCACTAACGCGTTGTACACTGTATGTTTGAAGGGTGGTGGTTTCATCCCCACCCGGCGCGGATCAAAATACATGCGGGTCTTCCTCTGGCTGCTGGATCAGCCACAAGCGAAGCCGTTAGCGCGGCTCAAGTCGAGCATTTAAATTTCAGCCTGCCAGCATACCGGCTTACAGTGGCGCCGTGCGAAATATTAGGAGTTACCAGTGCAGCTCACGGAGACCCAAACGCAGATCCGCGATACGGCCCGGCGCTTCGCCGAACGGGAGATCACTCCACACGCAGCCGACTGGGACCGAGCGGCGGAAACGCCACGCGCGCTTTACACCAAAATGGCTAAGGCTGGGCTGATTGGCATCACGGTCGCACCCGAACATGGTGGTGCGGGCGCGGATTTTCTGTCCTATGCCCTGGCAATAGAGGAGATCGCAGCGGCCGATGGCGGCGTCTCTAACGTGATGGCCGCGACCAATTCTCCGGTCGCCGTAGCGGTAGAGGAGAACGGTACCGACCAGCAAAAAAGCGACTATCTCTCCCGAATTACTAAAGGCGACTGGCTCGGATGCATCCTTCTCACTGAACCACATACCGGATCGGATGCAGCGGCGATACGCACGCGGGCCAATTGGAACGGCGATCATTTCTTGCTGAATGGCGACAAGGCCTTCATCACCGCTGGGTCCACCGCAGAGCTGGCAATGATCGTCGCGGTGACCGATCCGAACGCCGGCAAAAAGGGCATCACGACCTTCATCACACCGACCAACAATCCGGGCTATAAGGTGATCCGCAAGGAGACAAAACTTGGCCACCGCACCAACGATACCTGTCAGGTGCGGTTTGAGGATATGCGGGTGCCCGCCACAGACGTACTTGGCGAACCAGGCTCGGGTCTGCGCATCGCGCTCAGCAAACTTTCGGAAGGCCGCATCGCCGTGGCTGCACAGGCAGTCGGCGGCGCGAGAGCAGCGCTTAAGGCTGCGTACGCCTATGCACAATTCCGAAAGGCCTTCGGCAAGCCGATTATCGATCACCAGGCAATCGCCTTCAAACTTGCCGACATGGCAACGCAGATCGAGGCAGCCCGACAACTCTACTTCCACGCCGCCCGATTGAAGGATCTAGGCGAGGCGTGTGCACGTGAAGCTTCTATGGCCAAATTGTTCGCCTCGGAAATGGCCGAGCGGGTCGCCTCCGAAGCGTTGCAGATCCATGGTGGCGCCGGGTTCCTCAACGACTATCCGGTTGAAAAAATTTACCGTGATGTTCGCGTCTATCAGATTTACGAAGGGACAAGCGAAGTCCAGAAAATTGTGATCTCTCGCTTCCTAGACGATCTCGATCTCTGAAACAGGAAAGGAAAATATGATGAAGCCAGTTTGTCTCGTAATTGGCGCGGGTGCCGGCATCGGCGGGAATGTGGGAAAACGGTTTGCCCGCGAGGGTTACCACGCGGTGTTGTGCCGCCGCACCAACCAGGAAGGGCTGGATAAGCTTATCTCTGATGTCGAAGCTGAAGGCGGCACAGCCAGCGGTTACCTGCTTAATGCGGTACAGCCAGAGACAATCGAGGACCGGATCACTGCAGTCGAGGCCGATATCGGACCAATCGAGGTGGTGATCTATAACCTCGGTTCCCAGGTCGGCAACCGGACACTGGAGGAAACAACATACAAAACCTTCGAGATGGGTTGGCGGCTGGCGACTTTCGGCCTATTCCGGGTAGCATCGACGGTCTGCCCCCTTATGGTCGAGCGTGGCGGTGGTACCATCCTAGTGACCTCGGCAACGGCGGCAGTGCGCGGGAATAAAGGCCAGCATTCGCATGCCGCTTCCATGGGCGGACGGCGCATGCTTTGTCAGACCCTCAACGCTGAACTCAGTCCAAAGAACATCCACATCGCACATATCCTGATCGACGGGGCGGTTGACGCGCCGGATACGCTTGGAAAGATGCTCGGTCCGAAGAAATATCAGGAAATGCGCGAGAGCCGAGGCATGGAACACGACGGACTGATGCTGCCAGAAAAAATTGCCGACACCTACTACCACATTTCACAGCAACACCGCTCGACCTGGACACACGAAGCAGATCTGCGGTCCTTCAGCGATCTACCCTGGTGGAATACCTAGCAGTTTGGATGTTGGCGCTTCTTTAGCTGAGGGCGCGGACCGACCCCGCTGCGTGTTTCATAGGTTCCGATGCCAAGCGGGTGTTTAGTAGGAACGACTAGGTAGAGCTTCGATTTCCCATCTTGACCGAACAGGCGTTCAAAAATATTCCTTAAGCCCGCGTGCCAATCAATGTTCAGCAGCGGCAAGTCAGGTCCAGCCAAATTCCGCCGGCTGAGCACCAGCCGGACCAATTCAATGATCGAATTGCAGAAGAGAAATAAACAATGCGCGACATCGGTGACCTGGCGGCCCGCCTGAACGAACCGATAAACCGTGCCTGTCTCAATCATAAAACTGGCCGAGCATTGCTGGACAGATGGGTTCGGCCGGCCTCTGTCGAGCAAGATAAACTTCTCCGATTTTCAACTGAAATTGCACTGAGCCTATCGGGTGCAAGCGGCTATCCGTGCGGCGCGCAAGCCCGGATTGCCGCTTCAAACCGTTCCTTCGAACCGGGACCACGGGCGAAGGGGCTGATGATCGGCAGAGTGATACCAGATGCGCGATACTCCTCAATTTTCTCACGGCATTCCTCCGGTGTGCCGGCCACACCAGTGGCGTCGACCATCGCGTCAGTAACCAGTTCAACAGCCCCATCGCGGTCGCCGCGCGCCCAGGCCGCTGTTATAGAAGCAGCTTCATCGGCAAAGCCGTACTCGGCGATTAGGCGATTGTAGCGTGGGAAGAAACCAGCATAGAAAGCGAGGCCAGGCCGCATTGCGTCTAAGGCCTCCTGACGGCTTTCAGCAACAGATGTCGGCAGCAGCGAGGTCACCGCCACATCTGCCGGATCCCGTCCAATCTGCGTCGCGGCCTCGGCTATGATCTCTTTCACCGTCACGCCAGTACTGAGCGCACTGCGCGTCAGGATAACACCGTCCGCAACTTCGCCGCACAAAGCGATCATCTTAGGGAACACGGCGGCGATATAGATGGGTATTTCGCGCCGGTGCGGCGTAAACCAGAAATCAAAATTCTCGATTTGCACGGTCTCGCCATCATACTGCACGGCGCCGTCGCGCAGCAGCGCACGAACGACCTCCACCGTCTCACGCGTCTTGGTCAACGGCTTACCGAAGGGCACGCCGTGTTCGGGCACAACCTGGACCTTGTGGCTTGACCCTATCCCGAGGATGAAGCGACCGCCGGACAGATCATCGACCGATGCCGCCGCCATTGCGATAGTCGGAATCGAGCGCACATAGATGCTCGTGATCGCTGTGCCTAGCCGTACCCGGGATGTCCGCAAGGCACAGGCCGACAAGGTCGCAAACTGGTCGCCGCCATGGCCCTCGGCAACCCAAACCGACTCGTACCCTAGTTCTTCCGCCAGCGCAGCGCAGTCGACGATTTCGGCCGGCGACGGCCCGCCAGAAAACGCTATACCTATGGGACCCATGATTTTCTCCCTGTGCTAAACTTTATTGAAGTTTAGAACTAACGAAGCGAAAGTGCGATGCCCCACCCGATCACCCTGTTCGAAAACCTGCGTGCCGTGCCATACACGCCTTTTTATCTGGCAATCGCGCGTGGCGACTGGTCGCATGAGGGGATCGACGTCCGAGTCGAAACCTCTCCGGCCATGAACCAGACGGCAGAAGCGTTGCTCGACGGACGAGCCGATGTGTCCTGGGGTGGTCCGATGAGGGTGATGACCTATCATGATGCCGATCCAAAATCCCCGCTGGTTTGTTTTGGTCAAGTCGTTGCGGGTGATCCGTTTATCCTGGTAGGCCGAACCCAAAAGCGGAACTTCCGGTTCGCTGATTTGATTGGACAACGGCTCGCCGTCGCCATCGAGGCGCCGACCCCATGGCTAACCTTCCAGGACGACCTTAGCCGTGCCGGAATTGATCCTCACGGTCTGCGGCGTCTCAAGGACCGACCGATGGTCGAAAATGTGGCACTCTTTAAACGTGGCCGACTCGACGTGGTGCAAGTCTTTGAACCCTATGCCTACACGTTGGTAAAATCAGGCAAGGGCCATATCTGGCATCGTTTCGCGACGCGCGGCGATATCGCTTACACCAGCTTCTACACGACGCGCACTTTCGCCCGGCGCAACCGCAAGACCTGCGAAGCACTTGTGCGCGGCATTGCTCGTGCACAAGCGGCGCTGCATCGAGAAACACCAACTGAAATTGCCGGTCAAATAGGCGCATTCTTTCCGGGATTAGAGAAATCGGCGCTGACCCAGATGATTAAGGGCTATCGCGAGTCTGGCCTTTGGGCGCGCACCCCGGCACTGCCGGCGGAGGCCTTTACACGGCTGAAGGCGGCACTGGTTTCCGGCGGATTAATCACATCGGACCCGCCTTATGAACGGCTCGTCGACGAACGATTGTCGAACGCCTTCAATGAGGAGACACAGATATGAGCCTGCAGCTCCCTGCCATAGACATCGCACCTTTCCTGTCCGGTGATCCGCAAGGTAAGCAACAGGTTGTAGAGGCTGTAAGCGCCGCCTGCCGCGACATCGGGTTTCTGATCATCGCCGGGCACGGGCTACCGGCCAAAGACCTATTTCGCGCCTTCGACCTGACACGCGCCTTCTTCGACCTACCGCAGGCGACCAAGGACCGCTGGCACCCGACTGGCCCGTCGAAGCAGCGCGGCTATCACGCCTTCGAATCCCGTGGCCTCGCGAATACGCTTAACGCCAAAGTACCACTTGATCTGCGTGAGACCGTGTTCCTGGGACCAGTTGATGATTTCCGACCGTATTACATGGATTTACCGGAAGCGGAGCTCTCCTACTGGCCGAACACAATCCCAACCGAGCCGGCGGGGGTCGACGATGCCATTATCCGTCTTTATCGCGGCTTCGAGCGGCTATCCGCCAATCTGTTGCGCATTTTTGCCCTGGCGCTTGACATGCCAGAGGATCATTTCGCCAACAAGATCGACCGGCATTTTTCGATCCTCAGCTGCCATCACTACCCTCCGCTGACTGAAGCGCCTTTGCCGAACCAATTGCGCACCGGCGCGCATACGGATTTCGGCGCCATGACCATCCTCGCTATGACACAGGCAAAAGGCGGGCTGGAGGTACATATGCCCGACGGAAGCTGGGCTGGGGTACAGACTGCAACTGACGAGCTCGTGGTCAATCTCGGCGACATGATGGCGCGATGGACCAACGACCGCTGGGTGTCGACCCTACATCGCGTGGTGAACCCGCCCGACCTAAAAGATGCGATGAGCCGGCGACAATCGATCGGCTATTTCATGCATCCGAACTACGATGCCAAGATTGAGTGTTTCCCGACCTGCCCTGGGGAAAATGAGACCCCACTTTATCCGGTCATCACCGCCGGAGAACATATCGCGATGAAGATCGAGAAGAGCCACGATGCATGATTTCGACCAAGGTTCCAAAAACCGCCAAGCCGTCGCGGCCGGGCTAAAAACGCTGTGCGATTGGGTCGTCGACATCCGGTACGACGACATCCCAGAAGAGGTATTGGCGAGCGCCGCGCTGGTGCTGTTCGATGATATCGGCGCAATGGTGGCCGCGCGGGCGGAGCCAGAGCTGGCACGGCTACAAAATCAACTCCTGGACCGGAAGGGCACAGCGGAGGCGACGATCTTCCGCGGCGGCCAGCCACGACACGACCGCCTGACCGCGGCGACGGCGAACGGCGCGGCGAGCGACTGGTGCGAGTTGGATGAGGGTTACCGCGTTACCAGTTGCCATGCCGGCATCTACGTTTTACCAGCGCTGTTGGCAGAGGCAGAAGCGACGTCGATGACTATCCGCGATGTGCTGCGCGTGCTGGTTACGGCGTATGAAACTGTGACCCGCTTCGCACGGACCTTCCCGACAATCACACAGACTTTCCATCCACACGCTGCCTATTCGGCGGTAGGAGCGGCAGCCGCGATCGGTTTGGCGCGCGGTCTCGAGACAGAGACCTTCCGCGCAGCTCTCAGCAACGCTGTGACCATGGTGGCACCGGGCCCGTCCGGGCATACTGGCGCCGGTGCGCTGGTGCGCAATACCTGGCCCGCCGCCGGTGCAGCGAACGGGATCCGCGCGGTCGATTGGGCAATCTGCGGTATCGCCGGACTGACCGGGTCAGCCTATGATGTTTACACGGTCGGGCTCGGCGCAGATTGCCAGCCGCCGGAGATGTCGGCCGATCTTGACGGAATCTGGGCGATCACCCAAAACTTTCAGAAGCTACATGCTTGCTGCCAGTTCCTGCACAGCACCGTCGAGGCGATGCTCGACCTGCAGAAACGATGCGGCGGCACCTTGCCAGTAGAAAAAATCGAATCCATCGTCATCGCAACGCACCCGCGCGCCGAACGGCTGACCGGCACGCAGCCACCGACCACTCTGGGCGCGAAATTCTCGCTGCCGCACGCCGTAGCCGCAGTTGCAGTGCTAGGTCATGCGGGCGCCTCCGCGTTCGCCGCAGAAAGCCTGGACAACCCACAGATCAACGCGTTGCGCCATAAAGTCGACATTGCTGCCTATCCCGATATCCCGGACTGGCCAAACGACCGGCCTTCTCGGGTGAAACTGTCGCTGGTCGGTGGCGAGACGATGGAAACCGAAGTGCTGAGCGCCCGCGGCGGCCCCGACCGCCCCTTCACCCAAGATGAGATCCTCGCCAAGATCGACAGCATCTGCGACCCGGTCTATCCAAAACTGGGAAATATCGCACGTCAGACTATCGCCCTGGACCGCGCTTTGCTCGATTGTCGTTGGGAACAGGTAGTCGCGGAATTTACAACCGCTGACTGATCCTTATGCCGCCTGTGGTCCCTTCTGCTGACCGCGGATGACGCCGCCCGGCAAGGCGCCGCTGTGCTCACCATTCTCGAAGGTCACCGCGCCAGTTTGCACTGTGGCAACATAGCCCTGCGCCTCCTGGATCAGCCGGCGGCCACCAGCTGGCAGGTCGCGCACGATGTGCGGTGGACGCAGTTGTAACCCGTCGAAATCGATCACGTTGACGTCTGCCTTCATACCCGGCGCCAACACACCACGGTCGTTCAGCCCAAAGAATTTCGCATTAGCTTGAGTTTGGCGATGGACAATCCATTCCAGCGGTAGCCGGTCGCCACGCGCACGGTCTCGGACCCAATGGGTCAGCAGGTAAGTAGGGATGCTGGCGTCGCAGATCAGGCCGCAATGCGCCCCACCATCGCCGAGCCCGAACAGTGCCTGGTCGTCAGTCATCATCTCGCGGATCGTGTCATGATTGCGCGAAGTGTAGTTGGTAAAGGGCAGGAAGATCAGTTCCTTACCTTCGCGTTCAAGCAAGATGTCGTAGGCGACCTCCGACGGCGGCCGGCCTTCGCGCATCGCCATGGCGGCGATGCTCTGATCTCCCGAAGGTTCGTAGTTCGGCGGGTCACCGAGCCGGAACATCTTATCGAAGGCACCGGTGACCTCCTGCATGATATGCGATTTGTGCTGGCGGACTTCCGATATGACTCGCTGCTTGAACTCGGGATCGCGCATCCGTTCCACCCTGTCAGCCAAAGACAGGTCACGAATTTCCTTGTAGGCCGCCTTACTCATGAAAGGGTGTAGCGAGCATTCCAGACCGAGGAAAAAACCGACCGGCCGCGGGCAGACCTGTGGGCGGATCATCGCTCCATCGCCGTTCGGCCGCGACAGTTCCAGCAGACGCCGCCATTTGTCCGGCTTATCGTCGAACTGAACCAACAAATAGTATAGCGGCCGGCCCGAGGAGGCAGAGAGCTGGCGCAGCCCGGCCATATCTTCATCCGGTTCGTCAAAATCACTCAGCACGCCGATCAGTCCCTCACCGCGTTTCTTCATCGCTCCAACAATGGTCCGCAATTCCTGCAGGTCGGCGGTATAGCTGGGGACGTGTTCGTTTTTCGAGGTACGATGGAATTTCGTCTTGGAGGTGGTAAATCCGAGCGCGCCGGAAGCCAGCCCCTCCTCGAGCAAATTTGCCATATGCGCCATCTCATCCTCGGTCGCCGGCCTCTCACCCGATGCTGCCGCGCCCATCACATAGGCGCGCAACGGACTGTGCGGCACCTGCACGCCGATATCGATGGCGTGGTTCATCGCGCCCAGCGCGTCCATGAATTCCGGGAAACTTTCCCAGCGCCAGTCGACGCCTTCGTGCAGTGCAGCGCCGGGGATGTCCTCGACGCCTTCCATCAGTTCGATCAGATCGTTATGCATGTTCGGTCGCACCGGGGCGAAGCCAACGCCACAGTTACCCATCACGATGGTGGTCACCCCATGCCAGCAAGATGGCCCGATCAGAGGGTCCCACGTCACCTGGCCGTCGTAATGAGTGTGCACATCGACCCAGCCCGGCTGCACCAACGCCCCAGCGGCATCGATCTCACGCGCGCCCGGCCCAGCTTTGCCGCCAACTTGCGCGATGGTGTTGCCGTCGATCGCAAGATCCCCCGCATAGGCGCCTGTCCCCGTGCCGTCGACAATTGTTCCGCCGCGAATGACCAGATCGTGCATCATGCAATCCTCCTGAAAACCACAGCAAGTGTAACGCATCGCCAGAATTATCGCCAAACGGACCCCCGCCAAGTGTGATTATGAAATTCTGCTGCGGCGGTCTACCATTTGTCCGAACCAGAAAGATGGGGTGCTCCAAAGATGCGAACGGTTTCGCTCGACGATAAATATCATCTGATGGACGGGCAGGTGTACATCACCGGTACACAAGCGTTGGTGCGCGCAGCGGTGGAGCAGCATCTGCACGATGAGGCGGCAGGGCTCAAAACCGCCTGTTTCATTTCGGGCTATCGCGGTTCACCTATGCACAATCTGGACAAAGAGTTGTGGGCCGCCGAGCAATTCCTGCCAAGCGCTGATATCCGCTTCCTGCCCGCTGTCAATGAGGATCTGGCAGCAACCGCGATCTGGGGTACCCAACAGGTCGGCATTTTTGGCGACGCAAAATACGACGGCGTTTATTCTCTCTGGTACGGCAAGGGGCCCGGCATCGATCGTAGCATCGACGCGATCCGGCACGCCCATTCAGCCGGCGCAGCGCAGCATGGAGGCGTACTCTGTGTCGTCGGCGACGACCACCCTCTGTCATCAACCGATTCGCCCGCAGCGCACGAAACCCTGTTCGCCGACATGCGCATGCCTGTCCTGTATCCGGCTAACGTGCAAGAGGTTGTCGACTACGCGCTCTACGGCTGGGCGATGTCGCGCTACTCGGGAAGCTGGGTCGGATACAAGCTGATACCCGACACGGTCGACACAACGGCGTCGATCCTCGGCAATCCGCAACGCCTGTCCATCGTCACGCCGAACAATGTGGACATCCCTGCGGGTGGCCTCGGGCTGCGCTTTCCCGACACCTGGAAGGAGTACGAGGAACGGATCGAACGCTACAAGATCCCCGCGGCGATCGGGTTTGGCCGCGCCAACGAAATCAACCGGGTGACTCACCCCAGTGACAAGCCGCGCTACGGTATCGTCGCTACCGGCAAAGCTTGGACCGATGTTAGCCAAGCACTGCGGGAGCTGGGTATCGACCGGGCCAAGGCCTCAGATCTTGGAATCACCGTGCTCAAGATCGGGATGCCTTACCCGGCCGACGAAGAGCTATTCCGCACCTTTGCCGATGGACTGGAGGAAGTACTCGTCGTTGAGGAAAAGCATCAGCTCGCTGAAGGTCAACTGAAAAACGCGCTATATGGACTGCCGGACGGGAGACGGCCTAAGATCATCGGCCGCACCGACGAAAGCGGCCAATATATTCTGCCAGTCTTCCCAGAATATTCGCCAGATGATGTAACCCGGGCACTGGCCAAACGTATCTCGCATTTCCACAGTAGCGATCAGAGCAAGGCACGAATCGAATTTCTCGAAGCACGGGCCAAAGCGAACGAAACGCGCAAGCCACTCAATATCGCGCGGCTGCCCTATTTCTGCTCCGGTTGTCCGCACAACACCTCGACCAGGGTACCAGACGGCAGCCGCGCCATGGGCGGCGTCGGCTGCCATTACATGGCGACTTACATGGACCGCAACAATATGACCCATTGCCATATGGGCGGCGAAGGTCTGAACTGGGTCGGTCAAGAGCCCTTTGTAGAGACCAACCATATTTTCCAGAATATGGGCGACGGCACCTACTATCATTCCGGCTTACTGGCGATCCGCGCTTGCATCGCTGCAAAGTCGAACATCACCTTCAAAATTTTGTTCAACGACGCGGTGGCAATGACGGGCGGCCAACCTCTAGACGGACCGCTCACCCCGCAGGCGATTGCGCTGCAAGTTCATGCGGAAGGTGCGAAGAAAGTCGTGCTGGTCAGCGATGAGCCAGAGAAATACTCGCCCCATCGCGGCCTGCCGCCGGGCACACAGATCGAACACCGCCGTGCGCTGGACCGGGTACAGACGGAGTTGCGCGAGATCCGCGGTGTGACCGTCATGATTTACGATCAGACCTGTGCGGCCGAAAAGCGCCGCCGCCGCAAACGAGGCAAGATGATCGACCCGCCGCGCCGGGTGCTGATCAACGATCTGGTTTGCGAAGGCTGCGGCGACTGCAACGCCAAATCCAACTGCCTGTCGGTGACGCCACTAGACACAACCTTTGGGCGCAAGCGGCAAATCGACCAATCTGCCTGCAATAAGGACTATTCCTGCGTCGAAGGGTTCTGCCCCAGCTTCGTTAGCGTCATCGGCGGACAGCCGAAGAGACTGGAAGCGGCTCCGCGCGAACTCCTGGCTGCCATCCCAGAACCGGATCGGCTGACACTGAAGCCAGGCAAACCTTACAGCGTATTGATCGCCGGGGTCGGCGGCACCGGCGTGGTGACTATTGGCGCCATGCTGACCATGGGCGCGCATATCGAAGGCAACCACTTCTCCTCGATCGACCAATTCGGCATGGCGCAGAAGGGCGGTGCGGTGACTAGCCATTTGCGACTGGCGACATCCCCTGAAGATATCGGCGCCGTTAAACTGAACGCGGGCGGTGCGGATCTTGTGTTGGGCTGCGACAGTCTGGTTACTGGCGACGATTTGGCACTATCAGTCATGGCAGAAGGCAAGACCGAAGTGATAGTCAACACGCACGAACAGATCACCGGCCATTTCACCCGCGACCCAGATCTAAAATTTCCGGGCGATCAGCTTGCCGACCGGCTGGTCAGCGCCGCCGGCAAGTCGAAGGTCCACTTTGTCGACGCAACTCGGCTTGCGACACGACTGCTCGGCGACTCGATCGCCTCCAATCTGTTCATGCTGGGCTACGCCTACCAACTTGGTCTGGTCCCGATCAGCTCGGCGGCGATAGAAACAGCTATCGAGATGAATGGCGTTGCCATTCCGCTCAACAAAGACGCATTCGCTTGGGGCCGCCAGGCCGCTGTCAACTTAGAAGCTGTTGACGAGGTCGCCGAACGCGCTGTCGTCGCGCGGGAAATTCCGCAGAACGCCGACGAAATTGTGGCGCACCGGGTCAAGGAATTGTGTGCCTATCAGGATGCCGCCTACTCGGCGCGCTACCAAGAGTTGGTCGATAAGGTAAAACGGGCTGAAGCGTTGAACGCCCCAGGTTTAGAAGGGCTGACTGTTACGGTCGCGCGCTATGCATACAAGCTGATGGCCTACAAGGACGAGTATGAGGTGGCGCGGCTCTATACCGACGGGCGGTTCCGCAACCAGCTTGCTGCCGCCTTTGAGGGTGACTTTAAGCTGCAGTTCCATCTGGCGCCGCCGTTGCTGACCAAGCGGCACCCGGAGACAGGACTGCGGGACAAGACGACCTATGGCTCTTGGATGCTGTTAATGATGAAGCTGCTCGCGAAAATGAAATGGCTTCGCGGTACAGCACTTGACCTTTTCGGGTATTCCGAGGAGCGCAGGACCGAGCGCAGCATGATTGGCGAATACGAAGCGATGATCAAAGAGATCATCGGCGGGTTGACGCATGAAAATCACGCACTGGCTGTGGAGATAGCCTCTCTGCCCGAAGGTCTGCGCGGCTACGGTCACGTTAAAGAACGCCATATCGCCGAGGTTGCCGCCGAGAAGGCCCATCTGATGGACTTGTGGCGTAACCCGCAACAGGTAGCCCCCGCTGCAGAGTAGCGTTATCGCTTGCGATTCTGCATCGGCCCCGCATTGCATCAACGGCACATTTGTCGTTGAACTGGCGGAAGGCTGGTGCGCCGCAGCCGTCGCCGGCCGATTGTTGTCGGAACTGGGCGCTCGAGTCATCAAGGTCGAGCCGCAAGAAGGAGACCGGCTGCGCCGGCAACCACCAAACGCCACAGACGGCACCAGCCCGACCTTCCAGACGCTGAATGCTAACAAAGAAAGCGTCGCTATTTCTGCTGATAGCCCGGCTTTACAAGCGCTAATCGGCTAGGCGGATATCCTGCTGACCGATCAGACAAGCTTGGTAGACACGCCGATCTGGATGCCTAACTGATCGAGCATGTGGTCCTTGGTCCGCTGCACCGAATGCGGCGAGAGATCGTCGTAACGCAGCCCAGTCACAAATTCAGCGATGGCTCGGATAGCGCTCAACAATCCAGCACGCGCATCAACCGCTCGTGACGTTTCTCTATCAAGGATCGGGCCTCATCCATGTGGCTGAAAATATAGAGTTCGCCAGACTCGATCGCCGCTACCACCTTGGCCGCCACATCAGACGGCGACTGCGCGTTATCGGCAATCCGTCGCTCAACGGCCTCATCGTCACCCGGCCGCTGGTATAAAACGGGCCTGTTGGTATTCGTAAAAATTCCGGTATCAACCTGGCCAGGGCACAGCATCGATACCCCAACCTTGGTGTTCCGCAATTCCCGCGCCAGGCTTTCCGTCAGCCCCACTACAGCGAATTTGGAGGTGTTGTAAACACCGTAAAGGTCACCCGCAAAATGCCCGGCCTCCGACGCCGTATTGATGATATGCCCTTCCTCTCCAGCCTCCAGCATACGTGGCGCAAAAGCGTGCACACCATGGATAACACCCCAGAGATTTACCGCAAGTATCCATTCCCAGTCCTTCTCCTCAGCATCCAGCATCGGCGCCCGAATCAATACGCCCGCATTGTTGTGAATGATGTGAACGGCGCCGAAACGATCCCATGCTGCATCTGCCAGTGCTTCTACTGAAGTCTTTTCGGTTACATCCGTAACGACGTCGATTGCTTCCACTCCACGCGCCTCTACCTCAGCACGCACCGCTTCTAGCGCGTCCACCGCGACATCAGCCAGTACAAGCTGGACACCACGGTCCGCCAGTGCCAACGACACAGCACGACCAATCCCGCTCGCCGCCCCCGTGACGACGGCAGTCTTTCCCACAAAATCCTTCATGATTTCTCCCCGTCACAAGCGGCCGGCTGCCTTCAATTTTTCGATTTCGCTTTCGACACGCGTTCCCTTGAAGAAGTTTGGGTTCATGCCCGCATGCAAACGCGCCGGATTGACGAACATGAAATCCTTGAAATCTTCGTCGGTCATGTGCCCATCCACGACGAGTTCGTGCGCCTCCGAAACGCATTTGCGAATATCTGGCACGTCCCAGTGCGAAATATCGGAGCTGAACATCGCGTTCAGATGACGGTCCTTCGGGCCCTGAAAGGCATAGGAATTAATCTTGTCGTCCGCCTCGCAGCCAAAGAAAAAGTTGGTGAACTGTGCCCTAATATCATCCTTGGTGTCGCAGCCGCAGGCCTCGAACTCGTCGATCTCGTCCGCGTTCTCGAAATCGATCCGCAATCCTTCGAGATACTCAACGAAACTGGCCTCGCGGCCCTCCATCGCCTTAACGCCATACTCCCGGAAATATTCGGTTAGTTTTTCCACATCGAGCGCCCTTGGATCGTAATTGCCAATGGCATTTCTATTGCGCTTTTCCCAATGCTCGATCGTGTCCGACAGCAGACTGAGCGCCCAGCCGACGCCACCTTCTAGGAACCCAAATTTAAGATCTGGGAACCGCTTCGCCACGCCGCCGAGGAAAACTGCCTTGCAGAAGGCATGGTTCGCCTCGGCGAAGCTGCCGATGTGGTTGTAGACGTAACTGGAGATGGATTTGTTGCTTCCAATCCCCTGATGGCCAGCATGTGAGGTTGGCGCGACTTTACGTTCGACGCACTTAGCCCAGAACGGGTCGTAATTGTATTTGCTGTCCATCGCCATATGGTCATACCACAGCGCGTGGCGCTTCCATTCCGGGGCCTCTTCCTCAACATGCGGCACGTAGCGGTGCACGTTGCCAGAAATCATAATAGCCTTCAGCCCCAACTCCCCGATCGCGTAGTCGAGCTCAGCGATGCCTTCCTCCGGCGTCGTCGTAGGGATCGCCGCGACGGGGGTCATACGGTCGGAAAATTCCCTCCATACCTCGGCGTTCATCGTATTCAGCGCACGACAGGCGGCTTGTCGAATTTCATCGTCCTTGATGAACAGCATGTCGAGCCCCAGCGTCGGATATAGCACGCTGAAATCGACGCCGATCTCGTCCACCCGTTCGTAAAGCATACGCGGGATCATCGCCGTCGCCCGGTCCCGTGTGTTACGTGTAGGAAAACCGTAGAAGGGCCGGCGCCATCGCAGCTGATATTGGCGCTGCTCACGGTTCATATTGTGCCATGCGGAAGGCTTCATGCGTGTTTCGCCGATGCGACTACGCCGGAATGTCTCCACCATAGACGGTCCGCCAACCTGTTCTACAAAGTCAAAATAGTGGGGCATGACCTCGATATAATGTCCATCGCAATCGACCACCGGATGGCTCAAATTCGAGCGCACCTCTTCTGAGGGGGAAATTCCCATTGCTGCATTCATCGTGATTTCTCCCTGCATCGTCGGTCGAACCAATAGTTAATCATGGCTAACGATACGAACCAAATCTCAGTTAGCCATTGAAGGCATTGATCATTTGGTCCCAAATAGGCACTAGGTCCATCAGCCTATCCCAGAAGGACTGGTCGCGACGCGCATCGAAATCATCCAACGACACGCCCTGCTGCTCGACCCAGGTGTAGTAGCCGAGATTGAAAACCCTCTCGCGACCAAGACGATCGAGCTCAAGTGTGTGGTCCGTTACCGCACCCAACATATATCGGCCGTAGATTTCCGCCGCCGCCAGCTCGTCCAAAGGACCAACCGCGCGCTGCGTTCTATCAAGCTCGGTGCCATACATTTCCGTCCCATCCGTCGCCACCGTTAGGACTGCATCCCCCGCGCCGAGCCCGGCATATTTAGCGTATTTGATTGCACCCAAAATATTGGCGATCGACGACAGCCCAAGATCGCCAAGCGATGCCAACCGCTCCTGTCCGAGCCCGGCTCGCACGTGCAGATAGTCGCGACCCACTGTCGTGTTAAACAGCAGATTGAGATGGTCCGTCGCACAATCGGATACACCGATCACGAAATCAGTATTCATGACGTTGTGGATAAAGGGAACGTGTTTGTCACCAATCCCCTGAATATTGTGTTCGCCGTAGCCGTTATATAGAAGCGTCGGACATTCCAACGCTTCAACGACACAAATGTCAGCGCCCAATGATTTCTTAAGATAATCACCCGTCGCCAGTGTCCCAGCCGACCCAGAGGCCGCGACGAACGCGCGCGCGGTTAATGCATCCTCCCCCCGCACCGCTTCGAATACGCGCTGCAGTGCCGGGCCTGTGACGGCTCGATGAACGATGTAGTTTCCAAACTCGGAAAACTGGTTGAGAATGACGTTGTTTGGGTCCTCCGCCAACGTGTTACAGGCATCGTAGATCTCTTTTACGTTGCTCTCGGTCCCCGGTGTGCGGATGATGTCGCTGGGATCAGCGACCCAATTCTCGAGCCAGGTGAAGCGCTCCCGGCTCATTCCTTCCGGCAAGACCGCAACACCGTGACAACCCAAAATGCGCGAAATTGCGACACCGCCTCGGCAGTAGTTTCCGGTCGATGGCCAAACGGCTCGATGCCGCTCCGCATCGAATAATCCCGATAATAGACGCGGTACCAGGCAGCCATATGCGGCAAGCACCTTATGGGCGCGGATCATTGGGAACCGGTTGCCCAGCACGACGATGATCTTAGCTTCGACGCCGGTCAATTCTGGCCCCAACACGATATGCCCCGGCACTGCAGCAAGGCCTCGCCTACTTTCGTCATTGTGCCAATGGACCCGAAACAAGTTCACAGCATCTGGCGAATCGGGGTCGATACCAACGATAGACGCTGTCTTGTTAGCCAATCGTTGAACCGGATCAGCTAAATCGGCGAGCCTCGGCAGAACTACCCCCGCATCCGCCAAATGTTGCCGGTTCCGGTCATAAGACGCATGATTCTTAATTATGCGGTCGAGTCCCATACTCATATCGACGTCCCACTCGTGTGATTCAGTTGCAGCCATGTTATGCGGGATGGCATATCGGCAGGGCAATATATGGCAGCGCGTTAAGTCATCGTATGGGGAGCGTCGACAGGGTGAACGAGAACGGATCGAGCGGCTTCCTTCTCGAAGCGCAAAACATTACGAAAATGTTCGGCGACTTGTGCGCGAACGACGATGTGACGCTGGCGCTGAAGCCGGGCGAAATCCATGCGCTACTGGGCGAAAATGGAGCCGGCAAATCGACCCTTGTTAAAATCATTTATGGCTCGCTGCAGCCAACCATTGGGAAACTTGTTTGGAAGGGGAAACCGATATCTGTTGCCAATCCTGCGATCGCGCGGGCGTTGGGAATTGGGATGGTGTTTCAACATTTCTCCCTATTCGATTCGCTAACTGTTCTGCAGAACGTGGCGCTGGCGTTGCCGCCGGTGTCGAGCATGGCCGGTCTTGCGGAGCGGATTGAAAGGGTTTCTGCAGATTACGGCCTGCCGCTGCATCCAGACGTTCCGGTCGTTGATTTGTCGGTCGGCGAACGGCAACGTATCGAAATCGTGCGTTGCCTGCTGCAGGAACCGCAACTTCTTATAATGGACGAACCAACCGCCGTGCTGACACCGCAGGAGGCGGACCGATTATTTGTTACATTGGAGCGGTTGGCGATCGAGGGATGCGCCATCCTTTACATCTCGCATCGCTTGGAAGAAGTGAAGCGAATCTGCAATGACGCTACAATTCTTCGGCATGGAAAACTTATCGCTAAGGTTGACCCAAAACAGGAAACCGCTTCGTCTCTTGCAAACCTAATGGTGGGCAGCGAGGTCGGCGCGGTGCAAGTGGAGAAGCAGAACGGTGGCGGAATGCCTATGCTGGAATTGCGCGAGCTCTCCATGCCAACGGATGACCCCTTCGGGGTCACCCTGAAAGAGATTGATCTATCTATAGAATCGGGAGAGATCGTAGCGATTGCTGGTGTTGCCGGGAACGGGCAATCGGAATTGTTCGATGCGATTTCCGGGGAAACGACCTGCCCTTCAGCTGATATGGTCCGTCTGGCAGAGGTCCCTTGTGGGAGTAAAAGCATAACAGCACGGCGGCGGCACAACGTTGCTTTCGTCCCAGAACAGCGCATCGGGCATGGTGCGATTTCCAATTTTACTTTATCGGAAAACGTGATCCTAACCCACCATGCTGTGGACAGTGGCCTGGTTCGGCACGGTCTTATCAATCATGCAGCCGCCAAAGACCTGAAGGAGCGCATCACCAAATCCTTTGACGTACGCAAAGACAAGCCCGACCCGAACGCCCACTCGCTGTCGGGCGGCAATCTACAAAAATTTGTTGTCGGGCGGGAGATCGTTCGCGATCCAAACATTCTGGTCGTCAACCAGCCTACTTGGGGGGTAGATGCCGGCGCGGCACGGATGATCCGGCAGTCCCTGATCGATATGGCACGGAGTGGCGCAGCCGTGCTGGTTATCAGCCAGGATCTGGATGAGATATTTGAGATAGCCGACTGCATAGCGGTGATCACCCGAGGAGAACTGTCGCGGGCCTATCCCACCGCTGAAATGACGCCGGAGCGAATTGGCCTACTGATGGCCGGCGCGTATGAGCAAGCCGCAACCAGCACGGCAACCAGCTCATGATTCTCATACTCGAACGGCGCACCACCCCTTCCAGGGCCTTGACGTTCCTGTCGCCAGTCCTGGCGATTGGCATCACAGTGGTGATTGGCGGCGTAATCTTTTCTGCCTTGGGGTTAGACCCGCTAAAGGCACTGTATCTCTACTTCGTCGAGCCACTAACCAGCCTCTGGTCAATCGAAGAGGTTATCGTTAAAGCCGCGCCGCTTATCCTGATAGGAATTGGGCTGTCGGTCTGCTATACAGCAAATGTCTGGAACATTGGCGCTGAAGGGCAGCTCACTATCGGCGCCTTGTTCGGGGCCACGATACCAGTCTATCTCACAGGATGGCAGTCACCACTAGTCCTGATTTTGATGTTGACGCTAGGCATGATCGGCGGTGCAGTATTTGCCGCCATCCCGGCCCTGCTAAAAACCCGTTATAATGCCAATGAAATTCTTACCAGCCTTATGCTTGTCTATGTGGCGCAACTGCTGCTCGACTGGCTCGTACGCGGCCCATGGCGAGACCCGCAGGGCTATAATTTCCCGCAATCGGTGGCATTCGAAGGATGGCAATTACTGCCAGCCTTGGGAGACGGACGCGTTCATATAGGCGCGCTGCTTGGCGTCGTCGCGGCTCTCATCCTATTTTTTATGATGGGATGGTCCCTGCGCGGATTCGAAATCCGGGTGATCGGAAGAGCACCGCGCGCCGGTGCGTTCGCTGGCTTTGCTGAAAAACAGGTCATTTGGTTCTGTTTCATCCTGTCGGGCGCATTGGCGGGACTGGCCGGCCTGTGCGAGGTCGCAGGCCCAGTCAGCCAACTGCAGCCGACTATTTCCCCGGGTTACGGCTTTACCGCAATTATCGTCGCCTTCCTCGGCCGTCTGAACCCAATAGGCGTGATCTTCGCTGGGATCCTGCTGGCAATCAGTTACCTGGGTGGCGAAGCACTACAGGTCGAATTCAATATTTCCGACAAGAGCGCGCAGGTATTCCAGGGCATTCTGCTTTTCCTTATCCTCGCCTGCGACACACTGATCCACTACCAGATCAAAATCACCTCACCCGTTGCAAATCAGGGTTAAGGCCATGTTATGAGTGCAGTCGAAGCCGTCATCCTAACCATTATCACTGCCTCGACACCACTGTTACTGGCAGCGGTTGGTGAACTAGTGACCGAACGCGCCGGCGTGCTCAATCTCGGTGTCGAAGGTATGATTATCATGGGCGCGGTCTGCGGATTTATCGCTGCCCTGCTTTCCGGGTCCGGTATGCTCGGCGTGCTGGCGGGTCTAGCTGCCGGGGTTGCGATGTCGATGATCTTCGCCTTTTTTACCCAGAGCCTGATGACCTCACAGGTAGCCACCGGGTTGGCCCTAACTCTGCTGGGACTTGGTCTTTCCGGACTAATCGGCGAATCCTTTACCGGACAACCGGGCGTAAAGCTCCAAGCACTGGCAATCCCGGCTGTCAGCAACATTCCCTTTGTTGGACCGATCCTGTTTGGCCACGATATTCTGGTCTACCTCTCACTGGCGCTCACCGCCAGCGTCGCCTATGTCCTGTTTCGAACGCGAATCGGACTAATCATCGTCGCAGTCGGCGGCAACCCTCACTCGGCGCACCTATTAGGTTTCAACGTGATTGGCGTGCGGTACGCCTGCATCGCTTTTGGCGGTGCTTGTTCCGGACTGGCAGGCGCCTATCTTTCACTCGCCTACACATCTCAATGGATCGAAAATATGAGCGCAGGCCGCGGCTGGATTGCGCTGGCACTGGTCGTATTCGCAACGTGGCTGCCAAAGCGAGTGCTAATCGGCGCCTATCTATTCGGCACAGTGTGGATCATGGGACTTTACGTTCAAGGTCTAGGGGTGGCGATTCCATCGCAACTGCTATCTTCGCTGCCCTACCTTGTTACGATCGCCGCATTGATTATCATCTCCGGCAACAAAACAATCACCAGGGTCAATACGCCCACCTCTATCGGGCAGCCGTTCGCACCCGAACGGTAGAATGACAACGCAGAGACACGAGGGAGAAAAATGAGAAAATTAATTGGTTCGGTCACACTCGCACTGGCGATCATTACCGCAGCAGGAACTGCGTCCGCCGCGGACATACTCAAGGTCGGCTTCATCTATGTTGGACCGATCGGCGACCATGGTTGGTCCTATCAACACGACCAGGGTCGTCTCGCCATCGAAAAAGCGCTGGGCGACAAAGTCGAAACAGTCTTCGTCGAGAAGGTCGCAGAAGGCCCTGATGCTGAGCGTGCGATTACCCGGCTGGCGCGGCAAGACGTCGGACTCATCTTCACCACCTCTTTCGGCTTCATGAACCCGACCCTAAAGGTGGCGAAGAAATTTCCCACGGTGAAATTTGAACACGCGACCGGCTTCAAACGATCAAAGAATGTCGCAAGCTACAATGCACGCTTCTATGAAGGCCGCTACATCAACGGTCAGATAGCTGCTAAAATATCAAAATCCGGCATCGCTGGCTACATCGCCTCCTTCCCGATTCCCGAAGTCGTGATGGGTATTAATGCCTTTATGCTGGGCGCGCAGACGGTCAACCCAGATTTCAAGCTTAAGGTCGTTTGGGTCAATTCCTGGTTCGATCCGGGCAAGGAAGCGGACGCGGCAAAAGTACTGATCGGCCAAGGTGCAGACATCTTGACCCAACACACCGACTCAACCGCAGCCATGCAGATTGCCAATGAAAAAGGTGTCCACGCCTTTGGGCAGGCTTCCGACATGATCAAGTTCGGCCCCAAAGCACAACTGACCTCTATCATAAACAACTGGGCGCCCTACTACATCGAGCGCACCAAAGCGGTCCTGGATGGCAGCTGGAAATCGGTAGACAGTTGGAAGGGACTACCTGCCGGTACGGTAAAAATGGGCGCCTACACCAATATGCCTGCAGATGTCGCAAAAATGGCCGCGGAAACTGAAGCCAAAATAACCAACGGCACGCTGCACCCTTTCACCGGCCCAATCTACAAGCAGGACGGCAAACTCGCCGTGCCCGCGGGCAAGAAGATCGACGACGGCATGCTGTTGGGCATGAATTGGTACGTGAAAGGCATTGACGGGCAATTGCCAAAATAGCCTCAAGTCAATCCTCGTAAGTAGCTACCCCGGTCCAAAATAGGCCGGGGCGTGCTACGGGCCGTTTGACTATCAAAATCCACTCCGTCCGAAATCTTGACGAAGCTGTAGAGCGGATGACGCCGAAAACAGTTGCCGATCTAAGCAATTTACTTTGGTATCCGGACGGTTTCTGCCTCCAGACGCCGCCCGCTTCTATGCAACTTCAAGATCACGCATGACAGTAGTGATACCAACTTTACCAACACCTATCACGCTTTCGAAGCGCTGGGCCTGGCCGAGCGGGCGTGGAAAACCGCTATTTGGGGCAAAGCTGGGCACAATCGCGGATCAATTCGGGATCTCGGCCACCTACTAAATAGGAGCTACGCAAGGCGATTTATTTCGGCACCCACATTCCCCGCATAGAAAACGTGCCAGCCAACGACAATGCTGAGCTACCCTCCAAACTTCAAGTTAAAGCAACCCATCAGAACGCGGTTGACCACCAAAAATGGCGTATTGACGCTCTCATGATGTGGAAAATTACCATCTGCCGCACTGTACCCTGACAGAGTTAGACATGGGGAAGGAATGGTAAGTCCTGCATCGCAGCGCTATGAGTGGCACCGTCCTCGCCTAGACACAGTACACGGTCAGCGTATCCTATTCTCCTTGTCGGATCATCGTGCCAGATCCATGCGCGGTAAAAATTTCAAGCAAGGTCGCGTGTAGCGCTCGTCCATCGACAATCACTGCGGCACCGACCCCGCCTTCAATCGCCTGAATGCAGGTTTCCACCTTCGGAATCATACCACCGGTTAACGTACCATCCGCCATACGGTCGTGCGCATCGGCGACCGACATTTCCTTTATAAGGGTGCCGCCCTTGTCAAGCACCCCTTCGACATCCGTCAGCAGCAGTAATCGCGTCGCTTGTACCGCGACAGCGACCGCGCCAGCCACCGTGTCCGCGTTGATATTGTAGGTCTCGCCATCGTCCCCTAGACCAATCGGTGCGATGACCGGGATAAAATCAGATTCGGTGATAATGTCGAGCACCTGCGGGTCTACCCGGGATGGCTCTCCAACAAATCCCAGATCTAGGATCTTTTCGATGTTAGAATCCGGATCTCTCTTCACACGGGTCAGTTTACGCGCGCCGATCAAGGCGCCATCTTTGCCCGACAGCCCGACTGCCTTGCCACCCGCCGCGGTTATCGCGGCGACAATGCCCTTGTTGATGCGGCCGGACAACACCATCTCAACGATTTCAACTGTCGCCGCATCCGTCACTCGTAACCCGTCGACGAACTCAGTCTCGATCGACAGCCGCTTCAGCATAGAACCTATCTGCGGACCACCACCATGCACTACAATGGGGTTCAGCCCCACCTGCTTCAACAGCACGATATCACGAGCAAAGGCTTCCGATAGTTCCGTGTCCCCCATCGCGTGGCCACCATATTTGACCACGATCACCTTGCCTGCATGTTGCCGCATATAAGGCAAAGCCTCGGTCAAAATATCGGCCTTCGCCAGCCACTCCGTGCGCTGTTCGTGCGTGTCGTCACTCATGTCGTCATCCTTGTCCGGAAGGCACGCGACTTTAGCCCAAAGGTTTTGGGTTCACCAGATTATGCAATGTGGCGCGAAGTTCGGCCACGCCGCGTTTTTTCCGAGCGCTGGTAACCAGAATTTCCGGTAACGCGGCTGCACGGGTTTTTAGAGCCACATCAAGTTCCCAAAGGCGAGAGTCAATCGCCGTCTGTTTCACTTTATCCGTTTTGGTGAGCACTATCTGATAGACAACCGCGGCCCTGTCGAGCATGTCCATAATTTCAAGATCGTTCTTTGTCGCACCCCGACGGCTATCTAGAAGAAGGCAAACTCGCCGCAGGCCGAGGCGTCCACGCAGATAATCGCGTACCAATATGGTCCAAGCGTTGATGTCCTTTTTTGAAGAACGCGCGTAGCCGTATCCCGGCAGGTCCACGAGCATAAGCCTTTGGCCAAGGTCAAAAAAATTAAGCTGCTGCGTCCGGCCCGGCGTATGACTCGTACGGGCCAATGTTTTACGTCCAGTCAACGCATTGACTAAGCTCGATTTGCCAACATTGGACCGTCCGGCGAAGGCAATCTCGGGAAGATGGTCGGGTGGCAGATGCGACAGGTTCGCCGCGCCCAGGACAAACTCGCACTGTTGCGCAAATAGATGGCGCCCCGCTTCGAGCTCTTCGGGCGTGAATTCTTGCTTCAGGTTGTTTTTCCCCCACTCGGCCCGCCTGCAGCAGGTCCGCCACTGGCACTGACGCCCTGACGCCGCATGATCGTCCATTGCTGCGCGATAGAAAGCACGTTGTTCCAGGCCCAATAGATCACCAGACCAGCCGGAAACGGCGCCAACAAGAATGTGAAGATGATTGGCATGAACATGAAAACCTTCGCCTGAATTGGATCGGTTGGCGCAGGGTTCAGCTTCTGCTGCAAAAACATAGTAAAGCCCATGATCAATGGCCAGATCCCAATATTCACGTATGTCAGGACGCCCGGTGGGACGTCCCAGGGAATGAAGCCAAAGAGTGTCAATATGCCGAGCGGATCAGGCGCGGAAAGATCATGTATCCAACCGTAAAACGGTGCCTGGCGCATTTCGATATTGACGAATAGCACCTTGTACAGTGCGAAGAAGACTGGGATTTGAATCAGGATCGGCAGACAGCCCGCCGCTGGGTTGGCCCCTTCTTTCTTATAAAGCGCCATCATCTCTTGATTGAGACGCTGTTTATCCTCACCGTACTTGTCGCGCAGCTCGACCATCTTCGGCTGCAACAACTTCATCTTGCTCATCGACTTGTAGGATTTGTTTGCTAACGGAAAGAAAACCAATTTGATACCGACGGTGAGCGCAAGAATCGCCAGGCCAAAATTGCCGAGATATTGATTTAACCAGCTAATCGCATAAAAAATTGGTTTAGTGAGGAAATAGAACCAACCAAAATCGACCGCCTTGTCAAACAAAGGAATACCAAGGTCTTCCTGGTATTTATCCAGCAGGCCAACTTCCTTAGCACCAGCAAACAGATGGGTCGTGTAAGTGGCTGCCCCACCCGCGGGAATATTCCGCGGCTGCGCTAGATAGTCGGACTGGTAAAGGTCGAGAAGCCCCCTCTTGCCCGCGACAAAGCGCGATTTAGTCGACTCTTTCTGATCCGGAATAAGGGCCGCCAGCCAGTATTTATCAGTGATCCCGATCCAGCCGCCAGTCGACGTATATTCCGCGGTCTGGCCGTCAAGCACATCTTCGTAATCGACCTCTTCCAAAACCTCGTTCAACACGCCAACCAGGCCTTCATGCAATATGTAAAAGCCAAGGATATCTGGCGTTCCAGTGCGCGACAGCAATCCATAAGGTGTGAGCGTCAGGTTCGACCCTGTCTGGTTCATTACCCGCTGGGTCAGCGTGATCATGTAGTTGTCGTCTAGCGCGAAGACCTGTTCGAAGGTCAACCCTTCACCATTGTCCCAGGTCAAGGTGACGGGCTTCTCCGGTGACAGGGTAGCTCTGTTTGACGTCCAAAGCGTATCGCCTTTCGGCAATTTGACGTCCCTGCCGATCCAGCCGAATTCCGCATAGTATGGCCGCTCCACCTGGGTCGGGTGCAGCAGTATGATGTTGTCGCTATCCGGGTCCAGCGTTTCACGATAGTCTCGCAAAACGATATCGTCGACGCGGCCGCCGAACAGGGAAATCGACCCATCGATCCGGTCCGATTGGATTTTCACGCGCGGCGTTTTAACAATTGCCGCCTCCCGCGTTTCCGAGGCGGTCGCGCCCGCAGCTAACCCTGCTGCTCCGAGATTTGGTCCTAGGCTAGTGGAGGCCGTTCCAACGGGCAATTGCTGCGGCGCCGCACGATCACCAGGCGCAGCGGGACCGCCTCCTTCCGCCTTTTGCCGCGCTTCCACCTCCAGACGCTGTTGCTCGAGAAACGCCTGCTGTTTCTCAAGGCGCGGCCCTTCGTAGAAATACTGCCAGCCAAACAGGATAACCGCAGACATGACGATGGCGATGAGCAGGTTCTTGTTATCCATCATGTGCCCTGTTCCATTCCTTCGGTTACCGGCGTTTTCTTAGGCGAATGAACCTGTCCGCAATAGGGTTCCGGTACCGGGTCGAAACCCGAACTACCCCAAGGGTGGCACCTCATGATCCGACGCACCCCAAGCCAGCTTCCGGCCAGGGCGCCGTGGTTCCGAACCGCCTCTGCCGCGTAGGCCGAACAGCTAGGCCAATAGCGACAATGGGCCGGGAAAAACGGTGAGATCGCCGCTTGATACACGCGGATTGAAAACCGCAGAACGGCTACCGCCGGAGACATCGAACGCCCTCTCAATTGTCCAGCCATACGTTGAGCCGCTTCATCGCGGTTTCAAGGTCTTCGACAAGCGCCTTAAAGGGCCTGTCAACGGTCGCCGTGCGTGCAATCAGGACATAGTCATGGCCTTGCTCAGCATGCAGAGGGATAACCCTCTCTGCCAACGCGCGCAAGCGCCGCCGTGCTCGATTTCGGCGCACGGCATTGCCCACTCGGCGACTAGCCGTCAAACCAACCCGCGGTGCGCCATCTTCGCCCGGGCGGCCCAGAGCCTGTAATACCAGACCGGGTGTGGCCCAGCGCCGCCGCGTACGGGCCAAACGACGGAACTCCGCGCGCCGGGACAGACGCTCGAATGCCGTTCGCATTACAATTCAGTGTGACTAAGCGGACAACCGCTTGCGACCGCGCGCACGGCGGCGAGCAAGTACCCGGCGACCGGCCTTTGTCGCCATTCGGCTGCGAAACCCGTGGCGCCGCTTTCTGACAATTCGGCTGGGCTGAAATGTACGTTTCACAACGACTCTCCGGTTACGGGTTTCGTGAGGATGGCGCTGTATAAAAGGTGCGATACAGCAAGTCAAATGACCTTCGTATAGCCGTCCCCGGCAATGCACCGGCCACGGCTATAAGAAAAGTCACGCTAAAGTAACTAGCGCATGACACTTGGCCTTAATAGATGGCAATCTAGGAGCGTAAAGCTAAGATCAGCCGTCACGAGCGTACTGTGGGTAAAAAACAAGCAGATAAGACCGTAAAGGGCAGCCAGTCATTTCCCGTAAAGCGGCTATGGCCGCTGGCAATATTAGCTGCAGGTTTCGGTCTGTTTTTCCTGACTGGTATCGACCAATACTTCACCTTCGAAGCACTGCGCGAACATCGCGGCTGGCTGATAAATCAGGTCCAGGACAACACGCTGATCACAGCGCTAGCCTTTATGGCAATCTATATAGTCGTGGTAGCGTTTTCCCTGCCGGGTGGCGCGGTTTTGACGATAGTCGGCGGTTTTCTATTTGGATTGGCGCTGGGCACTACGTTCGTGATCATCTCCGCAACAATAGGCGCCACGGCCCTGTTTCTCGTCGCAAAAACCACGATCAGCGATGCCTTGAAATCGCGGATGGGCCCCTGGCTTAAGAAGATGGAGCAAGGATTCCAAGAAAACGCGTTTAACTACCTACTCGCAATGAGACTGATCCCAGTTTTTCCGTTTTTCGTCGTCAATTTGGTCCCGGCCTTCCTGGGTGTGCGTCTGAAGACTTATTTCTTCGCCACGCTGATCGGCATTATTCCCGGATCGATGGTCTACATTCAGGTTGGTGCCGGCCTCAGCAGCATTTTCGACAGCGGCGAGGACTTCTCCGCAGCCGGAATTTTGACCCCAGACGTCATTCTGGCGCTGGTCGGTTTAGCTATACTTTCTCTGCTGCCAATCCTTTATAAAAAATTTAAGACACGGGAATTGTCTTAAGAATTCCAGAGCACGCGGGTAAAGCGATTATACCGCTGCAATTCATCGCTCTGGTTCAAATTACGGACCGCGTATCATCAATGACGCGACCATACTGTACGTCCATTTCGGCAAAAAAGTCAGGACGATATTTTTGAAATCGCGATTCGCGACGGCTGGCTAGGCTTACCAGCGCACGCTGTAAAATTCCCGTCCCTTCCAAAGTTTGGTCCGCGCCAGTGGAACGGGCTTGGTGCTCGCGCGAGAATTGGCGCCTGATCAGGACTACGGCCTTTCGCCGGTCGATTTTGACAAAAATTTCGCCGTACCCCAGTTGACACTGCGCGCTTTGTTAACCGGGAAATCAGCGGTTTAAACCTGTTTGCATCTGGATGAAAATTCCTGTGCGGATGATAGCAATTTCTGATTTAGGTCTATCCTTATAAACTCCGTTAATCTAATCGAGCTGCAGAGTTAGGCTTTTCAGATATGCCGTTTCGGGCAACGCGTAATGGACCGGATGATCTGGACCAGCGCCTGCCGCCCGCAGAATGCAACCAGACCGTCCGGCATCAACGAGCCCCAGCTTTACCAGATCAACGAACACGTCGGGCGCGACATTGTGCGAGCAAGATGCCACGAAAAGGAAACCCCCGGGTGCAACCAGCCGAGCGGCAAGGCGCGTCATCTTGCGATAGGCACGAGTACCGCGGCGGAAATCTTTCTTTGCTTTCACAAAGGCCGGTGGATCTGCAATTACCACTTCGAAGCGTTCACCCGCGCGGGCCATTCGTTCCATCTCGGCGAAACTATCCTGTTTCACGAACCTACACCGGTCGGCAACCGCGTTAAGAGCCGCGGACTCCGCCGCTGCTTCCATAGCCAGCTCAGACCGATCAACCAAAACTGCCTCGGTTGCACCGGATTTCAAAGCTTGAATCGCGAAACCACCACCGTAGCTATAAAAATCGATCAACCGCCCACCCCGCGCCAACGAGGCGACAAAGGCCCGGTTTTGCCGTTGATCATAAAACCAACCTGTTTTCTGACCCTGCGCAGCATAAACAGCGAAGGTCGCATCATTTTCCTGCAGCATAACCGCTTTCTCGCCATCGCCCCGTACCGTAACTACCTCTAGCGGCAGCCCCTCCTGCACGCGGCTCCGGGAGTCGTTGCGCAGGATCACCTTTGTCGGCGAAATCGTCTGGTCTAATGCATCGAGTATCGCATCCCACCGGATATCCATCCCCACAACATTGCATTGGACGACAACGGCATCGCCAAAACGGTCGACGATCAAACCGGGCAGACCATCGGCCTCAGCATGGATTAGGCGATAAAAGGGATCCGGAAACAGGCGCTCGCGCAGCGTTGCAGCACGGGCAACCCGATCAACGATAAATGCCATATCAGGCTCAAAATCCGCAAGTCGATCAATCAGCCTGCCAGCGACTAGCGAGTGAGGATTGAACAAGGCTGTTCCGTAAATCTCGCCATTGTCGCCGATAATCGTAACCGCTGCACCAGGTTCGATTGGAGCGCCATCACCATTCGCCACCTCGTTCGAGAAAACCCAGGGATGCCCCGACTTCAGCCGCTTGTGCCGGCCGGGTAGAAGTTTGACGATCGGATGCATAGTGAGAGATTACGGAAGAAGGCGCTCAAACCCCACCTTAAAGTACGAGAAAGCTTGGTTCTTGTACTCTGGAGCATAAACTGTATTGTGCCGACCGCCCGGTAGAGACAAGTTTGTTTCTTTTTGGGAGTCGGTCACCTCCTGAGACGACGCGGAACATAGAGGTGAATACTGTGCAAACCGCTGACAGGGCTAAAACCTTGGAAATTGTGCGCGATGTGGCGAGCTTGCGGGCCAGGGTGCGCGAATGGCGCCGGCGGAACGAAACCGTCGGGCTAATACCGACAATGGGTGCATTGCATGATGGTCATCTGGCACTGGTAAAGGCTGCCTTGGAGTCCTGCAATCACGCGGTAACGACCATTTTCGTCAATCCGACCCAATTCGCGCCGAATGAAGATTTTGAGGCTTATCCCCGAGATGAAGCCGACGATCTGTCGAAACTGGAGGCATTATCCGTCGATCTCGCATTCGTCCCGCCGGTCGAAGAAATGTATGCTGATGGCTTCTCAACCAGCGTCGCCGTCTCCAGCTTGACCAAGGGGCTGTGCGGCGCCAACCGCCCGCATTTCTTCAACGGCGTTGCAACAGTAGTAAGCAAACTGCTGCTGCAAGCGCTGCCAGATAAGGCCTTTTTTGGCGAAAAAGACTACCAGCAACTACAAGTTGTTACTCGGATGGCTCGCGACCTGGACATCCCAGTGGAAATCGTTGGCATACCAACGGTCCGCGAAGCAGATGGGTTGGCGATGTCCTCGCGCAATTGGTACCTGTCGCCAGAAGAGCGCGCCGCCGCACCGGCCCTGTACAGGGTGCTGTGCGGTATCGCGACCAAACTGTCAGCCGGCGAAGGCACTGCGGCAGTAACCGCCAGGGCCCGAGCCGAATTGGGGATGGTTGGGTTCGGTCCGATTGACTATATCGAGGTCTGCGACGCGAGCTCGCTAGAGCCAATCGAAACAGCCGACCAACCGGCCCGTGTACTAGCCGCTGCCCATCTTGGCCGCACAAGGTTGATCGACAATGTAGCTGTCGGCGCCTCCGAATAATATGCGTTAGCTGCGGTCGCGGATTGGCGCCGCGTAAGCCAGTTCCACATCCCAAGGAAACAGGATCCAAGTATCCTGACTGACCTCAGTCACGAAGGTATCGACCAGCGGCCGGCCAGCCGGCTTAGCGTAGATTGTAGCAAAATGAGCCTGCGGCAGCATTTTGCGCACGACCCGTGCAGTCCGGCCCGTATCCACGAGATCGTCAACAATCAACCAACCGGCCCCATCGCCGTCCACAGGTTTAAGAACATTAATTTCGCCATAATCCTTGTGATCGTAGGAAGCAATACAGACAGTATCGACTAGTCGAACTTCCAACTCTCGGGCGACAATGGCCGCGGGGACAAGACCGCCGCGGGTTACAGCGACGATACCCTCGAACGGACCTATATCCAGCAACCGCCATGCTAGCGCCCGCGCATTACGATGCATCTCCTCCCAGGACACCGGAAACTCTTTACGTGAGCTCATGCTGGCTGACCCTTCAATTCAATCAGCACACATCCAGCAATCCGCCAGGTCCTATCCGGTTGGCGTGCCATCATGTAAAACGCCAGCACCCGCTTATCATCAGACTTGGTGAATAGCACTCGCTGCACCAGGCGATCGTTCTCCTGGATCAAGTCAGCATAGGTGACCTCACGCGGCCGGTAGACCGCTTGATATGCTTCAGCCACCATTTTCAGAAAATCAGCCGGCGTGCCGAACATCGCCTGGATATCGCGCGTGGCGAAGCTGAAGGATGCTGATCCGTCGTCACGCCTAAACGCCTCAAGCTGCGCATCGATAACACCGACGATACTGGCATGGCGCACTTCCTCTGCCTGCGCCGCAATGCCTGGCAGCAAAAGTGCCAAAACGAGGGCAATAACTTTCACCCGTATCGACCACTATGCCGTTACGTCAGCGCACGTAGATTTGGACTTCGTTGGACTCGACGTCCTGGCTAGCGCGCGAGGACAGCTTTACACGGTTAGCCGGCAGACCCATATCGGCGAGCGTACGTAGGACGCTTTCCGCGCTTCGCTTGCTCTGCGTGCTGTTTAGCGCCACCTGAGCAGGACTACCCCGCTTTGGGCTGACCGCAACAAGATCGAAGGACGCGTTCGGTTTACGCTCTAATGCCCGGCTCACGGCATTGTACAGCGCCTGCTGAAATTGGATGTTCGGCCGATCAAATCGGATCACAACGAGCGGCCGTTCGCCGAGTGCCGGCCCAGCTGACTGCTGCGCCGCGGCACTGGCCAAGGCCTGGCTCTGCGCGAAAGCCCTGTTTACCAGGCTAGTGCCGTATAATTCGCCATTTTTCACGGCCAGCGACATCATCGTCAGGTTGCGCCGTTCGTTCGCCACGTAAGTAGTCTGGCGCGAAACGTCCTCACTGAGTTCGTTCAACAGGCGGTCGATCAGCACGACTGTGCGATTAACCTCGTCTTCTAGCACACGCAGTTGCTGATGATCTGCGTCAACTGCACCGCTCAGTGCGTAAGTCGCGCGAACACTGTCTAGCAACCAGGCTGCTAGTCCTGCATCTCCCGCAGCGTCGTTCGATAGCTTGTCCATACGACCAAGGCTCTCGACAATCGCTTCCAGTTTATGCTGCGCCTCGTTCCACTGTTTGACCAGTAACGGGTTACCTGGGGTCGTACCGACCTGCAGTCTGGAATTCATCGCCGCGACGACCTCATGATAACGCCGCGAGGTTTCAATGTTTTGCGATGAGATCTGTGTCATACGCTTGTTCAAATCACCAACTGATCGCTGCAGCTTGCCGAGATCAGTCCGCATCTGCGTGACCTTACGACCGACGAATGTCCCGGAAGATTGACCAGTCGGAGTCGCAGTGGCGGCGACCTGTTGGGGCGCTGTAAACGTCGGTTCCTTCGGAGCTGGTATATCGATGCGCGTCGGCACCGATGTCTGCGCTGAGGCAGTAGCTGTAACCGGCTTCGGCGGCCCCGCAGGATCGGACCCGGATAGAGAGGGCCACAACATATCGTCGGCTCCGCTGCATCCGCTCAGCAATGCGGCTCCAAACAGAATCATAGAATATTCGCGAAATTTCATTCGAATACTTTACCCCACAAACTCTGTAATACTTCCAATCAAGTCCAAAAGTCGAGTCCGCTACTTTGCCTCAAAGAACCTTTAATACTTCCAATTAAGTCCAAAAGTCCAGTCTGCAACTGCCTGCATTTAGAATAACCAAAAACATTTGGCATTTTATTACACGGATATTAGAGGAGCATTATCCAGCCGACAAGCCGCATTTCCCGACATTGGCCGGGTCCATAGCAAAAACGTGGCAATTGGTTCTTGCGACGCAGACCGGCATTGAGTAGTTTCCCTCGCCGCCGGACCTACCCGGCGCTGTGCGCCCGTAGCTCAATTGGATAGAGTGCCTGACTACGGATCAGGAGGTTGGGGGTTCGAGTCCTCCCGGGCGCGCCATTCCTCCAAATCACCAGCCTCCACTGCCGCGTGAAACATCCCTAGCATTCGCGTATTTCGAGAAATACCAATCAAACACCGCAGGTAATTAGGGCTAGTAAGAATACTAAGAAACCCCGCACTTCTCGCGGTTATAAGCTAGTCAAGCCTGTCGCACACAAAAATTTTGAACTCGCTATAAATGCCATCGATCAATTGTATTTATGGTAAAGCGGACCAAGAAAAGGGCAATCACCCTGCCTCACAAATCACTTTAGGTCGCATAAAAGCATAAAAACTGTTTCTCAGAGCACTCAAGTAAAAAACCAAATTTCATATCCCTAAGGGCGGAGATGGTATGGCCAGCGCCGGAGCCTTTAAAATTAAAGAATGTTGCGTCAGAGTCGAAATCAGCTAAGGAATCGTTAAAAGTGCAAATTTCGCCGTCAAAATGGGAAAAAATCAAGCCAGTTGGGAGGAAGAACTGAGCGATACGGACAGCGCGGCACGTCATTCGCCTCCAGACACTTTGCTGGATAAAATCTTGCCCGCTGTCACTGTGCACTGATCCCTCACCCTGCGGTTGAGCCCTACCAAGCCAACTTGGCTTTTCGAGGGCCGGAAAGGTAACAGTCGCGGACGCCACACTTCTCAAAAACTACGGGAGCCAAAATGATCGATCCCCAACTTATTGAAGAGCAGATCGGCCCGTTCCTGCGCGAAGACATCGGGTTCGGCGATCTGACATCGACAATCATGATCGACGCTGATGCAATTGGTGTATTCGACATCAAGGCGCGGGAACCGCTCACTGTCGCTGGCATCGACGTCGCCGCCGCAGTATTCCGCCGATGCGAACCAGGCTGCACATTTGAAATCTGTGTCCAGGATGGTGATATGGTAAATGCCGGCACCGTCATGGCGCGGGTTTCAGGAAGGGCGCGCGGAATCCTGACCGGAGAGCGCACTGCGCTGAACCTGCTGCAGCACCTATCCAGCATCGCTACTTATACGGCGCAATTCGTGGCAGAGATCGAGGATACTGGAACACAACTAATCGACACCCGCAAGACGACACCTGGCCTACGCGCATTTGAAAAACACGCGGTCACCTGCGGTGGCGGACGCAACCACCGATTAGCATTAGACGGCGGCGTTTTGATCAAGGACAACCATATTGCGGTAGCAGGCAGCCTGACGGCAGCAATAAGACGCGCAAAGAGCCAGGTCCCAACCCTGATCAAGGTGCAGGTCGAATGCGATACACTCGACCAGGTTAGGGAGGCCATCGAAGCAGGCGCCGATTCGCTGCTACTCGACAACATGAACCCCGACACGATGAGTGAAGCAGTCTCCATTGTCGGCAATCGGATTCCCCTCGAAGCATCGGGTGGGATCACCTTAGAGACAATCAGGGCCAAAGCGGAAAGCGGTGTCGAGTTTATCTCGACAAGCAAAATTACCCAATCTGCACCGGCGGTCGATATCGGCCTCGACGAAGCGACTGACTGAAGATGGCGCCCTGGAGATGTCAAACGGTTCGATGATATGGTAAACTACCAAGTTCCCGGCCGTCTAAAACTCCGACGCGTCCCGATTGATACTTGGCGAGACCATATCTGCTTCCTACATCGCGACTGCGCCATCTACCCGGCGCCCGACTACCTCGGTCCGAATAAAGTCGACATTTGCCATGGCACAGATGCAATACGCGCCCGAGTCAACATCTTAGACGACGAAAAGGTTGTCGGACGCAGCGAAATTGGTTTGTCGCACCATGCCTTCGAAGAACTCGGTCTGCCGGAGGGCACCGAGGTCATGCTCGAACGTGCTACACCACCAGACAGTCTCAGTGTGCTGCGCGGCAAGGTGGCCGGTATTGAGCTCGGATTGGATCAGATGCGCGACGTGATCCGCGACATTGTCGACTACAGGTATACCGAGCGGGAAATTGTCGCCTTTCTGGTAGCCGCCTCCAAGGAACTGACCTTATCCGAAATTCAATCGCTCACCCGGGCACGGGCGGAATACGCCCACCATTTCACCTGGCCACGCGACATGATCGTCGACAAGCACTCCATGGGCGGTGTGCCGGGAAGCCGGATTTCGATGATTGTTATTCCAATCGTAGCGGCGCATGGACTCTGGATCCCGAAAACCTCATCGCGAGCTATAACTTCAGCAGCCGGCACGGCAGACGCGATGGAATGCGTCGCCGAGGTCGACCTTGCGCCTGAGGAACTTCACAAAGTGGTTGAGTCAGCGGGTGGATGCATCGCCTGGAACGGCCGGCTGAGCCACTCGCCGATCGACGATGTGATGAGTGCTATTACCCGACCCCTCGGGATCGATTCGACTAAACTAGCCGTGACCTCGATCCTATCCAAGAAGGTTGCAGCCGGATCAAGCCATGTCGTCGTAGATATCCCTTACGGTCCGGGCACGAAGGTAGCGCAATTCAATGAGGCCCAGGAGCTAGCGACATTGTTTGAGGCTGTAGGAAGCGGTGTTGGCCTCACAGTCGTCGCGGTACCAACCGATGCCTCTCGACCCATCGGTCGGGGTATCGGGCCTGCACTCGAAGTCCGCGATGTCTGGTCTGTGTTACGTAACGATCCGGATGCGCCGTCCGACCTTCGCGAAAAGGCGCTCGACTTCGCGGGCATCATCCTGAATTGGGATCCCCTCGTCGGCGACGGACGTGCGCGGGCCCACGACCTTTTGAAAAGTGGGGCCGCCCTTGATCGCATGGAGCATATCGTCAATTTGCAGGGACGCAGAAAAATTCCCATCGGTCCGGGGGCTTTGTCCTGCGACGTGCTGGCGACCCGAAGCGGGCAGGTGACGGAAATTGATTGCTACCGTGTCGCCGGTATCGCCAGGCAGGCAGGAGCGCCTATGGACAAAGGCGCTGGCATCGATTTCTTCGCAACCGTCGGCGCCGAAATAACGGCCGGCGAGCCGCTCTATCGGGTCGTGTGCAATGTGGAAACGGATATGCGGCTTGCCATATCGGCTGCAGAACGTCAGTGCGGCATCAAAATTGAATAGTCTGGAGATTTTTATGGGCCGTTTTCGGCCCCAACAACCCGGTCTACATTTATGACGCTCAAGTCCAACAACACGGCAAAGAGCCCGCCAGTGATCGACGGGCTGTTGTCGCTAACCCATACCTAAAAAATTTGAACCCTGACAACAGCTTAAAACCAAACAAAATGTCACACTCGCACGAAGCCGATCCCAAGGAGCAGGAAGATCAGCGCACCGCATTGAAAGGTTTTCTTCGCTATGCGTTCGGAATAGTTCACCGCGCCGGGCTATCCGCTCCAATGAAGGGTATCCACCGAAACCCGCTGGACATCAGATATGGCAGAGCCGATCGGCCGTTTAGCACCGCAGGCATGCAGAATGCGTCGAGCGGCAGGAAAAATCCGATATTTTCAGCAATGCAGCCTCTACCGATGAATTACAACCAAAATTCCAGAATGGATAATACGGCTTGCAATCCAAGTGGGCTGACGTCAAACCCAAACGGAATCAGATATCCAAAGATGACGACGGTGGTCAGTGCACAAATAACGAACCAATTTACCCAACCCTCAATTTCCATCAGTCGGCTAATATTTGCTCCATGTTGTCCAGTATAAATGATTATTGTCCCCAATCCGCAATGGCCGAATTAGCGCTTGTCTAACGACATTTGGCAAAGACGAAATCGCCTTTCGAGAGGCGAGGAAGAAGAAACTCATGCAACCACTCGAGAACAGAAGCGCCATCGTGACAGGCGCGAGCCGCGGGATCGGCGCTGCGGTGGCACGCGCCTTGGCGGCACACGGCGCAAAGGTTCTGTTACTTGCGCGTAGTGCGGACGAGATCGATAAGATCGCCGCGGAGATAGAGTCAATGGACAGCAAAGCGATCGCGATGCGCTGCGACGTCACCAACTATGAAGATGTCGAGGCAGCAGTCTCTGGTTGCCGGACCAAGTTCGGCAGCGTCGATATCCTTATCAACAACGCAGGCTTGATCGAACCAATCGCACGGCTAGGCGAGTCAAATCCTACCGCCTGGGTGACTGCCACGGACGTCAATTTCAAAGGCGTCTATCACGGTATGCGGGCTGCCCTGCCGATCATGGTTGAACAGGGATCGGGCGTCATAGTCAATATTAGCTCCGGTGCCGCGACAGGCGCTCTGGAAGGATGGAGCCACTACAACGCTTCGAAGGCAGCAGCTCTGTCGTTAACCCGCACCGGCGATGCGGAATATCGAGCGCATGGCGTCCGTATCGTCGGGTTCAGCCCGGGAACGGTGAAAACTGGCATGCAGATTGCCATCAAGGCGTCCGGCCTCAACCCGATCAGTCAGCTAGACCCGTCGGTGCACAAGGACCCAGCCATCCCGGCGCAGGTCATCGCCTGGCTCTGTTCAGACGATGCTGCGGATTGTGTGGGCGACGATGTCTCCATCCATGATAAGGCGATCTGCCGTCGCGCCGGGCTCATTTCCTAATCCCAGTACCGCGTTTTGCGGGCACCCATCTCCTAAAAATTTGCCAATACGTTGTCAGTCTTGTCCGGCTTGTTGCGCCTCTATCGATGGATGCGGCCTTTACACACGACGCAATCAGCTGGCTGCCGGAAAAAGGGGAATTCCCACATAATCTGTTCTTAAAGCAGAAGCCTGTGCGCGAAGTTTTTCTATAGTCCAGAAGGGCATAAATTGAGGGTCTGGCATTGAAAATAATGTCTCTAATGTGTGTCAGCAGAGCACTAACCTGAGCCCTTCTTTCGCTTCTGCATCGCCTCGTATTTCGCCATCGCCTGTTGCACCATCGGGCGGCGCCGGCTGTCTGGGGTGGCCAGCCCATAATCGGGGTCCTTCTCGCCCTGGCTCGATAGCAGGAAACTCGAATGGGCAGCGGTAATGTGCTGGTTGAATCCCTGCGCATCCTGTGCCCCATTTACTGCCAGCTTGATCATGCGCAGCTGGAATGGATCGTTCTCCGCCACGATCGTTGCATATTCCATCACCTCAGCATCGAGCCGGTCACGCGACACCACCCGGTTGACCAAACCGAACTCAAGAGCCTCGGCAGCGTCAACAAAGCGGCTTTCAAACAGGATTTCCTTGGCCTTGCGATGATGGATGTCCCACGGGATGCTGAAATATTGGAAGTTTGTACCCAGGAACATGGCGTCTTCCGCCGCAAAAATCACATCCATGGCGGAGGCGATAATCCAGCCGCCAAAAATGCAATAGCCCTGAACCGCGGCAATAGTCGGCTTTTGTACATTGCGCCATCGCAAGGTCTTGTCGACGAACTGTTCGCGCGTGTGGTTGTAGCGGCCGCGCACGCCTTCCTGGATTGTGTATTCCGTTGCGCGGTACTCAATCTCTTCCGCCGTGCCTAGATCATGGCCAGCGGAAAAATGGTCGCCCGCGCCGGCTAGAACGATGACCCGCACATCGAGATCGAAATTTGCCCGCTCAAAGGCATGGTCCATTTCGATTAGCATCGGCGTACTCTGCGCGTTGCGGTAGCGTGGCCGGTTCGCAGTAATCCGCGCGACGTGACCTATCACGTCGTAGGTGATGTCTTTGTAGTCCATGTTTCATTCCTTTTTACGGGAGCAGATGGTCGACACCTGTCACACCTTCCGCTTGCAATCGATCGTGCTCCGCTTCGGTCATCCCCAGCAGCCGTGAAAAAACCGCCGCAGAATCCGCGTCTTTGAGTGGCGCGGCGCCGGTAACGGCAGCTTGTGTCTTTGAGAAATGACAGGGGATCGCCGGTTGCGGCCAGACCCCCGCTTCCGGATGATCGATCAACTGGATAGCGCCTCGCTCTCGAAACACAGGATCGTGCGCCACTCCGAGACCGTTCAACACTGGCGCGGTGATGACACCCACCGACGACAAACGTTCGACCAGCACGCCAAGCTCCTGCGTGGTTGTCCAACCGGCAATCTCCACGTCCAGTTCATCTTCGTCCATTTTGCGATCGCCAGAAAAACGATCCAACCAAACGGTCTGGTCAGCAACACTGCAAAATGCACGCCACTGATCCTCCGTTTCTACTGCAATAGCGACCCAACTATTGTTGCCCGCACAAGGATAGATGCCATGCGGCGCGTGTGTCGGGTGCCGGTTCCCTGTCGGACCAGGTACCATTCCTGTCAGCGCGTACTCCAGCCAACGCTCGCCGAGGAACGTGAAGTTGGCCTCCTGCATCGACATGTCAATAAACTGACCCTCGCCGGTGTGGTCGCGGTGGTAAAGCGCCAGCGCAAGGGCACCAAAACCGAACAACCCGGCAACAGCATCTGGATACATTTGACCTGAATTCATAGGCGTCCCGCCCACATAGCCATGTAGCGCCGACATCCCCGAGACCGGCTCGATCGTCCCGCCAATCGCCGGCAGCGGTGACCAGGGGCCAGTTTGACCAAACCCAGAAATCGAGCACAAAATAATGTCCTCTTTCACACAGCACAGATTGTCATAGGCGATGCCGAGTTGTCCCATTACCCGCGGAGAGAAGTTCTCCGCCACGAAATCAGCTTGCTCCACCAACCGCTTGAAGGCATCAACGCCTTCGGGTTCTGACAGCTCCAAGGTTACAGATTGCTTGTTGAGGTTCACCGAATTGAACAGCGCATTGCAATTCCAAGGATGCGTGGCGCTTGCCCTGTCACAAAGGGCTGGCGCAATCGGTGTAGTCGGAACGCCACGCCAGGAGTCCAATCTGGTGCGAGATTCGACTAAAATGATCTCTGCCCCCATCAGTCCCATCAGCTGTGTCGCGAGCGACCCGGCCCAGGCCTGGGTCAAGACGATACCGCGATAGCCAGCCAGCGGCCCGGTTGTAGTTGAAGGCCACCGCGTCCGTGTCGGCCTGGCGACCGGCACGGCATCCGCCGACGCGGCAACCGAAAGCGGCGTGCGCGACAGCTTGAACGGGGCGCCTGCATAGTTGATACCGTCAACTTTCTCAAAGTAGTTCCGTGCCTCCAATTGCGGGTTATTCGCAAGTTCGTCCATGGTGTAGGCAGGACCAGCGACAACTGGGATCGCCGACAGGCCGGCCATCAGATCATCCTTGGTCCATTGCCGCATCGCCAACTCGACCCGCTCGACGAACAGTTTCTTATTCTTAGGTTCAGTCCGCGCATGGTTGGTCTGCAAACGCGGATCTTCCGCCAGGTCCTCGAGGCCAAGTAAGCGCATGGCGCCGGCCCAGAAATGCGGCCGCGTCAGGGTGAGCGCAAAATGTCCATCCTTCACGGGAACTGGCCCTGTCGTAAAGTCAACCTTATCACGGCGCGGCCAGGCTTTATTCTCATACAGGCTACGCAAAAGACCCGGCGCAAACGTCATCGCCAGAACATCGTCCATTGCGACGTCTATCCGCTGTCCGCCACCGCCCATTTGCCGGTGCAGCAAGGCACACACAACGGCACCAAACGCCAGCGTACCCGCCTGATACGCAGGCTGATATCCGCTTGATTTCAGCGGTTCCCGATCTGCAAGTCCATTGACCGAAGCCCACCCCGAAAGCGCATCGGAGGTTAGTTCGTTGCCGGGCCAGTGTGCTCGTCCACCGGTCAGCCCATGCGGCGTAATCGCCACATGGACTGCGGTGCCAATGTTGAAGTTGTCTATCCAAACACGATCCGCCGTTCCAGCCGGAGCACTATCGACGATGATCTCGGTCGCAGCGAACCGGTCAGGCCAGGAGGCGTCTTCCGGATCAAGGAAAATACTAGTACGATTGGCCAGCGCTACGAGCGCCGGAATAGATCGCCCGTCATCATCGAATGGACCGACGGCACGTAGCGGATGTGGTTCGCGCGTGACGACGGTAGCACCAGCATCAGCGAGCAGCCGCGCGCACCACGCACCGGCGAAGGTTTTCGTAAGATCAAGGACCCGTAAGCCCTGTAGCGGTTTAGGTATATTACCCTCCGTGAACGTCGGCAAACCTTAGGAAGGTTCCTACGATGTGTAAATTGGCAAGCACGGGAATTAAGCCTCGAAACAACTTACGCAAATCTTCGGCGAAACAGAAAATCTCTCCTACCCGCGAACCAAGACCGAACCGCTTGACAGCAATTGTCTAGTCTGCGGCAGACATATAACTAGCTAACTAAGTTAAAACGGGCCTTCAGGAAAATACCCGATCAACGCCAGTTCCACCGGCTATCAATATAGCCTTCGTTCCTGCATTGCTTTAAATTTTCAATACGGCGTAACGGTTTATGCTGGCTACCGTAGAACCAACCGGCGCCTCAGACCACTGTCATCCCGCCATCCACCACCAGCTCTGCACCGGTCACATGCCGCGCTTCATCGGAAGCAAGGAAGAGTATACAATTGGCGACATCTACCGCTTGGCCCGGTTCCCCCATAGGTACCAAGGCGAGCCGCTCTTTCCAGTTCTCCTCGACATTGCCATTTCCCATGCCCATCACCTGGTTGCCCATATTGGTGACGATAACGCCGGGATGAACCGAATTGCAGCGGATGCCAAGTCCCTTACGCGCGCAGTCTATCGCAACCGATTTTGTTAGCTGCCGCACAGCACCCTTCGACGCTCCATAAGCAACCAAATGCGAAGTTGCGATTAGGCCAGCGATTGAGGACATATTAACGATTGCTCCACCCCCAGCGCCGCCCTTCTCCCGACCGCCGCCTGAGGTCATTGCCGCGACACCGTATTTACAGCCGAGGAAGACCCCTTCGACATTGACTGTCTGGATCGCTCGCCATTGGTCCAGGTCAGTTGTGGCGAGATGTTGGTTTTGCTCGGTCGCCAAAATGCCGGCATTATTTACCAGGATGTCCGGTCGACCGTGTGTAACCGTAACCTTGTCCATAAGCGACTGCCAGCTCGCTTCGTCACGCACATCGTGTTGAATGAACTGGGCCGCTTCACCGAGCACCTCCGCTGCACCTTCGCCGCTCTTCGCATCAAACTCCGCGATGGTGACCTCCGCCCCCTCCTCAACCAGCCTTGTCGCGGTGGCAAATCCAATCCCAGTCCCCGCGCCGGTGACGATTGCAACTTTAGCGTCTAAACGTCCCAATTTCAGTCTCCCTGCTTGTGTTAATTCGTCGTCGAAATTTTAATCACTGCAATAGGATGATAAGCACACGAGAAAAACAAACGAGGGAAAATACAACATGCAGCATCCGGTTTAGACAGTACGCATGCCTTCTTCGTTACCAGGTGCAAGATGGAGATTATCTTGGCGTGTGGACCAGCAGTCACTCCGCTGCTTGGGGCACCGGCTCAACCCGTTCTGTAGGTGAACCATAGCCGCCGCCCGACGGCGTCTGCAGCACGAACACGTCTCCGGGCGCCACCGATCGCTTATCCATCGCCGTCATCTCGTCCCGGCTGCCATCGGTTCGTTCGACCCAATTGCGCCCACATTGCCCCGGTGACCCGCCAGATACGCCATAGGGCGCGATGATGCGATGGTTAGACAGGATGATTACATCCATACCCTCCAGAAAGCGGATGCGCCGCAGCGTGCCGTCGCCTCCCTTATATCTACCTGCGCCGCCGCTGCCATGGCGAATGCCAAAACTCTCCAACAACACTGGATAGCGCCACTCTAGCACTTCCGGATCGGTCAAGCGCGTATTGGTCATGTGCGTGTGCACCGCTGAGGTCCCGTCGAAATTCGGTCCCGCGCCGGAGCCGCCACACACCGTCTCGTAATATTGGTGCTGTTCGTTGCCGAAGGTTAGGTTATTCATTGTTCCCTGGCTCGCCGCCAGTACACCGAGCGCGCCAAATAATGTATCGGTAACCGCCTGGCTGGTTTCCACATTACCAGCGACCACCGCCGCCGGATATTTTGGCGCCAACATGGAACCCTCCGGAATAACAATTTCAATCGGCTTTAGACAGCCTTCGTTGAGCGGGATGCTGTCGTCGATCAGACAACGGAACACATACAGCACAGCCGACCGAGCCACGGCCGACGGCGCATTGTAGTTAGACGGGCGCTGTTCGCTGGTTCCAGTAAAATCGACTTTGGCCGACCGTGCTTCCTTATTGAAGGTGATTTTTACTTTAATTTCTGCACCTTCATCCATCTTATAGGTGAACTCTCCGTTCTGCATAACGTCGATGACACGGCGCACCTGTTCCTCAGCATTATCTTGTACGTGTTGCATGTACGCGTGCACCACATCCAAGCCAAACTGTTCGATCATTTTCTGCACTTCCTGTACGCCCTTTTCACCGGCGGCGATCTGCGCCTTGAGATCAGCGATATTGTGCTCCGGGTTACGCGCTGGATAAGGGTGGTCGGCTAAATGCTTCCTCAGTTTGTCTTCTAGAAATGTACCCCCGTCGACTAACATGAAGTTATCGAAAAGAATGCCTTCCTCCTCGACGTGCGTACTGTCCGGCGGCATTGAGCCCGGAGTGATCCCACCAATATCCGAGTGATGGCCGCGGCTTGCGACGTAGAACAGAATTTCCTGACCCAACACATCGAAGATCGGTGTGATCACCGTGACATCCGGCAAATGCGTGCCACCATTATAAGGCGCATTAACCACAAAGACGTCGCCCCGCTTCATCTGACCCGCATTCACGGTCAGCACCGTACGCACTGACTCGCTCATCGACCCCAAATGAATTGGAATGTGTGGTGCATTGGCGACAAGCATTCCGTGCGGATCAAATATCGCGCAGGAAAAGTCAAGACGCTCCTTGATATTGACTGAGAAGGCAGTGTTTTCAAGGGTCACACCCATCTGCTCAGCAATGGTCATAAACAAGTTATTGAAGACCTCGAGCATAACCGGATCGCATTCCGTACCAATTGCGAAGGCACGCTGCACTGCCACGAAACGGGTAAGGATAAGATGGCCTTTTGGTGTGAGCTCCGCCCGCCAGCCCGGTTCGACGATAGTAGTCGCGGTCTGCTCACGAATAATTGCCGGGCCCGGGACCTTGGCTCCCGGCAGTAGATTGTCGCGGTCGACGACCGGCGTCTCATGCACTTCGCTTTCCATATAAGCGGAAACGGTGGCCAGCAGAGGTATTACGTTGGAGGCCTCAGTGCGCTGTCCCGTTTCCTCCGCTTCCGCCATCAGGCCGATGCCCTCGGCCGCTGCGGCTTCAACTATCAGGCTCTTCTCCGGCATTATGAAGCCGTAATGCTGGTGGTGTGCCGCTTCAAAGCGTGCGGTCATTTCTTTCGGTGTGCCGAATTCTATCGCGTGCGGCGTATCGCTGCCTTCATAGCGGAGATGGATACGACGGATTACCTCAATCCGACTATCTGGAATATCTTGCCCGCGTAACTCCGCCTCAGCCTCTGACACAAGTCCGTCTAGGGTCGCCACCACTAACGGCATCAGCGAATCCTCTAAGGTCGCTTCGATCGCCTTTTCGCGAAGTGCGCGGATATCAGCAAGACCCATACCATATGCACTAAGCACGCCGGCAAAGGGATGGACTAGCACCTTGGTCATGCCCAGCGCATCCGCCACCAGGCAGGCGTGCTGCCCGCCAGCACCGCCAAAGCAATTTAGAGTGTAGCCGGTTATGTCGTAACCGCGCTGCACAGAGATTTTTTTGATCGCATTGGCCATATTCTCGACCGCGATTTTCAGGTAACCGTCGGCGACCTCCATCGGCGTACGCTCATCGCCAGTGGCTGAGTGAATTTCCTTGGCGAGAGAACTAAATTTTTCGCGCACGATGTCTGCATCGAGCGCATCGTCCTGGTTGGGACCGAAGACGTGCGGAAAAAATTCTGGCTGCAGCTTGCCGAGCATAACGTTGCAGTCGGTAACAGAGAGCGGGCCGCCGCGCCGGTAGCAAGCCGGCCCGGGATTCGCGCCGGCACTCTCCGGCCCCACACGGTAGCGCGCACCGTCGAAGTAACAAATCGACCCACCACCTGCCGCGACAGTGTGTATTAGCATCATTGGCGCCCGCATGCGCACTCCCGCGACTAACGTTTCGAAGGCGCGTTCGTACTCGCCTTCATAGTGTGCCACGTCAGTCGAGGTGCCTCCCATATCGAAAGAGATAATCCTGTCAAACCCGGCCTGACCCGCTGTCTCAACTGCACCAACGATGCCGCCAGCCGGACCGCTAAGGATCGCGTCCTTGCCCTTGAATAAAGTCGCGTCGGTTAACCCGCCGCTCGACTGCATGAACATTAGCCGGGTGCCACCCAGCTCAGATGCAACCTGATCAACATAGCGCCGCAGCAGTGGCGACAGATAAGCGTCAACCACGGTGGTGTCACCGCGGCTGACCAGTTTCATCAGCGGGCTGGTCTCGTAACTGCTGGAGACTTGCGTAAACCCAATCTCCCGCGCCAATGTGGCCGTTAATTCTTCGTGATTCGGGAATCGATATCCATGCATATAAACAATGGCGACGGAGCGGATGCCGTCATCGTAGGCAGCCTGCAGTAGGGGTCGCACCTGTCCCTCATCGAGAGAAACCTGCACGGTACCATCCGCCGTGACCCGCTCTTTTACCTCTACAACCCGCTCGTACAACATCTCCGGCAGCACTATTTCGCGGTCGAATAGGCGCGGCCGCGTCTGATAACCAATGCGTAAAGCGTCGCGAAAACCGTCCGTCGTCACAAGCAGGGTGCGGTCACCCTCGCGCTCCAGCAGCGCGTTGGTTGCCACCGTAGTGCCCATTTTGACCACATCTATCTCTCCGCCTGGTATCGGTTCACCGGGCGGCACGTTTAACAGGTCGCGAATACCTTGCACCGCCGCATCGCGATAAGCTTCGGGATTCTCTGACAATAGTTTGTGGGTAATCAACTCGCCATCGGGTCGCTGCGCCACGATATCGGTGAACGTTCCCCCACGGTCTATCCAAATTTGCCATCCTGTTTTACAAGTAATTGTTTTATCGATATTATTTTGATTAATCACTTGATACACCTTTGATATACTAAACCTATGACTTGTTATTTTTCAGCAGTTTCCCCTACCACGAAATACCACTTTTGATACAGCACCAATGTCTAACAGACACGGTAAATCTACCGACCAAACGCACGATAGATATTCGCATAAGCTATCCTTGATCTCGCTATCATCCCGTGTACCCATCTGTTTCAGCATTTTGCTATTAAAAAAACCTGACCTCCATCTGTCATAGTTATCGCATCAACGGGTCGGACTTTTTTTTATGAGAAAAGCGATTGCACAGTTCATAAGGGCCACTCGCCCCAACCCAGAAAAGACATCCCGTCATATAATTCTCTGGCATGTTTCCTCCACTTTTTGGTGTTATTAAGAGGTCCTGAACCTTCACTACGCGAAGACCAACAAATGGATATTCACGTGATCGTTAAATTGAAATCGTCTTATGAGGAGTGGCACGAACTGTTCATCAATGACGTGGAAAATCGTTCGAATATATGTGATGAGAGTCTAACACTGGTCGGTAAGGCGGATGACGAAACCGCACTAATAACATTGTTCAATGTCGATATGGCGGCGATGGGTGCGATGATGGAAGACCCAGAGTTCCAAAAACTGACAGAGGCCTATGTTAAAGAACATATCCCGTATTCAATTACAGCTCTGAATCCTAACACATAAATTGTCCTAGTAGTATCGCACGGATGTCAAACAGACATACTGTGAGGCCGCCCCTGGATTTCATGCTGAGTGTTATTTTTTGTGTCCGGAAGAGCCAGAATATGGTCCTTGGTTTGGTTATTGCCCAACCGGAAGCGTGAAAGGCCTCTGCACAGGAACCTTCAATAACGGTGTGAAGGTCGATCAAAATTCACTTACAGTGTGAGTGTTAGATTCCAAGGAGGCCCCCTACGTCCTATCCCTCTAGGACCTGTGACTAATTATACAGTGCACCTCTAAATCTTCTAATGCGCCTATGTCCAATTTCTTTTCTTCGAGAATTGGCGCAAGGCGTGCTCCAAAAGCGTCGAGTTCCTCTTGCGAATCGAAGAGTACCAGTATCTTAATTTGACACCCTAACCCATAGCATAACCTTAGTTCATACCCAACGCGGATTGAATACCTACTCCGTATAGTTAAGCAGGAATGACATCTTATTGTTTTGCCGTCATAGTGGGATAAAAAGGCGAAGAACATCGTATTAAAACACTACTCTTTCCCTTCTCTTTCTAAAAACCATTGTTCGATTAAGGCTGTCTCGAACTCTTAGGCTAATATTCATTAAAAATTTTACTGCTCCTCTAACTGTTCCATGTTTTCAGGTATTTCAATCCATTTTTGTGAACTCTTAACCCATAACGCCGCAGTTGGTTTCAACCAACTGGTATCATCAAGGGTGCCTGGTTTTAGCGATAAAAGACCTTCCACATATCCGGGTTTCCCGTAAATCCGAACACCACATTCTGGACAGAAATATCCCTTAACACTATTACCTTTATCAGATATACGGACAAATTCTTTTAACGTTCCCGTCACGTCTATGCCATCCTCATTAACTAACATCGTCATAGAAAAAGCACTCCCTGATTGCCTTTGACATTCAGTACAATGACATGCATATAGCCGCACCGGATCTTGGGTTAGCGTGTATCGGACACGTCCACATTGACAGCCACCCAGATAAGACTTCGTCATATTTACAACCCTTCCCTTAACTCAAGCGATTCCGTTTTTAACCATCAAGTCAGTTCCATTACTTGGTATATAGCGGGGACACCTACTTTTAATTCTTTCGCGACCTCAAGATAACTAATCCACTATTCCCTCCCATATTTAATTGAGAGACCCAAACCATCATTCAAGTTTGACGATCTACCGATGTGTTTGCCTTGAGTCTTTTTAACACGCCATTCATGCGTGCTTTGCCTAATAATGGGTTCTTATTTCAGTCTACGGATGAAGACCCCATCAAACTAAAGGTGACGAGCGAGAACCCGACTAATGTAGCCTGGCAGCATCAAATGAAAGGCGTATCCCATACGTTCTAGTTTGTCAAAAGCAACAGATAACTCAGCTCAATTTCGTATAATATTACTATAACAAATTCTATCTACTACCCACAATTCAATCCAACTTTTCCACCGCACCTTTACGCACTTCCCACTCGCTACCTTGAGCATAAAATTTAAGAAATTAGACCAGAGCGTAGATCACTATATTCATAAATATTCTCATTGATATTGCGAGTAAAAACTTTTTCTCCAGTCAAAGGCCTTCCTTTTAGAAATGTAGTGACCGCTGTTTCAACGATAGGATTAAAGGAATTCATATTGTTCGATTGTTAACATTCAGCATCGTGCTGGCCAAAAAACACTCGCTAATCGTCATTCGACGGATTACAGCCCATTCTGCATCACTAAAACCGCCTTCTGCAGTTTATAGTGTGCTTCCGTATCTGGTTCGAACGATACGATCGATAGTCCCAACCCAGCGGCGCGTGTCCGTTGCAAAAATGGGCCCACATTCGCACCAAAATCAATAGTTACACTTGCCCCAATTAAATTAATAAGGTGGGTCACGAGCGCTTCATTGTTATCTGGACGACCTAATTGTTTGCCTCATTTTGAAAATAACCTCATACTTACTCCTTGCGTATGTGTTCTCAATTTTAGATGGATTTTGCAAGAATTATCGGCTGGTATTGTTTGAACCAAATCTGCATATAAATTCCAAACTCACTGGCAATCATAAATTTATAGCTTTGCAGCATGACAATAATTGTCTAATTCAAATGAAGTTTCTGGCTTTGCCATCTTACCAGACAGGCTATGTGTGAAACCTAAGCGTCTATCCGCATTAGTAGTAGCCTGCAACGAGCAGGCGCAACTTGCCGATTGCTTGAAAACGTTGAAGTTCGCGGATGAATTAGTCGTTGTGCTCGACAAATGTACCGACGGATCCAAGGACATTGCAAAGAAATTTGCGGATCGAATTGTCGAAGGTGCCTGGAAGTTCGAAGCAGATCGCCAACATGCTGGAATTGATGCTTGCAGCGGCGACTGGGTCCTCCATCTGGATGCCGATGAGCGTGTCACACCCGGTCTCGCCGAGGAAGTCCGCAAACGAATTAACTGTTCACCGCCAGGCTACTTTCTTATCCCTTTTGATAATTATATCGGAGACCGTTTAGTCCGTTACGGCTGGGGCGGCTCCTTCGGTGTAAGCGCGGCCGCCAGGCTATACACTCCTGGCGCCAAGCGATGGAGTAACGAAGCAATCCATCCTAAAATCACTTTAAAAGGCGAGAGACAGTTTCTTGAGCAAAGGATCATCCATTATCACGACCGTGATATTTCCGATATGATACGTCGGTTTGACCGTTACACCTCTATACAAGCGCGCGATCTACGCGCGGGCAATAATATCGGCACATTCCACAGTAATTTTCGACGCATATTCACACGATTTTTTAAATGCTATGTCCAGCGTAAAGGATACCGGGAAGGTTATTACGGCTTTCTGATCGGACTATTCGCAGGCCTGATGCCGATTATCGCCTTCCTGAAGGCGCGTTTGGAAAAAAACTAAGGTCGGAACCGTCGGAGCCTTAACCTAT
>CAYYUG010000022.1:2137-4682 GCA_964474755.1 uncultured Rhodospirillaceae bacterium | reverse complement strand
TATGGGCGATGCGATGGATCAAACTGACTGTGCTGGTCCTTTTAGGATTTCTGGCGGGACCCGTCGCGTACTTGGTAGGAGGCGACGTCTTGGGCAGCGATTGGAGGACGGCAAGCCGTGAATCAGCAAACATTGCGCCCGATCCACTGGCCACCACTGAAGCGGTAGTCCATGTCTACGCGGCCCGCACCTTCAATTGGCGCGGAGCCTTTGGAGTGCATACCTGGTTTTCAGTCAAGCCGACAGCAGCCAGGACCTACACGATTTACGAGGTGATCGGATGGCGCGGCTACGGCGGTCATAGCGTGCTGACGATCCATAATGGCATCCCCGACCGCTATTGGTTTGGCCGGCGCCCGGAACTAATCGGGGCACTGAACGGCAAAGGGGTCGACGGCATTATCAAACGCATCGATCTGGCAGCCCGGCAATACCCTTACCAACACGGCTACAAGGCTTATCCCGGACCTAACAGCAACACCTTCACCGCCTGGGTCGCCCGCCGCGTTCCGGAGCTGCGGCTCGATCTGCCACCGACGGCAATCGGCAAGGACTATCTCGGCAACAGACTGGTGTCCGAGGTGCCAAGTGGCACCGGCTATCAGTTCAACATTAAGGGCCTATTCGGCGTTCTCGCTGCGATCGAGGAAGGGTTCGAGGTCAATCTCGCCGGCCTGACCTTCGGGGTCGACCCGCTAGACCTGGCAATCAAATTGCCCGGCATTGGACGCGTGGGCCTGATCCGGCAAGTTGCCCAGTCGGAAGAGGTGCCTGGCAGATAGCAAAGCTTCGTGCAACGTTTTGCGCGGATCTGAACCCAAATTTACCCGCTGGAACGATTTAGCCCCCTATCGCCCAACAAATTGCGGCTCGCGCTTTTCGACAAAGGCGCTTGCAGCTTCCTTGTGGTCCTCTGTGCTCTGCCCACGCAACATGCGTTCGGCCTCGCGCTCGATCGCCGTGGCGTGGTCGATCACCAGCGCATCATCCAGATTGTCCTTCAGGTAGCGGAAGGCGACCCTCGGCCCGTTCGCGAGCGGCGTCACCATTGCGCGCGTCGCGGACACCAACTCGCCCGCTGGCACGACCCTGTTAAACAGACCTATCTCATAGGCCCGCTCGGCGGGGACCCGTTCGCAAGTCAGCATCAGTTCTCGCGCTCGGCCCGGTCCGACCACCTGGGTTAGTAGCCATGAGGCGCCATAGTCACCCGGTAGACCCACCTTGGCGTAGCCGGTGCTGACGAAGGCAATATCGGCTGCAATCCGCATGTCGCACGACAGAGCCAGCGCGAGCCCCGCCCCCGCCGCCGGTCCCGGCAGCGCCGCCACGGTTGGGATACGCAGTTGCCGGATGACGCCAGCTGTCTCGCGATGCCGCGCTACCATCACCTGAAACTTCTCCTCCGCCGTCTGGTCGTTAGCCTTACGAGCCGCCATACGCTTTACGTCGCCGCCGGAGCAGAATGCACTCCCTGCGCCCGTGACCACCAACGCTCCGACACCTTCATGATCGCCATATTCTGCAAGGATGCGGCGAAAAGCGAACATCAGCTCCATCGATAGCGCATTGCGCGCCTGCGGCCGATTGAGCGTCACGGTGAGAACGCGGTCGCGGAGATCACAGAGCAATTCTTCGGTACCGGTATCAATGTCCATAGAACGTGTTCCTTCGGTTGAGAGTTTTGCGCAAATCATAACGCACATCACAGCCTCATTCGAACGGTTGCGCCACCAACCCTCGTTCCAGATACTATTGCGCGAGGCCGACGGGAAATGGACGGGAAAGGGTAACAAATGGCGAATGCGGTTAACGGTGCGGGGTCATCGCCTTCTCCATCTGATTTAGAACAACTACTGCGCGAACAGGGCGTGAATTACTGCTTGGCGGCCTTTGTCGACGTGCACGGTATACCAAAGGCAAAATCGGTCCCACTCCACCATTTCCAGCGGATGATGCGCGGCTCAGAGCTGTTCACCGGCGCTGCGCTCGACGGGCTGGGACAAGGACCGCAGGATGACGAGTTGGCTATCCATCCCAACCCGAACGCGATCACCATGCTGCCGTGGCGGCCGGAAGTGGCGTGGGCGCCGGGCAATCTAAAATATCAGAACAAACCCTGGCCGATGTGTTCGCGCACCATCCTCAGCCGTCAGGTCGAACGCGCCGCTGCAATGGGCTACAGGGTTAATCTAGGCATCGAGTGCGAAATTTTCCTTATCCAGCGGGATGGCGATACAATCGTCCCAGCCAACCCTCTGAACGTGCTCCCCAAGGCCGCGTACGACGTGATTGGGCTGTTGGAAAGTCTGGACTGGCTGAGCGAGACCGCCGGCTACATGGACCAAATGGGCTGGGAAGTGCATTCTTTTGACCATGAGGATGCCAATAGCCAGTTCGAGTTTGACTTCGCTTATGCCGACATCCTAACGATGGCGGACCGGTACGTACTTTGGCGCCTAATGATGAAGGAAATCGCGCGCAAGCATGGCTTCGAAGCGACCTTCATGCCAAAGCCCTATTCTTCACGCACTGGCAGTGGCGC
>CAYYUG010000022.1:0-2037 GCA_964474755.1 uncultured Rhodospirillaceae bacterium | reverse complement strand
CCTCATACCAGCAGTTAAAGACGGCCGAATGGTGGGACTTCCACAACGAGATCTCTACCTGGGAGCTTGACGCTTACTTGACAAAGTTCTGATCAGCGCCTTCACGCGCACTGGCTTATCTTTTGCCAGCTCTCTAGACTCTGCAAAATTGTGATCGATCGGATTCTCATGTCATGAGTATTTGGGGGAAAATTCTAGGGGGGGCGGCTGGACTAGCCTTGGCAGGGCCGCTGGGCGCTCTGGTCGGCGCAATAGCCGGCCATGCGGTTGACCGCTATCGGGCGTCACAAGGAGAGGAAGGTGAGGCTGATCCGACCAAGTCAATCGCCTTCACCATCGGCGTTATTGTGCTGAGTGCCAAGATAGCGAAGGCCGATGGCGTAGTTACACGGGACGAGATCGCCGCGTTTAAACAGATATTTCGTGTACCGCCACACGAAACCGACAATGTCGCCAAGGTATTCAATCAAGCGCGACGCGACAGCGCAGGTTTCGAGCCCTACGCGAAGCAACTCGCCAGCATGTTCCGCGACAATCCGGTGGTGCTTGAAGAGTTGCTAAATTGCCTGGCCTTTATTGCCCATGCAGACGGTACGCTGCATCCAGCCGAAAAAGAGTACCTGCAAGACATTTCGGCGATTTTTGGTCTCAACCACTCTGCTTTCGAACGCGCCACCGCGACGACAATTGATCCCAAGTCCGCAGACCCATACCAACTCCTTGGCGTCTCACGAAATTCGACGCACGACGAGATTAAATCGGCCTACCGTAACCTAGTACGCGAAAATCACCCGGACCGCCTGATAGCACAGGGTGTTCCCGAGGAATTTATCGAAGTCGCTAACGCGAAGCTCGCTGGCATAAACGCCGCCTATGAAAAGGTCCAGAAGGAGCGCAGATTCACCTGATGGCGCCGCCTTTACTAACTTTGCGCGGCGCCAAAGTCGGTTTCGGGGGCAAGCCGCTCTTTTTGGACGCGGCTGTAGGTGTCGGCCGTGGCGACCGAATCTGCCTGGTTGGCCGGAATGGAAGCGGCAAATCGACTTTACTGAAGGCCCTTGCCGGACAGATCAATATAGAAAACGGCGAACGTTTCCAGCAACCCGGCACCCATGTGGCTCATGTGCCGCAGGAGACCGAATTTCGGCCAGCGGAGACCATCGCTAACCATGTCGGCTCGAATGGCACCAAGCCGCATCGGGCCGCCGCCCTGATAGATCGGCTGAATCTCGACCCACAGCACCGCATCGCAGACCTATCCGGCGGAGAGGCACGGCGGGTCTCGCTGGCGCGCGCGTTTGCCTGCGACCCGGATATCCTACTGCTCGACGAGCCAACAAACCATCTTGACCTGCCAACAATCGAATGGCTAGAAGAGGAGCTGGCACGCTTTGCCGGCGGCCTTTTGGTAATTAGCCACGACCGAACCTTCCTCTCTAATTTGACCCGAGCGACCCTGTGGCTTGATCGCGGAAAGTTGCGACGACTAGAGGAAGGCTATAACGAATTCGAAGCTTGGGCCGACCGTATCTTCGACGAAGAAGAACGGCAGCGCAACCGGGTAGAACAACACCTTAAGGCAGAAGCGCGCTACCTGCATCGCGGTGTAACCGCACGGCGGCGGCGAAACCAGCGCCGGCTGCGCAAATTGACATCCCTGCGCGAGGCGCGCGCCGCTTTGGCCCGCTCTAATCACAAGCCTGCACTAACCGTTGCCAATGCGTCTGATAGTGGACGCATCATGATCGACGCCAAAAAAATATCGAAGGTGTTCGATGGCAGACGGATCATCGATTCATTCTCGAGCCGCATCCTGCGCGGCGACCGGATCGGCATCATCGGCCGGAACGGGGCTGGCAAGACAACGTTGCTGCGCATGCTGATTGGGGATTTGGCGCCAGACAGTGGTGACATCAAACATGGTGCCCGGCTTGAGATCATGCATTTCGACCAACGCCGGGCTAATCTCAATCCAGCAACATCGCTTTGGGACACTTTGTGTCCAGAAGGCGGCGACAGCGTGATGGTTCGAGGCCG
>CAYYUG010000021.1:0-55317 GCA_964474755.1 uncultured Rhodospirillaceae bacterium | reverse complement strand
TGAAAATAGTAGAAATTACTTATAGATAGTTGAATGTACGTAAAAATTCACAAAATCGCATAACTTTATGCCATCTATTTGTTTCTAGAACCTGCATGTGTGTTCACAAAGGGTCCAGTGGTCGGTTTTGAGCATACTGCGTTATCATTAACGTGGGTAATAAGCCCTGCTATCCCTGGAAAGGATAAATGAGGCTTTCATGAAGGGGATTATGCCGTTGTCTAGTCCTGCACTGGATCCAGTGAAATTTTGCGACCCTGAATTGACGGCGACTGGCGAACGTCGAGCGTCTGTAGCGCTCGATGCACTCGAGACGCTGTGGTTCAACACCGGCACTCTGTGCAACCTAACTTGCTCTAGTTGTTACATTGAATCGAGTCCAAAGAATGATCGCCTCGTCTATATTTCGGCTGAGGAAGTCCGCACTTACCTTGAAGAAATTGCGGTGTTAAAATTGCCAACCCGGGAAATAGCCTTCACCGGTGGAGAGCCTTTCATGAACCCGGAGATCATGGACATAATCGAAGCAGTTTTGGAGGGTGGGTTTTGCTGTTTGGTGCTGACTAACGCGATGCGGCCGATGATGAAATGCACCGATCAAATTAAGAATCTACAGCACCGTTTCGGGAATCAGTTGACCGTTCGTGTCTCCCTCGATCATTACACCCAACCGCTGCACGACATGCTGCGGGGTAAGCACAGTTGGGAAAAGACCTTGTTGGGTTTGCGTTGGCTTGCGGGAGCCGGTGTTTCGATCAACGTCGCTGGCCGTACTTGTTGGGGTGAAGGCTTGGACACGATGCGTCAAGGCTTTGGCCGACTGTTCGAAGCAGAGTCGATTCCGATCGATCCCCAGAACCCGAAGGAATTGGTTCTGTTTCCGGAAATAGACGAGGCGCAGGATGTGCCAGAAATTACTGAAAGTTGCTGGGACATACTGAATATCTCTCCGTCCACCATGATGTGCGCAACATCGCGCATGGTGGTCAAACGTAATGGAGCGAAGGCGCCAGTCGTCGTGCCGTGCACTTTGTTGCCCTACGATCCGTCCATTGAATTCGATACGACGCTTGAATCCGCTGCAAAACCGGTCAAGCTTAACCATCAGCATTGTGCGAAGTTCTGCGTACTCGGAGGCGGTTCCTGCAGTGTGAGCACTAATTGACGTGTCCTTTGCTGTGTTGAACTGCCAGTCCAAGGCCCCGGTCGTAAGTGATGAAAGGTCTATTAACTTTTTTGCGTAATGTAAGATCACACGCATTGCTTTCGGCAACTTCACGATACCTCTTGCTTTGAGCCTAATAAAAAGCTGGCTGATGGTATTTGCGGTTAGCCTTAGCTAATCCACTAGGCCTTCATGCGCCGGCGTATGAAAATTCGCCGATTGGAACAGGCAAGCCAGCAGTGGCCTGATCACAACCCAGAATGGCTTATTGGCTCCAACTAAAATTTGAGCAATAAGGTTGCCACTTGGCTAAATTAATTTTTAGTTACGCAGCCTATCAAAAGCCCATTTTCTCTGAGGGTCTTTATGGTGAACCAAATTTCGTTGCCCATACCGCCTCACATCCAATTTGCTTAATCCTCACTGTCAAGGTGCAAGACATATTCGAACCCCTATCCTTGCGGGTTGTAATCTCAACGCGATTTGCTTTGCATGGAATAGGAGTAGCCACCAAGTTTGGTGCCGTTTTCAGATGGTGTCTTCTCGTACTCACTTTACTGGCCTTCCATGAGTCCCGATATGTCGTGGGGCGTATTGTCGAAAATGAAAGGGGTCAACAATACGTTATTGGCGAGGAGATTGGGGATGAACGGGGAGTGTCACCGGTGTTGAGTTGGCATAATGGCCACAACTATTTGCCATGCAAATGCGGTTAGATAAGCCTTCCGAGGCCAAGGTGGTCCATACACATTGAAGTGCGTTTGGCCCGCCTGTTGGACGAAGTCCTCCAATTTTATGATCGATGCACGACGTTCGGCCTCTTTTGTCTAATCCTCGAAAGTACGTTGCGTGTTCAACAGATGCGGATTTTAGGGTAGCGTATTCATTAACAATTGGATTTCCGTTATAAAAAAGTTGAGTATTTAAGGAGGCTAAGCCAATGAAAATAAATGGTGGCTGCCATTGTGGAGCGTTGACCTATGAGGCGGAGATTGATCCCGAGGGGGTGACAGTCTGCCATTGCACTGATTGTCAAAAAATGTCGGGGACAGCATTCCGCACGGTAATTCGTGCAGACAAGGGCAAGTTTAGCATGCTATCGGGAGAGCCAAAAATCTACGTTAAGACGGCGGAGAGTGGCACGGCCCGGGCGATGGGTTTCTGCGAAAATTGCGGGACGCAGATCTTTGGTACCAGCGTGGGTGAGGGCCCTAAGATTTACGGAATCCGTGTTGGTACGGTGACGCAAAGTACACAGTTGGCGCCGAAGCAACAGATTTGGACACGTTCGGCGCAACCTTGGCTGTGTGAGATCGGCGGTCTTCCCGCGCAAGAAGAACAGTAAGCAACTCGCGCAGCAGTTGTAACCTCCTGTTTTGCCCGCCACGAGCTATGAACAATTCAATGTCCTGGATATTTGCTAGGGCTAAAAGACGCCCAATTGCGCTGGGCTACTGGCCAGGCTCAGTTATTTAGATAATGATATCGAGGTGATGGCTTCGCGAGGCGTTGTGAATCTCAGCGACTGAATGGAGTTCAGTATGTCCGAAACAACTTTTTCGCCGGAAAAACACGATCCTGGCGTCGCCTTGACCTTTGACGAACTCGCAGTCGGGCAAGAATTTTATATCCCGTCGCGCACCATGACAGGCGGGTTGTTTGCGGCTTTTCAATCCGCGTCTGGGGACAATCATCCGATCCACTACGACGTCGAATATTGCCGCCGGCATGGGCATGAAAATCTATTGGCACACGGCTTCCAGGTTTTGATTCAGTCGGTGGCTGGCGCGGGCATGTTACCCTTCGTTGTAGGACCGTCGCTGATTGGTTTTCTCGAGCAATCATCCCGCTTTCTAAAGCCAGTTTATATGGGTGACACACTGTATCCGCTATTGACCGTGACTGAACTTAGGCGGCAGCGCACCACGGGTGTGCTAACTATCAGGTCTACGATTCACAATCAGCGCAGCGAACTCGTCATGGCAGGTGAGCAGAAATACCTGCTGCATCTCTACAAAAAGGCTTTGTAAGCCAACTTTTTCTACCCAATACCCGCACCACAGGCCTATGTAGTACAGGGCAATATTGTACGTATATAATAGCGAGTTCCTGACTAAAATGACGTTAGGAGCACGCGATGCCTTTGGTTTGACCCTTGTGCTGGCTAACGCCGGCGCCCTGACCGGCTCCAGTTTGTGGCCGCTAATTCAATGGCAGGATGCCAAGCCGAGAGGCTTGGATATGCCTTAGGTATTGGTTGTTGCCTATGCAGAGTTTGCCGCAGTCGACGTTATTGCGAAGGTGGATCTAAAGGATGGCGATTATTTGGCAATCAAAGGTCTCGGCGCTGAGTTGCACGTTGTACCGATACTGAAATCGTTGGTGGACTGGGCGCGCTGAGAAAAGGCAGTTTTTAGCCTGCAGGCTGCACGTTACCACCTCGCAGCAGCCTCCGTGCGCTGCGCCATGGTGTCCTGCGTATCAAGTTAATCGGTCAGGTAGATAGAAAGGGGAACGAAGAAAAAATTTTGATTTTGCTGCGCTGAGTGGATATGTCCGAGCAGGACTTTGTCGAAACCGGTGCCCTATCCAATCATGTCATTGTTGCGGCTGCCGACGATAATTGGCTTCGGGTAATGACAGATGACAATGTTGCAGAACCCTTGAATCGAAGGGTCGAATTGTTGTTTGAACCGGTTGTCGGATGATAGGGTCTCGGCGCAGATAAAAATTGGCGGCAATTTGGTATGACTGCAAATACTTTACCTTCAAAAGGACGACCCATGTACGAAGCGGTTACCGATGGAATCAAGGTGTCGGTTACACCGTATTTTCTGGAAGACCAGTCGTCGCCGGTCGAAAATCACTATGTCTGGGCCTATCAAATTTCGATCGAGAATCTTGGCGAAGAGACGGTTCGGCTACTGAACCGATTCTGGAGAATTACCAACGCGATTGGCCAGATAGAGGAAGTCGAAGGACCAGGGGTTGTCGGTGAACAACCGGTGTTGGAGCCGGGCGATTCGTTCCAATATACCAGCGGCGCGCCGTTGAGCACGGCGTCCGGAATCATGGTCGGTAGTTATGAAATGGAAGGCGCAGACGGGCGAATGTTTGACGTGGCGATACCTGCGTTTTCGCTCGATAGCCCGCACCAGCCGGTTCAATTGAACTGACCGAAGCCCAGCGCTTATACAATTTGTGGGGAGAGCGAAATTGAACGCACCTGATCGTGTCGGTCCTGGAAAGACAGCTGACAAAGACGACGCGAAACGACCGAGCCGGGGGGAAGCGGAAGCTGCGGTTCGGACCTTGATTCGGTGGTCCGGGGACGATCCGGCCCGTGAGGGTTTGCTCGACACTCCTGGTCGGGTCGTACGTTCTTTTGAGGAGTTCTACGCCGGCTATCAGCTCGATCCGAAGAACCTTCTGTCACGTACCTTTGAAGAAACAGATGGCTATGACGAACTGATCGTTCTGCGCGGGATCCGTTTCGAGTCCCATTGCGAGCACCACATGGTGCCAATCATCGGCTGCGCTCATGTTGGTTACCTGCCGGATAAAAGAGTAATAGGCATCAGCAAATTGGCTCGGGTTGTCGACGCGTTTGCCAAGCGTCTTCAAATCCAGGAGAAAATGACAGCCCAGATTGCTAACGCCATCGACGAAGTTTTGAGGCCCAAAGGTGTTGCTGTCGTCATTGACGCGAGCCACCAATGCATGACGACACGCGGCGTGCATAAGTCGGGTGTAGGCATGGTGACCAGCCGTATGCTGGGAGTGCTGCGTGACGACCCGACTACCCGCCGTGAATTTCTGTCGATCATCGGGTCGCCAAATTCGTCGGGACGGTAGCTTACTAAAACTGGACAAATCCGGAAAGTGGGAGGAATACTGTCGAGTTCTGAATGCTGATATTCACGAATTCTACTGACTGGTTCGCTCGTTGATCGACTTTCGTCCTGTTCTATTTATCATCGGCATCCTGGTGTCGACCTTGGCTCTCGCGATGTTCGTGCCAGCTGCGGCTGACCTGGCGGTTGGCAATCAGGAATGGCAGGTTTTCGCGACTGGTGCGGCGCTAACTCTTTTCATCGGCGTCATGCTTGTGCTGACGACGCACAGTGATGTGCGCAATCTGTCGCTGCGGCAGGCCTTTATTCTAACGACACTAAGCTGGGTACTAATGCCAGCAGTCGCTGCGTTGCCGTTCGTTTTTGCAGATCTTGGCCTATCCTACACTGATGCCTTCTTCGAAGCGATGAGCGGCCTTACCACAACGGGTTCGACGGTCATCACCGGACTGGACCAAACCAAACCGGGAATTCTCTTGTGGCGTGCACTGCTGCAATGGCTCGGTGGTATCGGGATTATTGCAATGGCGATTTCGATCCTACCGTTGCTGCAGGTCGGTGGTATGCAGCTGTTCCGAATGGAATCTTCTGATACGTCTGATAAGGTCATGCCTCGGGCTGCCCAAATCGTGACGGCGATCGCGGTAATCTATGTTGGGCTGACTTTGCTCTGCGCGCTGATTTACTGGCTGTTTGATATGACTGGTTTCGACGCCATGGCGCATGCGATGACGACTATCGCGACCGGTGGGTTCTCAACCCACGACGCGTCACTGGGGTTCTTTGGCGATGCACGTATCGATTTGACCGCTACCTGCTTCATGCTGATCGGCAGTCTGCCGTTCGTACTCTATCTACAGGCGATACGGGGTCGGCCCGGCGGCTTGTTTCGAGACAGCCAGGCTCGCTGGTTCCTGGTTATCGTGGCTTTTGCAGTTGGGGCCGTGACGTTTTGGCTATTGCGCTTCGAACACAACGATGTTCCTGCGGCGTTGCAACTCGCAGCCTTCAACGTTGTCTCTGTGATCACTGGTACAGGATATTCGACGGTGGATTTCAGTGCCTGGGGTTCGTTTCCTCTGGCCCTCATGTTTTTCCTGATGTTCGTTGGGGGCTGCGCTGGATCGACGACTTGTGGTGTCAAGGTTTTTCGCTTCCAGGTACTGTACGCTACCACACGGTGCCAGATGCGCCGATTGTTGCAGCCGCATGGGGTCTTTATTCCCTACTACAACAAACGCCCAATACCTGAAGAAGTCGGCACCTCTGTGATGGGTTTCTTCTTCCTCTACGTAGTCGCATTCGGTTTCATCGCAGTAGGGTTGGGCATGCTTGGGCTCGATTTTCTGACCGCAGCCTCCGGTGCGGCAACGGCGATCTCTAATGTTGGTCCGGGACTTGGCCCCGTTATAGGGCCGTCGAGCACCTTTGCTAATCTGCCGGATGCGGCGAAATGGCTGCTCTCACTCGGCATGTTGTTGGGACGGTTGGAACTATTCACCGTCTTGGTCCTTCTTCTACCTTCATTCTGGCGGAATTAACACTATGACACCTGAAACAATGACTCCCGTCGAGATGATCCGTGCGCTGGTTAGCTTCGACACTACCTCGGTCAAATCGAACCTGCCGTTGATCGATTTTATCCGCGATTATTTGTCGGGCTACGGTATCGATTCTCGCTACGTGCTCAGCGAGGATGGTACGAAGGCGAATTTATGGGCAACGGTGGGTCCGGACGGCCCCGGCGGCGTCGTAATTAGCGGGCATACCGACGTGGTGCCCGTCGATGGGCAGCCATGGGACAGCGATCCGTTCAAGATCGTCGAGAAAGACGACCGGCTATACGGCCGGGGCACGGCAGATATGAAGAGCTATATCGCCATCTCACTCTCCTTGGTGCCGGAAATGTTGTCCCGTCCATTGCAGCGGCCGATCCATTTCGCATTAACCCATGATGAGGAGGTCGGCTGTGTTGGAGCGCCGCGGCTGATAAAAGACGTGGTTGAAAACTTGCCGCGGCCTGGCGCGGTGATAATTGGTGAGCCGACAGAGATGCAAGTCGTCGACGCGCATAAGGGGATCAACTCCTTCATGACTACGGTGACCGGTCACGAAGCCCATTCCAGCCTGACCCATCATGGCGTCAACGCGGTGATGACTGCGGGCCGTTTGATCGCCTTTCTGGGCGATTTGGCAGAGGAAAAAGCGGCTAACCCGGAACGTAACAGTCGTTTTAATCCGCCCTATTCTACCATCCATGTAGGGACCGTTGAAGGTGGCACGGCGCTCAACATCGTCTCCCGGCTATGCGAGTTTAAGTGGGAGATCCGCGCGCTGCCCGGAGATGATCCGGCCGAAACCGTCGCACGGCTCAATGAGTTCTGCGAGCGCGAGCTCCTGCCGGCGATGCGCAAGGTCGCTCCGGAAACCGAGATCGAAACGGTATCGAAGCTAACGGTGCCGGCGCTGAGCCCCGACCCCGGGTCGCCGGCGGAACAACTCGCCTTCGCTCTCACCGGCACGAACGCGACCCATGCGGTATCCTATGCCACCGAAGGAGGGCAATTCCAGGAAGCTGGTCTCCCGGCCGTTGTGTGCGGACCTGGAAGCATCGAACAGGCGCACAAGCCAAATGAATTCATCAGTCTCCAACAGGTTGCCGCCGGCGATCAATTTGCCCGCAGGCTCATCGCGCGCTGTCAAGATATGGAAGTTTGAACCGGTACCGGGCACTGGTGTACGAAACAAACCTTTTGCCATCCATTCGTGGTAAATCAGCTGAGCGAGCAAACCTCCAGATTTCCCGGCCTTTGACCTTATTGCTCGTTCAGATAACGGCGCGCGTGCTTAGTAAGGCGGAAGGCTAAGAAATAGCCGTTCTCAACCTGTTACGCGAGATGTGTACTGTATAGAGCTATGGCTTCGTGAAGAATGGTGATTGCGAACTTGTTTCCTTTGGCAAACCCGTTCCGGTCTCAGTGATCGAATAGCAGATTGCTGCCATTGTACCTGGCGAGACTGCTTAAACTGATAGTTCATCGGTTTTTCTCGCTCTTTCCCTAGCAGCCTGAAAAGTTATCATAAGGCAGCATGCCAAATAGTGGCGCACGAGAATTTATTGGGAGAGACCTTATGCCAACCCTTCAAGCCGATCGTTTGAGGAAAATCGCGGAAGTCCTGTTCGAGAAATCGGGTGCGTCGGCGGACGAGGCAGCTACCGTCTCCCGACATTGTGTCAACGCCAATCTGACCGGTCATGATTCGCATGGCATCATCCAGGTTCCGACCTATATCGATCGGGTCGACCGCGGCCATATCGTGCCGGGCGCGCCGTTTGAAATAGTGCAGGAAAGCGCGACCACGACCGTTATTAATGGCAATTGGGGTTTCGGCTACGTGGTCAATGAGCGCGCCATGAATATCACAATTGAGAAGGCCAAGAAAGCAAACGTGGCGGCGGCAACCGTATACCACCAAAGCCATGTTGGCCGTGCGGCGTCCTATCCGATCATGGCCGCTGAACAAGGCATGATAGCAATGATGACCGCCGATTCAGGCCGCTCACCGAAGGCGGTCGCACCGTTCGGTGGGCGGGCGGCCCGTCTCGGCACCAACCCAATTGCGATCGCCATGCCGTCTAATCTGGAGGGGCCTTTCTTCATCGACATGGCGACCTCGGCCGCTGCAGCGGGCAAGGTCAAGCTGGCGCAGGCCCGCGGCGATTCGATACCTGATGACTGGGTTGTCGACAAGGACGGCCGGCAAACAACAGACCCGGCAGCCCTCGGCGAGGGTGGCGCGATCCAGCCGCTCGGTGGGGCGCAGGGCTTCAAAGGTACGGGTCTCGCAGCGATGGTTGAGATTTTTTCCGGTTTGCTGACTGGGCTTGGGTTCGGTGTCGAACCGACTGGGAAGCACAATGACGGTGTCTTCATGGCGGTTTTCAACGTTGAGGCTTTTCGACCTCTGGAGACGTTTAAGCAGGAGGTCACGGAGTTTGCCGAGTACCTCAATGCGACGCCGACCGCGGAAGGCTTCGACTCGGTCCTTTACCCCGGCGAGATCGAGCATCAGCGCATGAAGAAACGTTTGGTTGAGGGCATCGAGGTCGAGGATGCGACCTGGAACAAGCTGGTTGCGCTGGCTGAGAAATATGGTGTCAGCGACATCGTCGCATAGCCTCTCCCATTACAGATTAGGTAACCAAATGTCCTATGAGACCATCGAAGTCGCCCCGCTCAGCCCGAATATTGGCGCGGAAATTTCAGGACTAGACCTGTCGCAGCCGCTCGGTAACCAGGCTTTTGCGGAGGTCCACGACGCGCTGATGACACACCAAGTGATCTTCTTCCGGGATCAAATAATGGATTGGGAGCAGCACAAAGCGTTTGGCCGTCGCTTCGGCGAGCTGCACGTGCACCCGACGGCTCCTACACCGGAGGGCCATCCGGAAATTCTGACAATTCGCGGTGATGCGAATTCGAAGCACGTAGCCGGTCAGCACTGGCATAGCGATGTCAGTTGTGACGTAGAGCCCCCGATGGGCAGTATCTTGCATTTGCACGAGGTGCCGGTGCCTGGCGGCGACACCATGTTTGCCAGCATGTACGCTGCCTATGATGCATTGTCGGATACAATGAAGGCATTCCTCGACGGCAAACAGGCTTGGCATGAATCAGAACACGTGCACGGCAAGCGCTATGGCCACCAGGGCGGAGCGCGTGACGGCGGGCAGAACCTCTATCCGAAGGCACGACATCCGGTCGTGCGCACCCATCCGGTTACTGGTCGAAAGGCGTTATTCGTAAACAGCAACTTCACGACCCAGATCGAAGGGCTGAAACAGATTGAGAGCGAGGCCATACTCGGTATGTTGTATCGTCATATCGAAATGCCAGAATTTCACTGCCGCTTCTCGTGGCGCGACAATTCCATTGCATTCTGGGACAATCGCTGCGCGCAGCACAAGGCGCTATGGGACTACTATCCCAAGACCCGGCATGGCTATAGGGTCACTGTGCAGGGCGACCGTCCGGTATAGAGATAGGAGGCATAGATGCCCTACGAAACCATCGAAGTGTCGCCAATCAGCCCAGCTCTGGGAGCGGAAATTTCTGGTGTTGATATCGCCAAGCCTTTGGGTAACCAAGCTTTCTCGGAGATCCACGATGCGTTGATGGAGCATCAGGTGATTTTTTTTCGTGACCAGGAAATGACCCTGGAGCAGCATAAGAATTTCGGCCGCCGGTTTGGCGAGTTACACATTCATCCAGCCATGCCCGGTCCGAAAGATCACCCGGAAATCCTTGTTATTCATACTGACAAGGATTCCAAACACGCGGCGGGCCAATCCTGGCACACCGATGTCAGCGCAGATGTCGAACCCCCGATGGGTAGCATCCTGCATCTGCACCAGGTGCCCGACTCCGGCGGCGATACGATGTTCGCCAGCATGTACGCCGCGTACGATGCGCTGTCTGATGATATGAAAAACTTCCTTGGTGATTTACAGGCGCACCATGAATCGGAGCATGTGCACAGTCGCGGATACGTCAGCCGGTCCGGCAAGTTGCGTGACGGTGAGAACACCTATCCGGCGGCGCTACACCCGATTGTCCGTACCCATCCGGTGACAGGGCGAAAGGGCATTTATGTAAATTCCGGTTTCACGACGCGGATCGAAGGGCTATCGAACACTGAAAGCCGCTCTATACTTGACTTCCTGTTCGAACATATAGCGACACCAGAATTTCACTGCCGCTTCCGCTGGCGCAACAATTCCATCGCCTTTTGGGACAATCGCTGCGTCCAGCACCGCGCGCTGTGGGACTATCGTCCTCATGTACGCAGTGGTCATCGGGTGACGGTAAAGGGCTGCCGGCCAGTTTGACACGCCATCTGAAGGATACTTCGGCCTAGCAACGGGTAGGTTTCCTGGCCTATGTCGCCTCAAATGTTTCGAAAAGAGTCATTGTGAGGTTGAGAATTGCAAGGATGTAATGGATCTTGCAGCACGCGGCGATTTCTAGGTGGCGGCGACTTATTTTGGTTTGATAATTATGCAATCTAGCCTGCCGGCGTCTGTGGGACCGTATTTTGTGAAGAGGCAGCCATTAGACAAGCATGTCTGCGTCGAGCTATTGTACGAAGCTGACATTGCCAGCGCTCAAGTGTGCACTTGCAAGTTGGCACCCGCCTTCAATATGCGTGTTGCTGAACTGGATAAAGACTTTTAATCGTTTGCAAACTGCGCGGCTAAGGTGTGCGCGCGCTTCGAATATAGCTTTGGTGGCTTAGGATCGGCTCTGAAGATTTTCGATTTTTAAACCCGCCGATGACGTCTAACTACGCCAGCGCAATTTCTTTGCTTTCACAGGGTTCTCAAATGGTGCCCCGGTGTCCGTCGATTTCGCCCAGGACTCTTTAAGGCGATAGTACCATTTAGCCTGCATGTCCGCGTCGTTGATAAGCATCAGTTTCGGGGCGTGTTTAAGGCCTTCTTGCTGCATAATTAGGATATCGCGGTCCTGTTTCAGGAAAGCGCGGACAAACGGCCGCAGCAGCGGCGTCAGTGGTGTTAGCCAGGGCTGTGTCCAGTAGATCAGGTGGTTAAGCTCGGTCTCGGTCTCGTTGATCGGCGTCACCGCGGTTAGGCCACACAGGACATGCTCGCCGGCGCGAATATGCTCGATGCGCACGCTTGGCAGCTGGAAGGAAATTTCGGTCGTCATGTCCCCTCCGAGCAGCTTGTAGGCCGCCGAATTGGATGAAGGTGGATGGCGTACCATCTTGAAACCGCGCTCGGCCGGGGCGAAGGCCTTGGTCTTCTCATGAATCGAGCTGCCCGATCTCCACCACCAGGCACGGTGGACGAAGGGGCCATGCGCTGGATCCATTAGACCGATGACTGCATGATCGACATGGCAGGGAAACGGCATAGTAAAGGCAGTATTTGGACGGCGATCGCCGATCTCCGGAATTTTAGGTGGATCAATCAACTCATTCGTCTCGTCGCCGAAATAGATCCAGATAATTCCCTGCACTTCGCGGCACGGATAACGGTGCACCCGGACCCGTTCGACATTGAATTTCTGGTCCTCGACCAAGGAGGGTATCGCGGTGCAGCGGCCTTCCCGATTAAAGCTCCAACCGTGATAGCAGCATTTGATTTCGCGACCATCGAACGTGCCTTTTGACAGCGGGATACCGCGATGCGGACAGATATCCTGGACAGCAAATGGCAGGCCGTCGGCATCCCGAGCGATCAGGATAGTTTTGCCTAACAGCGTCTTTGAGACCATTGAGCTTCGTTTGAGTTGGTCGCCACGATGCGCGAAATACCAAAGATTTTTGAGAAACATATAGTCCCCGATCGTCTGGCCTTGCGGTATCTTTCCGCGGTAGCCTGTAATGGTTTTATTTACCACGAGTTGTGTGAGGAGGCATGTCTGTAATTGTGGCAGTGTGCTGGAGCGACAAGCGTGGCAATATTTTGTCCCTGAAAATTAGGTGCGACTAACTGAAAACTAGTGTGGAACTGACCAGGGGTTTCGGGGGCTATTTGGTCAAATTGGCGTGGTCGGGTTACATCAACAACGATGAATGGGCGGCCATCAAACGCCGGATTAACGAGGCCTTTATGTCTCACATCGTTGCAGAAAATTCCTACTCGGACTGCGGCTAATCGCCGTCCCGGAGCAAAACACCATGATTGTCATTTATCCTGCCCGTCGCATTATAACCATGAATCCTTCTAATCCTGCAGTGAGCCATGTCGCAGTGCGAGAAGGCCGCATTGTTGGCGCCGGTTCGTTGGAGGAACTGACCGGTTGGGGGGAATACGCCGTCGACGACTGTTTTGCCGACAAAGTGCTGATGCCGGGTTTGGTGGAAGGGCATAGCCACGCGCATGAAGGGTCGTGCTGGCGTGCCGTATATTGTGGTTTTTTCGACCGGATGGCTCCGGACGGGACGATTTGGCCGGGCCTCGACTCATTTGATGCTATCTTCGATCGGTTGCGGGAAAAGGACGCAGAATTGGCGAACATCGGAGACCCTATTTCTGGTTGGTCTCTCGATCCGATTTATTATGGCGATTCGCGGATGTCCCGTGCCGATCTTGACAGTGTTTCAACGTTGCGGCCCATTGGCGTGAGGCACGCCAGTGGCCACATTATGAATGTCAACACCAAAGCACTGGAGCTGGCTGGTCTTCTGCGCGAGGGTATAAACCATCCGGGCGTGCCGCTGGGTGATGACGGGCTGGCGACGGGCGAATTGAAGGGGCCCGACGCCATGGAACTGGCGGCTAGGCATGTCGGGCTAGACCGCAAAACGATGTCTGCCGATGCGTGGGGATTACGCCAGTTTGGCCGGCTTTGCGTTCGCCAGGGTGTGACGACGGCGACGGACCTCGCGAACCCTCTGCCGCCAGAAGCAGTGGAAATGATGTTGAAGGTGACAGGAGCCTCTGATTTTCCTGTGTGCATAGTGTCGTTGCGCCGGTTCCAGGGGGTGACCCCAAAGGAATTAATCGAACGCTGTGTCGAACTTCGTGCGATGAGTACAGAGCGTCTGCGCCTTGGTCGCGTCAAGATACATGCTGATGGATCTATCCAAGGCTTCACCGCCCGTCTGCGCTGGCCCGGTTACTACAATGGCGCACCGAACGGGTTGTGGTATGCAACCCCGGAGCAGATGCAGGAAATTTATGAAGGAGCTTTGGAAAACAACCTCATGGTGCATACGCACACGAATGGTGATGAGGCGATTGACATGATGCTCGATACGTTCGAACGTGCCATTTACAAAGTGCCGCGGCCGGATCACCGCTACACCTTGCAGCATTGCCAATTGGCCGACGCTGCCCAGTTTCGCCGCATGAAGAAACTTGGTCTCTGCGCGAACCTTTTTGCCAACCATCACTTCTATTGGGGCGATCAGCATTACGAGAAGACGGTTGGTCCCGAGCGGGCAAATCGCATGAACGCATGTGCCACGGCTATGCGTGAAGGCGTGCCGCTGGCCATCCACTCCGACGCGCCGGTGACGCCGCTCGGACCGTTTTTCACCGCCTGGTGCGCTACTAATCGGCGGACGGCGAGCGGCCGAACTTTGGGGGAAGAAGAAAAAATAGGCGTCGACGATGCCTTGCGCACGATCACTTTGGGCGCTGCCTATACGTTGAAGATCGATGATGAGGTGGGTTCTATTGAAACCGGCAAGCGGGCCGACTTTGCCGTTCTTGAAGATGATCCCACCGACATCGGAGCTGAGAACTTCAAAGATATCCGGGTTTGGGGTACCGTTCAGGGCGGTCGCATCTTCGCAGCCAAGGATATCTGACCATGATCGGAGCAGCCGATCCATTGCCGGTTACGGTAATCGGTGGCTATCTCGGTGCCGGCAAAACGACACTGGTCAACAGTCTATTGCGCCAGGCAAATGGTCAGCGTCTGGCAGTTTTGGTAAACGAGTTCGGCGAGCTGCCTATAGATGCTGATTTGATCGAAGGCCAAGACGAGAATGTCATCAATATTGCCGGTGGCTGCATCTGTTGTTCCTACGGCAGTGACTTAATTATGGCGCTTCAGGATTTAGAGCAGCTGGAACTGTCGCCGGACCATTTGCTGATCGAGGCCAGTGGTGTGGCGATGCCGGATGCAATCGCGCAGTCGACGACTTTGATTGCCGGGTACACTGTCAACGGGATTGTTGTAATGGCCGATGCGGATACGGTTCGGCAGCACGGGACTGACAAATACTTGGCGGACACGATTGCCCACCAACTCGGTGCTGCTGACATTGTTCTACTCAACAAGGTCGATCTGCCGTCGCTCAATGAGCTCAATGAAACTCGGCATTGGCTTGGCGATTTCTGCGCGGATGCGCAGATTGTGGAAACAGAAATGGCCAACGTATCGCTGCTAGCACTGCTCGGCGTGCGCCTTGGATTGCCGGCGCTGGACTCGGGTCACCGACACCCCCACGCGCACCACGAAACTGTTGTGCTCAGCGTCAATGGTCCCGTCGATCCGTGCGCCTTGGTTAGCAGGCTTTCCGCTTTGGCACATGGTCTGGTCCGGACGAAAGGGTTCGTCACTGGACTAGATGGCCAAACTTATGTCGTACAGACCGTTGGCCGGCGGTGCACTGTCGTGGCGACGTCGCAGCCAGTCGAGGAGGTTGGGCGTATCATTTGTATCAGTTGTGGTGGTGCAATCGATCAGGAAGCGCTCGAGACAATGATCGGGCAAATTCAGTCCACAGGAACTTAGTCACCTAACTTGACGTTTGTGCCGTCGGCGTTCAGCTGATCGTAATGCCACCATCAACGACGAAGGTGCCGCCGGTCGCGAAGCTGGCTTCGTCTGAGATAAGAAATGCGATCCAGGGCGCGATGTCTTCTGGCGTGCCAAGTCGACCGAGAGGTGTCGAGGCTACCATCGCCTGTTCACGGCTGTCCGGGTCTGGATGGTCCCCCCAGTCCGGCGTCTGTTCCAATGCGCCGGGGCAGACAGCGTTACACCGAATGCCGTGCTTGGCATAGTGGACCGCGATGTGTCGGTTCAGGCCGAGCAGCGCACTCTTCGCCGTCATATAGGAGACATTTGGCGTGCGCCCATTCAAGGCGGTGATTGAGCTGACGATAACGATCGAGCCGCCGTCGCGCTGATCTATCATGCGCGCTAGCCCATGCTTGCACGTGCGGAAAACGCCGCGCAGATTAACATCCTGGGTGTACTCCCACTCGTCCTCAGTCATCGAGAACAGATCAACGTCCGTTTGGTGCCGTTGCACCCCGGCATTGGCGATCACCGCATTAAGGCTTCCGAACGCTTCTATGGTGGCTGCGATAGCGGCTTCGATGTCGCCTTCAATCGTCACGTCGGTTTCGATGGAAAGCGCTTGCCCCCCTGCCTCAGTTATTTCGAACGCGACGGTTTCTAAACCCACAGACGGGATACCGGCTAGTGCGACAGCCGCTCCACGAGCCGCCATGTAGCGCGCCGTTTCGGCACCGATGCCGCTGCCACCGCCCGTGATTAGCGTGGTTTTGCCTGCCAGTTCCATGTGCATGTTTCCATCATTCGTTCCTCTTGAGCTTTACCTGTTCCGGCAGATCTTGGGCAACGGTAATGACACGGACCGACAGCGGCTCGGTTCGACCTCGGATTTCAACATGCTCTTCCGGGAACGCGGAGAGGTTGATACCCGACAGTTGGACGGTTCTATGCGAAACTACGAGTTCTACGCTAAATTCCTTGGTCTGCGTTTCCAACCGGCTGGCCGTGTTAACGGTGTCGCCTACGGCAGTAACCGATACGGTGTCGCCGAAACCCATTGAGCCGACGATCGCCGGACCGCAATGTATACCAATGCCGATGCGTAACGGCTCTTCCAGATCGTTGGCGAGTACTCTGTTTAGTTCAGCCATGCGCAGCCCCATTTCGCGCGCCGTAGCAAGCGCTGCTCGGCTGCCCGCTTTTGCACCGTCCTCGATGCCGAACAGTGCCATCACTCCATCGCCAATGAACTTGTCTAGGTGTCCGCCGCAGGCTGACACGGCCGACCCCATGGCATCGAAATAGCGGTTCAGCAGGAAAACTACGTCGTAGGGCAGTTTTTTCTCGGACAACTCCGTAAAAGACCGGATGTCGGCGAACAGGATAGCGATTTCGCGCTCTTGGCCTTGTAAATATTCCGGTCCTGGGAAACCGTCCTCCGCCCGTGCCGTGGTCGGTAGGAGCCGGATAACCTCGACTTCGCCGCCGCTTGGCCGCGTTTGGCAGGCGAGACGGACCTGGATACCCGCATTAACCCTGTTTAGGACCTTTTGTTCTGCAGCAGACGGTTTGGACAGGTGCTCGATGCCCTTGGTGATGCGGATCCGGCAGGTCGAACATCGCCCCCGACCGCCGCAAACACTGGCGTGTGGTACGTTGGAGGCGCGGCTCGCATCCAAAATTGACCGGCCCGGCGGAAAACGGATTACCGATCCGTCGTCATAGGTAAGTCGCACAATGCCTCGCCAGCGCTCAATTGCGGACCGCACGTAGCGTAGGCCAAACGCCGCAATAACCAGAGCGATAAAACCGATTGTGAAACTTTCCCTGTACTGCACATGTTGGGCTAACTCATTTGTATCCATCCAGTTGACCCGTACCTGAAATTGTGCGAGCCATGTTGGATCAGATGCCAGAGCAACGACCGCTTTGGATCCTTGCATCGCGCCGGCAAGCGATAGGGCCGGGATCAAAAGCGCAAGCGCAAAAAAGACTGGCTGCCACGTTCGATACCAGGATTTTAGATTCAGCCATCTATAGATACCTATACATCCATGGATCCAGGCCGCAAAAAACACGGCGATCTGCTTCACACCATTCATCGGATCGACGTGCCACAGGACCACTAGCACAGTTAGATAGTCGACCTGCATGTCGAACATTTGCGATGCCAGGCGGGTGCTCAGTACGTGGCCTACCAGCAACAACGGAATTGTTAGCCCTAGAGCCAGTTGGAGCCCCTCGCTGAATGGGATTTGGAGGTGGCGGCGTTGGTAGATGGCGTAAAGCGCCAGGGCAATATGAATTACGAGGGCGCCGTAGAGCACAGCGGTACCGACAGGCGACCACCAGAGAGTGTGTATTACATCGCGTGTCGCGTTCATCGCCTGAAGCGACCACAACCCTGCCATGTGATTGATGAAATGAAGCGTTACATAGACGAAAAGGATCAGGCCGGTTATTAGGCGTAACTTTCGGATCACGGTCGATGTCCAATTGTCTGGAGGGACAGACACTGCCAGAGCAAGCTATCACGATTATAAAGAAATTTCAGTGCTGGGTGCCCCTGTAAAATGCTTTACAAATCTAGATTGGCGATAAAAATAGCGCAGCGCGCGAAGCCGGTTTTAAGAAGCAGAATGGGGGTCTTGCGCAATGAGCATGATTGAAATTGAAAATCTGACGCGACGGTTCGGAGCGTTTGTCGCCGTTGACCACATCAGCTTCAGGTTGGAACGCGGCGAAGTGCTAGGATTTCTTGGTCCAAATGGGGCTGGCAAGTCGACCACCATGAAGATGATTACTGGTTTCCTGTCTCCAACGTCGGGTACGGTGCGCGTCGGAGGCCATGATGTGCAGCGTGATCCAATCGCGGTCAAAGAATGTATAGGTTACCTTCCGGAAGGTGCGCCACTTTGGGCGGATATGTCGGCCGGCAGATTTTTGGAATTTGTCGCCGGCGTGCGTGGTCTGTCCGGAGCAGCGCGTGTAGATCGGATCCGCGACGTAGTCGAAAAAACGCAGATCGGTTCGATCCTTGCGCAGCCGATTGATACCCTATCCAAGGGTTTCAAGCGTCGCGTCGGCCTTGCGCAGGCGTTGCTGCACGATCCGGACGTGCTGATCCTGGACGAACCGACCGATGGCCTCGATCCGAACCAAAAGTATGAGGTGCGGCAGCTGATCGCCGAGATGTCGGAGGAGAAGGCGATCATTATCTCGACACATATCCTGGAAGAAGTCGAGGCGGTGTGCACGCGTGCGATCATCATAGCCAATGGTCGGATAGTTGCCGATGAGACACCGGCCGCGTTGTTGGCCCGTTCCGACCACCATAACGCAGTCTCCTTGCAGATCATTGGCGATATTGATATCGCACGCCAGCTTCTGCAGGATCTACCGATGGTCTCGTCCGTCGAGGTTGGGAAGCGCAACGGTCTGCTCGTCCGGCCCAAGGACGGTGCTCGGATCCTGAACGAAGTCAGGATCGCGATGCGTGGTCACGACATCACCATCGGCGAGATACACATCGCGCGTGGTCATCTCGATCAAGTATTCCGCTCTATCACCACGGTGCCATAAATGACCAATACGTTATTTGTTATCCGGCGCGAGCTCGCCGACTATTTCACGACCCCGGTTGCCTATGTCTTTATTGTCGTTTTCCTGGTGCTGCTGGGTGCGTTGACTTTCTTTATGGGCAGCTTTTTCGGCCGCGGCCAGGCCGATCTTTCCGCTTTCTTCCAGTTCCACGCCTGGGTCTACATGCTGTTGATACCAGCAATCTCGATGCGCATGTGGGCGGAAGAACGCAAGTCCGGTACCATCGAACTGCTAATGACACTGCCTCTATCGCTGAAACAGGTCGTTATCGGCAAGTATTTGGCCGCCGTGATTTTCGTTACGATCACCCTGGCGTTGACTTTTCCGTTATGGATCACAGTTAATTATCTTGGCGATCCGGATAACGGAATCATCCTTACCGGTTATGTTGGTAGTTTGCTGATGGCGGCTGGCTTTCTGGCGATTGGAGCTTTTATTTCTGCTTTAACCAAGAACCAGGTCGTTGCCTTTGTCATGACGACAGCGGTTTGTTTTGTGCTGATTGCTAGCGGCGCACCGATCGTGCTCAGTTTATTCTCAGGCTGGGCGCCCAAATTCCTCATCGAATTTATTGCCTCACTCAGCTTCCTGACCCATTACGCCGACATTTCCAAAGGGGTCCTGGATCTTCGCGATGCAATCTATTTTTTGTCGGTAATAACGGTTTTTCTAGTCGCTAACATGCTGGCGGTAGATCGTCTGAAGGCGGAGTAGGAGGCGGCTATGATCAAACAAGTGCTCAATCGTAAGGGCGGCTGGGTCATAGGGATCGTGGTAATTGTTGTCCTATTCGTAGCGCTCAATGCTGGCCTGTCGGGCCTGACTGGCATGCGGCTCGATTTGACTGAGGACCGCCTCTACACTTTGTCGGATGGCACACAGCGCATCCTCGACAAAATGACTGAACCGGTCACGTTCGATCTCTATGTCTCGCAACGGTTGGTTAAGGAGGTTGCGGTCTACGGAAACTATGCTGGCCGGGTGCGCGATGTGGTGAACGAGTTTGCGGCGAACTCGAATGGCAAACTGACAGTCGCGGAGCAGGATCCGGAGCCCTTCTCGGAAACTGAGGATGCAGCGGTTGGCGTTGGTGTGACCGGCGTGCCACTCGACGCTAGCGGCGAGAAAGTTTATTTCGGGCTCGCGGCGCGGGTCGCCGACCGTACTGCTGTCATCGGTTTCTTTCAGCCGCAGCGCGAGGCCTTCCTGGAATACGATTTGGCCCGAATGCTGGAAGGGCTGACGAACCCGAAGAAGCCGGTGATTGGTGTTGTCACCAGCCTGCCGCTGTTTGGCCCCTTCAGACCGCAACCCGGTGGGCCGAAAGCCTGGTTCATTGTTGATGCGTTGAAGGAAAGCTTCGATGTCCGCAACATCTTTGACCTAAAAGAGGATATGACGGACGAAATCGATGTGCTGATGCTTGTCCATCCGACGCTCGATGACGAGGATCTCTATGCCATTGACCAGTTCCTGATGCGGAAAGGTAGACTGCTGGTGTTTGCTGACCCGTTTAGCGAGCTGGCGCAGGGTGCTGCGATGTCCGGCCAGCCGCTGGCACCGAAGGAATCAAACCTCAACAAGCTGACCAAGAAGTGGGGCGTGGAGGTCGTAGTGGGTCAGACAGCCGGCGACATCAAGCTCGCTCGTATTGTCAATGCCGGCACTGAACAGGATATGAAGCCAGCGCCGTACCTGTTGTGGCTAACCGTGAAGGATGACGCGATTGATAGGGGCGATGCGGTCACCCGTGACATCAATGCGATTAATTTAGGCAGCGCCGGCGTCATCGAAGTCTCGTCGAAACCTAAGGTAAAGGTTGAGCCACTGCTGAGCACCACGACACAAAGCCAGATCTTCGACACGGGACTGATCAATGTGCGCAGGCCGAACGTGCTCGACTTTGTGGAGAAGTTTAAACCGGCCGGCAAGCCTTTGCTACTTGCTGCGCGCCTGACTGGCGCGATCGACAGTGCCTTCCCAGATGGGCCGCCGAAGCCGAAGAAAGTGAAAGCGCCTGGGACTGAAAGCAAGGAAGTCAAAAAGCCGGCCAAATTACTGGAGAAGTCGGCAGAAGAGCCAGGGGAAGAGCCGGAAGGGCGTGGATGGCCGCAGCATGTCACCAAGTCCCAGTTACCAGTGAATGTTATCCTTGTAACCGATTCCGACATGTTGCAGGAGCATTTCTGGGTTCGGGTTCAGGATTTCTTCGGTCAGCGGGTCGCACTGCCCTTTGCGAACAACGGTGATTTTGTCGTGAATGCGCTGGAAAATCTGGCTGGCTCCGGCGATCTTATCACCTTGCGCAGCCGAGGCACGGCGCAACGTCCCTTCATAAAGGTCGAGGCACTTCGGGTGGCAGCAGACGCGAAGTTTCGATCCCGCGAGCAGGTGCTGGTCAAACGCTTGGCCGAAGTGCAGAAGAACTTCGAGGAACTGCAGAATAAGGCTAGTTCAACCCCGCAGGAAGGCGAAGCAGTGCTGACGGCTGAACAGCAGAAAGCGTTTGACGACAAAATGGCCAGTCTGCGCACTGACTTGTTGGCGATACGTAAGGAGCTACGTAGTGTCCAGTTGGAACTACGCAAGGACATCGAACAGCTCGATTCCACCCTGCGTTTCTTAAATATTGGCCTCGTCCCGATCTTAGTTGGCCTGTTTGCCATCGGTCTCGGCGTAGTACGCACGCAACGACGAAAGGTGGCAGTGCAAGTGTGAGGTAAGGATCAAAGTGCTAACGCTTGATCCGCGTGCTAACAGCGGTAGATTGCTCTTTGCGATAGCCCATGGAGGAGCGATAACAGCTGTGCGCCAAATCTTACTGTTAGTTGCCCTTATTTTTTTGCCAACGATCCCGGCGGCTGCTCAAAATTTGGCTGTGCCATCGGTCACATCGCCCGAAACCCTTGAAAAGTTTGTCGAGACCTTGGAGGACAAGGACCAGCGAGAGCAGTTGGTGCGAGATCTGAAGGTTTTGGTCGAGGTGCAGCGGGGCGTAGCGGCGGAGGAGCCGTTGGGTCTTGGTACCCGGGTTCTGGCGGAACTGACGCATCGGGTTAGTGCCATGAGCGAGCAGCTGGTGCTGGCAGCGGCAGTTGTTTTTGATTTGCCGGTGGCCCTGGCGGCCCTGTGGGAACGGCTGGGCCATTCGGAAAACAGATCAAAATGGATTGGGATTCTTGGCCGGTTGGTGCTCGTTTTGGCCGCAGGCTTCGTGGTGGAGTGGCTGGCGAGGATGGCACTGCGCCGGCCGCGCATTGCTATCGAGGCGCGGGCCGACGATGATTTCTGGCTCACGATTATCCTGTTACTGGCCCGCACGGTGCTTGATCTCTCACCGATTGCACTGTTTGGCGCGGCGGCATATGGCGGTCTGACCCTGTTTGGACCGGAACATGCGGGTGCTCGCCTTGCCGCAATTACCTTGATTAACGCCAGCGTATTGGCGCGCAGCGTGATTGCCGCGGCGCGTATGCTGCTGGCGCCGAAGGTGATGGAGCTCCGTCTTTTCCCGCTTGGCGACGAGACGGCGAACTATCTCTTTATCTGGGTTAAGCGGCTGGCCAATCTAGCAATTTATGGATTTTTCATTCTGCACGCGTCGCATCTGCTGGGACTAAATCCGGCGGCGAACAACTCGCTGCTCAAGGTGCTCGGACTTGCCATCGGCCTATTATTGATAATGCTAATTTTGCAGAACCGGATGGCAGTAGCGACTTGGATTCGAGGCGATAGCGATGGGTTCCTGCTGTTGATGCGGCGCCGTTTCGCTGATGTCTGGCATATTCTAACGATCGTTTACGTCGTGGTGAGTTACACGGTCTGGGCTCTTGAGATCACGGATGGTTTCGAGTTTGTGCTGCGCGCTACCGTGTTGACTATCGCAATTGTAGTGATCGGCCGTTTGATCGAATTATCCCTGCGCAAGGTTATGCAGCGCGCCTTCGCGCTTGGACAGGAGCTCAATACGCGGTTGCCGGGATTGGAAACGCGCGCAAACCGCTACCTGCCGCTAATTCAGTCGGCGGCGCGGGGCGTGCTTTACGTACTGGTGTTGTTTGCTGTGCTGCAGGCTTGGGGCCTCGATATTTTCTCCTGGTTCGCCTCTGAGGCGGGCCGTTTTGTGTTCGGCCGCGTCATCATGATTGCGCTAATCGTGGGCGTCGCCCTGGTAGCATGGGAAATATTCGGCGCCCTGATCGAGCGATATCTCGCCGGGTTCGGTGCGGACGGCAAGACGGTTACACGCAGCCAGCGGGCCCGTACCTTGTTGCCGCTGTTGCGTAACGTGTTCACTGTTGTGCTGGCGATCATCGTGACGATGACGGTGCTGTCGGAGCTTGGTCTCAACATCGCTCCGTTGCTGGCTGGTGCCGGCATGGTTGGGCTTGCTGTCGGATTTGGGGCACAGACTTTGGTCAAGGACGTGATCACTGGTGTGTTCATTTTGCTTGAGGATTCGATCCATGCTGGTGACGTGGTAGAGGTCGCCGGTCACTCCGGCGTTGTCGAATCTGTGACGATCCGTACGATCCGGCTGCGTGATGTGAGCGGTACCATCCATACCGTGCCGTTCAGCGAAGTGAGCTCGATCGAGAACCTGACCCGAGATTTTTCATACGCCTTTATGGAGATTGGCGTTGGGTACCGTGAGGATATCGATATGGTCATCACGGTCATCGAAGAACTGGGGGCTGAGCTACGAGCGGATCCCGAGTTCAGTGATAGGGTCCTCGAAGACATTCAAGTGCAAGGGCTTGATCGGTTCGATGATTCCGCAGTCGTCATCCGCGCCCGTATCAAGACCAAGCCGTTGCAGCAATGGGGCGTGCGCCGTGCCTTCAATCTGCGCATGAAGCGGCGCTTCGACGAATTGGGTATCGAGATACCGTTCCCGCATCAGACGATCTATTTTGGTGAAGATCGCGACGGAAACGCACCTGCGGCGTCAGTGCGCATGCTGAGCGACGCCTCGGCGACGAAACGGCCGCTGAGGCCGGCTTCAGCGTCGACTGTAACGCCTACGCAAGCCCCTCCAAAGGGACGTCGGTCGGCCGGCGAGGATCAGATGGACGGTGAATCTGGCTAACTCTGTTGCGGGGCGCGGCGAGAACATGTGATGTCACGTTTTCTTTGATTTTTTGGACCTAAAACTCTAGTAGTACTCGGCTTGCAAAACCGGTTCCCGATAAGGATATGAGTGAAGCCATCAAGTCGCTGGAAGAGGTGCGCCGTGAAATCGATGAGATCGATGCGGCGCTGCATGATCTGATCATGCGGCGGACCCGCGTGGTCGAACAGGTTATGGCGGCAAAGGGGACGACGAATACGGGCAATTTCATTCCTGGCCGTGAAATCAAGGTGCTGCGCGGTTTGATGGACAGGCATGAGGGCGCATTTCCGCGCCAAGCACTGATCCGGATGTGGCGCGAGATGATTTCAGTCTTTGCTGCCATGCAAGGGCCCTTCCATGTCGTAGCCTGCGCCAAGGGCGGAGAACAGGGCTGTTGGGATATGGCGCGCGACTATTTTGGTTTGCACGAAAAGATGTCCACCTTGGCGACCCCGCGGGAGGTGGTGTCCAGCGTTTCCAACGATGAGGCGGCGATCGGTGTCGTTTCAGTGCCGGCGGAAGGTGACGATGATGCTTGGTGGCGCGTCTTGGGCGGTGCGGTCGCACCGCGGATCGTTGCTAGGTTGCCATTCATCGAGGGAAGCAATGCACGCACGGGTGGCGTTGGGGCGTACGTACTTGCCAAGCTTGAATTCGATCCGACTGGCGACGACCGGACGCTTCTGGTCGTCGAGACAGAATTTGAACTGAGCAAGGCCGACCTGCTCAGACAGGTTACGAATGCCAATCTGACGCCCCAACTTGCCGTGACCGACCGATCTGACGGTGCTGCACATCTGATCGAAGTGGACGGATTTGTGGAAACGGACGACGAACCGGTGCGGAAACTGATGGACCTTGATGAGGTGCGATCCGTACTTCTGATCGGCTCCTATGGCGTTCCTGTGCAAGCCGGTGGGGTGTTGGCATGAGTACGCCAGAACCGCAACCGGGGATCATGGGTATCCAGGCCTATGTTGGCGGCGGGCACGAGATGCCAGGTGTTGATCGGGTCGTTATACTGTCGGCGAACGAAACGCCGCTCGGCCCTAGCGCGAAGGCGGTGAGCGCCTATCGCCAATTGGCGGACAATCTGCACCGGTACCCAGAAGGTGGCTCGATAGACCTGCGGCGGGCAATTGCTGGGCGGTTCGGCTGCGACGCAGACCGGATCGTCTGTGGCAACGGGTCCGATGAGTTGATTGCTCTGCTGGTGCGTGCCTATGCGGGGCAGGGTGACGAGGTACTTTACAGTCGGCACGGCTTCCTGATGTATCCAATCGCCACCCGCTCGGTCGGCGCTATACCGGTTGCTGCGCCGGAAGCCAATTACACTGTTGATGTCGACGCGATGCTGTCTAAAGTTAGTGATAAGACGCGCATCACCTTCGTCGCCAATCCAAACAACCCGACCGGCAGCTACATTTCGACCGACGAAATGCGGCGCCTGCGTGTAGGCCTGCCAGACGATGTTCTGCTGGTGATCGATTCTGCCTATGCGGAGTATGTCAGCCGAAACGACTATTCAACTGGTGCTGAGTTGGTTGAAGAATTTGACAATATCGTGATGACCAGGACCTTCTCGAAGATCTTTGGCCTCGCCGCGTTGAGGCTTGGCTGGGCCTATTGCCCACCAGCGGTGGCCGATGTGCTGAACCGGATTCGGGGGCCGTTCAATGTGACTGCGGCAGCGCAGGCTGCTGGCATCGCTGCGCTGGGCGATCTGGCGCATACCGATCAGGGCCGGGAACATAATGATATCTGGTTGCCCTGGTTGACTAGTAAACTAGCGGCCCTTGGTCTCACTGTTCACCCATCGGTCGGCAACTTTATCCTTGTCCGCTTTTCCAGCACTGACGCTGCTGTTGCCGGCTATAACGCGCTGATGGCGGCTGGCTGCATTGCCCGCCTAGTCGCCGGCTATGGCCTGCCGGAATGTATCCGCATCACAGTAGGAACCAGGGACGAGAACCGCATCGTCGTCGACGCGTTGCGTCAACATTTGGAAAGTGCATGAGGGACACCGTGCTGTTTGACCGGATTGCCCTGATCGGGTTGGGCCTAATTGGCTCCTCGCTGGGTCACGCGCTGAAACGCGATGGATTGGTAGGGCATATCGCCGGCACCGCACGCAGTGCGGCGACTCGTGATAAGGCTATGGAAATTGGCTTCATCGACTCCGCACATAAGACCGCGGGCGAGGCGGTGGCGGAGGCAGATCTGGTGGTGATCTGCGCACCGGTCGGCGCCTACGCCGCAATCACTGAAGAAATTGCGCCCGTTCTTAAGAAGGGCTGCATCGTCACGGACGTGGGTTCAGTAAAGAAAGCGGTGATTCGCGATGTCGGAGCCTACTTGCCTGAAGGAGTTCATCTGGTGCCGGCTCACCCGGTCGCCGGTACTGAAAATTCAGGCCCCGAGGCAGGCTTTCCAGAGCTCTACGAAGGCCGCTATTGTATCATTACGCCGCCACTGGCTGCCAACGAGGACGCTGTCGCCAAGGTTGTTGAGATGTGGAAGAAGGTCGGCAGCATTGTTGAGATCATGGACGCCGATCACCACGATCGAGTGCTCGCGATTACTTCGCACCTGCCGCATCTTATCGCGTATACGATCGTCGGTACGGCGAGCGACTTGGAAGAACATCTGCAACGTGAGTCAGCGCACAATGGCAAGCTGGTTAGGACCAGTGAAGTCATCAAATTCTCTGCCGGTGGTTTCCGAGACTTCACCCGGATAGCGGCGTCTGATCCGGTAATGTGGCGTGACGTCTTCCTCAACAATAAGGAAGCGGTGCTCGAGGTTCTCGGTCGGTTTAGCGAGGATCTTACCGCGCTTCAGCGGGCAATTCGCTGGGGCGAGGGCGAAAAACTAGAGGCGTGGTTTGAGCGGACCCGTGCGATCCGGCGCGGTATCATTGAGATGAAGCAGGCGGGCAGCTTCAGTGCTGCAGAGCCAATGGGCCATGATGCTATCGACTTGTCGGAAGACGGATCGGATCCAGGTCCAGAATCTTAAGTGGCCCCGCGTAAAGATGCCCATCCTGGGCGGTCACTGGTAAGGTTAGGACCGGTGCGCCGCCCTCCGGTGGTGATTTAGCTAGCAATGTCAAGCCAATCTTCGCCATTGTCGCTGTGGCCGGCTCCAGCACTGCGTGGGCGACCAGCGCGTCGAGCGCTTGATTGTGCCCGCGGATATCGGTCGAGAATGCGCCGATAGGCCGCACCTTGTTGTCGAGTGCGATTGTGCCTTTCGCTCGAAGATCGAACTTGGCCCAATTGATCTGTAGCCAGTTGACATCCACGGTGCCACCGCTGCGTCGCCAGGCTTCCAGTGCCTCCTCCCGCGAGCCGCTAGGGACACTGCCTCTCACCTGCAAATCGGCACGGATCTTCGAAATTTTTCGGCCGAGTGGCCCGTCGAGACCTCTCGGAAGGAGAATGTCCGCGGCGGACAAGGATAGACCAAGACTTACATCCTGGTGCGACGCTGGCGAGGTGGTGGGTGCGGTAGCCTTCAGCCAGATTTCTGCAACCTGCAGTAGAGATTGTTCCGCTGGATTGGATAGGGTTAGATCGTGAACGAGCAGAGTGGCATCGGCGAACCGGCCAACCTCTGATAATTTCGCCACGATGGCGGCCTCCGTGGGTACCAAGGTCATTTGTGCGGCACCCTCTTTCAGTGTGACCCTTTGTTTGCCTTCCAGGTCGATGCGAATGCGCTGGAAATTCCATGGTTGCAACTCGATCTGCATACGCTCACCCCGCCAGGCAAATGCATTCCTTTGCAGTTGCGGGTTTTTCAACACCGCGCGAACGAGCAACGGAAACCCTCCGAAGTCCGGACCGTCATAGGAGACCGTGAAACCTTCGGCACGACGCTGTTCGGTCCAATCGTTGATTACCTGCAGCACGACTGTACGTGCGTAAAACCAATAGCCGATATAGGCCATTGCCAAGGCGATCACGCTGATGACAATGGCTGATTTACGCAAGATCATGACGACGTGAATCCGTTTCCTTGTTTTCGGAAGTGTGGTGCAAATTCTCCTGTTCGTACGTCTGTAAAATCTGTTAGGTCACCATTTTGAGTATCGTCCTGCGCTCCGTTATAAGCGCATGATTGGATCAGGGGAATAGGCGGAGCGATGGACGATCAGGGGCTGGAATATCAAAAGTTGGTGCGCGATGTAACAGCGCAGCGGACTCTCTTGCACGCGATCAAAGGCGATGTTTGGGTGTTCGCCTATGGTTCACTGATGTGGAATCCAGGGTTTGACTATCTGGAAAGAAGGCCGGCACTGTTGCATGGTTATCACCGAGCGTTTTGTATCTATTCGAATTATTATCGCGGCACCGACGAACAGCTCGGTGTCGTCTTGGGGTTGGACCGCGGTGGCGCCTGTCGCGGCTTGGCCTTCCAATTGCGGAAAGACGGAGTGCATGAGGTTCTGAACTATCTCTGGGACCGAGAAATGCTGACCTGGGATCGGGGGTCAATTTCAACGGTATATAAATTACGTGTGACCGGCGCGCGAACCGCGAGTGGAGCCGTTATGTGCCGCACCTTCGTTGCTAACCCGGCGCATAAAGATTATGCCGGTCGCCTTTCCGAAGATCGAATTGTGCGTATGATCCGTAGCGGCGTCGGGATTTCCGGTACGAACCGAGTGTATCTAGAGAATACGGTCACTCACCTCGACAATCTTGGTATAGGCGACCGTCGGTTGCGCCGGTTGCTCAACCTGGTAAACGGCTTCGAATAGAAGGGTATCGTCGCTTGGATTGGCGCAGGCTTGTTTGACATTCTAACCTAACAGCAATGGATATTCGCCAAGCGTTTGCTTATTCGGTCCAGAATCTATGCCGGAGCGAGCGGTCGGGGTGTGGCAATGGGGAGGATCGTCTCGCGATGAAACAATTTGAACTTGCAGGGGTCGTGTTCGATGTGGACGTGCACGGTGCTGGACCGCCGATGCTATATTTGCATCCCGAACATTACGGACAACTGCATACGCCGTTCTTGAACAGTCTTGCCGAGAGCTGGACAGTATATGCGCCGCGCCATCCAGGGTTCGACGGGCGGCGTCCTCCAGCTAATTTCAGACAAGTCAGTGATATCGCCTATCTCTATCTCGATTTACTAGAATGCCTTGATCTAGATACCGTGGTGGTTCTGGGGGCGTCGTTCGGTGGATGGGTCGCCCTTGAGATGGCGGTTCGTGATCGCGCGCGTTTGTGCGCTCTGGGTCTCATCGCACCCTTGGGCGTTAAGCTAGGTGGACGGGACGACCGTGATTTTGCCGACCTATCCGCTCTGCCGGACGATGAGGCCGCGGCCTGCCTGTTCGCCGGACCGCTGCCGGATCTCGGCACTTTTTCGCAAGAAGAGCTTATTGCCGTCGCGCGCGATCGTCAGTTTCTTGCGTATTACGGCTGGAAACCCTATCTGCACAACCCGTCCTTGGTGCGCTGGCTTCACCGAGTGAAAATGCCGGTGCATTTGATGTGGGGGGCGGCGGATGGATTTGTAGCGCCGTCGCTGGGTCAGGGTTTGGCCGATCTGTTGCCAGATGTTCAGCTCGATACTTTGTCTGGTGCGGGACACTACCCGCAAATCGAATGTTTGGATGAGATGGTTGCCGTTCTGGCCGCGGGGCCTTGCGCCAGTGTGGGAGGATAACGCGATGAAAGCATGGCATTTCAGCGAGATGGCCTATCACCCGGGGTGGGAAGAACTTGGCAACTCACTGCGCAACGTTGTGCCTAGCCGGGTCTTCGACCCCGTGCTCGGCGCCGATCTCTATCACCGTTATCTAGATGAGTGGGCGCTGTGCGATGAGCTTGGCCTCAACATCATGGTCAATGAGCATCACACCACGGCGACTTGCACGACTTCGGTCTGCACCATTCCTATGGCGATCTTGGCGCGAGAGACCAAGACGGCGCGCCTGCTATGCCTCGGTATGCCAATCGCTAATCGGATGGATGCGGTCCGGGTCGCGGAGGAATACGCGATGATCGATGTAATTTCACGCGGCCGGCTAGAAATGGGCTTCGTCAAGGGCGCGCCCTTTGAGGTGTCGCCCGCTAACAGCAATCCGGCGACCCTTATGGAACGGTTTTGGGAAGCACATGACCTAATCCTCAAGGCATTGACTACCCATGACGGGCCGTTTAACTGGGAGGGAGAGCATTTTCAGTTCCGCCAGGTGAATGTTTGGCCGCGGCCTTATCAACAGCCGCATCCGCCGGTTTGGATGACGGTAGCGAGCCCGGGTTCTGCTGCCGAAGCAGGTGCGCGTGGACATGTGATCGCGTCTCTCAACACGGGCTATCTGCGCACTCCAGACATCTTCAAGAGTTATCGCGAGGCTGCCGCTGGGGTGGGTAAGGAAGCGACTAAGGATCGGTTTGCTTATCTCGCCATCATCGGGGTTGGCGAGACGGACGAGGAAGGCAAGCGGAGGGCGCACCAAATCCTCGACTACAGCCGTACCACGCCGCGTGCGGCAGCACAGTTCTGGTTTCCGCCGGGCTATACCGCAAACGAGGTGACAGCTGAGAAGTTGCACAATCGCAGCCCGCTGATGATCCCATTGCGTGATGGTGGCGAGTTTGTGATGCAGACTGGCAGTGTCGACGAGTTCGTCAACGCCGGTGTCGCGTTCGCGGGCAATCCCGATACGGTCTTCGAGCAAGTCAGGGAGTTCAACGACCACGTCGGTGGCCTCGGCCATCTGCTGATGATGGGCCAGGGTGGCCATATCAGCCATGAGGATACGGTTGGGAACCTGACCCTGTTCAGTCAAGAAGTATTGCCGCGGCTGGCAGAACTTTGAAGCTCTATGCCCTAAGCTCGGTCATTTTTTAACTTTAGATCGTGCTTAGTGTCTGTTGTTGACCGCTGCCGTTGATGTCGACTAGGCCGCTCGAGAAATGGCTTGAACTATTGTATTTGGTGTAAGCCGATCGTTTCCACGTCTTGCTGCAAAGTGTCGCGCAAGCCTTTGTATAGTGTTTTGCTGAGTGCCTCGGCGTAGAGATCGAAATTGCGCGCGTAGCCAATATGGTAGTTGTTTCTGGGATCGGTTTCAGGGGTCAGAAAATAGAGCGACCAGATGGGATAGTCCTGTCTGCAGCGGCCCATATTAAGGCAGAATGATGACGTTTCGCGCCAGTTGAAAATTTACGATTGGGCGACATTGCTGTTTAAATTGCCAACTTTGGCGAACAGAGATGAGCGTGCAAAGTCGAGAAGCTAGCACGTGTTACAGGTTCCATTTTAAGCCAGTCGGTTTGGGATAGCACTGATAGTATTCTGGAGAATATAAAGAGCGTGGGTGTTGCCGATTAGCAATTGGTAATGGAATTTCAGGTTGAATTGGTCTGGGGTAGATACCAAGCCTGAGTTGTTTACCCAGGCCATGTCGGGGATCGCCATACCAATCCACACTGGCTTCCACTGTTCGTGGGCTGGTTGGCTTGGATCCTTCGCTACCGATGGGATCACGGTGTGCCTGGGATTTGTTGCGCAAGATTGGGTGGTGTCGAACTGACGGCTGTGATAGCCGCATACCAGTTAATCGCTGACACGTTGACCGTGCGACGGGCGTATTCCCAAAAAAAATTGGAGGACCACATCGTCGGGTACCAAAACTGTTTCAAAAACAAACTTTTCTCATCGCCTCGCCACCGCTCAAGCTGAGGCTTTGTCAACCTCTCCGTAATAGTCTTCGAGCTCACCGTAGAATTCGGTTGGCGGACTTTTTGGTGCATCGCCACCATGTGCACGCTCATGCCGATTGCTAGCGCCGTTGAACAGGGTGCCTAAAAAGCCCCGATCGAGGTCGCTTGTACCGAACAGTGCGTCGCAAATTGGAAAGGTAAGATTGAAGTTAGTGGTCTGCATTTTCAAGAGATTGTGATGCTCGCGATGCATTCGGCGCACAGTATTGACCAGCGGTAGTCGCGTGAGATAGGGGTGCTTCGCGTCGTCAAGATGCGACATCGTGTGTAATCCCTCATACATCAAATAGTACCCTGCCATCTGTGCGACAATTAGGTATCCAGCATTGGGGCTCCACAGCCAGCCGATGATTAGCGCTGGTGGGATGGCGACAAGGATGAAACCGATCGAAGCAAAGGGTGGAAACAGCAAGGCGCGCCATTCCTTCTGGCCGTTATAGGTTAGATCCGCATCGATGAAAAACTGGTGATGCACCGAGCAGTGTCGCTTATAGATCATCTGAAGGCCTGGACACGGTCGGTGCAGGATGTAGCGGTGCGCCGCCCATTCGACCCAGTTACCAACGAAAAACATCGGGACAAACAACAGCCACTCCCAGTAGGTCGGTTCGTGGATACGTGCGGTGCAGAGCCAGATTGTCCCCAGGGTGACAGCCAGGATTACGCCCAGATGGTACTCGCCGCGATACCAGCTAGGGGTGTTGTTGCGGAATTCCTGTTTGTACATCTTTTGGCGTTTCAAGCGCCTGTCGCGCTGCAAACCTTCTGCGGACATCTCGCTTCCTTCCAATGGCTTTGCTTGCCGAAATCATAAAACAGAAGCGCAGTGCGGCAAACTTAGGTTCGAAGTGCCGGCGGTGTCAGTGGGGCGTTGAACGTAACGCCAGCCGGCAGGTTGATGCCTTTCGGTCGGCCGGTCACTGGGTCGGTGCCGTATCGGGCATGGAAAGCGTCTGGCATGGGCCAACCGTCTGTTACGCTAAGCCACAAGCGCAGGAGGTGGCGGCGACGCTCAGGCTCCGGCCAATCTTTATATTCGTTGCGGCTGTGTAGCAGCACCAAATTGTTGACCAGCTGTATATCACCGGGCTGAAAATCCATCTCTAGCTTGAAGCGCGGATCGTCTGCGAGGGTCTGTACCAGATCGAGTGCTTCGTGCTGGATCTCGGTTAGGCGCGGGACCTGCTCGAACCTCTGTGCACTTCGGATGAAGCGCGGCACGTAGCTCGTAACAAGCCGACCATCGGCCGGCATGAAGACTGGAAGTTTGTACCAAGGCGCCTGCCCGGCGATTTCTTCGTTGCGGCGGTCAAAATAGAAAGGGCGGGTTAGTACTTCTGCCAGATCCGGACGATTTTTGACCAATTCGTTCCACAACGTTGCGGCGCTGACCAAGCCCGACTCTCCGCCTGCTCTGGCGCCCTGTAGGCACAGGAGGGTCACGATCTCGGCGCCGATATCGTTGTGGAATGGCAGCGCATCAGCTGATTGGTGGCCCCGTTGGTTGGGGTGATCGGCGTCACCGCCCATATCAGTGACATGCCCCAGGATGCTGCCGACCTTGTTTTGCGCAACTGGGACGCCGACGCGGGTCCCTATTGCCCAATAGACCGCTGCCGTCTGCTCCAAGGGCCAATCAAAAACCGGAAGACCTCGTAACAGAGCAAAACCGCGACCGTCGACTAGATCGTAGCGGATGTTTGCCAAGATAGAGTCAAGCCCTGGCAAGTTAAAGTCCGCAGCATTCAAGTTTGCGATGTCTTGCCCTAATGCAATTTGCGCGGCGGTTTGTAATTCGCGGATTTCTGACGCTGTGAAGGCATGAGTCCAATCATTCTGTTCGGCCATGGATGGTCCAAGCCAAGCTACTTCGCCGCGATGTTGTTGTAGATCCATCATTACTGCCCTTTCCTGGCGTAGTCTCCGAAATATTTGGCCTTTCGCCAAGCCGGCGTTGTGTCTGCCCGCGTGGAGCCGTAGCTTCGCGGACAATTAGATAAGGGAGAAAATTGATGCTTGAAGCGGTGCAACTCGGTAATTGCGGGCTTAGTGTCTCACGGCTGGCGCTAGGGACGATGAATTTCGGTAAACCGGGACGGGGCCATCAGGGTGATTGGACGCTGACGATCGACGAAGCACGACCGATCTTCAAAGCGGCCCTCGACCATGGGCTATTTACCTTCGACTGCGCTGATGTGTACGGACTGGGCGCGTGCGAGGAAGTTGTTGGTGCGCTACTGCGTGAACTAGCACCGCGCGACCAATTTGTGCTGTCTACTAAAATCTCCGCCGCGATGGGGCCAGGTCCGAACCAAGTTGGCTTGTCGCGCAAGCATGTGATGGAAGGCGTCGATGCCTGTTTGCAGAGGCTTAATCTTGATTACATTGACCAGCTAATAATCCACCGCCATCCGCACGGCCGCCTTGGTGCCACTTCGACGCCGATCGAAGAGACGATGGAGGCGCTGCACGACGTAGTAAAGGCGGGCAAGGTGCTCTATCTCGGCGCATCATCAATGTTTGCCTGGCAGTTCACCGAGTTGCAGATGACAGCGGAGCGGTCAGGCTGGACAAAATTTGTCTCGATGCAGAACCACTATAATCTGATCTACCGCGAAGAAGAGCGTGAGATGAACCCTTACTGCGCAGCGACTGGCGTCGCTCTAATGCCGTGGTCACCCTTAGCACGGGGTATTTTAACCGGGAACTATAAGGGCAGTTTTGACGCAGGTAGCACGGCGCGCAGTAAGGGCCAGGATCGCAAGCGAACGGAGGGCCTTTATAGAGGCGAGATGGATTTTGTGATAGCAGACCGGGTCGTCGAGGTTGCCGAGCGCCTCGGTAAAACGCCGGCACAAATCGCCGTCGCGTGGCTACTCAGCAAGCCTGAGGTGATTGCGCCCGTCGTTGGGGTCTCCAAGATTGAGCAACTCGATCAGCTCGTCGCAGCGACGGAGATCACACTGCCGGGAGACGAGATTGCCTATATGGAAGAACCGTATCGTCCAGTGGTGAACTTGCTAAGCATTGGGACATCATAGGCATATCTCTCAGAATCGAAATTTGCGGCCCTTTAAGGTGGATAAGCGATAACGGCACCACCATTGTATGGTCCTCGACTCTATGTTCACGTCTCACATCACGAACGGTATCAATTATTTCGATCTAAGGAAGGTCAATTGGCTGATTGGATTCTGATTAGCCGTTTTCTTGGACCGACAAAGACCGGCTAGAATGTGGCACCGTAACGGGTCTGCAAGAGGCACCTGAAAGGAGAAGTAGGCCAGTGAAGACTCGAAGGAAACTATCCACCAATGTTGTGTATCAGCGGCGCTGGTTGTTCAAAATTAAGTGGGAAACCTGACCTTCGACGCCAACACCTTAGGCGCTGTTGCAGGGGTGCTGCCTATTCATAACTGGACTAAATAGGCGAAAGGATGTTGCGTGTTTCGGTGCCGACTGTCGGCATGGATGAATGCTTATACGTCTCATGACAGAGCGTGGCGCCCTATCTCCATCCTAAAATGACGGGCTGCAATTTCATCCTTCTGGTGGGTCAATGCTATGCCAATAAAATACAAAGGCTCTCGGATGATTTGATTGGTGGTGTCTGGGCACAGCCAAACGTGGCGCTGGTCGACAGCGTAATCGTTGACGTGGGAGTTGTCTCGGCACCACAAAGTGATCCCATTTTAAAGTCGAGTGTCACACCCGCGCTGCAACCATTCCACTGCCATGAATTTCGTTAATCACCTTGCCGTCGATCCACGACTGCACGTCCTCCAGCATGCCGTTGTACCAATGTGCATAGTGTTCCTTGGTGAACCCGGCGACATGCGGCATCAGTACTGTGTTGGGAAGGCTGCGGAAGGGATGATTTGTGGGCAGCGGTTCATCGGTATAGACGTCGAGCCCGGCGCCAGCGATACGGTTGTTTTTGAGAGCGTCAAGCAAGGCTGCCTCGTCGACGATAGGACCGCGTGCCGGGTTCACCAAATATGCGTTAGGTTTCATCAATCCGATCTCATATGCGCCAACCAAGCCGATGGTCCGGTTGCTCTGGATGACCATGACGACGACGTAGTCGGATCGGCGGAACAGGTCGTCTTTGGTGACGAGGTTTGCTCCACATTCGGCGGCGCGCTCTTCGGTCATATTCTCGGACCAAGCAATGACCTTCATGCCGAAGGCATTACCGACTTTGGCTACTTCCGAGCCAATGCGGCCGAGCCCGATGACGCCCAGGGTTTTATTGCGGATCTCCGTGCCAACGACGGTCTGCCACTGGCCTCCACGCATGGCGCGGTCGTCAATAGTAACGTTCTTTGCCAGAGCCAGGATCAGCGCCCACGTCAGCTCGAAAGTTGGCGAAGGGCGAGGCGTGGTACCGGAAACAGGTATACCCTTCTCACGGCAATAGTCGAAATCAAGAACCCTATTGTGCATCTCTGGCGAGGCGATGAATTTCAACTTCCTCAGCTGCTCTAGCAGGGTGCGCGGCAGTGGTGTGCGCTCTCGCGTAAGTACCAGCACGTCATAGTTCGCCAGAATTTGAGCCCTTGCGTCTATGCCTTCCGGAAGTTTTTCAGTGAAAAAGTCAACGTGCACATTATCTGGCAGGGACGTCCAGTCAGCCAAACTGTCCGCAATTTTCATATAGTCGTCGAGTATGGCGATCTTCATATCGACCATAGTTTCATCCTCGTCTTTCGATCCGTAAGCGGAGAAACAATAGTCGCCATAGGCACCTCGTCAATCAAAGCCGAGCAGCTTCGAAGGTAGCCAAAGGGCAATCTGTGGGAAGGTGATTAGTAGGGCGACCACAACGAAGTGCAACAGGATGAATGGCACCACGCCTCGATACATGTCGCGCAAGCTGATTTCCGGTGGTGCGATTGTGCGGAAATAAAATATCGCGCCGGCCATTGGCGGGGTTAGCAGGCTGGTCTGGATCATGAGTAGCAGCAAAATTGAAAACCATACTGGATCGAAGCCGAAACTCTTGATAATCGGCATCGCCAGTGGAATTAGGATCAACATGATCGAAATAGGGTCCAAGACAAAGCCGGCGATGAAGGTGATTCCTAGGATGATTGCTGCTGTGCCCCACGGCCCCAGTCCGGATTCCGTAAAGAATTGCTGTAGCAGGATCAGGCCACCTGAACCGGCGAAGACGCCGAGAAACATCAGGCCGCCAAGAACGATGGTCAATACGATAGCGGTGATCGACAGCGTGACGATCAGCGCGTCTTTCATTACTTCGTATGTGAAACGGCGGTAGATGATAGTCAGTACCGTGCCGCCGATTGCGCCGACCGCCGCGGCTTCGGTTGGGACTGCGATGCCGAAAATGATGCTGCCGAGTACGCAGACAATTAGTGAAATTGGCGGCAGGAGGTAATAGGCGGTGCGCAGCAATCGTCCAAGGATCGGTCCCGGGTCCTCTTCTGCCTCTATGCGTGGCGCCGCGGCTGGCCGGATTGTGGTATAAGCCAGGATGTAGACGATGTAGAGCCCGGCAAGGATCAGACCTGGGAAGATCATTGCGGTGAACAGGTCGCCGATACCGAGATCGGCAATTGTGGCCAGAATGACTACGAGAACCGACGGTGGGATGATCGAGCCGAGAGATCCACCGGCGCATATGGTGCCGGAGATGAGGCCCTTGTCGTAGCCGTGCCGCATCATCACTGGCACGGCGAGAAGGCCTACGACTGTCTCAGTCGCTCCGACCACACCGCTCGACGCTGCGAAGAGGACGCAGATGATGATTGTGGCGACGGCGATGCCGCCGGGTAATCGCCGGGTCCAATAGCCGATTTCCTCGAACATCCCCTCGGCGATACCCGATTTTTCCAACATCGCACCCATGAATATGAACAGCGGCACTGCAGCCAGAAGGTGCGAGCTACTTACCTCCTCGACCCGCTGGGCGAACATCACGACCAGCGACGGGCCGAAGGTTGGAACCCCGAAGACCAGCGCTACAGAAATCAAAGCGTAAGCTATAGGTACGCCCATGAAGACTGCGACAAGCAGCACGGGAAACATCCAAAGGGCTATTTCGGCGTTCATGCTGCTAATACCGGTCGGCCAATCATCATGCGAAAGGCGCGGATCACCTCGGCTATGGTCTGCAGTGCGAAGAAGCTGAAACCGATGGTCACCATCAAACGCAGCGGCCAAATGATGGGGTTCCAGGCGGATTCGCCGGATGTTTCGCCGACGATGAAGGCCTCCACCGCAACGCGCCCCAACTGCCAGGTTATCCAGATGGTCGCCGGCATTAAGAAGAAGGTCAGTACGACCCAATCTATGGCTGCCTGGGCTCGCGGCGGTAGGACTGCATAGATGAAGTCGACGCGAATATGTTGCTTCATCTTTGTGACGTAGGCGATGCCGAAGATGTAGTGCAGACCTGTGATCATATAGCCGAGTTCATAGGCCCAGAAAGTCGGCAAATCGAATATAAAGCGGGCGGCGACTTCGTAGCCCATGATAAAGAACAGCAGTATCACCATGAACGCGCTGGTTTGGCCGGCGCGGTCACTGAGCTCGTCGATAATGTGAACCAATCGGTCAAACATGGTGGGTGCGTATGTTGTACAGGACGGGGGACACTACAGACCCAGGCTATTGCACGATAGATGTCGGCGAATAATTTTTTCTATAAGTCGGCTCCTTCTATCACTCCAGCATTCCTTCAGGGTGCTTGGGCCTAATACACAGGCCGAGGCCATCCGGCAGTGTCATGTTTCTATCTTCAATAAAAGTGTCTAACAGCGTGTTGCTCAGCAGTATTGTCACCGACCGCAATGTCGCTGCCGCCGTCTGCGGCAATTCGCTTCCATTCGCCAGTCATGCTCCACGACAGCGCGCCCGTATGGCATGGGACCAGTGTCAAAGGGTGATGTCCAGGCCGATAGACGCCTATGAGAAAGGGAGCAGCCCTCCATCCTGAGCGGTCATGATATGCGTCAGCGATGCGAACGTTCTCGAAAATATTTCACGTGACCAATATTATTGGATGGCGTTTTAGATATAGGTGAAAATGCGTGAATTCGCCTTTTCGGGTAGCACGCGGCATCATAGAGACGATCATACGATTGGCGCTACACGGGAGAAAACGATGAACTACACTGCAGCAGCGCATGAACCCTATGCAGGCAAAAATTTAGGATCACTGGACTTCGTTTGCTCCACTGAAATGGTGGATAACTATTGTGAAGGTCTTGCGGTTGACCGTGACAACTACAGCGCACCCACACATTGGTCGGAACCAGTTGCGCCGGCAATGATCGTTGGTGAGGTCGATGGTGGCTTCGGCGGTGCTCGCTTCGACAATGCATTTGGTAATCTGTGGATGCGCCAGGAATGGAAATTTCATCACCCGGTGGTGCAGGGCAAGGATTATCGCCGAACTTCGCAAATTCTCGATGTCTATGACTGGCGCAATCGCTCTGTTGTTAAGCAAGAGGTCAGCATGTTCGACGGCGACACACTTGTTGTCCAGGGTATCCACCACCAGAGCTTCATGTTGAACCAGACCGACGGTAAGGTTGCGCTACGCGACCCGAAGAAGAAGGAAGGCGCCCGCAAATTTGACGTGCCTGCGGGTGTGCCGCTGGGGAGCGTCAGTCGGGTGATCGATTTGGAGATGTGCGGCGTGTTCTTTCATGGCAGGCGCAGCTATCACACCGATAAGCAGGCATCCGAGGAACTCGGCTTCGACGAGGTCGTGGTTGGCGGCAAAATGACCATGGCGATGGTCGGCCAAATGCTGGAGCAGGCGTTTGGCCGCGACTACTACGAGGGTGGTACACTGGATGTGAAGTTCACCAACATTGTTTGGCCGAATGACCGGGTGACGGCGAAAGGTGTTATAACGCGCGAAGAAGCAGGCAAAGCGCACGTCACCGTATGGATGGAAAAGGATGACGGTACAGTGGTCATCGTTGGCGGCGCGACCGTCTCTGTCTAACGCGGCAACGGGCTATTGGGATACGCCCCAGGTGACGCCGAGCTCCTTTAGCCAGCGCCGATAGGCGACACAGTATTTGTCTGATCGGACATGCAGCTCTTCTTTCAAGTCGAGTGGCATCGGGTGAGGCCGCTGACTCTCGATGATAGGCTTATCCTGGTTATAGACAGCATCCTGACGCTCTAGTATCTGCGGTTCCGGCAAATCGAAGCCGTAATTGATCGCGATCTGGACCCACAGGATGCAGTCGTCGATATCGAGTGGGGTCACCGCCATAAAAGTACAAAAGCGGTTGCCCTCGCCGGTATCCTTTTCGAAGTAGGCCGAGAGGGGTCGGGGACAGTTATACTGATAATAGGCTGTGACTGGGATGCCCCGATGGTCACCGAAGGGCTGAAACCGCGGGATCCGCCCTGTACGGATGCCAAACTCATTCTTGAATACCTCATAATCACCGATTGGTTCCGGGTTGTCCGGGTCGCCGTTGATGTTGGCGTGTACGAAGGGAAAGTGGGCCACATCCAGGAAATTTTCCACCGTGCGGAACGGGTTGCCGTGATAATTGTACGGGCCGGCTAGGACTTTGCGGTAGCTGTTTTCGTCGTATTCGGGGAAACGCGGTGGATCGTTCTCCGGATTTCCCAGTGATGCCCAAATGAATCCGTCCGACTCGATAGCCCTGTAGGTGATGGCCCGCGCCCTTTCTGGTGGTTGCAAGTCGGGATGGGCTGGGATCATGCTGCAACGACCCTTCGCATCATATCGCCATCCGTGATAGGGGCAGATCACCGTGCCGTCCTTAATCCTGCCGGGTGATAATTTGGCGCCACGATGGATGCAGTAATCTTTCCAGACCATCACCACGCCCTCATGCCGCCAAAGCACGAGCTCTTCGTCCCACAGGCGCGCCGTTAGCATCTCACTTTCTGTGAGATCACGCGTTGCGGCGACGATGTACCAGTCGTTCAACAATACTGGATCTTCAATCATTGGTGTCTCCCCATCCTCTTGCCTCAGAATAAAGCCACATGCGCCCACTCGTACATCTATGTCATTTTGGTGTCTTGCCGGAGCCCGTGTGGCGAGGCAACATTAGGGTCAACAGGTGAGGTAGAAAGAAGGTAGGGAGGGGACATGTCGATACTCGTCATCGGGGGTGCCGGGTTCATCGGCCGGCGATTGATCCCGCTTTTGGTTGCCGAGAACAAGGACATAACCTGCATGGATATAGATGTCGCCGGGGCAAAAGCGGCGTTCGCCGAACATGCTGATAAGGTTAAAGTCGTTCGCGGCGATGTTACGGCCTTCGATGATGTGATTGGCGCGATGATCGACAGTAAGGCCGAGACGGTTGTCAATCTCAGCTACTTCATAGGCGATCTGGCGCCGCATGTCGCCTTCAAGCTCGACGTGCAGGGTATGGACAACTGCTTCGAGGCGGCGCGGCGCACCGGCGTGGACCATACGCTATTCGCTAGTTCTCTAGCTGTTAGCGGCAACCAGTCGAAGTTCGGTGAGCGTATGGTTGATGAAACCGATGAACGCCATGGCTCCTCGCAATATGCCGTCAACAAGATCATTAACGAATGGCAGGCACACGACTATCGCCGCGCCTACGATATGACGATCACCTGCATTCGTCCTGCCAATGTGACAGGACCGGACAAAAAGTTCGGTTCAATTGACCATGTGAATTGCATGTGCCAGCCGGCACGTGGCCAACCCGTCAGCTTCGCCCACCGCGACACCATGCGCTGCGTGATCCATGTGTGCGACATGGCGGAGGTGTTCGCGCGCATTGCGTTGACTGACAAGCCGCAGCACGAAACGTATAATTCTGGTGGCATCACGGTCAGCCTCGGAGAATTGTCGGCATTGGTGCAGGAGTTTCTGCCCGACGCCGAGATCAGTTTTGATGAGGAGACCGGCGGCCGTGAAAAGTCTGGCAGTTTTCTGATCGATAACCGTCGCCTGATCGAGGAATTCGGTGTTCAGTACGCTCCGTTGCGCAACCGGGTGAAAGAAGTAATCAACGACATCCGGCGCGGCGAGGGACTGCCAGAGGTGGTTTAGGCCTCGTCCGTCGGCTGACGGTATCGGCTTTGATTAATGCCTTTTCCTACGACAGCCTCGGGTCAGCGTTTTGGCGTGTTCGTCAGCCGATTGATGGGAGAGACGAGCCTCGACGAGGAAACGGTTACCGTTGTTATCCTTGCGAAGGACGCGCTAACCACCGTCACTTTTGTCTTCCCGCTCTAGTCCCAGGAACGCAATCATTTTGCCCAACCCGATGTACTGGCCGATGGCCCAGCAAAGTTCGACCAATGCGCCATCCGAGAAGTGTTCGTGTAGTCGGTTCATGAGTTCGGGGTTAGCGCCGTCTGCTCCGGCGCTTTCCCGGAACAGCGCTTCCGCGAGGTCGAGTGCTGCCAGTTCCTGCTTGGTGAACAGGCCCGCCGGCCGATCGATCAGCCCGATGATGTGATCCTGCGTCAGCCCTTGCCGTTCTGCCAGAACGGACAATGAGCCTAGTCAATAGTGGCAGCTGTTGAGGCGGGCGATGCGCAGCCGCGCCAATTCCTTGATCTTGGCGCTAACCAGGCCGTCGTCGCGCAGTTGCTGATAAAAATCGAAAAATGGCAGTACCAGCTCGGATCGATAGCTCAACATGCGCAAGAAGCTGGAATCGCTACCGACTTCCCGCCACTCGGCTGCAAGCTGGGCGACTTGTCCGCTAAGCGTTTCTTCCTCGGGCACAGTAATGTGGCTCGACATCGTGATGTCTCCTTTTTCGTGTGACAGATCAGTCCGGCGTTTTTGTGGACTGCCAGGCGACCATGCGCCAGGTGCCTTTCTGATTATGGTAGACGTCTGTGAAGCGGACGCCGAAGGAATTAGGCTCACCGTTTGAAACGACTGTGATCTGTGCCGCCCCAGTCAATACGACTGCATCGCCAAGGTCCTGCGCAGCAACGTCGGACGGATCGACAGAAGTATAGACCGTGGAACCGGATGCCATCGCGCCTATTAGGCTGTCCTTGGTGTCTAAGCGTGCCGAGGAATGGGTATAGATTAGGTCCTTGCACAGTAATTCGTTCAATCGGTCGATGTTTTTATCTGCCATGGCCTGCATGCGTTCTTGGTCGAGGGCGATGATCATGTCACCATTTGCACTCATTGGCGTTTCCTTTGTCTAAATGTAGGTTGGAAATGTGTGGTATTTTCCTGCGCGTCTGCCGCCGTTACGACAACGAGATGCCCCTCAAGTTCGGAGGTGGCTGAACTGATTTGTGACCAACGGAAGCGGCGTCCGACCGCCTGCAGGAGTTCCGGTTTTGGGGCGTCTGACAAATCCACAGCTCCTTTCACGCGGTAAATTCCGGCCGGTGCTTTCGCGATCATTGCTTCGATATCGCGCCGGGGGAGTGGTTTGGATTGAAGGAGTTCGATTCCGACGAACCTTTCGTCCTCCAGAGCCAATTTTGTCGGTGGTCTGCTTTTGTCCCGGGACGGCAAGTCGAGAATTAAGCCGATTGGGATCGCGCAGTCGATGGTGCGCAGCACTGCTGCTTTCGGAGCGAGCGTAATTAATTTACGCTCCAGGGAGGCTGCAGCCTCGGGTGAGACCAGATCGGTTTTGTTGACAAGCACGAGATCGGCCGCACGTACTCCACGATCGATCAATTTTTGACCCTCATTTCGGCCTTGAGCCGCGGCATCGACTATGGCGATGACAGCCTCCAGCCGGATCCCTGCCATGCCGCCAACTACGGTGGTGAGGGCGGAAGGATCGGCGACGCCGCTCGCTTCAATTAGCACACGTTCAGGCGGTGGGTCCCAACCTTGAATTTTGGCAAGTGCGCGCGCGATGCTGCCGGACTGACTGCAGCAGATGCAGCCGTTGGCCAACGAAATTGTTTCGATTCCTTGCCCTTTGCCAGCTTCTGATACCAGTGCAGCGTCGACGTTCAAATTGGCCAGGTCGTTGACGATGGCGGCGAGGCGCACACCTTGGTTGGCGGCGACTAGACGGCGCATCAGTGTCGTCTTGCCAGTTCCTAGAAAGCCGGTGATGAGCAGGACAGACAGTTCCATTGTCTCAGTCTGGGGACGAGCGCGCTGATAGGCTTCGGCTTCGACCGCGCCCATCAGGAAATCTAGCGTGTCATAAGCGCGCATATAATCAATTTTAGAGGGTGTCTTAATCATAGGCTGAAAACACTTTGCCACCCAGCACTGTGCCCCACACCGCGATGTCCTTGACCGTCATCGCTTCGACCTCGTAGGGGTCATCCTCTAAAATCGCGAAATCCGCATGTTTACCAACCTCGATCGATCCCAGTTCTCGGTCCCGGGAGAGGACATGGGCCGCGTCGATAGTGACCGCTCTCATTGCGCGGTCGATGTTGATCCGTTCACCCGGAGCTTGCACGCTGCCATCTGTTGCCACGCGATTGACCGCGATCCAAGCGGCAGTCAGCGGATGGATCGGTGTTAGTACCAGGCTGAAATCGGAATGCAGCGCAAATACCACGCCTTCGCGTTCTAAGCTGCCTAGCCGGGCTGTTGCTTCCGCCCGGTCCGGCCCGAAGCCCTGCTCAGCGTGGATCAAGCTTCGGTAATGGACGAAGTAGTTGTTGACGCTGGCGAGCCCGCCCAGTGCTTTCAGGCGGCGCGCCTGGTCCGGCGTCGAAATGCAGTAGTGCTCGATTGTGAAGCGATGATCAAAGCGGGGATGAATTCGTTGTAGTTCCTCCAGTAAATTCAATGTCATATCGATCGTTTCATCGCCGTTGGCGTGGGAGTGAATTTGAATGCCCGCCTTCCAATAGGGCAGCATGACTTCGACCAACTCCTCCCAAGGGTTCTCGCCACGATGACCCTCATGCCCGTCTAGATAGCCCGGCTGGCGCAAGCGCAAGGTCATCGCCGGGTAGGAGCCGTCATTGACGAACTTAACACCCTGGAAGGCAAGCTTGTCGGTGTTCTGATTCTGTATTTCCAGCAGGAAGTCCGGTGCCCGATCCCCATGTGCGCCGCGAATTCGGCCTTCGATTGGCACCAGATACATGCGCAACGGAAAGTCCGGGTCAAGCACTGCCTCCTTATGCTCGGCCCATTCCGCCTCGAAGTCGAGATAACCAAAGATCATTTCCGCCGTCGCGGTGATGCCGGCTTGTTGAGCGGTCTTTGCCAGAGCGCGGATTGCTTCCACCCCCATGCCCGGTTCGTTGAGATATTTTGCCACTGGTCGGGTGGCGATGCTGGTCGCAGCGCGTTCAATAAATTGGCCATTCAGCCGCCCACCGGCATAGCGTTCCACACCATAGACGTTGGTCGACTCGTCTACCCCTGCAACCTTCAGCATTGCCGAGTTGCAGACCACCACGTGCGGTGCGTATGTGACGGTCCATATCGGTCGAGATTTGGACACGCTGTCGAGTTCGTCGCGGTGCAACTGTCCGCCCTGCACTGCGGGATCAAGTCCCCAGGCGAGGATAGGCCTATCAGGGTCGTCCAGCTTCGCATCAGCTGCCTTGAGCTTATCAAGCACACCCTCGCGCGTCGTAATGCCCTTTTGAAAGCCACGAGGGCCTTGCTGGTCGATCGGGCCGATATATGTCAATCCCATGAACACGCCAGACATACGGAAATGGGTGTGTGGATCGATAAAGCCGGGGAAAATCACCTTGTTGTTGAAGGTGTCATCGATGGTGTATTCGTATCGGTCCAGCCACGGCCGCATTGTGTCCAGGGTGCCGACCGAAACGATCCTGCCGTCGGCAACCGCCACCGCCTCAGCGATGGGTCGGCCCGTATCCATCGTGCGGATGCGTTTTGCGATAAAAACAGTGAGCTTTTCCATGACAGTTGCCGTTGTCCTTTCTGCTCTCCTTGGCTTGCGGTAGCGTAGCGGGCTGGGAGCGCAAGGCATAGACCGCGGACTTCAAAGTGCGTGGCGTAGCCTGTCTATCATCGTCGCCTGTGCTTCGGTCTCATAGGGTATGGCTGGGTAGGCGCCCCAGACTGGGCCGGGCCAACCATCGTCAGAGCGGAACCGGGCGATGACATGTATATGCAGCTGCGGGACCATGTTGCCCAGCGCGCCGACATTGATCTTGTCCGGTGCGTACAGCGCGGTAAGTGCCTGAGATGCTCGCGTAATCTCCGACATCAGGACAGTCTGATCTGCCGAGTTTAGGTCGTGCATCTCGGTCAGGTTAAGTTGCGCCGGGACGAGGATTAGCCACGGGTAGCGACTGTCGTTCATCAACAGAACGCGGCAGAGAGGCCAGCGGACAATCTCGACCGTGTCCCTGGCGAGCGCCTTGTGCAAGGTGGAGCCGTACCCCATCGACTACTCTAGAACGCTTTCGCTGACCCTTCCCGGTACTTGTTGGACGGTGTGAAACCGGTCATTTCCGGTGCCCGTGCATTGGGAACCCACAGCTCGCGATCAGGATGCATGCCAGCGCCATAGACGGCGGAGACGGCGGAGCGGCGCATGCGGTTGAGTAGCCGTGTGTCGGCATCGCCAATCGCCGGATGAGTACCGCCATTATCGGACACAGTTTTGTCCCAGGCGGCCTTGCGCGCGGACAAGATTGTGCTGTTGTCGAGAGGCGGGCAGTTGATTTCGTTACTGTCTAGGTCGACAACGATATCGTCGTCATCCTCGACATAGGCGATTGGGCCACCGAATGCAGCTTCCGGGCCGACATGGCCAATTACCAGTCCGACCGAACCGCCGGAGAAACGAGCGTCGGTCATGAGGCCCACGACGATGTCTTTCTCACGGCATAGAGTGGTGATGCGCGAGGTAGAATCGAGCATTTCCGGCATGCCGGGTGCACCGCTTGGGCCCTCGTAGCGGACAATGATCATATCGTTATTCTCGAACACGTCCGGTCGGTTCTCCAATGTATCAAGTAAATCGGCCTCACTGTTGAAGACACGTGCCTTGCCGGTAAAGATGTTATTCTCTAAGCCGCCCTCTACGCCGGCCAGTTTCAGCACGGCGCTAAATTCCGGTGACAGATTGCCGCCCAGCACGCGTAAGCCGCCGGTCGGCTTGAATGGCTTCTCGACGGTGTAGATGACTTCACCATCGGGTGCCGGTGGAGCTAAGCGTTCGACCTGTTTTGCCAGGGTCTCGCCGGTACAGGTCATGGCGTCGCCATTCAGCAGTCCAGCATCAAGCAGTTCCTTGACAATGACCTGGATGCCGCCTTTTTCGTCAATGTCGACCATCGAGTATTGTCCGAATGGCCGTGCGTCGATTAATACCGGCACCACATGCTGCGACAGGTGGTTGAACTCTTCGGGTGACATGATGTCGTTGGAAAAGCTCCCGAAGCCGGCTGCCCGAGCTATTTCCGGCCCATGCAATAGCACGTTAGTCGAGCCGCCGACGGCCATGGCGACGATCATCGCGTTACGGATCGAGTCGCGGCTGACGATATTGCGGGGTGAAAGGTCTTTGGCGATCAACTGGTCTAGATAGGACACTAGCTCGTTGGGAAATTGTTCCATACGTTTCGGATCGTCCGAGGGTGGTGAGACCATGTGCAGGGGTTCCATGCCGACGACGGCGATGAATGTTTGCATGGTGTTATAGGTGAACATGCCACCGCAGCTGCCATAGCCCGGGCAGGCCTCACAGGCGACGCGTTTTTTCATCTCCTCGTCGGGACTGCCGGCCACTTGGAAACCAGTGATGATGTCGATTGGCACGTTAGTGACGGAGTCTAGACCGGGGCGGATGGGTCCATCCGACATGATAATCGCCGGCCGGTCATGTTCCAGTAGGGCGGCAAGTGTGCCGACTGGTGGTTTGTCGCAGGCGACGACAGCAACGGTACCTTCTAGCCCGCTGGCACTGAGATGTTCAGTGATAGTATCGTTTGTAACCTCACGGCCGATCAGCGAGTAGCGCATTTCGCGCGTACCGTTGCGCATTCCGTCCGAGGTGGCCACAGAATATTCCGGCTGCACCAGCCGAACGCGCATCTGTCCGTCATTCTGCCCGATGCGACCACGCAGGCAGTCGTGAATGGCCTCAACCTTGCGCTGAACGCCTAAATAACATTGTGAATCACCCTTGTTGCCCACAACGCCGACCGACGGTTCGTGAATAAGGTCGATATCGGTGCCCAGTTCCCGCGCGATGCCTACTGTTTGCGCATTGCGGCCGGGATTGTTGTCAAAAAGAACCGTTCTAGAATTTCGCACAACTGATACCCCGCAACATTTGCTCTTTAAACCTAAAAGTGTACCCCGGGCGCATTGTGCCCATCTGCCATTGATACCGATTCGAATGGGCTCGCGCCAGCAGCTGTTTGCCATTGAGGTTCGGGCGGTCGACGGTAATTGCGGCGCTCGCGCCTTGTCTCGGATTGCCCCTTATGATCTTTGTCGCGTCTTCAGTTAGGAACGAATACTTTTTCACCACATTGGAACGCTGATCTTCAGGCTTGAAATCGGCGACACTGGCTAGGTGGTTCATGCCGCCTTCAGCAGATACGGGTGCGAAGCAATTGTCAGAAGAATCGTAATGCCGAACCATTTATGCTGCCGCCATATTGCCGATCATACCCTTCTACCCGCCCCAGACCTCTTCCAGGAAAGAGAGCCAGTTCTGGCCCAAGATCTTGCGAATTCGGGTTTCGCTCCAGCTGCGCTTCACCATCGTAGCGGTTAGGTTTGGGTATTCGGCGGGACCATTGAGGCCGATTGGGTTGTCCGGTCGTTTGGCCATCGGCTTGGAAAGTTGTCGGCCGAGACCTTTATCGGATCGCAGATAATGGAAGAAAGCCGTCTCTTGCCCTTGGGTAAAGTCGGTACCTATGCCGACCTGATCCTCACCGACCAGATCGATTATGTGTTCGAAGCCATCCAGTACGTCTTCCACTGTCGAATCGTCACCCTTCGGCATGAAGGGCGTATAGGCGACCACACCGACGAAACCACCCTTATCGGCAAGCTTCTTAAGCATCTCATCTGATTTATTACGCGGATGGTTGAACAGTGCGTTTGGGAAACAGTGTGTGAATGCGACCGGTTTTTTGGAATGAGCGATCGCATCGCTGCTGGTATTGTCACCGACATGGGACAAATCAACTAGAATTCCAAGCTCATTCATCATGTTAATCATGTCGCGACCATAGTCCGACAATCCGCTATCGCGGCTTTCCCAACACCCGGAGCCGACCAAATTTTGCGTGTTATAGGTCAGCTGGATCACACGCACGCCGAGGTCACGGAACAACCGCAGATGGTCCAGGTTCTGTTCAACGGCAAAGGTGTTTTGCCATCCTAAGATAATGCCGACTTTACCCTCGTCCTTCGCACGGCGGATATCCGCAGCGGAATGTACCTGCGTCAGGATGTCTACGTTTTCGGCTAAATCTTTTTTCCACTGCGCGATGTTGGCCATCGTGTCGTTGAAACCCTCCCAGATCGAACAAGTGCAGTTCGCTGCGGTTAGTCCGCCACTATGCATTTGCTCGAATACGTCACGAGACCAGTTCGAAATGATGAGACCATCAATAACGATACTGTTTTGGTGGAGGGAGTCATCTTGGGCCATGAATTGATCCTCACGCGCAAAATTAGGGTACGCAGCCCAGTTTAGCCGGGTAGGCGATGCGTTGGAAATTTTAGTCGCTGACATCGCTATTTTCAGGTCACTTCGACGCTGTAGGCCGTTTGTGAAATTCTTGTTCTCGCATTATTAAGTCGATTTTGAGCGTCTCTCTGATAGAGGTGTAGGAGCTTTGCCTGCAGATTTAGTCGATGTCGTTCGTTGCATCCGCCGGCATGCTACATAGTGAGCGCGAGTTTTTTTTTAAGGCTCTCGAAAAATCTGGTTATGCTTCTCATGACGAAGCAATTAAACAGAGTAAAATTCTGACCCGAACAGCCTTTCTCTAATATTCGTCCAGCAGCCGGAAAGTGAAACTCGGCTACTACGTTGTAAAGCTGGTCGGCCCAATCTTCAGGTTTGTTTTCCGCATTTGTCACACATATCGCGACGCAGCCTACTGGACCTTCAATTATTTTGTCCACAGGATCGTAATCCAGCTTCTTTATCTAGTATTTCATGTCGGAAGATATGTTGGGTAGTCACGCTTCCACTGATAATCCCAAATTACTCTCCACAGCAATTTTTCAAATTGGCAGTTACTGAAAAAGGTTTCCTTCAATAAATTCAAATGTTTATGTGTATCTCTCGTTTTGCCTTACAAAGTGGGCGCGTGGAGTTATCAATACTGTCTCGAATTAGTCTCAATAACAAACTTGGTCGGTTAACAAATTGTTTCAAATGATTAATTAACCTTACGTCCGCGCCGTTGATCGATTTCCACATGTTTTTCCACAGGCAATTCATGCTTCTAAGGGCTTCGTTTGAGTGCTTCTTGTTCTAGGCGCGTGGTAGCGGTCTCGATCTGAGTTTCCAAAAGGTTGAGGAACTCTCGCCGGTTCAGGCCTGACGTGATGGGCGGGAGAAATTCGACAGTTATCAGGCCCGGTGATTTGCGAAAGGTTCTGCGCGGCCAGAATAAGCCGGAATTGAGCGCGACCGGCACCACAGGAAAATTTGTGCCGAGATAGAGTGCCGCTGTGCCTGGCAGATAAGGCAGTCGTTCGCCAATCGGCGTTCGGGTTCCTTGCGGAAAAACAATGATCGAGCGGCCGTCCGTGATTAAGGCCTTGGTTTGCTCGACCATGCTTTTTAGCGCTCGGGCGCCGCCGGAGCGATCAATGCCAACCGATCCAACCCGCCAGACGTACCAGCCCCAGAGTGGGATGAGGTATAGCTCCCGCTTCAAAACATAGGCGCAGTCGTTGATCAACAGATTAAAAATCAGTACATCCCAGGCAGACTGGTGTTTTGACGCATAGATCGCGGCACCGTTGGGACGGTTCTCTAGGCCACGTAACTCGTACCGAATTCCAAGTATTTCTTGGATCAAACCGACCATGATCCGTACCCAAACTTGGCACAACCGCAGGAAAACTCGTCTCGGCAAGACCATCATCGGCAGGTAGAGGGTCGCCATGATCGCAGTGACGCTGTAGAAAACGATGGCGAAGAGCAACGATCGGGTCATGGGACCAAGGCCATTATGGAATTTCGGATGGATAGCCAAATCGAATGGGCCCAGGCGAGAAGCAGTTTAGTGTATTCGCGTGCCAGTAAGAAGGTGGTACCCGGTGAGACCCACAAAGCGTGCAACTTGACATGTGACGGCGTCACAGCGTGGGGGATGATCTTTGTGTGCGGCAAAATTCGGCGGAGCTCGAATAGGCTTCGCGGCATATGGTAGTTGGCGGTAACCAACCGCATAGAATGATATCCTTCCCTGTACATCCAGTCCGCCGTTTCCTGGGCATTACCTGTTGTGTTGTCGGCGGTGTAACCAAGCACAATACAGCAATCCAGCGCCTTTGGTGTTTGTCGCGAGAGGCGCAACAATTCCGCAACATCGACACCGCGATGGACACCCGAAACGAATAGTTTCTCCGCGAGGCCCTTAGAAAGCATGTCGAGCCCGGCCTGGAGACGCAGGCTACCCCCAGTCAGCACGACGATTGCTTGCGTCTTATATTCGGATGCGATTGGTATGTTCGTGACTGTCTGGACGAAGCAAACAAATCCGTAAACCCATCCTAAGATTACTAGGACAAACAAGATAACCACGGTCAGCCGCCGCTGAGTTCGTCTTTTCCGGTATGCGCCGTTTGGTGTCATCCTTCATATTCGTTTGCGTCAGGCGGCCGACGGCATGCGCCGCAGCGCTTGCAATACCGTGAGCCTTGCGCTGAACTTTACGATAAAAGCAGCGAGGAAGGGCAGGCCAGCGAGAATTGGCCAATGCCAATTCTGAAACAGTAGGGCGGGAAATAGCTCGGCCTCCAAGCTGCCCGCCGCATATTTAATCGCCAACAAAGTTGCGATTCCAGCGATCGACCCCACGATGGCACCTTTCAAGCCGAGTTTTAGTGCATTGTGTTGGAATTGTCCTGCGACATATTCGTCGCGGGCTCCGACCAGATGAAGCACCTCTATGACCTCGTTGTGAACAGCGAATCCGGCGCGGGTGGCAAACACGACCACGGTAGCGGTCGTTGCTCCAATCAGGGCGACCATCACTCCGGCAACGATTTCGATGGTTAACAGGAACCGGACGAGTCGGTCGCGCCACAACTGATGGTCATCCAGGCCAGCACCAGGCACGGTTTTTTTCAGACGTGTACGTAGCCCAGCGATATCTGGGTCCGAATCTTCATCTAATGTCACATCTAAGATCCGAGGCAATGGCAGGTCGGCAACCATTGCTTCGTCTCCGAGCCATGGCGCAAGAAGTTTGGCGACTTGCGATAAGGGGATAGCGCGCGCTGAAGCGATGCCCGGTGTATTTAAGGCTTCGCGAATAGCATCATTGACGCGGCGGTCCATTTCCAGTTTTGTATCATCGCTGGCAGAGACAATATGAATAGTCACCGTGTCGGTCAGCCCGGTGCTCCAATTCGCCGCAAGGGTCGACACAAGCAGCGCGACGGCTAAGGTCAAAGTTGCCATATAGACCATCAGGCCAACAACCCAGGGCAATATTCGAACTGCTGGGTCCTTGGACAGCGGTAAGTCGCTGCGCTGCGTCAGCATTTCATGTGTCCAAACCGGTGTAGCGAAGCGTGATTTTACCGCGTTCCAGATGTAATTGCCTATGTTTGAAACGCGATACTAACGTATCGTTGTGCGTGGCGATAACGACCGACGTTCCGCGCTTGTTCAATTCCTGGAACAGGAATAACAGTTTAACGGCAAGTTTATCATCGACATTGCCGGTTGGTTCATCAGCTAGCAAGAGCTTCGGGTTCCCAATTACCGCGCGCGCAATCGCTACACGCTGTTGTTCACCGCCGGACAAGATGGAGGGCAGGCTGTCCATTGCCTTTCCCAGACCCACCCATTGGAGAAGTTGAGCAACATGGTCCCGGATATCTCGTTCCTTGCCGCCGGCAACCCGCAAGGGGAGCGCTACATTGTCAAACACCGATTGGTGTTCCAATAGGCGAAAATCCTGGAAGACGACACCAATTTTGCGCCTTAGTTCCGGTAAAGCTTGGCTCGAGATATTTGAGACATCGCTGCCGAAGAGAGAAACGATACCGCGACTTGGCCTGCTGGCGAGATACATCAACCGTAATAAAGATGATTTGCCAGCACCGCTGGGCCCGGTCAGGAAATGAAACGATGCGGGGGGTAGATTAAAAGTGATATCGTGCAAGACTTCAGGACCGGCGCCGTAGCGCATGCCCACATTCTCGAATCGAACCACGCTTTCCGCCGTATTCGTCACGAGTTTCGTCGACCATATGATTCGCCGGAGAGAGCTACAAAAGGTTGCAGCCAGCATCGACAGTGCCACGAAAGTCTATGTGCCGTAAAGAGTTGCGGTGGTTTTATTATTGGTGGCTGATAACTTTTCATAGTTGTTGTTTAAGAAAATTACGCTGACTTGTCATGTACGTATGTGCTCCTTATAACGAGATAACCTGCATCATTGTTACACCTGTATGATAATCATCTGTCCGAATTGCTCGACACGATTTAGTTTGAATATGGACCAGCTCGGTGACGCAGGCCGGCATGTGAAATGCTCAAAATGCGCTCATCGCTGGTTCGCAGACCCGGATTCGTTGATTGAAGAACCGGTGCGGAATGCCGTACCGCAGCAGATCGTGCCACAACAATCTGCACTGCCGCCTGATGAGCCTGCGGTCGATGGGGAGGCATCCGTCCCACTGCCAGTGCAAGAAGTATTTGACGAGGTCGGTAAAGCCACGGCGTCGCCCCCCCCTATACCCTCCGAAGAAGAGATCGCCCGCTTCCAGTCCAAGCCGCCTGCGAAGAAGGAATCGACCTTGATGTGGTGGATATCTTTGCTTGTGGTTATTGTTTTGTTAGTCGGAAGCCTATTCGTGTTTCGCCGCGATATTGTCGCATTTTATCCGCCGACCCATAAGTTTTATACGGTTCTTGGCTATGGCACCGATGTGCTGGGTAGTGGTTTGGAAATTCCAGAATATGCCATCGTTTCGCGCCAGGAAGGCAACAAGCTAATTTTAGCGATCAACGGTGAGATTAAGAATACGACATCGCACGTTCTTGATGTACCGTTGCTGTTCGGTTCAATTAGGGATTCAAAAGGCAAGGATTTGCACATTTGGTCCTTCCGTGCGGAGGCACCGCGGGTCCTCGCAGGTGAGACAGTTGCCTTTGAGACCGAGGCGCCCGATTTGCCGCGTATTGGTGTCAATGTCAGCATCGCCTTCACGACGGAGGCGGAAATGGAAGCCAAGCAAGCGATGGCTGAGTCAACGCCAAGGACGAAGTAGTTGACTTAAAAGTGAGTTCATAAATTTAGATGGAACGGGTTACAATTTTACCAGATCCTGTTATTTCTAGAACCGATTGAGCAGGCGATCGATATAGTCCCGCTCGCGATGCACCTGCCACAGGTGTAGCGTTTCAGGATTGCTTTCTCGAGTCGCAATGTCGTCTCCGACCGTTGCAACGAGACGATGTGGCAAACCGTTATTGTATTCGAGGCGGCGTTGCCTCTCAGCCTTATCCGGGAGTCGCAAGGAAACTAAGCCGTGCCATAGGGCACATATCAGCGCAATAGCAAATACAAGCAGGATTGTGCTGTGTAGCCAATTAGGCAAGATTGGGAATTAGGTCAAGCAGCACGAATACCAAGAACAAATAGGCGATTCCGACTGCCGGCCAGAGCAAAGGCAATGATTGTTCCCAGAACAGTGCAAGCCGGGAAAGCTCCAAGCGTGGAGCTGTAAATTTTTGAATTACTGCCATTTGGCCAGTCTATCGAGCTTCAATAAATCTTCATATGACGGACGCCCTCGCACCACGGCATATCTGGTCCCCTTTACTAGGATTTCTGGAATTAATAAGCGTGTATTGTAGTTCGACGCCATAACTGCGCCATAGGCGCCGGCAGAGTCGATAGCGAGTAAATCGTCAGGTTCCAGCGCCGGCAGCTGACGGTCTCGTGCGAAAGTGTCACCGGTCTCGCAAATCGGCCCAACAATGTCGGCTGCCGTTTCGGTTGCTCCGGATGGCATCTCATGTATCGTGCGGATCTCGTGATAGGCCTCATACATCGCCGGCCGAACTAGGTCATTCATAGCGGCATCGACGATCACGAAGCGACGGGCCAGCCCTTGCTTGTCGAAGATCACCCGGGTCACCAGGATTCCCGCATTGCCGACTAGGCTGCGGCCTGGCTCGACGAACAGGCGGCAACCGAGATTACTAGTTGTCTCTCGTACCACTGCCGCGTAGTCAACGAAGGATGGCGGCGTCTCGTTTTTATAGCGAATGCCGAGTCCACCGCCGAGATCGATACTATTGATGTTGTGTCCGTCTGCCCGCAACGTTGTCACTAGTTTAGCGACTGATGTATAGGCGGCACGCAAGGGTGCCAAGTCAGTTAATTGCGAGCCGATATGCACTGCGACGGATACTGGTTTGATCCC
>CAYYUG010000020.1:0-56588 GCA_964474755.1 uncultured Rhodospirillaceae bacterium | reverse complement strand
AGTTGCCACGGTTCTTGTGGCCTATTTCTCAAGGGGTTTTGGCTAATTTGGCTGTAAATTGCCTTTGACTGATTGTCTGGCTGTATGTCCTGAGTATTTTTCAAAGGTAAGGTCTAAATCGAGTGTTAAAATTAACACTGTTTAGCTGTCAATAGCCGGTGGCGATGCCGTCGTAGGGTATCGCGATGTCGTATCAGTAGGTCGCCATGTTGGTGTCGATTTCGCGGGCCCAGCTGTCGATGCCACCTGAAAGGTTTGTAGCTTTGTCGATGCCTTGCTGGCGTAGCCACTGGGTGACCTGCCAGCTGCGCATTCCAGAATGACAAACGACGATTAGCAGATCTGCATCGCGCAGCTTATCAATATTTCCGGGAACACTTTGCATGGGGATATCAAGACTGTTCTCGAATTTGCAAATCTCGAGTTCTTGCTGTTCGCGGACATCAAGAATTGTCAGCGGGTCGCCGGCGGTGAGCATCCCGTTTAACTGCTGCACCGAGATTTCGAGAGGTATGTCGGTATTCATGGTCTTCCTCCTTACGCTATACAAAACAGCCTTATAGGATAGTGCCGGCTTCGCGAAGTTTTTCTATGTCGTCATCGCTGCGGCCTAGTAGGTCTCGAAGCACCCATTCCGTGTGTTCTCCTAAGAGGGGTGCGCCGACAGGTTCCACGATAGGGGTGCGGCTAAAATGCATAGGTGAGCGGATTTGGGGCACTCGACCCGCGCTGCTGTGCGGAGCATCCGTGATGAGATTGCGGCGTTCCACTTCCGGTGAGCTGAGCGCTTCGCCGACATCCCGGATTGGACCAGCTGGAATACCTGCCGCCGCAAATCGTTTCAGCCAGTGATCGCGTGGGGCTGTCGCAAAGGTATCCCGGAGGCGTCTATCAAGTCGTGCGCTGTTAGCTACGCGAGCCGTGTTGGTTGCAAATTCTGGATCGTCTATCAAACTTGGCTGCTCCAAAACCGTCTTGCAAAAAGCTGCAAATTGCCTGTCGCTGGTCAGGGCCATGGTAAAGTTGCCATCGGTTGCCTGATAGGCACCGACGGGCATTGCTGCTTCACTGGCATTACCAACCCGGCCCATGACGATCCCATCGACGAGATAGGCGCTCGCCGTATGGCTCAACATGTTCACGCCACAGTCAAAAAGAGGCACCTCGACATACTGGCCTTCGCCGCTTTGTTCGCGTTCATAAAGTGCGGCAAGAACGGCTTGACCGGCGAATAGTCCGGTTATGATGTCGATAAGGGATATGCCGGTGCGCATCGGAGTGCCATCCGTTTCGCCAGTCATGCTCATGAGACCGCTTTCGGCTTGGACCACTGGGTCGTAGCCTGGTCTATCTTTGTCAGGACCGTCGCGGCCATAACCGGAAATCGCGGCGTAGATTATAGTAGGATTGGAAGCCTTGATCGTTTCATAGCCGAGGCCATTGCGGTCCATGACGCCAGCCCGATAGTTCTCGATGATCACATCGGCACCACGCACAAGATCGAGGATAACTTCGCGACCCTCCTGCGTGCGGATGTCCAGGCCGATACTCTTCTTGTTGCGGTTGAGCCCGAGAAAATAGGTCGAGATGCCGAGGCGCTCCGATATCTGCATGCCGCGGACGTCGTCCCCCTTGGTCGGTTCTTCGACCTTGATAATTTCCGCTCCTAGGTCGCTCAGGGTTAGTGTGCAGTAAGGTCCTGCGAGGACACGGGTTAGGTCCAAAACGCGGATACCTTTGAGTGGGGCGGCGGCAGTCATGACCGTCCTATCTGATGATGCCATAGGAGTTTTCGGCAGCTGAAGCCAATATAACCGACGCCCGCTAAACCAGCGATACAGAACAGCGTGATGAGGCTGGCATACCCGACCAGTTCCATGACAGCACCGGCGATCAATAGGCCAAGCGGCAGGCCATATACGGCTAGCATCCGAACACCTAAAATGCGTCCCCGAAATTCTGGTGAAACCATGTTTAATAGAGTTACAGACATAGAGATCATTCCCATGCCTTGAACGATGCCAATAATGATTAGAAACAAGACGGCATAGGTTTTATCAGTGAGCTGTGCGAATACAATAAGCGAGGCGTACCAAAGCATCAGACTGATCAGCATAAATCGGGCGATGCGGCGCGGGCCGCCTGTCCATATCAGGAGAAGCGACCCGATGAAGGCTCCTGTGGCGAACGCGGCGACTAGATGTCCCAGGCCAGTCGCACCGACCTGATAAACATCACGCGCGGCATAGGGCAGCAAACCGTTTGTTGCGGGGTAGGCCGTAAAATTAACTAAAAATGCTAAAATTAGGATAGCTCGCACATCCGGGGTGCGCCAGGCATATGCGAGCCCTTCCAAGAGATCCCGCCAGGGTGATGCCTTTGGCAGTTTTTCCTCAGCTCTTGTGTGGCGTGCGACCCCGAAAGTCAGGCAAAGACTAGCCATGTAGAACGCCGCGACAAAAATATAGGTCTGCCCCATACCAAGGGCGGAGAAGAGGCCTGCGCCCGCTAAAGCGCCGGCAATTCGTGCAGTGTCTTGCGTCGTGCGCGAGAGGCTTATGGCGCTCATCAAACGGTTCGCTGGCATTGTGTCGCCGATTAAGGCATTTCGCATTACCAGGTCGGAGTTTCGGATCATGCCAGCGCAGAACACGATCGCGAAAACGTGGTGGGGGGTGAGGTGCCCTGTGAGCCCGAGCGTCATCATCGTTGTGGCGAGGATGAAGTAGGTTCCGCGCAAAAGGCACAGAACAGTTCGACGGCCGATGCGGTCGCCTATGACACCAAACATGGGGGCGACGAGGGTACCGATATACTGCAAGGCGCCCACAAGCGTAAGCAGCAGGACAGAGTCCGTTTCGACCAGAACATACCAGCCAATGATTAGGGTCTCCATTTCGAAGGCCCAAGAGGTGAGAAGGTCCGATGGCCATTGAAAACGGAAACTGCGTACTTGGAACGGCGCCAACGCCGCGTAGCTCCGTCCCCTCACATTGGCTGTCCTCGTCTTCTTTAATATCGCGGTAATTTATACGACGCGCTCCCCTTAGGCGAGGCCGCGTTCAGGTCTTTGTGATGTTTCGGGAAATGATCCGATATTAGGTCAATGCGCGGGTCAGCTCCGAACCTTATTAACATAGGTCCAATCAATCTCGATCCCAAATCCGGGGTCGTCATTCAGGTGCAGTATACCGTCGCTCACTTGGGCGGCTTTTTTGTAGAGGTGGTGTTGAATGGGGTGTCGGTGGTGGCCGCCGTGCGACTCGGCCCCAAATGCAGCATCGCCAAAAGCAGAAACTAAATGGCCATGAATGTGCGGTGCCGTATGGGGTGCGATCAAGACGCCCTTCTGTTCCGCAAGATGACCTATTCGTACAGCCTCTGTGAAGCCAGCGTGGCGAGTTGCGTCAAATTGTACATATTTCAAAGCGCCAGAATCTATAAAGTCGCGGATGGTGAAGCGTGTCCACTCGCGTTCTCCGTGAGCGAGAGGAATTGGGGAGGCGCTTGCTAGGCGAATATAATCAGCTGGCTGCAGGTGCCAATGCAAGGGCTCTTCTAGCCACATTATGTCGTAAGGAGCTACTGACTTTGCAAAGGTGATGCAGTCCTCAACGCCGCAGGGTGCGTTCATGTCTAGCATTAACAACGCGTCGCGTCCGATGGCGTCGCGAACGGCGCGGATACGGGTCAACTCGTCTTCCAAGCTAAGTGCGCCAGTCTTTATTTTTACAGCCCGGTAACCCATCGCAACATATGCCGCCATTTCTTCTGCGACGGACTCAAGTGGTGCGCCTTCGATGTAGTAGCCACCAGTCGCATAGGTAAAAACGCTGCTTCGTGCGCCGCCGAGAAGTTTGTAGACGGGCAGACCAGCAGCTTTCCCTTTGATATCCCAAAGCGCAATGTCGATACCACCAATCGCTGCCATTGCCTGTGGTCGTTGCCCGCGGGGTAGTGGCGGTGGCAGACCATCCCAACCGCCAAGACCGCCAGGTCGCGGGCTCAGTACCGAAAACAGTTTTTCCCAAATTTCGACGTGACCCAGCGGGTCCATATTTTGGATACATTGACCAAAAAGAGTGGCGATTTCGCAGATTGTCTCTTGTGGTCCACCCTGGACTTCGCCGTACCCGGTAATACCTTGATCTGTTCTGACTTCAAATAACGTCAATGTGGCATCTTGACCAATTTCATGCGCAGTCCAACTCGGTTGTTGAAGAACGACTTTCATTGGGTGGGTCTTAACTTCGGTGATCTTCATGATGACCTTATTGCTGTGCGTACGGTAGTAAATACCTGATTACAAGCAGTCGGCGAAATTCAGAAATTTTTCATTTAATGATCTATAGCAAAATGTATTTGTGCTATCGTGTAGAGAGAAATTTTACAAAACAGACTAAACTCTTTCTATCCTATGTTATCTGAATGGTGCGACATTTTATCCGAATGCATATGTTCTAATTAACACTTTGCAAGTTTTCTGTTTTATATTACTCATACCTTCTAAATTAAAACTGCATAAAGGAAAGGGAACGAATGTCGATAGATAGTGGTGCTCTAACTAAGGGGCAGTTACGCAAGTTGAATGCGCTTCGTAAATCCGTTGGTGATGAATTGGCGCAAGATGTTTTTGAAAAATGGCTTAAGCGCCAATCGAAAGCAGCAAGCGTTGAAAAGAGTGATCCCGTTGCCGATAAGCTTGTCGCAGCACTAGTCAAGCTTGAGAATGATCCCGCTTTCCGGCTCGGAAATCAGGGATATACGGTACGCCGGGCGCGCGGTAAGGGTGCTGCTGGATTTATCGTAACTAAAAACGACAGGTCTGAATAAGGGGCGTATCATTACCGGTCGAAATATAAGTGACTCTTAGCGTTCGTGCGCATATTGGTTGTTTCGGAGGGAACGAAACGTTTTTCGTTGTCCGTTGATGAAATCGATTGGGGGGTTATGGCGTGGCGCGCTTCAGTAAAAGTAAGTCTCACGAATAACCTAAGGTCCAATTATTAGCAGACGAGAGTCATAAAATTTTTCGATTGATAAATGATAATACCGACCCACGTTCACTGCGCAGCTGCAGAGGCGAACATTTTTTATATATTCTCCTTTTCGTAGTATTCGCGGTTTATGTTCTAAATTAATTTTTGACCGGAAAAGATCCTTACTGTTGTTTGGTGAAGTTGTTCGTACGTAGCGGCTTCCCAACTGGACTAATCGAGCGCAAGAAATTGTAAATATTCGGGCGATCCACAGCGGGGTCGCCCGAACACAACCCGTGTAGCTGTAGGTTTGCGTTTCTCTTTTTTTGTGTGGGCGACACAAATTTTAAGCGCTAGATCAAAACAGATGAAGACGCATTATATTGGCGGTAAATTTGCCTCGCACCAAGTAAATGTAGCCTAAATCAAGGCTCCTGTATTTGCTTTTCGGCGCAATAAAAAGGAAAGCCTATCAAAAAGAGACCTATGCTGATTTTAGTGCCGACAGGCACAAGGTGTTTCCATGCCACTTTGCTATAGACAAAATGGGCATAATCTATGAGCCAAATCTATCTTGACTACAACGCAAGCACACCCATCGCTCCCGTTGTTGCTGATGTGATGCGATCTGCTCTTAGCGAGGGCTACGGCAATCCATCGAGCATGCATTGGGCAGGAACACCAGCGCGCGCATTGGTTGACACGGCCCGCAGACAGGTTGCGGCCCTTCTCGGCTGTAGACCAGATGAAGTCATTTTCACGAGCGGGGGTAGCGAAGCCAATAACATGGCCCTTAAAGGCGTTTTCTTCGCAAGTGATAGAAGCCATCGACATATAATTACGACCGCGGTTGAGCATCCGGCGATCATGGAACCTTGCCGTTTCTTAGAACGTCTTGGAGCTAAAATCACCTGGCTTCCCGTTAGCCGCTATGGCCATGTCAACCCGGACGATTTACATCATGCGATCACGAAAGACACTATCCTGATCAGCATCATGCAAGCCAATAATGAAGTAGGGACGATCCAGCCAATTCAGGAATGTGCCGAGCTCGCTTCCGCCCATGGTGTTCCATTCCACACGGATGCAGCGCAGTCGGTGGGGAAGATAGGTACAAATGTTGATGTGTTGGGTGTCGATATGTTGTCGATCGCTGGTCATAAAATTTACGCGCCGAAGGGAGTTGGTGCGCTCTATTTGAGAAGCGGCACCCAAATTGAACCGTTCATGCATGGCGCTGGTCACGAATTTGGTCGTCGCGCAGGAACCGAGAGCGCCATGTTGAATGCAGCGCTAGGTAAAGCCTGCGAATTAGTATCCGACTTGGCACCAATGGCCGACGTCCGAAACCTCCGCGACCGCTTCTGGGAGGATTTACAAAAGCAATTCGGAAACCAAGTCACCTTTAACGGTCATCCTGAATTATCTCTCCCGAATACGCTGAACGTCTCTTTTGTTGGGCAGGATGGAGCGGCACTACTTGCCGATCTCGAAGGGGTCGCCGCCTCGACTGGCTCCGCTTGTCACGAAGGTAGCGTCGAGTTATCGCCCGTTTTGGAAGCCATGGGTGTATCCGAAACGGTCGGGATGGGCGCGATACGGTTTAGTCTCGGTCGGGCTACGACGGGAGATGAACTCGATACGGTTATAGAGTTGCTAGCCGACCGGCTGAATTGATAGTGCCTTGAGAGGTAAAATTTACTCGAAAATCACGTGTGATAGGAAACATGAGCTATCGTTTTCGGTTAGGCTGTTGTCTTCGCGAGTGCACAGCGGAGGGCTGGCTGGCGAAAAGCCAGGAACGGACTAGGGTGTGATACCTTCACTGACAGATCGGGGTGTAACGTCTGTACAATGAATGTAACCTTCCTCATCCTATAGGGCTGTTAAACATCAAGCGGTGGCTCTTTGGGTCATGGCATTTCCACATTGGCCTCCTCGCGCGAAAAGATGTGTATGCGGACGTAATCTTCGTCCAACTCGGCAGCGCGTCGGTAGCTGGTAGATTGGGCAAACAAAAATTCGTGCAGAAACTTGTCACTTTAAAGCCAAATCACAGCGGCTTAATAAGTGATTACGTAAAAAACTGCAGTTTATTAGCTATCAACGCTAATAGTTACCAGTCTGATCCGGAAACCGCGTGTCGCTACGTTCATGGATAAGTCCAATTACTAGATGGCGGCATTGGAGGAGGTGCCTACAGGTCGTATCACAATGTCTTGTATGACCAACACTGTCGATGTTTGGTGAATGAGTTCGGGACCGTTTTCCAAAGGATGACACAGTACTGTTATCGGGAAATTTCTGAAAGAGATGTCCCTTGCATGTTCTAGCGTTAATGTCTTTATAACCTCCCCAAAAAATGTCCTACATCATATAAACCTGTTTCATGAACGATAACGCTGCGATCGCGCCACACTAATAGGTTCCCATCTAAAATCTCTTTGGCTCCAGTCTTTTAGATCGAATATCCTATCGACTGAAATGATTTTACGAGAAACAATCCATGGATGATGAAGGTAAGTTTCAAGAGCAGCGTTTTGGTCCTGAAGTCAATCTCAACAAACCGGCCTATATCGATCCAACCGTTCGGATTTTTGGAAAGGTTTCTATTCTAGAAGGGGCGAGCCTTTGGCCCTACGCCGTAATCCGCGCCGAAAACCATCATGTGACGGTTGGTCGGTTTAGCAACGTTCAGGATCATGCGATGCTGCATGTCAGCGCTCAGGGTCCGACCGTGATTGGCGATTACTGCTCGATTGCGCATCACGTCGTTTTGCATAGTGCAAGCATCGGTGACAATACACTCATTGGCATTAACGCAACGCTTATGGATGGCGTTGTTGTAGGTCAAAATTGCATAGTCGCCGGCGGGTCATTCCTGACAGAGGGCACGGTGATACCTGATAATTCGGTCGTCATGGGGATGCCGGCTGACGTCGTGCGCAACCGCAACGCTTTCTTAAAAACCAAGCGCAATGCTTTGATATACAATCGTAATGCGCTGGCTTATTCCCGTGGGGAACATCGGGCCTGGACCGGAAAGGAATTTGAGGCCTGGAACCAGCGCGTTTCGGTCGAATTAAAGGCGGAGTTTCGTAAACGATTTAGCGGTGAGAGCTGAGGTGCTAAGTTTGATCCTCAGACAACTCCCAACAAAAACGCGCGAATTATCCTGTTAAATATTTTTGGATGCTCCAGTGTTGCGAGGTGTTGCGCGGGCCCAATCCATTGCGGTTCGACGCCCAACTGCCGAGCCATAAGCTCTGACGTTGCTGTTGGAACACCCGGGTCGTCTTTTGTCGCGATGACGATACGCGGCATGTCAAGCCGTGCCAATTCGGTAGTGGTGTCCAAATTGCTGATCGCTGCACTGACGGCGGTGAATGCCTCAGGTTTGAACCGTTTCAAGCAGTTTTCCATATAACAGTAACCGGGAATACGGTTTTTTGCGGCGGCTTCAGTGAACCAGCGCATCATCAACATGTCGTATAGAGGGGTGATGCCCTCGCTTTCGACGAGCGAGGCTCGGTCCTGCCAGCCCTGCACTTGGTCTGTGTCGTACTTGCAGGTCGTATTTACGAGAGCAAGCGAAGCGACGCGCTCTGGCGCGGCAATCGCTAAGGTTTGCGAAATCATGCCACCCATCGATACACCACATAGATGTACCCGACTGATATCTAGTAGGTCTAGGAGGCCAAGCAGATCGGAGGCCATCATGGCCAAAGTGTAGGGACCCGACGGAGTGTCGCTGCCACCATGTCCCCGCGTATCATGCCGTAAAACGCGGAAACCTTCGAAGGCCGCCAGGTGGTGATCCCAATAGCGGTGATCACCCGAGAAACAGTGGTTTAAGCTGATGACGGGCGCATCCACCGGTCCGCTCAGGCTGTAGTTCAGCGCTATATCGCCAACCTGTATGCGGTTTTGTTTCATGGCAAATCATTCTTTATGTCTATTTGTGCAGGAGTTAGCGTAGTCTTGTTTGGACGTTTGACAAATAGCTAGCCAGCCTTGTCGTGTTTGGCCCCTTAGCGCATGGTGCGCTAAAAAATTTGGATTTGGGACATGAGTGAAAATTTCGAACTGCCGCAACGCGAAGGTAAACCCCGAAAGCGTGGCCTCACGACGATGATCGATTTTGGTCCGGACGAGATGGGTTGGACCGGAGTACCGGGAGGTATCGAGGGTCTCTTGAAATGCGCGGCGGATTATATCGATCATGCCAAAATTTACGCGATGAATGGGCTTTTGCTGCCAGAGGACACGGTTAAGGAAGCCGCGCGGTTGTACCGCGATTATGGCTGCAATCCATTCGCAGGCGGCATGTTGTTCGAGTACGCCTACGCTAAAGGTCAACTCGATGAGTTCGAGGCACTGTTGCGACGCGAAGAACTGATGGGCTTTGAAATTTCTGAGAACTACATCACACTGACCGACGATGAGCGAAAAGGATTTATTGACCGGTTTCAGAGGGCAGGTTTTGATGTTGTTTATGAATTTGGTCGCAAGGCGCCGACTGAGGCGATGGAGCTTGAAGAGTTGGGCGCCGTCATACATTCGGTCGCCGAGTGCGGTATCGAGCATGTGATCGTCGAGCAAAGTGAAATAGACATGCTGGCGGAAACTTCGGTATCAGGAATGGATGAGTTGCGTCGCCAAAACTGGTTCGACCGCATAGTGATTGAGGCTGATCCCTACCGCTTTCCCCAGCAGCATGTCGAACTGATCGAACAGTTCGGGCCCGATGTAAATTTGTGCAACATCGCCGCTGGACAGGTAATGCGGTTAGAAGGGTTTCGTCGTGGTATCGGACGGGCGGTTGGCTATAGGATTATGGATGGTTTGATCTAGGTTGTTGACGCGGCGTTTTGTGCGTCACGTTTGTCTTGGATCCTCGACAAATAAGTGGGGTTCCTCGCCCTTTGGAGTTGCAGTCATTACCGTGACGCCTTCTTTCGACCGAAAACGGTGCCAGCAACCTTTCGGGACTATGACCAGGCTACCGGATGAGAGCCGGTGTGTTTCGAGCGCATCGTCCACGATAATGTCGAATTCCGTCGCACCGGCGACGATTTGAACCAGCTCGTCGCCAGCGGGATGACGTTCCCATCCGGCACATCCATCGAAACTGCCAAAAAAAATGTTTGCGTCTTTGAAGTCGCCTTGGCCCAGTGAAGAAAAAGCTTCGGAAACTTCACTCTCTGTTGTGTGCGGACCCCGATTCACTATTGGTTTGAGGCTCTTCATTAGCCCGTTGATATCGACGATCTCAACCATGATGAATTCCCTTCAGAAAGCTGCCGAGTAATTTTATTGGCAAATTCTCCATAATGGGCATACGAAATTTCATAGATAGAAATTATTGTTAACGTACCACTAACCCTAGCAGAACGGCATGTAGGCTTTGCGGTTTTTTTGTAGGGATAACGGTGAAATAGTTTTATCAGATGAACCTATCATAGTTATCTTCGGGGCAGCGCCAATTGTGACATTTCGATTATTGTCATTTCGCCAACGGCATTGAAGTCTGGCTTTGCACCGATAAAACCATTTGAGAACGATCGCTCGCCTTCCAGGTTGTCCAAACGTTGCTTGCCGTTGTCTCAACCAGTATCGGGTTCAAACGCAGCGATATGGCCAAAGTAACGTTTTTGGTAATACAACTCACTTAATCAACCGCGTAGTCGGAGATCTGGACCTCTTTGCCAATATTGGCAAAATCACCGTCGGCGCGCCGGCGACGGAACTCTCCCCAATTGATGGTATGATAACGTTTTGGGCCAGAACCGAAATCGAGCGGCGTTACTTGAGCGTTGTAGGAAGGGTTGTAGAAAAATGGGATCGAGTAGCGCACGATCTCATCCATCGCAGCAACACGATGGAGCGGTGCCCGGTATTCGTCGTTTGACCATACTTGCATCATGTCGCCAATATTGATGACAAAAGCACCCTCAATCGGTTGTACGACGTGCCAAACGCCATCCTTAAATACTTCCAGCCCGCTTACATCATCTTGCAATAGTACGGTCACGGCCCCCGCGTCAGAGTGATGATGAATGCCGAGATCGGCGTCACCATTATAAACTCCCTCCAAATCGGATAGTGGATCATCGACAGGATAGTAGTTAATGCGCAGGAAACTGGTGTGGTACGGCTTGAAAGCACCTGCCAAATGTGCCTTTGGCAGGTCGAAGCTAAAGCAAATGGCTTCCATAATTTTCTGCGATAGTTGCTCGCAAAGGCTGAAATGTTTGCGCATTACGTTGCGGAACGTCGGCTGTGATGCCGGCCAGGGCGTAGCGCCCGAGAACGGATCGTACGATAATGCTGCGGCATTTATATCCGGACCAATATCAAAAATTTCCTTCTTATCGCGTAGATTTTTTGTCAACTCACGATCGAAAAAGCCCCAAGGGTTTTCGCTTGTTCTGTTTAGCACTCGCTTTTCGGGACGCGGCAGTTCGAAGAATGCAGCAACCGCTTCCCAGACTTTTTCTATATGGGCACCTTCAACTCCGTGATTGACGATTTGAAAAAAACCCCAATCTCGGCAAGCGTCTCCGATTTCGTTTGCTACCCTTAAAACCGTTGCTGGATTGTGCATGCCTGTAAGTCCGCCGAGATCAATAACGGGAACATTTCGGCGGATTGCGTCGCTATGAGCCAATGGTGCCAAGTCGGGGTTCATTAAAATTAAGCTGCTTTTTGCTTGTAGATCAGCTGCTGTTTTATACCGAGCTACCATTGCTGGGCAACGATTGGAGTGCGACCTTAAACCGGAATTTTTAAAATGGTGTCCGTATATTATTGCCGTTCTGCTTAAAATTACGGGCATGATGGCGTTTATTGATAACGGTTCCGTATATACTTCCGGAAATTAGCCAATTGCAGTTGTTGTCTAAAAATTTTGGAACCCGAACCTCTCTGAGACGAGGGGTTGTTTGCCGTATAGAGAAGATGCTGCTTAAGGCTTGATCCAGCCGATACCGTTAGATACGTGCGTTTTTAATGGACGTTTTGTTGTTGTTTAAAAGGCAATTGACTAGCCTAGAGTGGAAGTAATCATTTTATTAATGAGGTATTCATATGCGCTTCGGCATCTCCCTCCCAGTTCGTGAGTTGGGCGACGATATCGCCGCCGTCAAAGAGTTTGCGCAAGCGGCCGAGGCGCTTGGGTTTACACACCTTCGGGTTCCAGATCAGGTCATTAGAGTGGATAGTGGTGCTTTGCACGAACCGCATACCGTCATGACATTCGTTGCGGCCGTAACGTCTAAAATTGAGTTGGTGCCTTCGGTGATTATTCTACCCGCGCGGCCTACAGTGCTCGTTGCAAAGCAAGCGGCCACGCTAGATAGCCTGTCCGGTGGACGTCTTAGGCTCGGGATTGGTATTGGCCGTTATCCAGAGGAATACGAAGCGCTTGGTGCCGATTTTCACAATCGTGGTGCCCGCTGCGAGGAGCAGATGGAGTTGCTGCGCCTGCTGTGGACGCGAGAGACGGTCGAGTTTGATGGAAAATGGGACAAAGTATCGGGCGCTGGCCTCAACCCCCTACCAATCCAGCGTCCGATCCCGATGTGGATAGGCGCTGCAGGGCAACCGGTACAGCGTATACGACAGCGAATTGGTCGACAGGCCGATGGCTGGTTCAACCTTGCGTCCCCAGAAGAGTTTGTCGAAGTTCGTGACGATATCTATCGTGAGGCTGAGGCTGCTGGTCGGGAACCACAGAGCCTTGGGATAGAAGCGGGGGTAGCCGTCGTCGGAGCTCGAGAACATGAATGGAAAAGTCGTGTTTCGGGATGGCGCGATATGGGGCTTTCGCACATCTGCTTGCGAACCCTTGGTGGCGGTCTCGCGCCCCATGAACATATTCCGCGTATGCAACAGGTTGCCGCGGAGATGTCGTCAATCTAGGTAATGTTGTGCAATATACGAAGCGACAGTGTCAGGGATTTGACCTGCGCCTAAATCGGCAACAAGTCTATCTCATATGGAGGGGGGCAGTCACGATGACATCGCTCGTCTACACATTGTCGGCCTAATACCATATGTTTCCGCCAGTTTGCGCAGATATCACTTGAAAATGGCTGCTAGAGAACTGACGCCGAGAGGGTAGCTTCATGGAATTCGGAATTCTGTTTACATCGCATCCTGATCCCAAATCTGAGGTCTATCCTCATCAGGCGATCCATCAGAGGGTGACGCGAGAGGTTTTGCAGGCCGAGGAGTTAGGCTTCGACAGCGTATGGATTGCTGAACATCACTTTTCGAACAAGTACGGGATCCTGCCAGATCCATTCAGTTATCTCTCCTATTTAGCAGCGAAGACAACAAAAATTAAACTCGGCGCCGCAGTAATGGTCGTGCCACTGCATCATCCGATGCGGATCGTTGAAAATGCCGCCTTCGTCGATATTCTGAGCAATGGGCGTTTTCAACTGGGATTAGGATCGGGTTATCGCCCCTACGAATTTGAGGGGCTCGGAATTGATTTCGACAGTCGCCGAGAGCGTCAGGCGGAGGCAATTCCGCTTATCTTAGATGGCTTCGATAAGAAGCGGATATAGGCTGAAGGTAAGTTCTTTAATTTTAATGTAGGCGATCAGTTTGAAATCTTTCCGCATCCAATCCAGCAACCGCATCCTCCGTTCTACATGGCAGGTGGTACAGACAATTCCATAATTAAAGCGGCCCAGGGCGGTTTCGGTTTGATGCAATCATCGCTGCCATCGGTCGGAAAGATCGGCGAGAATATTGGTCTCTATCGTGCGCATATGCACGAAGCTCCCGACCCCTTGAATAAGAACCCAGCGTTTGGGCGTGTCGATGTTGTGCGTATGGTCTACGTTGCGCCGACCGATGAGAAGGCTAAAGAAGAAAGTAAAGACGGTATCACGCATCATATGAAAACATTTATGTCGGGCGTGAATGCTGGTGGCTACCTTGGGGACGTGACAGAGAAGCAGGATGAGTCGCAATTCGAATACGACCATCTGGCAGAGACGACGATCCTTCATGGCTCGCCCGATACTGTAATTCAGCGCATCGAGGAGTTCCGCAAGGTCGGTACAACCTCGATTATGCTGCACTATCCGCCGTATTATGGCGTGCAACAGACGCTCGACATGCTGCGTTTGTTCTCCAAGGAAGTGCTGCCGCATGTGCAGGGCAAGCCGGTACCGGCTGTGTCCGCTGCCTAATTGATTGTGAGCTGGGGAGAGATTACCGACGACACGCTGGCAGCAGCGGCTGAGATGATCGGCAAGCCGCTGCGGAGATCACGCATGCAGTGGATCGAAACGACCACTAAGGATGCGATCCAGCATTTTGCGTGGGGGCAGGGTGATGACAATCCTCTTTGGGTTGACAAAGATTATGCGGCGAAATCGCCTGCCGGCGGTTTAATAGCTCCGCCATGCATTCTTTATGCCGTCGATTCTACAATCGTGGCCCCGAAACTGGCCGGCGTGCAGTGGATCTATGCCGGAACGGAATGGACTTGGTTTGACCATATTCGCGTCAACGATACATTTCGTATTAAAGCTCAGATGACAAAGCAGGAGGAAAAGTCTGGCCGCCGCTTTTCACGCTGGGTCCTGCAGACAGGCAAGGTACGCTACTTCACAGCTAAGGACGCATTGGTAGCCACTGCCGTTGGCCATTGTGCCCGAACGCCTCGCGCTGGTCATGAAGGGGCGAGCACTGAAGGCGCTATAATGAACCATCGATATACGAACGCAGAAATAGAGGAGATAGATAGGCAGGTACTTTCAGAACCAAGGCAGGGCTTGGTTCCGCTTTGTTGGGAGGATGTTCAAATCGGTGCATCAATCCCAGCTGTAGTTAAAGGACCATTGACCATTACTGACATTGTTGCCTGGTATTCAGCGACCCAGGGCGCATTGCCCTATGGCGGCGCACATGGTGACGCGCTGCGTTATCGACGACGACACGACGATTATCACGTCAACCCGGAAACTGGTGCTAAGGATGCGGCGGGGCGTGGGCATTTAGAGGCGGAAACGGCGCGCGATGTGGGTATGGGTGGTGCCTATGATGTTGGTCCGCAGCGAATTTCCTGGGCGCAGCATATGCTGTGCAATTGGATGGGAGATCACGGATTTCTGCACAAACTGAATGCTTCGGTGCGCCGGCCGAATTTAGTCGGTGACACGATTTGGTGGCGTGGCAAAGTCGTGGGCAAGCGGGAAGAGGGCGCTGCTAAATTCGTATATATCGATATCGAGGCACGAAACCAGAACGATAAGGTGTCAGCGTTTGGCACAGCAGTCGCTGCCCTGCCTTCGCGGGCGGACGGCCCCGTGCCGCTGCCGCTAAAACCGGAAGAATAAAGCAATGGCGCCGTTTTCGCGGTCCATACCGTTGGGTGCGGCAAGAAGGATTGCGGTAGTTGGGGAGAACCGGTCGTCTTATTACGCGCGCTATTGGCTCACCCTTTTGGGGTGTGCGCCAAGTTTAAAGCCCTGTGTGGATGGGATCGTCATCGTAGATGGCGAGATTGAACCATGCGCTGCGTATCCTGATGGGGTCAGTATTATTCGGCTTTGGGACTTTCAGGTCGGTTTTGAGGGCAATGGTACCCTGGCTAGCGCCATATCAGGTGCTGCCGCGGTAATAGGTTATCCGGGGCGACCCGGGGTTGCTCTTCCAGCAGATATGCCAGAGAAATGGTGCGCTGCCTACGGTGTAATCTTAGCGCTTTCGGAGCTTTGGCGGCGCACAACCGGCGCTGCACCTAAGAATACCGAATATGACGTATCGACGGCGGACGTCTTGCGTTCCTTTTCGCTGCAAAATTCGGGAGATGCGGAAGAACGGGCCCGGACCTGGCGGCGCAATGGTCGGGTTTGCGTCGAACACGGTGGTATCTTCCCGATGGGTTTTTTCGCTTGTAAAGACGGTTACGTGGCACTGCTTGGCAGGTCGCGCCGTGACTGGCGCCTTATACGGAAGGCTATTGGCGATCCGGACTGGGCGCAGCAACCACGGTTTGAGGACCCATTCATCATCGCAAAGGATAGCGCGGCGGCGGACGCTTTGTTGGAAGAAACACTGAAACAGTTCAGCCGCGATGATCTGTTGCGCAGTGGGATTGCGGAAGGCGCGGTTATCGCGCCGGTGTATAGCGCAGAAGAAGCTGACGCGCGGGATATTTTTCGTGATCGGTTCTTCGTCGATGGCGTACCATCGATGCCCTTCACAGTCGATACCTTAGGCCAAGCGAATGATACGAGCTGTTCTAAACGTGAAATCCAGGTAGGAGATGGGCCATTAGCCGGACTGAGATGTCTGGAACTCTGTTGGGTTTGGTCCGGCCCAATGGTTTGCCAGATCCTCGCTGACCTGGGAGCAGAGGTGATTAAAGTCGAGACGCCAAAGCGGTTTGACCTGTATCGGACGCGAGGGCTGGAAGCAAAGCGTGGGCTGATGGACGAACGGACGCGGATCGAGTCTTCGATTTATTTCCACAGTTTAAACCGCAATAAAATTGGTCTTTCCCTCGATTTAAAACAAGTCGAAGGATTGGCAATCGCGAAATCTCTGATTGGTGTCTCGGATCTCATCATCGAAAATTTTACGGTTGGTACGATGGAGCGCCTTGGTCTTAGTCGAGAAGTATTGTCGAGTGCGAATGCTCGGATCGTTCAGCTCTCTATGAGTGGGCCTGGTCGCGGTTCCGCGGTTGAGGATCTGCGATCCTATGGCCTTGTTTTAAGTGCATTAGGCGGCGCAGAAAACCTGATCAAGGAGGCGGGTACGTTCATCGGTTCGCCGACTTTTTCCATCAGTGATCCGAACGCTGCTGTCTTTGGTGCTATGGTGGCAATAGCAGGTGCGCTCTCGGCCCGCGAGACAGGACGGGGACTGTCACTCGACCTATCGCAGATCGAGGCTGCTGCGACACTTGCCAGCGCGCCGGTCCCAGCGGTGACAACAGTAGATGCAATCATCGAGACGGCGGACAATCAAATTGTCGCGCTTTCTGTACCGAAAGGCGCTATTGAGAATGTGAGTACACTTCGCCAGACGTTTGGCGGTTTAAATTGTGATGAAGCGGTCCGAAATTGTGAGGATATGGGAGGTCGGGCAGCGTTATTTTACGAATTGGAGCAGTCAGAAAAAGCAGCGGAATTCGGTGATTGCTCGGCTTGGCTACCGTCGCATCATCCCTTTACCGGCGATGAAGAGCTTGTTGCCGCACCCTGGCGGGAGGCGGGCACGCGCGCCGCTATTCGCAAGGCGGCCCCACTGCTGGGCGAGGGTGACGAATACATACTTGGCGACTTGTTGGCCTATGGTAACGATGACATTGCCCGACTGATCGAGACCGGTATTGCAGGCGTGCCGGAACTGACGCAACCCGTGGCACCCAAACAGAGGAAAGTAAGCAAGTGATTGATATTATGGGTCATACACCGGACGCGACAACACTTCGCGATCTCGTAGTCAAACGTGCGGCCTTCGGCGAAAAGCCATTCCTAATCTGCCGCGATATCACCTTGACCTATGCTGATGCAGACAGGATGTCTAACCGTGTTGCGAATAGCTTGATAGCAAAGGGCATCGTTCACGGTGATGTGGTTGCGACCGTGATGTACAATGCGATCGAGCAGGCGCTAATCTGGTTTGGCTGCGCGAAGATCGGTGCGATTTATGCATCGCTTAACGTGTCGCTTAAAAAAGAAGACCTAGCCTACAGCTTAAACGATACTGGCGCCAAGATTTTGGTCGTCGATGAGGAGTTGGCCGAAGCCTATATCTCGGCAAAGCCATTGCTCAAGCTGGATCTGGATGTATTTGTGCACGGAGCATTTGATCTAATCGAGGGGGCTGCACCGCTAGATGATTTGCTGGAAGGAGAGGAGTGCCTTCCTGATGCGGAGGTCGTCGCCGCCGATCCCGTCTGTATAGTCTACACCGGCGGTAGTACGAATATGCCAAAGGGGGTATTGGTCTCTCACCTCTATTACATCGCTGCGGCTATTCGTTATGCGGAAATCGCCGACGTGACGGAAGACGACGTACATTACGCCAATTCCCATTTCTTCCACATCGGTGGACAGCAGTTCGCGATCACCGGTCCGCTTTATAACGGTATGACTGGGATCATGGACAAATGGTTTAGCGCGTCTAATTACTGGCACATAGTGGAAAAATATGGCGCGACAGTCATAGACCCGCTCGGAACGATGATGGCAGTGTTGCTGCGGCGCCCTAAGTCACATTTGGACAAATCTCACAAGGTGCGAGTTGGCGTTGGCATCGCATCAAGTCAAGTGCGTAAAGACCTGCGCGACGAGTTCGAAACTCGTTTCGGGGCTCCTATGCTAGAGGTCTATTCGATGACGGAAATGGGCGTTCTGATGTGCAGCGAGCGGCTGCACGACCGGCGCAGCGGCTCCTGTGGTCGACCACATGGCTGGGCGGAAGTTTTAGTGGTTGATGCCGACGACAATCCGGTACCTCCTAACACGCAGGGCCAGATATTATTTCGTCCCAAGGTTCCTAATACCTATATGATTGAGTACGTTAATAAGCCACGCGAGACGCTGGCCGCCTGGAAAAACCTCTGGTACCACTCTGGTGATCTTGGTTATCTCGACGAGGACGGTTATGTCTATTTTATCGGTCGAGAGGCTCATTGGATTCGCCGTCGCGGCGAGAATGTCTCTGCTTTTGAAGTGGAGAAAGTGTTAACGCGACACGACGCTGTCGTCGACTGTGCTGCTGTCGGCGTACCGTCGGAGATTGGCGAAGAGGATATCAAAATTTATGTCCAACCCGTCGATGATAGGCCACGACCGGATCCGTCCGAATTGGTTGATTGGTGCAAGGAACGTATCGCGTTTTTTAAGGTTCCACGCTATGTCGAATTTGTCGACTTGTTCCCGCGTACCATGACTAAGAACGAAATTGCCCGGCACGAATTACGTGAACGCGGTATCGGACAGGCGTGGGACAGCGAAACCGGCGATTGGATCGAGGATAGAAAATAAAATGACGGATTTCAGGGAAATCGCCACGGGGCTTCGCTTCCCGGAAGGACCGATCGCAATGCCAGACGGCAGTGTGATCCTGGTAGAGATTGCCGCGAGCCGCCTGTCGCGAATTTTACCTGATGGAACGATTTCGGTTGTTGCAGAGACTGGCGGCGGACCCAATGGTGCCGCAATCGGGCCCGATGGTCGCTGCTATGTCTGCAACAATGGTGGCATGCTCTTCCACGAGCGCAATGGAATGTGTTTTCCGGGGCACGCTGAAGAAAATGCACCGACAGGCTGGATTGAGGCAGTCGATCTGCAAACGGGGGCCGTCGAAATCCTTTACCGTGAATGCGATGGGGAACCGCTGCGTGCGCCAAATGACTTAGTCTTCGATGCTGATGGGGGCATGTGGTTTACGGACCACGGGAAGACCCGCAAGAACAGTCGTGACAAAGGCTGGATCTACTTCGCCCGTCCGGACGGCTCGATGATCCAACAGGTAGTGCGGCATTTAGATGGCCCAAATGGTATCGGATTGTCGCCGGACGGGAAGACGCTTTATACGGTGGAAACGGTCACTGGCCGGGTCTGGGCTTACGATGTAATCGAACCTGGACGAATTGCAAAGGAGCCAGGACCGGCACCGTGGGTTCGCGGCCGTCTTCTTGCGAACCCGGACGGTTATCACTTGTTTGATTCACTGGCAATCGACGGCGCGGGGAATATCTGTGTGGGTTCAATCCCCGGTAACCTCACGGTTGTCTCTCCGGACGGGTTTTTTAGCGAAGACATTGCGATGCCTGACCCGTTTCCGACCAACATCTGTTTTGGCGGTGCCGACCTAAAGACTGCCTTCATAACCTTGTCCGGTGCAGGGAAACTGATTGCAATGGATTGGCCGCGACCGGGCTGTCCGTTGCACTTTCTGAATTAATACAAAGACATAGAGAATTTTGGGTTGTTGTCGATTATGCGTTCGGCTCCCAACTGCTGTTTTATAAATAATATCTGAGCAGTATGGATTGGAATTGAGGAAGCGAATTAAAAGGAAAACCAGAATGACGGAAAAACGTCCCAATTTTCTTCTCATTACGTCTGACCAACAGCGAGGCGATTGTTTCGGGTTCGAAGGCCGAGCGGTTAAGACGCCACATCTTGACCAGTTAGCGCGTGAGGGCACGCGGTTTTCTAATTGCGTCACGCCGAGCGTTTTCTGCCAGCCGGCACGTGCGTCGATGCTGACTGGACTGCTGCCATATACACATGGCGTTGCCGACAATGGCATCAATCTGGATCCGGCAATCGGGGAGGCCGGGTTTGCAGGAACTTTGGCGCAGTCCGGTTATGACACGGGTTTTTTCGGCAAGGCACATTTTTCGACCAAGACGACTTTTGCACCGACCGACAGTCCAGAATGCAATTCGGGATCGCAGAACTACGCTGAAGACTGGTGCGGCCCTTATATGGGATTTCAACATGTCGAATTGATAGTACACGGGCATCTCAACAAGGCGCGTGACAACAAGAAGCCGCCGATTGGTCAGCACTACGAGCGCTTTTTCTTCAGCCGTGGAACGCTGGGAGGAGAAGCTTTAGATCTGTGGGCGACAGAACTGCCACCCCACACAGGCGCAGCGCAAACCTGGCACTCGGGCCTACCCGTGCAGTGGCATAGCAGTACCTGGGTCGGTGATCGAAGTATCGAATGGTTGGGCAAACGTGATGCTGCTAAACCGTTTTGTGCCTGGATATCGTTTCCGGACCCGCATCACGCTTTCGATTGTCCTGAGCCGTGGAGTCGTCTGCATCATCCAGATGAGGTCGACCTGCCGGCTCATAGGACGCTTGATCTCGAACGGCGCCCCTGGTGGCACGAGGCAGCGCTTGCCGGCAAACCGATGGTCGAAGATCCGGAAATTCTACGTTATCGCATGAAGGGGCAGAAGGTGCCGCCGCAGAGCGACGACCAATTACGGGACATGACGGCAAACTATTACGGCATGATCTCGCTGATCGACCATAATGTTGGCCGAATTCTTGAGGCGCTGGCAGCAAACGGACAAGCTGAGGATACGATCGTTGTGTTCACGAGCGATCACGGTGACATGCTGGGCGATCATGGGCTCTATCTCAAGGGTCCCATGCTGTACGAAGGCGTACTGCGCGTGGGTATGATCGCAAGGGGCGCATCTATCCCGGCGGAAAAAGTGATAGATGATCCCATTTCGACACTTGATTTGACGCCTACCTTCTACGATTGGGCGAGCATTCCTGTATCGGACATGATGCAGGGGCGGAGCCTGGTGCCACTAATATCAGATGAGCCGAATGCCGGCCGTTCGGTTGCACGTAGTGAATGGTTTGTGCACAAGACCCGTTCAGGCATCGATCTCGATCTCCGGACGGTCCGCACGGCAACTCATAAATGCACCTTCGAGATGATTTCTGGCGCCGGTGAACTCTATAATCTAAAGAATGATCCGACGGAGATGGACAATTTGTTTAACGATCCTAGCCATTCCTCCTCTCGACGGGAGTTGGAGGAAATGATGCGGGCACGCCCCGGACCAATGCTTGAAAAGTTCCCTCCGCAGATCGGTATGGCGTAAAGGGGTGCATCAAGCCCGCTCGTGATGCTTTACTGCTTTGATTGCAATCAAGGGCAGGGAGAGCACCATGGATCTGGGAATTGAAGGACGCAGCGCCATCGTCTGCGCTTCGAGCCGCGGGCTCGGTAAGGGATGCGCAATGGCGTTAGCGAAAAACGGCGTCAGTGTCGTAGTTAATGGTCGCGACGAAGCGGTCACTATGGCGACAGCGGAGGAAATTCGCGATACGGCGGGTGTTGACGTGATCCCTGTCATCGCTGATGTCTCAACATTGGGTGGTCAAAAGGCGCTGATCGCGGCCTGTCCTAAACCCGATATATTGGTTAATAACAATGGCGGGCCACCGTTTCGTGATTTTCGTGATTTGTCCCGTGAGGATATGCTTGAAGGTGTGACGATGAATTTTGCGTCTCCCATTGAGATGGTCCAATCGGTAATCGACCACATGGTGACACAACGCTTCGGCCGAATTGTCAATATCACTTCAGTCTCGGTGAAGCGCCCAGTGCCGGGGCTCGACCTATCGAGCGGCGCCCGAGCTGGCCTAACGGCCTTTCTCGCAGGGGTGGCGCGGACGGTGGCGCAGCATAATGTCACGATCAACCATATCCTCCCCGGCTATATCGACACCGATCGGCTGCGAGGCGCACTCGCCTTCAATTCTCAGAAGGCTAATGTTTCAATCGAGGACGCTGCAGCGACACTTTCTGCCGAGGTCCCTGCTCAGCGGTTCGGCAATGCGAAAGAATTCGGCGAGGCCTGTGCGTTTCTGTGCAGTGAACAGGCTGGTTATATCACAGGGCACAGCTTGAACGTGGATGGTGGTCTTTACGAAAGCAATTTCTGAGTGAAGGGAGAAAGTCATGGGTAAGTTAGACGGAAAAATTGCGATCATTACGGGTGGATCGGGCGGTATCGGTAAAGCGGCGGCACAGGTATTTACGGGTGAGGGAGCCCAGGTAATGTTGGTTGATCTCGATGGTGATGCCTTGGCGAAAACTGTGTCCGAGATTGGTGACGACAAGGCTGCGTGCACCGTTGCAGACGTATCCGATACGGCTCAAACACAAGCCTATGTTGCGGCAACGGTCGAGCGGTTTGGTGGTGTTGATATTGCGTTGCTGAATGCTGGGATCGAGGGCAAGATCGCCTCAATTGTTGATTATCCCGAAGAACTTTACGATAAGGTCATAGCGGTTAATGTCCGCGGTGTCTTCATTGGCCTTAAGCACGTGATGCCCGAGATGAAGAAGCGAGGTCAGGGTAGCGTTGTTATCACTTCATCAACTGCTGGAATTCGTGCTATTGCGGGCATGTCTGCCTATGCAACGTCGAAGCACGCGGTTATTGGCCTGATGCGGGCGGCGGCGCTCGAGGGTGCGGCGGACGATATTCGAGTTAATACGGTTAACCCTTCGCCCATTGATACGCGGATGATGTCGTCGATCGAGGAGATGAATGGTCTGCCAACTGGAGATGGGGCGAACCGACCGATGGCACGGCACACGCCGTTACAGCGGTACGGTGAACCGGAAGAGGTGGCCAAGCTGATGCTGTTTCTTTCCAGCAACGACAGTTCCTTCTGCACCGGTGGAGTTTACATGGTTGATGGTGGTGTATCCGCGGGACGGGTTTAGTCCGCGATATCGGCTGGCCGCACCCAGGTTTGTTCTTTTTCGCGCAGGAAGCGGAAACCATAGGCTCTCTCGTATTGCGGTGGTGACGTCGCCTTGACATTAAGCGCCGCTGCTGCGCGAACGGGCCAATGGGGATCGAACAATAGACCCCGAGCTAAGGCCACCATTTCCGCCTGTCCGTCGGCGACAATTTTTTCGGCGTGGTGTGGATCGTAGATCATGCCGACTGCCATGGTTGGGATCCCCGCCTCACGGCGGATTTTTGCCGCAAATTTAACCTGGTACCCTTCGCCCAACTCAAGTCGAGTGTTTCCTGAGATGCCTCCACTGGAGGCACATATATAGTCGCAGCCAAGGTCATTGAGTTTTTGCGCATAGAGAACCGAGTCATCGGGCGTCCAACCGTTTTCCTCCCAATCAGTTGCCGACAGACGAAGACCCATTGGTTTTGCTTCCGGCCAAACCGCACGCATTGCCGCGAAGACTTCGAGTGGGAACCGCATCCGATTTTCGATAGTGCCACCGAATTCGTCGTTGCGCGTGTTCGCGATTGGAGAGAGAAATTCGTGCATGAGATAGCCGTGCGCGCTATGCACTTCAATCATGTCGAAGCCGAGCCTGTCGGAACGTTTGGTCGCGGCGACAAAGGCCTCGCGAACTTCATCCATATCGCTCCGGTTCATTGCTCTAGGCGTATGCCATCCTTCCCCTTGTGGGTTAGCCGCGCTGCTGATCGTCTCCCAAGCGCCTTCTTTCGGCGCTAACGAGCTTCGACCCTCCCAAGGACGGTGGGTCGATGCTTTGCGGCCAGCATGAGCCAGTTGGATACCCATCTTGGACTGACCATATTTGCGACAGAACCGCATCACACGGCCGAGTGCCTCTTCGTTTTCGTCGGACCATAGGCCAAGGCACTGCGGGGTAATTCTGCCACGGGCCTCTACGGCCGCCGCTTCGGTGATCACGAGGCCAAAACCGCCGGTTGCGAACTGGCCCAGATGCATCAGATGCCAATCTTGCGCGTTGCCGTCGATGGCGCTGTATTCGCACATTGGAGAGACGATGATACGGTTATCGAGGGTCATGCCGCGCATAGTAAAGGGTGAAAACAGTTGGTTTCTCATAAAGATGGTCCGTTCGTTGATACGCAGTGTCTATTTAGACCGCTCTGCGCTGGGCGCCAAGGCCCCTGCTATTGAGAAACAAGGATCATAGAATACAGGCCTGTCGCTGCAGTCTTGCTCCATACTAAATATAGGCCATTCCGCGCGTCAGAGCCTTATGGCAGTAACTCTATAGACCGTTATGATGGTCTTAGAGGATCAAGATAACAGTGGGGGGGCCATGGCGCGCATCGACTATGTGGATCCGGCACAGTCAAGTGATCGGGTGAACGAACTTCTAGGTAAGCTTAATAATTCTAACATTTTTCGCATGCTGGGCCATTCGGAGAGGCATCTTGAAACTTACGTCCGAATGGGCAACGCCATACGCTTCAAGGGTTCGCTTGACCCAGTGCTTCGCGAACTCGCCATTACCCGCACGGGCATTCTGTGCGATGCGGAATACGAGGTCGTCGCACATAAGCGGATTGGTAAGGGCGTCGGCGTTAGTGATGAAAAGAACGACGCTTTGGAAAAAGGTGCAGATTCTGACGTATTTTCCTATTTGGAAAAGGCGGTGCTGCGTTTTACCGACGACGTAGTGCAAAACAATCGCCCGAGCGCGAAGACCTTTGATCCGTTAGCCGAATCCTTGAGCTCTACCGACCTTGTCGAACTATACCTTGCCATTGGGTTTTATATTATGACGTCAAAGTTTCTGCGAACATTCGATATAGATTTGCAGACGGGTTAGCATAAAGCAGTGCGATCAAAATACACGGTTCGTCATATACCGCCGGATTGCCGCTGGTTTCGTTGGAATTGAGCCTATTAGCTTATTCGATGATCAGGAATTCGCAGTTCTCAGCCGTTACTGACTTGATCTGGGATTAGTTTGTCCGGGCGGGGAATTAGGCGATTAGAATCTAAAAATTCTTGTCTGCGTTGATGGGGCCAAGCCGCGGAGAATCGAGCAATATCTATCGTAGCAGATGATGGCAAAAAGCATATGGATTGTAATACGGTGTTGCTAACCCGCTGTTGTGCCATTCCACGAATTCTTGCCCCCTTTCGCCAGTATCGCTAGACTCTGTTTACAGTATTTAACACATGCGTCTACCAAACTGGGTGACCGCGCGGATGTTTTGTCGTGGCGCCGGAAGAGGAGAACACCCCATGAGCAGCCAGGTCATTGAAAATTTTGCCGCCAATTGCCGCCAGCACCTGAAAGACGGTCCGAGTGATGCCGCCTTGGATAAGGTCGTCGCAGATTTGCAACCTGTATTGAGCAACGAAGAGGTCTACAAGACGTATTTTCCACCCGAGAATGACACCGAGCGGCAGGTGATATACAAGGATGAGGAACTTGGCTTCTGCATCCTGGCGCATGTCAATACTGGTGCGAAGAGCAGCCCGCCGCATGATCACGGGCCAGCCTGGGCAATTTATGGTCAGGTTGAAGGCGAGACTGAAATGACAGAATACGAACGCGCTGCCGAGCCTACTTTAGATGAGCCGGGTAAGGCCAAACCTTTCAAAACCTACAAAATGACCCCGGGTGACGCTGTTCACTACAATGTTGGCAAGCTGCACGCGCCAGAACGTACTGCTGCGACTAAACTGATCCGAATGGAAGGGCAGAACATGGATGGCGTTAGCCGTGATGCCTTCGTGAAGGTTCTTGATTAAGACGAGATGGCGCGGCCCCTAGGCGGGCGAATGTATTTGGGGGAGCCATGGCACAGGATATCCCCATTATCGATTTAACGACGTTTCGTAACGGTGATTTGGCTGCGCGCCAAATTGTCGCCGACGAAATCGCTCATGCTTGCGAGACGCTCGGTTTCCTGGTCGTGTCTGGACATGGGGTGCCGGCAGGACAGGGCTTCTCGCTGCATAGAACTGCCCTTGACTTCTTCAACCGCCCGCTTGAAGAGAAGCTGGTAGTTCGCCGGCCTAATAATGATGAGAACCGCGGCTACATTCCTTTTGGCGAGGAAACACTGGCGTTGATGCACGGGCGCGTGACGCCGGCTGATTACAAGGAGGTCTTCGCCATTGGGCCAGAGGTTGTGCCAGATGAACCCTACTACACCTGCGATCTAGCTTATCCTGACTTTGCGCCCAACTTGTGGCCAGAGCGGCCATCGTTGCTACGCTCAGCGATGCTATCCTATTACGATGAGATGTTGCGGTTAGCAAAGCTGTTGGGCGAGGCTTACGCTTTGGCGCTCGACCTGCCAGCTGAATATTTCATTGAACGTTTAGCGCGCCATTCCTGCCAGCTCCGTTTGCTGCATTACCCTGCGCCAGAGGTCGAGTTCCAATCGGGTCAACTCCGCTGCGGCGTGCATTCTGATCTCGGCCTTACAACAATCCTGCGAAACGAAGCCGCGCCCGGTGGCCTAGAGGTCCAGACGCCAGCCGGAAACTGGATCGCCGCACCGGCGATACCAGATACCTACATCGTCAACATCGGTGATTTGATGATGCGCTGGACTAACGACCGCTGGCGTTCCACGCCGCACCGAGTTGTAAAACCACCGCACGAAGCACGAGCCCGCAGTCGGCGACTATCGATCGGGTTTTTTGTTATTCCTAACTATGACGCTGACGTCGTATGCATTCCTCGTGGAAGAGAGGCACCGAAGTACCCGCCTGTTATGGTGCGTGACTACCGAACCGGGCGCTTTGCTGCAGGTGCTGGGCGGCAGGATGGTTAGATCCGCGCGTTAGCTTCTGAATGCGTCGCCCATCTCCTTTGTACTAATCATGTCCCGTACGAAGGAGAATTTTCCAGCCTTCATCTCGCGTGCGGCAACCATCATTGCATTGAGCGCAACGCGTGAAAGGCCGCCACCGATGCTGATCCGGCGGACGCCGATTTCCGCCAGTTGAGCCAAGGTGATATCCGGGTCCGCGAACCCCATCACGATGTTTACGGGCTTACAGACTGCATTCATCACGACTTTCATCTCCTCGATAGTCCTTAAGCCTGGAGCGTAGAGTACGTCAGCGCCAAGCTCCTCAAAGGCGAGTAGGCGCTTGATGATCTCTTCCAAGTCTCCAATGTCGTATAGCAAACCTTCTGCCCGCGCGGTGAGGGTAAAGGGTTGCGGCAGGGTCTTGGTGATTTCGATGGCTGCGTGTACTCGCTCTACAGCCTGGTTAAATTCATAGATTGGGTTCTCACGCCGGCCGGTCGCATCCTCGATTGATGCACCGACCGCGCCGGCCTCATAGGCACGAGGAAACATGCTGGCTGCTGCTGCTGGCTCGTCTGCAAAACAGTTTTCCAGATCCGCATTAACGGGTAGGTCGGTTGCTGCGCAAATGGCCTTAAGGTTATCGAGAACTCGTTTGGCTGACGTATCCAACGATCCGTCGCTAACACTGACGCCAAGGCTCGTCGTAGCGAGCGCCTCAAAACCGAGATTAGTGAGTAACTTGGCGCTTCCAGCATCCCAGGGGTTAGGGATGAGGAAGGGTTTGTCTTGCTCGTGTAGGGAACAGAAGGCATTCGCCTTTGATTGCTGATCGATCATTGGTGGCCTCCCTAACCACTTTTTAGAGCTTTGCGCAAATGTTGACCTAATTGGGGGTTAATATTTTATGCACAAACTTATTATTCCTAACTAACTAAAATTAATCGATGCCCAGGAACAATCGATATCCTTTGTCACCATTTTTTTTCTACTGGTTTTACCAAGGCATCTTTCCTAGTACATCAATGACATTCTGCAGAAACTCCAATGCCACGTTTTGAATGCTACGGAGCTAGAACAGCGTCGACCGGTACTTGCTTGCGTGCATACAGAAGCGCTCCAGTAGTGAACGGACAGAGTATGCTCCGTCTATGTCTATGAGAGGTTGGCCTTGCTGGGTGCACGGTTCAAACTGGCGGCGCTACGCCTCTGCTGCAAGTAGTTAGCTATTAAACTACCTTTTCGTACAGCAATCGATTGCCATCCAGATCGGTGATCGCAAGATATGTGTGGCCACCGAGTGTCATTTCCTGTCCTAGAGCCTCATTAGGGTGTGTGTGGCGAACGATCGTACGAGATGGTGCCGGATTGTCGCACATGTATAACATAATACATGCACCGTCGTTGACAATGATAGCGGCATCCGTCATCTCATCTGAGTTTCGCGCAGTAAACGCCAGTATTCTCTGATAGAAATCTAACGCTGCTGTTAGATCACTCACTTCAAAGATGGGCAGAGAGCCGAAGGACAGGTCTCCACTGCAGCGCGCTTCCAATAGTCCAATTGCCTCATCGATCTTGTCGGTGAAGACCGATCCGTCAACCGTGTGCAGAGATTGGTTGTCGGTAATCAAGTTAAACAAGGGAAACTTTTCGACTGGTCCACCGACTGCTGGTGGTGGGTATTGTGTGAACGTGCAATTTATTGATAACCCTTCAAGTAATTGCGCCGCGCGGCCTTTCATTCTGTTGATTTCTTTCCGCAACGTTCGAAATGAAGGGTTCTTCATCGCCTCTTCCATGTTGATTAGGCCACTACCGCCCCATAGCGGGTCTTTTGTAGGAATGGTTCCGTCAACAAGGAAGGCAGAGATTTTCTCGCGGAATACCTCCAGGAAAGCGATTTCGTCTTCAACGGCCAAGAGGACTAGACCCCGATAATGCCGTCTGCCACGAAACGTTCGGTCTCATTCGCTGAAAAACCTAACTCAGCAAGAATTTCCCGGCTGTGCTGTCCGAGAAGCGGCGAGGCATGCTCATCCGCTTCCGGATCGAGTTTGGGTAAGCCTGGCACGTTCGGCACCGGCCAGGGCGTCTTGGATCCTGGTGGTGTCATCCAGCTGATCAGACCTGTCGCCTCGACATGTGGATGCTCGATGAAATCGTTGTAGTTCTGCACCACCTCGTTTTGCAATCCAGCTTCGGTAAAGCCGTCCCGCCAATGAGTTGCAGGATGCGTCATGAGGATTTCGCAAACGATGCGATATAGTTCCTCCGCGTTCGCACGGCGTCCATCGCCGGTTTGAAATCGTTCATCTTTGGCCATATCTTCACGGCCGATTACTTTGCAAAATTTGACAAAATCGTGATCTCGGATAATGACGATTTGAATGGCACCTTCGGCGGTTTGGAGTACGCCGTTTGGCGCCATTCCTGGCTTGAAAGGGCCGTCTCGATGATAGCCCATCAGTCGGATTGTCTGAAGGTTGGCAGACGCCTCCATCAGACTGACATTAATACGACGACCGCGCCCGGTATCGCGTCGTGCATAAAGGGCGGCGGCGACGGCTTGCTGTGCATAGAGCGCTGTGGACATATCATTAATGATAGTCGGTGTCCGGTGCGGGATGCCATCCTGCCCCTTGTTTTCAGCCATGAACCCAGTGAAGGCCTGCAGGACAGGATCCATTGCTGGCTTGTCGCGCAGCGGGCCTTCCTGACCAAAGCCTGAAATCGAAACATAGATCAATTTCTCGTTTAACGATGACAGGCGGCTGTATGAAAAGCCCAGCCGTTCAATAACCCCAGGACGGAACCCTTCTAGGAATACGTCCGCATTGGGCAGCATACGCTCGACGATTGTTTTGCCTGCGTCCGACTTTAGATCCACTGCAAGGCTACGTTTACCAATATTTGCCGGGATTGAGTAGGCGGTATGGTCGCCATAGACAGGCGCTAACATTCGTGACCAGTCGCCGTCGATCGGTTCTACCTTGATGACATCGGCGCCATGGCGGCCAAGTAGCATCGCACAATAAGGGCCTGCTACGCCCTGACTAAAATCGACTACCCTCAGACCTTCATAGGGTTTCTCAAAACTCATCTTCGGTGCTGCTCCCCTAAAATCCCTTTATACTGGATTCTCGATTTTTTCACTGGCCTGTCCAGGTGCAGCATTGAGCAACAGCTAGTAGAGGACTTTTTCGTAACGCGCCTCCATATCGGCCTGGTTCTCGATGGGGGCTGTTGATTGCGTCTGATCCTTGATCATCTGTCCCATAGAAGGGAGGACTGACCGGTTGACGATCGCTTCCGGTGCCCAGAGTTTCGACCGCATCAGGGCTTTCGCGCAATGCAAGTATGCTTCGCAAACCGTGACCTGCAAAATGGTTACCGGAAGCTTTCCGTTAACGGTAAACATCTCTAGTAATTCCGGGTCGTCACGGATCTCACCAAGCCCGTTTATACGAAGGGTCTCATTGACGCCGGGAATCAAAAACAGCAACGATACCTTCGGGTTTTCCAAGATATTACTGTAATTATCGAGACGATTGTTCCCAGGCCGATCTGGGATTAAAACGGTGCGATCATTCAGGACCCGGGCAACGGCTGGTTCTTCGCCGCGTGGCGCCAGGTCACCTAGACCTTCAACGCCTTGTGTTGCGATAGCTACGAACGGAGCAAGGCTGATAAACTTTTGGCAGTGACTGTCGAGATGCTTCAGTTCCTTTTCTAAGGATCGGCCGAATGCTGGCTTGTAGATTTGCCTTAAACGCTCGATTGTTTCGATTTTGGCCATTTGCGCGTCTCGCTTTTCGTTGATGGCTAAAACATGTTTCGTAGGTATTGGTTAGCGCGTCAACTATGATGCTGGCTAACGTGTGAGTTATCAAAATTATTAAATTTCTTTAACTTTGCTATGCCCAAATAAGAAAGGTTGTAGAAAAACGTTTCTTCGTTTCTCCAATTTTTTAGCCACTAATACTCAGCTCCAGGGGAAGCACATTAGTAGTCGACGCTCATCGCCTCTTTGCAGGCTAGCGAAGAAGTTCCTTACTAAAATTAGAAATTAAATAAGGGCGCGCGTTGCGTGTGCACCATCATCGTAGGTCAGCAATAATTTTTCCGATCCGGTCAATGTTTCCAAGGGCTTCCGAATGCTCGAGGCCCGGCCATTGTACCCGGAAGATCATTTGGTCGCTGCCAGTAATTTCGCCGTAGTTCAGAATTTCGTCCTTTACCTGTTCAGCGTCACCGATTAGGAAGCGCCCCGATGCAAATTCGTCGAATGCATTGTCAAAGTCGCCTTGGGTTGTTTCTCCCTGTCCCCAGGAGGCGTACGCGCTGTATTTGTAAAGCAATGGGCCGCGACTGACTGACTGGGCGTGCTCGGCATCGCGTCCGACGAACACTTCCCGGATGAGCGGATTGCTTACATCCTCGGATTGCCCTGTCCTCCGCCGCTCTTCGCGAAACACCTCCAGATATTTCAGAAGAGATTTTGTAGATAGTGTCGGCGCGACGCACCAGGCATCAGCGATACGGGCGGCCCGGCGTACTGACGCTTCTACATCGCCTCCGAGCCATATTGGAGGGCGCGGCTTTTGTTTGGGTTGTATGCTCGCTTTTGCATCGTCGAGTTGGAAATGCTTCCCATGGTGGGTCACTTTATCCTCGGTCCAAAGGCGTTTGACGATCTCTAATCCCTCAGTAAGGCGACTGACACGCTGCCGCATCTCGACACCCATCGCCTGGAATTCTTCCGGTCGATAGCCCAGTCCAGCGCAGAGTACGTAATTGCCGTCGCTCATCCAGTCGATAGAGGCACTTTCCTCGGCGGTCAGGACGGGGTTCAACATCGAAAGCAGCAAGACGCCTGGACCGATTTGCATGCCTTTAGCGTCTTCAATCAGATGGCCCATTAGCGGCGAAAGTTGATACATCCCCATCGGTCCGGTGAGAAGGTGTTGACCCATGATCAGCGCGTCGAAACCATTATCCCTGGCCGCGCGGACCTGTTCGCGCAGGGCAGCCAAAACCGCTGCGGGGTCCTCATCTGGTGACCATTGCATCGCTGTGAACAGACCAATACGCATAGTTTTACCTTTTTGGTGTTTCGTGAAGAGACTAGGCATAACATTCTATGTGGGCAGAGACCGTTGACCACAGAGAACCGCTTAACGGAGAATAATAATAGAAGTGGGAGGGTATTATGCAATCGAGCTATACGATTCACCGGCATGATCACCATTTTGGCTGGGATAATGCCAAGCCGCCGGTCCTGACAGTTGCTCCGGGCGAAACGGTAACATTGGAAACTGTCGATAGTTCAGGTGGACAGCTATCGATTGAGTCGACGGTCGCTGATATCGCGGCGCTCGATTTCGATAAGATCAATCCGGTGACCGGTCCTGTCTGTATTGAGGGGGCTAAACCCGGCGATGCACTGCAAGTGACGTTTGACAGTTATCATCCATCCGGTTGGGGCTGGACGGCAAACATTCCCGGCTTCGGGCTTCTTGCCGACCAGTTCCAGCAGCCTGCGCTGCATATTTGGTCTTATGATACAAATACTCTGATGCCAGCCCTTTTCGGAAAATTTGGCCGCGTACCATTGAAGCCTTTTTCGGGAACGGTTGGTGTTGCTCCTGCGCAAATTGGGACCCACAGCATTGTGCCACCGAGACAGGTGGGTGGTAATATGGACATTCGCGACCTGGCTGCCGGCTGTGTCCTGTATCTTCCGGTCGAGGTTGAGGGTGCTCTGTTTTCGCTGGGTGATACGCATGCAGCGCAGGGTGACGGTGAAGTCTGCGGGACAGCGATTGAAAGTCAGATGGACGTGACGGTGCGATTCGATTTGCTCAAAGGGGCGGCACCGATCTTTCCCCACTTCACGACGCCGGGACCGGTGACGCGCCATCTCGACGAGAAAGGCTACGATGTGACCACAGGTGTAGGTCCGGATCTCATGGCGGGGGCTAGAGATGCCGTGTCCGGTATGATCGATCTGTTAACGGCGCGACACGGTATGGCGCCGGAAGAAGCCTATATGCTGTGCAGTGTCTGCGCCGATCTGCGGATCTCCGAAATCGTAGATCAACCCAACTGGATCGTCTCGTTTTATTTCCCACGCCTCGTGCTGGATTGACCTATCGGAGCGTGCGTCGTTGATCGCCGGTATGAACCAGTGCGACAGTTAATAAAACAATTCCTTAGTAAGCCGAGATACCTCCTTCCGCGGGAATGACAGCGGCGTTGACCATGCGCGATTCGTCGGATGCCAGGAATAGAGCGATATTGGCGATATCCTCCGGTTCCCCGACACCAAACGGGTAGCTTTCAAAGGTTCCAACGGAACCGACACGCGAATTTGGCCGTTCCCGTTCGATATAGCGGTCCAGGACGCGCTGCGTTTTGATCAAGCCGGGACAGATCGCGTTGGCGCGCACACCATGTTCGGAATAGACACCGGCGAGGCTGCGGGTTAGCGAAATGATCCCACCCTTTGCTGCGGAATAGACGTGCGCTGGATGATTGCCACGCAGTGCCACCACAGAGGAAACGTTTATAATCGATCCACCGCCACTCTCGATCAGTTTTGGCACGCCGTGCCGGCAGCAGAGGAATGGTCCCTTCAGGTCGAGTGGGATGGTATAATCCCAGACAGACATGTCGACCTCGGTAACCGAATTGTCGTCAAGCAGTGAGCCGCCGGCACAGTTAAACAGGATATCTATGCCTCCGAGCCGTTCCTTGGCTTCCGCCATGGTTGTCTTGACGCTTGCCTCGTCAGTCACGTCGGTGTGTATATATAATGCCGCGTCACCGGCTTCTGCGGCACTTGCTTGGCCTTTCTCTTCGTCAATCTCGGCAATAACGACCTGCGCCCCTTCCGCCACGAATATTCGTGCTGCTGCTCGTGCGATACCTGATCCAGCACCCGTGATCACCGCACGTTTCCCTGCCAAACGTTCCATATTCTGATCCCTTTCCCATAAGTGAACTTCAATTTGACACCAGCGGGGCAGGGCGGTTCAATCCCTGCAGACTGCAGGCAAGGAGAGACGTTATGGCGATCCAACTGGTTGAGAAGCATGAAAGCATTCGCGAACGGGTGAGAACTAAAGAATGGGAAGCGCGCGTCGAACTTGCGGCAGGACATAGGGTTCTTGCGCATTACGGCGTTAACGACATGACCTACAACCATTTTGCTATGCGCGTTCCGGGCGAACCAGATCACATGCTGGTTAAGCGCACGGACTGGATGTTCGCCGAGGTGACCGCTTCGTCGCTGCTTAAGACTGATTTCGAGGGCAATGTGGTCGGTTCGGATGACGTCAAAAAAATCCGCGGTGGCGCGCTGATCATTCATGCTGGGCTGCTAAAAGGTCGGCCCGACTTAAACGCCACGTTGCACACGCACACACCGAACGTGATGGGGGTTTGCGCACATAAATTCGGCCTGCTACCGATCAACCAGCACGCCATGCGGTTCTATGGCGAGTTGCGGTATCACGACTTTGCCGGGTTCGAGTTCGATCCCGCGATGACTGACCGGTTGCTGGAGGACTTGGACGGCGGCTCCTTCATGTTGTTGCGTAGCCACGGCGCGTTGGTCTGCGGTGAGAGTGTCGCAGAATGCGTCGTGAACCATCATTGGCTGGAGATGGCTTGCCAAGGTCAGATCGCAGCACTGACGGCTGGCGAGGGCAATTATCTGGTCCCGTCAAAGGAAGCCTGCGAGTACGCACACAGCCAGTTTAAGGATGCGGGAAATTTCCTTAAGGGCGGTAAGGATTGGGCTGCCTGCCTGCGCCTCGCGGACCGGCTTGATCCGTCTTACAGGGATTAGAATTTATGGCCGCCTATCTCATTGTTCGTGCGGTAGTACCAGAAGCTGATCGTGACGAATTCGACAAGTGGTACGAGACCGAGCATTTGCCGGATGCTCATCGCGCTTTCAAGGCGCTGTCAGCCCGTCGCGGCTGGAGTGAACAGGAGTCGAACACACATCTCGCTTTCTACGAGTTTCCCGATCTGGCGACGGCAAATGCGGTTTCTGCATCGGATGAAATTAAAGGACTGATCGCTGAGTTTGACCGATGCTGGCAGGATCGCGTGCAACGGTCGCGTGAAGTGGTGGAGATCGCTCAGTTACTTTGAGTTAGCCTTTTCTGGCTGACTGTAGCGATTGAAAACCTTGTAAATAATAAACAAGCTAGCCACCAGCCTTAGCGCAATTGCACCTATTGGCCTCAATAGGAAAACTGTCTATGGACAGCATAGTCGTGCGGCTAACGTGAGATAGGTATTAGGCATAGATGCCTATTGGTGATAGTGGCCCATTTATATCGGTATTTTTTTTAGAGGATTTTTAGATAAAGCTTTTTCTTTAATTATTTGTATAGCTTTCAGCGTGTTTTTGATGCTGCCGTGGATCTCTAAGGTGATTGAGGTGAAATACTAGCGGAACGCGGAAACGTTCACTAAGCTTGTTCAATATTCAAGGCGAAGAGGACCGTCGGTATGCGCTTTCAGGATATAAGAGACTACGTTCGGGATGAGCCGGAGCGGGGCGCCTTTCGCGTTCACCGTGACTTGTTTCGCGACCCGCAACTATTCGAGTTGGAAATGGCCCACATTTTCGAGGGTGGCTGGGTTTTCGTTTGTCTCGATAGCCAGGTTCCAAAACCGCACGATTTCTACGTGACCCGCGTTGGGCGTCGTTCGGTCATGGTCACTCGCGACGGTCTGGGTAATTTGCATTGCTTTTTCAACACCTGCCGGCATCGTGGCGCCACCCTGTGCCATACGGAGAGCGGTAATTGTAAGGTCCATGTATGCGAGTATCACGGCTGGTCGTACGGCTCAGATGGTGAAAATACTGATATCAAGGACCGGGATATCGGTGAGTATGGTGACGCATTTGATGAGGCTGGGCACGATCTCATACCGGTGGCACGCTTTGAACGATATAGAGAGCTCTGCTTCGTCAGTCTAAACCCAGATGTGATGCCGCTGGAGGATTATCTCGGGGATACGCGCACCATGATTGATCTGGTCATGGATCAGGGCGAGGACATGGAATTAATTCCCGGCCGATCGCGCTATACCTATCAAGCCAATTGGAAGCTACAGATGGATAACGGCGAGGATCCGTACCATCTGACCTCAACCCACCGGGGCTTTGCTAAGATTGTCTACCGTCGTGAGGCGGGAGAAAGCGATAACCGGCAAGTAGTTTCACCAAATTTCAAAAGACGTTTCGCAATGCCGGCCGGCCAATTCAATTTTGACAACGGCCATGGCGTGATTTGGAACGATCATCCCAAGCCAGAAGATCAGCCGCTATACGGTTCGATCAATGATATCCGTAAACGGGTCGGAGAGACACGGGCAAAATGGATGCTGCGCGCGCGCAATCTAACAATTTTTCCTAACCTCCAACTCGCTGACAGCACCTCCCTAATACTGCGTACCTTTAACCCGCTGGCGGTTGATCGCACCGAGATGAACCTGTGGAGCCTTGGCCCTAAGGAAGAGGCGGATGAATTCCGCGAGAAACGCATCCGACAGCACGAGGATTTCTTTAACGTGTCAGGACTTGCCACACCTGACGACACAATATGTTACGAGGACTGCCAAGCTGGATTTGATGCTATGCCAACCGACTGGCTGCAGAGTTTTGAGCGCGGTGTTGGCGTCGTTTGCGAGGGACCAGATGAGCACGCTGACGAACTCGGTATTCGCCCGTCACACAGCATGAAGGGTGGTTACGGTCTGCAAGGTGAGATCGTATTTCACGCCGCCTATCGTGAATGGGTGCGTCGTCTTTCTAGCAACAGGGCGCTTGCGGCAGAATGACCGACGTCATCGACAAGACGGCGTTACTTGCCGCAGGAATAGAACTACTCAATCGCGAGGCGTTGTATCTTGACGAGCAGCAATGGTCACAGTGGCTCGCACTATATCAGGAAGACTGTATCCTCTGGGCTCCGGCATGGAAGACGGACACAGAGCTAACCAATGACCATATTCGCGAAATTTCAATATTTTTCTTTAAATCCAGGGCGGGATTAGAAGACCGGGTTTGGCGTATTGAGTCTGGTGAGGCTCCTTCGATAAATCCCGTGCCGCGCACGACGCATACAATTTCCAATACGGTGCTGGAAGAAGGCGCGAGTGCGAAATCGATGAAGCTTAATTCGGCCTGGACCTGCCACGTCTACTTCCTCCGTAACCGCACACAACATGTTTTTTTCGGCCGTCGCACGGATGAGTTAGTCTCGACCGATGAAGGTTGGCGTATTCAGTGTAAGAAGGTTGTTCTGATGAACGACTATGTCCCAGCGATCATAGACGTGTTCTGTGTTTGAGTTAGCATTAGAAATTTAGGCTGATCGCATCGCTGGTACCCGATTAGCGGGATTGAAGGCTAATATATGCCTCAAAACAACGCAGATAATTGCTCTGGCAGTATCAGTGCTGTCGCGCTTGTTACGAAGGATATGGCAGTGTCTGTCGCCTTCTATCGCGCACTTGGCTTTGAGTTGACCTATGGCGGTGACGAGGCACTCTTTAGCTCGCTGCAGTTGGGACAATGCTTTGTTAATCTATCTTTGGGGAACCTCGAGGTGCCGTTGCCTTGGTGGGGACGGGTGATCTTTCATGTGCCGGATGTGGATGCTGTTTATAGCTTAGCTGTCATGAATGGATTTGATGTTGAAGCGGAGCCTAATGATGCGCCCTGGGGCGAGCGTTATTTTCACGTTCTAGATCCGATGGGACATCAACTCAGCTTTGCAAAACCGTTATGATTTAGTTTTTACTTCGTCAGAATTGTGATTTGAGGAGAATTATATGCCGATCCAAAGAGTAGGCCACGTGGTCCTTAAGATGCGTAATCTTGAGGACGCAAAACGCTTCTACAGTGGGGTGCTAGGCATGAAAATTGCTGACGAAAGGAAGGATATGGGAGTTTTTTTTCGTTTCGATGACTATCATCACGATATCGCCGTTTTCAAGGTGGACGAGGATGCAGCTGCGCCTCATCGCAATCAGGTTGGGCTTGCCCATGTTGCTATGATCGCGGATAGTTTCGAGACGGTTCAGTCAATGTACAAAAAACTTAAAGACAATGGCGTGAAGGGTATTCGAACTGCTGATCACGGCGTTACTAAGAGTGTTTATTTCAAAGACCCAGAAGGCAACGAACTCGAGATTTATTGCGAGGTTCCGGAGACGCGCTGGCAAGAGGTCGATACAATCATCAAGTCAGAACCGCTTGACCTTGAAAATGGTGTTTTCTAGTCAAGGGGTTCGAAAACTCCACTGTCAGGATTGAGGGCCAATAAAGACGCGTCGGCGACGTTGAAATAGGCGCCGCGCAACTTCAAGTTGTTTGCGATCACCCGCTCCCTGATCCAGGGAAAAGTCATTAGGTTTTTCAGCGAGTGGTTGATCGAAGTGAGTTCCACAGCTTTCTGCAATTCCTCTTCAGAATTTTCTCGCGCTAGATTAAGCACCTCATTTCGAGCTGGGTTTAGCAAAGACATCCAACGATCAATGAAACCTTGCTCTTCTTTGGGGTTGTATAGGCCGTTAAGGAATGCGTTGATGCCGCCGCAGTGCGCGTGGCCCATCACTAGTATTGTCTCGACTTCCAACCCATTTACGGCAAACTCCAAAGCGGCGCTGGTGCCGTGATGATAGTCACCGCGTGGTTCGAAGGGCGGTACGAGATTGGCCACGTTACGAACAACGAATAGGTCACCTGGGCCCGCGTTGAAGATTACACCAGGGTCGATGCGGCTGTCGCAACAGGCGATGACCATGGTCTTTGGTGATTGGCCAGAAGCCGCTAGGTTTCGGTAGAGGTTGGCTTGCTGCGGATAGTGTTTGGCGTAAAAATCTTTGTAGCCATCGACTAATTCCGCGATATCGCGCATTTCCTGCTCCGTCTTTAAAAAAGGCGATGCAGTTTATACAGCGACGAAGTGTGATGCGAACCTCTTGCGCGTCCTGTTTTTGAAACGAGGTCATAGGGCTCGTAGCGGACATTCCGTTGCTTCTTGTTGATACGCAAAGGACCAACTAGATGAAGAAGCGAAAGCCCGGTGCGAAAGGAGCTATAGACAAAATGCCTCGCCGTACGAAGAAGAAAGTCCGATACTTTGAGGATCTAAGTTTAGGGGAGTTTTGGGAGGCGCCGAGCCGAACTCACACCGAGGCGTTGTTCTACGCATTCCAACTCGCGAGTGGCGATAATAGGCCATTACATTACGACATGGAGTACTGTAAGTCGCTTGGTTTGCCAGGCTTGGTGGCGCATGGTTTCCAGGTGCTAGCGCAATGTGCGCCTGGCGCTAGTGATATGTCGCGTGGTGAAACGGAAATCCGCATCCTTGGTATGCTGGAAACATCAGCAAAGTTTCTGGCGCCTGTTTATTCCGGCGATACCGTCTATCCGGCCTTGGAAATTATTGGTTTGGAGCCACAACGGACAACTGGTGTGATGCTGCTGCGTACTACCGTGCATAATCAGCGCGACGAGCTGTGTCTTGAAGGACAGCTTCGTATGCTGGTTGCCAAAAGAATCCGCGACGGAGTTACATGAGCAGGGAGTATGGTAAAGAGATCGACCAATTTCTCGCTGATGTTTCTAATATTAAGTTGACGGGAAAATTGCGCGAAGGACGCAGCGCTGCTTGGTTGACTGGATGGGGATCACTATTGTGGGCTTCCAATAGCCCGCCACGCAGGCGGTTCTTTGATACTCTGGTGTTTATAAGGTCCTGATCCTCAGTGCGGTTAATCCGGGAAATGGCACCCAATCAAACGGCACTGCATCGTACGTACTTAATTTCGATGATATTCGCCTTCCGATGGGACCTCATTTAAGGTCGGTACTCTGGTTGAGCAGAGAACCCAGATTGACCAAGCACTATAAAGCGCGCGAATATAGGGTCGATTATAAGACAATTTCGAGGAGGTCTTCTATGGCTTTGGATGATAAAGCATCGCCAGTTATGTTGCGCGAAATTGAAAATAGAGCAGTAGCTTGGAGTAACGAAGATCTCGCCAATGACGCAGGTCTAATTCAGGTAACCGATGCTTGCTGTAAAGAACTACTTGATCTTGCGGCGGTGTTAAAAGCCAATCCACTACCCGCTGTATCTTTACGGTACGATGATTTCGATATTCCCGCTTGCCATTCGCTAATGCGTGACGCTCAAGCTGCACTCGAAAATGGCGTTGGTTTTGCTTTGATCGACCGCTTACCTGTTGACAATGTGGATCCTGAGATCGCTACAAAACTTTTTTGGCTGCTTACTAACATGCTTGGTCAGACCGTGGCCCAGAAATGGGACGGAACGATGGTCTATGATGTGCGCGATACCGGCAAGAAAAGGGAAGCCGGGAACGGTGTGCGATCCTCCACAACAAATGAAGGGCAGGGATATCATACGGATAACTCTTTTAACCTGCCACCAGACTATGTGGCGCTATTCTGTTTGCAGCCTGCAAAGGAAGGTGGTGTTAACGGCGTTATAAGCTTTCCGGCCGCCCACAATAAGATGCTGGAGCGATACCCGGATTTGCTGGAGCGTCTTTACGAACCGTTCTACTTCGACCGGCAGCAGGAACACGCCCCAGAAGATACCCCGATAAGTCGTGCACCAATTTTTCGCTACGACGGCGAGATCCTGCACACACAGTTCGCAGATATGCTGGTTTATGCCGGCTACGAGGTGGCAAGAGAGAAGATAGATGCAAAGGGACGTGCAGCGATTGAAGCGTTGACCGAAATTATCGAGGCACCGGAGGCGCGTCATGACTTTGTATTTGAAACGGGACAGATCCAGATCGTCGATAACCGCCGTCTTGGCCATCGCCGCACAGCGTACACTGATTGGCTAGAACCGGAACGGCAGCGGCACTTGGTTCGACTGTGGGTACGCAATGCGGGACGGCCTTTTTATCACGGTTAGAAGCATCGCAAATGTGTGGACGCTATAGCCTTACGAGCCCCGTCGAGGCGATGGCTGGACTTTTCTTGTTTGACGAACGGCCCAACCTTGGCGTTAGGTTCAATATTGCTCCGACACAAGACGTCCCGGTCATTCAGGCAGGGCGAGGCGGCAATCGGGAACTAGTGATGATGCGGTGGGGCCTTGTGCCGTCTTGGGCGAAGGAAATTGGCAGTAGCGCGCCGTTAATTAACGCACGGAGTGAGACCGTAACTGAAAAGCCGTCCTTCCGCAGTGCTTATGCGAAAAGACGGTGCCTAATCCCGGCAGACGGTTTTTACGAATGGAAAAAAGGCAAGGGAAAAGAGCCTAAGCAACCCTTCCGCATTGCCTTTCCGGACGATGCGACATTTGCTTTCGCGGGCATTTGGGAACGCTGGCAAGACGCGCAGGGGAACTTTGTTAAAAGCTGCGCGATCATGACGATGAAGGCTAGTGATCAGATTGCCGATATACATCACCGCATGCCAGTTATACTAAAACCGGAGTGCCACGATACCTGGCTTGCGGCGTATGAAATCAGTCTTATCGAAGCATATGAGGGGCCGTTGCTGGCCTATCCAATAGGGACAGTAGTGAATAAGGTCTCCAACGATGATCCGACCCTATGGAACGAGGTTAAAATCGATCGGAAAAGCGAGCAGATGGATTTATTTTAGAACCGTCTGGAGCCGACCTACCAATCCTTAATGCGAGAGGATCTGGCTGAGGAACAGCTGAGTTCTTTCAGATTTTGGGTTGTTGAAGAACTCTTCAGGCTCGTTTTCTTCAACGATTTCGCCAGCATCCATAAATATGACCCTATTAGCCACTTGGCGCGCGAAACCCATTTCGTGAGTGACTACGAGCATCGTCATTCCTGATTCAGCAAGTTCGATCATAACATCGAGAACTTCCTTGATCATTTCTGGATCAAGAGCTGAAGTCACTTCGTCAAACAGCATAACTTTGGGCTGCATGCATAATGATCGGGCGATGGCAACACGTTGTTGCTGCCCGCCGGAAAGTTGTCCTGGAAATTTTTGAGCCTGTTCGGGAATTTTCACACGCTCCAATAGCCCCATAGCTAGTTCATCTGCATCACTACGAGGCATTTTCCGGACCCATACAGGTCCTAAGGTGCAATTTTCTAATACGGATAGGTGGGGAAATAAATTAAAGCTTTGAAAGACCATTCCAACATCGCTTCTTATTTCAGCGATATTTTTTAAATTAGATGTTAGCTCAACACCATCGACGTTAATCGATCCATTTTGATGTTCCTCTAGGCGGTTTATGCAACGGATTAAGGTGGATTTTCCTGATCCAGAGGGACCGCAAATTACAATTTTTTCGCCTGTATCTACGTTTAAATTTATATTCTTCAATACATGAAAAGTTCCAAACCACTTATGCATATTTTTAATTTTAATCATCGCCAAATTCCTGGTTATCGAAACTTCCTCTATAGGAATACTATTTTTTTAATTTCTTAATCATGGTCTGTATTTAAGCGCTTTTCTAAAAATATCGAATACCGTGACATTGAAAAACAGCAGATAAAGAAAAATATTGCTATGAATATATACACCTCAATATGCAAGCCGCCCCATTTTGTATCCGCTAACGAAGACCTACCTATGCCCAACGGATCAAATAATCCAATAATTACGACTAAAGTAGTATCTTTAAAAAGGCCAATAAATGTATTAACAATGCCGGGAATAGAAACCTTTAATACCTGCGGCATTATGATCAAACGTTGAGCCTTCCAATAGCTTAATCCAATTGCTTGACTTGCTTCGTACTGCCCAGCCGGGATAGCTGCAAGGCCACCTCTAATTACTTCTGCTAAATAAGCGGCCGAAAACAATGTAACCATTATCAGGACACGTAACAAAAGGTCGAATGAGGTTCCTGGAGGTAGAAAATAGTTCAACATAGTGGAAGCTATGAATAATAATACAATTAGTGGAACACCTCGTATAAATTCAATGAATATGACACAGAGCATTTTAACGGCTGGTAAATTCGATGTTCGGCCTAGTGCTAGAAATATGCCTATTGGTAAAGAGAAAGCTACGCCGGTTATACCAAGAATTATTGTAAGCATTATACCACCAAATAGATCGGTAGTAACTCGTTCTAAGCCAAATCCACCGACCAAAAGCCAACCAGCTATAAATGGAAATAAAATACTATAAAGGAGTAGATTTTTTCGATATGGTAAATGCTCGATAAAAATTGGTATGAATGCGAGAATTAATAAAATAAATGTTAAATTAACTCTCCAATAAAGGTGCTCCGGATAGAAGCCATAAATAAACATATTTAGTCTTTTTGCAATAAAAGCCCAGCAGGCTCCTTCCCCCGGAAATGCCATTTGTTCCCAGCACGAATTACGGCTATCAGCCAACCAGACTGCGTTTTGTATAGTCCATTCGAATATCGGAGGGACTACAAGTACGATAATGTAGATCGCAAAGACCGTTAGAACAGTGTCAAACGGCGACGCAAATAAATTCTGTCGTAACCATTTAATTGTAGTATTTGATTTATCTATATTAAACATAGTATACAGCTAATAAATTTATAAAAAATTGAGTAGAGATTGCCGCCATTTTATCTATCTTTTATTCTTATTTTTCTATTATAAATATTCATAAGCATCGATATAAAAAGTGAACACAAAAGGTAAACCAACAGGACAATTATCATTGTTTCCATTTCTTTTCCTGTTTGCATTAATGAAATGCCACCGATTGTTGCTACAATATCCATGTAGCCAATTGCGATCGCCAAAGACGAATTTTTAGTTAGGTTTAGATATTGGCTTGCTAATGGCGGAATAATAATACGCATTGCTTGCGGTATTGTTACAAGTTGAAGGGTTCGATTAGGAGTTAGTCCGATAGCATATGCCGCCTCTGTTTGGCCTTTATGTATGGCTAGTATCCCTCCTCTAACAATCTCCGCAATAAACGCAGCAGTGTAATATGATAATGCAAACCAAAGAGCTAGATATTCCGGCCTTACAGCCAGACCACCTTTAAAATTAAAACCCTGAAGTGAGGGAATTTCTAGCCCCATTGGGGTGCCAGTTAAAAAAAATGTTACCCCGGTAAATCCAAATATAATAATCAAAATACCAGAATAAATTGGATAAATTTTTCCAGTCTTGATTTGTACTCGTCTAGCCCAATATCTATACAGAAGAGCTATTATTATAGAGGCAATAAATGCTGCTATAACGTAATTCAAACCATCTTCATAAGTAGGGCGGGGAATAAAAAATCCTCGATTGGTAAGGTGTACCGTATCCGCTATAGAAATAGCTTTTTTGGGCACAGGCAAAGTATGAATGATAATGCTATGTATAAAGACAATATGTAGAAGAATGGGAACATTACGTGTAAATTCAACAAATATATAGGATAATTTACTGACTAAAAAATTTGACGATAAGCGGCAAATACCAAGTATAAACCCAAGTAACGTTGCTAATAAAATTCCAGTTATAGCAACTAATAGTGTGTTTAATAAACCTACTAAGCCTGCTTTAATATGTGTATCAGTAGGAGAATAATCGATAAATGGCTGAAAAGTTATGTCATAACCTGCTGGATAATTTAGGAATTCAAAACTGAATTCCTTGCCGACTGAAGCCAAATTTTCTGTAATATTTTGTAGAATTATAAATACAAAAAGTAGAACCAGAACTAAGGTAATAGTCTGCAAAAATAGCGATCGAATTTTCTGATCATGCAGAATGTTTATGAGACTTAAATCTTTAGGATTTTCCATAAAAGTATAATTTTAGTTTTTGGTACTATACTTGTTTGAAAACAAAAAAGGGGCATTACCGAAAACTTAATCCGGCAATGCCCCTTCTTTAAGATCTATCAGTATTGCAGATCAATTTCAGCCTAACGGAACGGTGGGGAATATTGTAATCCACCCTTAGTCCAAAGAGCATTTAGTTCGCGATTGAGGCCAATGGCAGTTTTCGGGCCAATATTACGCTCGAAAATTTCTCCATAATTACCCACAGCCTTGATAATATTTTTCGCCCAGTCCTTGGTTAAACCGAGTTCTTCACCTTGACTGCCTTCCATTCCGACAAACCGTTTGATTTCCGGGTTCTTGGTTTGCATGCCAATTGTATCGACGTTTGCTTGCGTAATACCAAGTTCTTCAGCTGTAACGGTTGCATGTAAAACCCAGCGCACTATGTCTGCCCACTGGTCATCACCTTGCCGTACAGCCGGTCCTAATGGTTCCTTAGAAATTATTTCTGGAAGGATCGTATGGTTTTTTGGATCCTTAAAGGTGGAACGTGTCGCAGCAAGACCTGATGCGTCAGTTGTGTATACGTCACCTCGTCCTGACAGATAGCATTGACGTGCTTCTTCGTTAGTTTCAATCGCAACGGCCTCATATTTCATGCCGTTGGACCGAAAATAATCCGCTAAGTTTAATTCAGTTGTGGTGCCGGTTTGAATACATACCGATGCGCCATCGAGTTCCTTAGCGCTCTTGATACCCATATTATTCTTTACCATGAAGCCTTGACCGTCATAGTAATTCACACCAAGGAAGGTCAGCTTTACACCAACGTCCCGAGAGAATGTGATTGTTGTATTTCTCCAAAGGACGTCGCCTTCACCAGAATTCAACTTGGTAAAGCGTGTTTTGCCTGTACTTGTCACAGCCTTGATCTTGCTAGCGTCGCCAAGCACAGCGGCTGCTGTCGCACGACAAAAATCAATATCAAAACCTTTCCACTTTCCGCTATCATCAGGATAAGCAAAGCCCGCGATACCGGTGCTGACGACACAGCGCAAAACATCGCGCTTCTTTACGTCTTCGAGTGTGCCCGCTAGGGCGCCCGAAGATACTACCGCAGCCGTTGCTGCAGCTGCTATAAATCCAAGAAATTTCATTCAGAATATCTCCCTGAATTGTTTCGTTTTAAATTTTCAGGTCTGACAACCGCTAAAACATGCTTTTACCCGTCGCCTTTGTCATTCGACCCTGCGAGCCGCTGTGACCTGAATTCACCCCGCGTTTGCGGATCGCAATCAGTAAAACAGTCTTTAAAACAAAAAAGCAATCATCGATTTTATAGAGTGCAATAAATTATTTGCTGAAATTTTAGCATTATAAAAGTTGCTGTAACGTGAGAGATCAACTGTATAACGATTGTTCATGATGCCTTAGGCCGCGCAATGCTGCGGCGGCATTCGTCAATTCATCGAATACTGGGATACCATGGGTCAAGGCGAGTGATCTGCATTGTCGCTTGCGTTCGTCTATATCGGCCCGCCCATCCGATCGAAGAACTAATAGGAAGTGCGTTTTCTTCGCAAATTTTTTTCGGGCTTTGTTTGCTGCATCGATCATATTCTCAACGATTGTATTGTCGCCGCCATCGATGTGGCTCCACATCACCGGGAGATTTATGTGGAGAACCAATGCGTCGAAAGTCTCGTTCTCATAGACATTCTGCATAACTTTGCCGCATACCGCACCATTTCCTTGCCTCAGTGTACCTATTGGCGCATCGATAGGGTTGGCTATGCTTGTTCCTGGAGGCATCTCCATAGCGGCCAGCGCTGATCGCGTTTCCTTAGTGAATGGCACTATATCGATTCCACATTCAGCGAAGACATCCACCGCTAGCACACTTGTGCCACCGCCATTACCGAATAGTACGGCGCGACAAGTCGGATTGGTCGACCGCGGAGTAAGAAGTTGAAATGCTAAAAGTGTATCGATGAAAGTTTCGAGGTTGTCGACGAGGACAGCACCTGTTTGAATTGATAAGGCTTCCCACAGACGTTTGTCACCGGCAAGCGCTCCTGTGTGCGATACTGCGGCTTTATGACCGAGATCAGTGCGCCCACCTTTCAGAATGACCACTGGTTTTCGACCTTGTGCACGACGTAATAACTCAAAAAATTTGCGACCCTCTTCGACCCCTTCAAGATACATGCCTATCACTTTAGTTTCCGGATCAGCGAGATAGAATTCCAGTAGGTCGGTTGGACCCAAATCGGCGCAATTACCCAACGTCATCAGTCCGCTGAAACGGAGGCCGCGTTCTTGACCGCGTCGAATTATGTCGATGCCAAGTCCGCCGCTTTGAGTGAAGACCCCTACTGGCCCATATTCAGGTGACGCCCCATGTGTCAGAGTAAGATTGCCGCGCGGCGAATAACCGCCATTGCAATTTGGACCAAGTAGCCTGACACCGGCGTCTTGTGCGGCTGTTACTAGGGCATCTTGCAGGCCTTCACTGCCGGGCGTTTCCGCAAATCCGGCAGCCAAAACATGGGCAAACTTTACATTACCTTTCGCTGCTGCAATGGCATCTCGAACCCGTTTCGCCGGGATGGCAATATAGGCATAATCAACTGGGCCAGGTGTCATTCCTAGAGAGGGAAATGCTGGTAGACCTTCTATCTTCTTAGCTGAGGGATGGATCGGGTATATCGTCCCGTTAAAGCCGAAATCGCGCAACTGACCGATATAGGTGTTGGCCCGGTTGGAGGCTGAAGCGGATGCTCCGACAACCGCAATGCTTTTCGGTGTGAACAAAGGTCCGAAAAATTCGCGGATGTGTGTTTCTTTCTTGAAAATTGGGACACTTGATTGAGTGAAAACTCCCTTTCCTAAGACGATGCGCGCATCAGCAGCAATGGCGCCCCGCGAGGCAACGATTAAGGGATTGATGTCGATTTCGACGATCAGGTCGCGATAGCGCCATAGTAAGCCGTCGCTGCCGCCGATAGCGCAAAGAGCATCTATGACGGCTTTTCTGTCGATAGCTTGCTGACCTCGTGCACCGGCTAGAATTGGCGCGGCAATAAGTTCGTCAAGCATCGCTTCCGCGTCAGAACGAACGATTGGGCAAAGACGAAAAGCGGTGTCCTTGAAAATCTCGATGAACACACCGCCTAGGCCGATCATTACTACTGGACCAAACTGTGCATCGACGAGGCCACCAATTACTAGCTCTTGACCAGCGGGTGCCATCTCTTCAACCAAATATGCGTCGATCCGCGCACTATTGGCTTTTAATGATGTCTCAATCTTATTGATTGCTGTTTCAACGGCATCGGCGTTTGGAAGGTCTAAATGCACCACGCCGATATCTGATTTATGTATGACGTCTTGGGATATGCCCTTGACCACGAAAGGCGCATTTAAGCGTTCGCAGGCGGAGGCTGCTTGGCTGCTATCCGCAACGGTAGTACCGCGGGGCACGGTGATCCCAAATTCAGCTAATACGCGCTTACCTGTTCTTTCGTCCAGCAGCGCCCGGCCTTCGCGGCGGGCGACATCTATCAAATTTTCAATTTCGGACACGAGCGTCAGACAATGCTGGTCGGCCAAGTCCGCATCAGATGTTCGCCGACGCCGTTGGTCATGCGCATGCGATGCACCTCCAACATATTGATCAAATGCTGGCGGGTTTCTTGCGGTTTTATGACGTCCTGCGCTTCATACATCGCCGCTAGTTCCCAGGGAGCAGCATCACGCTGTAATTCTTCGACGCGTTGGGCGAACATTTCCGGATCGTCTTCTTGCTTTAGACCGAAAACTACATTGACGCCGGTGTGCGGGTCCATGAAGCCAACATCAGCTGTCGGCCACAATGCCATCTCATCTGATCCCTTGTTTCCGGCCATATTGATATAGGCTTGACCATAACTCTTGCGAAGGATGACGGAGAGTTTTGGAACCGTCGCAAGAGATAAGGCATTCATCCAGTTCATAATCTTGCCAGGTGCTGCCTTGCGTTCACCGTCGACGCCGATCAAGAAGCCCGGTACGTCCACAAGCATGATTATTGGAATGTTAAATGAGTCACAGAATACGATAAAGCTTGCGGCTTTACAGCAACCATCTGGATCTGCGGCACCGCCTTTGTAAAGCGGGTTGCTAGCCAGGAAACCCACCGTGTGGCCATTCAATCGCGCGAGCGAGGTGAAGACCGAACGTCCGTACCGAGGCTTCATTTCAAAAACACTCTCGCGGTCGGCAATGACCTCTACAACATGGCGCATGTTGTAGACCTTCTGACGTTCTTCTGGGACGATATCCACGATTTTTTCTATGGCTGTATCAGATCCCGCGGCCACTGGCCTAACCGGAGGCGCTTCCATATGGTGGCTAGGTAAGTAGGATACGAATTGCTTACATAGATCGAGCGCTTCTTCATCTGTATCAACCGCAACATCAACCAGGCCGCTGGTCGAGGTGTGCATTTTCCATCCACCTAGTTCCTCGTTTGAGACTGGCTGATTGATTGCCATCGACGTGACCCGGCTGCTGGCGACAGCCATGGTCGCGCCCTTTCGCATGACAACGAAATCGGACATGCACGCATACCAGGTCGATGAACCGTAGCAAGCGCCAAGTTGCGCCGTAATCCAGGGTGTTTCGCGCATTCGACGATACTCGTATGGGTCCTGCGCGATGATGACGCGACCCTGCGCACCCATCCGATCAGGCATTCGCGAGCCAGACGACTCGCCTATCCAGACGATGGGCATGCCACGTTTGTTAGCGACATCCTTGATGTGTTTCATCTTTTTTAGATTGATTAGCGCGCTGGACGCACCCATCACCGAAAAATCATTGGAGACGCTTGCGGCCCACCGTCCGTCAATCTTGCCGTACCCTGCGATCTTGCCGTCTGCCGGCGCCTTGTCGCGGACTTCCCGACGTGACGCCGTCGCTAGCATGCCGGATTCGACAAAACTTCCCTTGTCGAACAGGTAATTAAGCCGCTCGCGCGCGTTTAGTAATCCTTCATTCTTCATCCTCTCCAGGATGGCGGGTTTACCCATTTTCAAGACCTTGGCGCGGCGGTTGTCCAGGTCCTTGTTGACGTCTTCGAATGGCATGAATGATTCCTTGGCCTTTATCAGGTGCCGTTTATTGCAGGCGATATTTCTCGATAACGTCTTCGTTAAGTTCGATCCCGAGGCCCGGTTTGTCCTCTATTTCGAGATAGCCGTCCTTGAAGGATTTAATCGGCAACTGGCAGAGATCCCAGTGCAGCGGGTTATGCTGCTCTTTGTTCCAGTCGCTCTGCATATATTCATAGATCAGAAAATTTGGTGCGTAGGTCGCTAAATGCAATGACACCGTCATGATGATGTTTGACGAACTACCTGTATGTGGGGCGTATTGCACGTGGAAAGCAGAGGCCATGTCTGCAATTTTGCGTGCCTCGGTGATGCCACCAGCACGCGCCGCATCGTGTTGAACAATGTCAATCGCATCGCGCTTGAAAAATCGGGCAAAGCTAAAGCGGTTGAAGTCCGCTTCGCCGGTCGCTATTCGGATGCCGAGCTTGTCCTTTAAGTAGGCGTAACCATCGATGTCGTCTGGGGCTAGAGGTTCCTCGTACCAGTAAAGGTTCATCGCTTCGAGGGCTTTGCCTACCTGGAGTGCTGTTTTTCGATCGTGCCCATAACCACAATTGACATCTGCCATCAAGGTCACGTCGTCGCCTGCATGTTTCCTAATCAGCTCGACGGTTTTCATTTCATCCCGCCAGTTCATCGGATCCTTGCCAATTTTTATCTTCATGGCGTTGAAGCCGTTCGCCTTATGCTTGTCGATTTCGTCGCGCAAAATTTCGATGTCGCGAAGCCGCAAAGAAGAAGCGTAGGCCCAGAGCTTTGGATTGGTCTTGCCTCCAAGTAGCCGCCAAACCGGCACTCCTGCAGACTTGCCCCAGATATCCCACAGCGCTGTGTCGATGCCGGCCATGGCCTCTAAATAAAAGCCTTTGTGATGCCCGCGATTGATCATCACCGACCACAGCAGATCCCAGAGATATTCCACATCGCGTGGATCCTTGCCGACCAACAACGGCTTCACGTAATGCACGATGTCGCGTAATGCGGTGCCGGAAAGCCGCGTCATACACTCGCCGACGCCCTCGATTCCGTCGTCGGTGCGAATGCGGACAATTACCGAGCGGTATTCCTTGAAGACGACACCTGCCACTTCGTCAGCGCGTGGCATGCTGATAGGTGCAGCAATTTGCTTTTCCATCGGCACGGCGAGCGCGATCGCTTCTACATCTGTGATCTTCATCGTTTGGTCCTGTTGGTCTGCAGTCGCACTCGACGCCGGGTGGAGCCAATGATACTGCTTGCCAACGCAACGGCAAGGTGGATGGCATGGAGCAAGTTATTAGAAATGTCTTGGTCGTGGGGCCGGGAACGATGGGGCGCGGCATCGCGAACACATTCCTGCGGGGTGGGCACGAGGTCACGGTAATAAGCCGTAATCCCGATAAAGTTGCTCCATTCGATGAATTCGTCAACGTCACCAGCTCGCTGCCAGAGGATACCCCGGATTTAATTATTGAGGCCATCGTTGAAGAGATGAGCGCTAAGCATGCCTTGTTCCAACAGCTTGAAACCCAATATGGCGGGCAGCCTATATTGGCGACCAACACTTCAGGTCTGCCAATGAACGACATGGTGGCGCGGTTGAAGCATCCGGAACGCTTTATAGGTGTTCACTATTTGCAGCCGGCGGATGCTCTGCCGCTTGTCGAGGTAATACGTGTCGCCGCGACAACCGATGCAGTTCTAGACGCGGTGAAGGCGGCTCTCGATCGCAACGGCCAGAATGCACTGGTCCTCAACAAGCCGGTACCCGGATTTTTACTCAATCGTTTGCAACACGCGATGATGCATGAGGCGCTGGCGATGATCGAAGATGGGGTCTGCAATGCTTCCGATGTAGACGCCTGTTTAAAAGGGGCTCTCGCCCCTCGTATGTGCCTGACTGGACTGATTGAGCAAAAAGACCTCAGCGGACTTCAGGTGACGGCTGCCACACATCGTAACCTCGTGCCCGACATGCACCATACAAATACGCCTGTGGCATTGCTCCAGGAAATGGTTAAAGAAGGGAAGCTAGGCGTATCAACGGGGCAGGGCTTCTATGATTGGCGCGCCCAAGATGTTGAAGGTTATAAGAAGAAAGTGGCCCAAAAATTGAGCCGTATCCTGGATATTTTGGCGGAATAGCTGCGCGCTATGACAGATACTAAAACCAACTGGGTTCGCTTCGATTGGCCGCTTTCTGGACGATGTTTCGAAAACCCGCCGGTGCCGGGTTATACGCTGCGCGCTGCCCGCACTGACGATGTCGTTTCGATGCGCGAAATTGTGGGATTAGCCTACCGGTCAGACTCGGTTTGGAATGAAAACGTCTCTACCATTCAAGAACGGGTTATGGAACGCGTAAAAAATAGGATTGCTGACCCTGAGGCCCATTTTGTATTGGCGGTATATTGCGGTCAGGTCATTGGATTGAACGGGGTCGCGATCACGAGCTATACGCAGATGAATTTAATAACTGGAATTTGTGTGTCGACGGAGCATCAGGGGCGAGGCGTCGGCAAGGCATTGCTTAGTTGCTCGCTTACCTGGCTAAGGGATCAAGGCCTATCTGTCGCAACTGTCACAACCGATAAAAGAGCAATAGCGGCATATGTTTACAGCCATTTTAATGCGTGCCGAGTGGACAATGTCAATTATCCCGAAGCCTTTTGATCTGACTTTTAAAATTGCCACGACTTACGATCTTATTGGTGTCAATATTTTGTTATTCGACCTCACGCTCTCAGACGAAGGTTAATTGGCGATGTGCAGAAAACGCTCAATCTGAAGTGGTTCGAAGCCCTTGATCAAGGACGACGGACAATCGCCATTATCGTCTACCTATCTTCTATATTATCGGTCGCCCAACACATCTCGATGCCGATCTCTGGAATGATACTCAACATTCGTCTTGAATTCTGACGAGGTTTAACAAATGGAAATACGCTTGACCGAAGAAGGGCGGCATATCGCCGTCATAACCATCGACAATCAACCGCGGCGGAACGCTATGACGCGCGAGATGATCTTTGAGCTCGCGCGGTTGTGGGATGAGTTGGAGATCTCCGATTATCGCTGCATCGTCGTTACCGGGGCCGGTCACAAGGCTTTCAGTTCCGGTGCTGATCTTGGCGGCGACCTCAGCGCATCTGAGGAATTAGCGGCAAAAATAAATCGTGGATTGCTAAAGACGGATGCGTTTCCGAAACCAATACTTGCCGCGGTCAACGGCGATTGCGTCGCCGGCGGGCTAGAGTTGATGCTATCGACTGATGTCCGCTTCGCGTCGCCCAACGCAAGGTTTGGTTTGCCAGAGGTTCGGTGGTCGATCTACCCGTTTGGCGGTTCGACGACGAAGCTTGTTGCCCAGATCGGTTATGTGCACGCGGCTGAACTATTGCTTGGGGCAGAGCTGATCTCTGCTGAGGTGGCTGTCGAAATCGACTTAATCAACCGGGTTGTTTCAGAATGCAATCTGATGTCAGAGACCCTGCGTCTGGCAGATTTGATCGCCGCTAATAGCCCTTCTGCGGTTCAGGCTGTAAAGCAACAGTTGAGTGAAACCCAAGCTAAACTGGTCCGCTCCCGCGAAGCGACGGAGCAGGCGCTTGGCGACAAAGTGCGCGAGAGCCCCCAATTCCAGGAAGGGGTAGCTGCCTTCCTGGAAAAACGGCAACCGAATTACAACTGACATGACGAGCCTCGAAATAATTCGGGCAGACGGTTTTTCTGCAGCTTCCCAGTCATCGTCAATGGGAGTTCCGTCCGCTCTAGGAACCGATAATGCCGCGGTATCTTGTATGCGGCGAGTTGCAAACGGCAATGGTTGACTAAATCTGTTTCGGTTAAAAGGCTTCCTGAGCGAGGAACTATGACGGCAGCCAGAGCTTCATCGAGACGGCTGTCTGGTATCCCAGTGACGTGGGCTTCTTCGACATCCGCATGGTTCGCGAGAACAATCTCCACTTCCGCCGGCGCGACATTGATACCGCCTGTCTTGACCATTTCCTTTATACGACCACGAAAAGTCAGATAGCCGTTCGCGTCGAGGAAACCGAGATCGCCGGTTAGCAGGAAACCGTCGCAATCGAATCCTTCTGCAGTGCGTTCCGGATCGTCTAGATAGCCCGGTGTCAGGAAACCGCGAATGATGATCTCGCCGGTCTCGCCGGTCGGCAGCGCCTCTCGAGTTTCGGGGTCGATGATCTGGATCTCTACATCGTCGAGCGGACGGCCGCAATTGTTCAAACGTATCTCGAGTGGATCATGCGCATCGCCAACAGCCGAGTTTCCATAGGCTTCTGTGAGCCCATAGACATTGCAGATCTCTGTTGCGCCTAACTCGACAATCCGGCGGACCTGGTCCGGGGTTCCTATAGTGGCGCCGGTGCGCAGCGAAGAGAGATCGCGTTTCGAACAGTCTGGATGTTCGGACAGTGCGAGCGACATGTTTGGCGTGCCATAGAAGACCGTGCAACGTTCCCGTTCAATAAGCTCAAGTGCTTTTCCGGCATTGAAATTGCGCTGCAAAACAACAGTGCCGCCATGCGTCATCAGTGTGAAGAGAGCATTGACGCAGCCGAATGACCAGAACAGCGAGACTGCCAGCCACAGCCTGTCGTCTGGCGTCAGATGCTGGCGCTCGCCGATCCGCCACATATTATCGACCATACCACGTTGCAGCAGTGGGACGCCCTTTGGTGTGGCGGTTGAGCCGGAGGTATAGAGAATGCAGGCCACATCGTCCGGCTGTACGGAGTAGCGGACCTCTTTATAGGTGGCATAGGAGATCGTTTCGCCGCTCTTTGTGAGTGTTTCAAAGGGTATTGTATTCGCGGGTGCTGCCTCTGCGACGCAGACAATTTGTTTGGGTGCTGCTATTCCAATTTCGTCGAGCAGTTCGGGTAGTGTGCGATCTCTGATCCGTGCTGTAGTCACGAGGAAGCGAACACTCGCGTGTTCGAACTGATAAGCGAGTTCGCGAGCGCTGGACCAGCAGTTGAGGGCGACAATTTCCGCACCGACTGACATGCCGGCAAAATAGGTGGTGAGCCACTCAGCTCGGTTTTCCATTAGAATCGCGAGCCGGTCGCCACGCTTGACACCGATTGCGATGAGACCTTTTGCGTTGTTCCGTACTACTGTTTGAAATGTTTCGTAGGTATAACAGCGCTCGCCGTCGATGATGAAATCGTGCCCGCCATAACGGGCTGCCATCTCATCGAGCAAATCCGGTGCGGTGCGGCTTGTAGGGGCGTCCATGGCGGTGGGAGGATTAGTGAGTGACGATTGTGCCGGCGTCGTTCATGCGCTCGATATCGCCTTCCTTGTAGCCTAGCTCGGCCAAGATCTCGCGCGTGTGCTCGCCGATTTTCGGTGGTTGTCGACGAAGCTTGAAATCGTGATCACCGATCTCAACTGGGAGGCGCGGCACTTTCGTCGTCGGGGCATTATCCAACTCTACTTTCAGCATACGGTCGCCAGCATTGAGTTGCGGGTCTTCGGTCAAATCTTCTGGTCGCGCGACTGGCGAGAAGGGAATTTCGATCTCCTCGCAGATCTTTGACATCTCGGAGAGAGTATGTCGTTTGGTAATTTCAGCGACGATAGGCAATGTGACGTCCCGGGCCCGTACCCGGTCTTCGTTCGTTTTTAGGGAGGGTTCATTAAGTAGGTCTTGCCGTTCGAACTTTTCGCAGTAACGGCGCCAATGGTTGTCGCTTGTAAGACCAATAAAGATTCGTTGTTCGTCAGATGTCTCAAAAGTTTCGTAGATAGCCCAGGCCCCTACACGGCCTGGCATCGGCGGCTGCTCCTGTCCTGTGACAGCGCCGCCAACAAGATGTTGCGTCATTAAGAAAGCAGTCGACTCGAAAAGGGCGCTTTTTACAAACTGCCCTTCACCCGTCCGGTCTCGGTCGCGCAACGCTGCTTGAATTCCGACTACGGCGTAGGTTCCACCCATGATATCGACAACGGAGGAGCCGGCGCGTAATGGCCTTCCGGGTGGGCCAGTCATATATGCGAGACCAGCCATGTATTGCACAACTTCATCCAACGCTGGCCGGTCCTCGTAAGGTCCGCTAAGGAATCCTTTTAGAGCGCAATAAATTATTCGTGGGTTGATTTTTTTGCAATCTTCGTAACCGCAGCCGAGTTTTTCTACGGTGCCCGGCGCGTAATTTTCAATTACGACGTCAGCTGTTTCTAGAAGTTTATGAACGGCCGCGCGTCCGTCATCGCTTTTAAGGTTGGCAGCAAAACCACGTTTGTTGCGGTTGAATGCTCCGAAGAAACCAGCAGCAAATCCGTGTAATCGTCGTGTCTTATCACCGTCTGGTGCAGGTTCTACTTTGATTACATCAGCGCCTAGGTCAGCCAATATTAGACCGGCACTCGGGCCCATAATAGTCTGACAGAATTCCACTACCCTAATACCATCTAGAGGGAGTGTCTGTGCAGCGGTGTCGTTCATTTGCCGGTCTCCATTTTTTTAACTGTACGAAGCGCGGCAAACTAGCGCACGGATATTGTTTCGGGTAGTCAGTGCGTCGATTTTAAACGATTTATCGATCGTCTAAAACTGAGAGAAAGACAGCTAATAAGG
>CAYYUG010000019.1:25259-57110 GCA_964474755.1 uncultured Rhodospirillaceae bacterium | reverse complement strand
TTACCCACACCATGACTAACCAAGCTCCCTTCATCAAACAAACATTGTTTGAATTCAGTCACTTGGCTCATGATCCGTGGTCCATGAACCTAGAGATTGGTGCCCCCGGGGAGACTCGAACTCCCACTTCCGTAAGGAAAACAGATTTTGAGTCTGCCGCGTCTGCCAATTCCGCCACAGGGGCTCGGAGCGGCATAATAGTCGGGTAGTGCCTTGGGTCAATGCTGGCCTGTTAGTAGGGAGCCGTTGGTGAGCCTCCCACATTTGCTCACGACAGCAGCCAACGCAGGGTTCCACGTTCCCAGTAACGTGTTGCGTTTACCATTAATGCTCGGACGGCTGCAGATCAAGGCTACGCTGGGCGTACTGTTAAGTTTTTTGCTGGATTATGTACCGAAATGGCGCTGCATAATTGGCCGCAATGACAAAGCGTGGTATTCGAAGTCCACCTGTTTTGGTGGGACGGCACCTGATGACTGACCCAGTGTAGTCAACAGCCTTGAGTCGCGATTACGTCCTGGATGGAGAGTAATGCTACGTCGCCTGTATGATTGGACAATGGGGCTGGCAGCGCACCGGCACGCGACGGCGGGGATCGCCGTGATCGCCTTCTTGGAAAGCTCTGTTTTCCCAATTCCACCGGATATATTGTTGATACCGATGGTATTAGCCGCGCCTACACGCGCCTTCCGTCTTGTTGCCATCGTCACCGCTGCATCAGTGTTGGGCGGAATTACTGGCTACGCGATCGGCGTCTTTCTGTTCGAAACGATTGGCCGTACCATCCTCGATTTCTATGGCTATTTTGACAAGTTCGCGAAATTCCAAGATTGGTACAGAGAATGGGGCAGCTGGATCGTTTTTGCTGGTGGGTTCAGTCCTATCCCCTATAAGGTCATCACAATAGCCAGCGGCGCGGTGCAGCTCGATTTCTGGACCTTTACCATTGTGTCGATCATCAGCCGAGGTGCCCGTTTCCTGATCGTTGCCGCACTACTATGGAAATTTGGTGTGCCTATCCGCACATTCATTGAGCGCTGGCTCGGACCGTTGACCCTTGCCTTTGTCGTCCTCTTGGTCACCGGCTTCGTCGTGCTTAAATACGTTATGTAGACGGAGCACGCATGATTGACCGACCCTATAGCCTGCCGATGGGACTACTGCTTGTCAGTAGCGCAACACTTAGCGGGGCCTATGCTTTCCAGTATCTTGGCGGGCTACAACCCTGCGCGCTCTGTCTCTACCAACGCTGGCCTTGGTGGATAGCCGCTGGTTTGGCTCTTTTAGCCCTCCTACTAGTCAGCAAACGGCGACTTTCCCGCGTCTTCAGTGCGCTCGGCACTCTCTCGCTTTTCGTCGGCGCCGGGATAGCAATCTACCACGTTGGCGTCGAACAACACTGGTGGTCCGGCCCCACCGCCTGCAGCGTAGCCACTGCGACGCCGCAGACCCTAGACGAATTACGCGCTCAGGTGCTCGGTGCTCCGGTGGTACGATGCGATGAAGTCGGATGGTCACTGTTCGGTATTTCAATGGCTGGTTACAATGGAATTATATCCTTCACCACCGCTCTCGCTGCCTTGGCCTTTCTTCGACGGAACCGTTGATGAATGAGACGAAACATCTAGGCCCTGCCTACCTACCCGGCGATCCAACGCCTCGCCAGCGACTCGACCAGATCATCCGGGTCGATCAAGCAGGCGAGTTTGGAGCCGTACGTATCTACGCCGGGCAGAAGGCCGTGCTGCACCACGGACCAGAAGCCGAAGCCGTGCATGAGATGGCCGAACAGGAAAAAGAACATCTAGAAAGCTTCGACCGTATCATCACACAGCGGAAAGTCCGTCCAACCGCTCTCAGCCCATTATGGCATGTCGCAGGATACGCTTTAGGCGTAACCACGGCGGTAATTGGTCCAAAGGCTGCGATGGCTTGCACAGTTGCCGTCGAAGAGGTCATCGATGAGCATTACAGCAAACAACTCGATACGCTGGGCAAGGACGAGCCCGAATTGCGTGCAATGATTGCAGAGTTTCGAGAAGATGAACTAGCACATCGCGATACAGGATTAGAGCACGGTGCCGAGGAAGCACCTGCCTACGGGACGTTGTCCACTATTATCAAAGCCAGCTCGCGTGTCGCCATCTGGCTGTCGGAAAAATTTTAGAACGGGTCCAGTTCGGTATCCCAATAGAGATAGTCGCGCCAACTTTCATGCAAGAAGTTCGGCGGAAACTGGCGACCGTTTTCCTGCAGTTGGTATGAGCTTGGTCGGGCTGGAAGACGCTTTGGCTTCATCCCTGCCCGAGACGGCATACGCCCACCCTTTCGCAAATTGCAGGGCGCACAAGCTGCGACCACATTATCCCATGTCGTGCGTCCGCCGCGTGAGCGCGGGATCACGTGATCGAAGGTCAGCTCGTGCGACGGTAATGCGACGCCACAATATTGACAGGCGAAACGATCCCGCAAAAATACATTGAAGCGGGTGAACGCCGGCATGCTCAGCGCAGAGACATATTCCTTAAGAGAGATAACACTCGGCAGGTGCAAGGCAAAAGATGGAGAGTTAACGACTTGCTCATATTCGGAGACGACGTTGACACGGTTGGTAACGACCGCCTTGACTGAATCGTGCCACGACCAGAGCGACAGCGGAAAATAGCTTAACGGCCGAAAATCCGCGTTTAGTACCAGTGCAGGCCAGTCGTTTACTCCGACGAACATACCCAACTTCCATTAATTGACTGGCAAATTGATATCCGAATGGCCCCGCCCATACAAGATGTTGTGGCTTTTCCCAAAATTTCATCATGCGATTGTCACAACGTTACCCACCCGCGCTAGGGTGCAAGATGGGCCTGTATCCAGTCCGCAGTGCCGCTACGCTGGAAGGGGGTGTCAAAACGGCAACCACGCCAGCCGGACGTGCGACAGGCGACCCGTACCCCTTCCACGACCATGGCCGCAATCCCATCGCTTGGACGAGGTGCGGAACTCCATCGTATCGGATAAACGCACCAACAGGCAGATCACGGCAATCAGCATCCCAGGATCGTTGCTTTTTTTCGTGGGGTACGATTCTTTCAGCGTGCAAACAGGCGTCCATTTCATGCGCTCGCGGCGGCGTCACAAAACCTTTCGCGTCGCGCCAAGCGGTCTGCCAGACGAGGAAGTTATCGCGGCTGCATTCGTAGCATGGTCTGTGTCCGGCTGCGATCGCCGCCGCCTCGTCAAAGAAAAATAATTCAGTATAACGCCGCGGCGACATTACCGCACGGCGGCGACCCTTGAAATCGAGCTTGCAGATCAACCACGCCTTCAGCGCCCAGCGGCGCCGACCTAGCCGCTTGTTTTCGTCGTGCAACACGCCGCGATTGCCGAGGAACAATCCACGATCAGGTACTGCCACAAACTCACCGGTTGGCGTCACGCGGTTCTGCAGAGGCATTAGCCGGAGAACGCCGCCTTGAGAAAGTTACCGCCATTCTGCAGCCCGCTCGGATCGATCCCATGACCGAGACCGGGACAGGCTACAGTCTGAACCGAAAAGTCTACCGCCGAGAGCCCCGCCTCTGCCTCCGCCATCGAGTCGAACGGCACCATTTCGTCCATCTCGCCATGGATAAGCATGATCGGTGGCTTCGACGTCGCTTCAGCCGCCAGTAATTCTGGCGCCAGCAATCGCCCGGAAAACCCAACCACCGCGGCTAAGGTAGTCTCGCGACGCGGCGCTACATAGAGGCTCATCATCGTGCCCTGGCTGAACCCGACTAACGCTGTGCTTTCCGCACCGACGCCTGCCTTCGCCATCTCGTCATCTATAAATGCGTTAAGTGTCGGAGCCACCGCTTTCGCAGCGGCAAGTCGGCCTTCTGCACTGCGATCCTGCGCACTAAACCATTGGTATCCCATTGGCGCCATGTCGCAAGGGAACGGTGCGTTTGGCGAGACAAAAGCGACGTCTGGCAGAATTTCAGCCCAATGCGGTGCCAATCCAATCAAATCTTCCCCGTTTGCACCCAAACCGTGCAATAGGATGACCAACTGTGTCGCGTCACCCCCCGACGCCGGTCCCCAACGCGGACCATCCAATTCCATGAAATTCGCCATCCATTCTTCTCCCACTATGGCAGCCGTTAAAGCGTCGCCTTGCTGTATATATGCCACATCAGCAAGGCTGCGGCACCGCGATAGGGACGCCAAGGTTCACCGACGGCATCCATCATCACGCGGTCCGGCCGTTCTTTCAGCCTTTTCAGCTTCTGCACGGCGACCTGGATCGCCAAATCATCAGCCGGCCACGTGTCAGGCCGCCCCAAGGCGAACAGCATATAGATCTCCGCACTCCAGCGTCCCAATCCCTTGCGTGCAACAATATGGGCAAGCGCTGCCTCGTCGTCGAGAGTTGACATCTCTTCCGGATCGAAGCGGCCTTCACAAATATCCTGTGCTAATAGCCGACCGTACTCGATCTTCCGGCGACTGAAACCCACGTCGCGTAATGCTTCGTAGCCAAGCGCCAGAAAAGATTTCGGCGTTAATCGCTCGACCTCCGCCTCCAGCCGACCACGTATTGCCGCAGCCGATTGGACGGAGACCTGTTGGCCTATGATGATGTTCAAAAGCGTCGCAAATCCTGGTTCGCGAACGCGTGGCTCCGGATACCCGGCCTCTGCAAGGGCAGAAGCGATGTCTGCATCCCGCTCCGCCAACTCGTCCAACGCGGCAGCAATCGTTTCCGGTGTCGTGATCATGCCAATTGACTTAAAGCGTTAAGAGGGATACCGCCAGTGGCATGACCTCGGAACCTTCAATATCGACACGCTTCGCGCCGAGCCCGACCGGGCGCCTGCACCTGGGCCACGCCTACAGCGCTAAGTTTGCAGCTGAGGCCTGCGGGTCTCGAGGGCGTTTCCTGCTTCGTATCGAGGACATCGACATTGGCCGTTGCCGCCCGGAGTTTGAAGACGGGATATACGAAGACCTAGCCTGGTTGGGCCACAATTGGGAAATTCCCATTTGGCGGCAGTCAGACCATATGACGGACTATCGGGTGGCACTCGATCGGCTCGAGAGCGAAGGCTTGGTGTTTTCCTGCTTCTGCACACGAAAAGATTTGCAACGCCAGGTAGCGGAAGCAGCTTCAGCGCCGCACGGCCCCGACGGCCCAATTTACCCCGGCACATGCCGCAACTTGTCGCCGGGCGAGGTGTCAGACCGCAAATCGGCTGGCGATGCCTTTGCGCTTCGGCTCGATATAAATTCGGCAACAAGGCAAACGGGAGCCCTTACCTTCTATGACCGCGCGCACGGTGTTATCGCCGTTGATCCCGCCGGTTGCGGCGACGTGGTACTGGCGCGCAAAGACGTGCCAACCAGCTACCACTTATCGGTCACCCTTGACGATGCCGCACAAGGCGTAACTCTGGTCACCCGCGGCGATGATTTGCTGCATGCGACCCATGTCCACCGCATCCTGCAAGCACTGTTAGACCTGCCGGTCCCCGAATACCATCACCACACATTACTTAAGGCGCCATCAGGTAAGCGCTTTGCAAAGCGTGACAAGGCAAAAACAATCCAGGCCTTGCGCGAAGCAGGTAAGAGCCCGGATGATGTGCGCGTCATGTTATCGATGGTGGAATAATCAATATGGAACACAAGACAGTCGCTGCAGGCGTATTGGAAACCGCCTATCAGGAATATGGCGCAGAGGACGGCTGGCCCTGCATCATGGTTCACGGCTTTCCTTACGATGTGCAGGCCTATGCCGAAAGCGCAACGATCCTAGCCGAGGCCGGGGCGCGCGTTATCGTACCCCATATGCGCGGCTACGGACCGACCCGTTTCCGGTCCGAGAAAACCATGCGCTCAGGCGAACAGGCGGCGTTCGGAAACGATTTGCTATGCCTAATGGATGCACTCGGTTTCGAGAAAGCCGTTGTCGGCGGCTACGATTGGGGCGGACGCGCGGCTTGCGTCGTCTCCGCACTTTGGCCGGACCGGGTGACCGCGCTGGTCTCAGGCAACAGTTACAACATTCAGAATATCGCACGCGCCTACGAGCCGGCCCCGGCAGCGCAGGAAGCGGCCTACTGGTACCAGTACTATTTCCAATCCGAGCGTGGCAAACGAGGCCTGACCGAAAACCGCCGCGATATCGCCAAAACCTTATGGAGTATGTGGTCGCCAGATTGGGACTTTAACGACGCGACCTTCAATCGCTCCGCCCCATCCTTCGACAATCCGGATTTTGTCGATGTGGTGACCCATTCCTACCGGCACCGCTATGGGTTAGTTCCCGGCGACCCTGCCGTCGCCCATATCGAAACGCAGCTCACTGCACAGCCTCCTATCGCCGTCCCCTCCGTCACCATCGACGGTAGCACAGATGGCGTTGGCGTCTTAACCGCGCACCACGCCAAGCGTTTTACGGGACCATACGACTATCGAGTTTACGAAAAAGCGGGCCACAATCTTCCGCAGGAGCGGCCAAAAGAGTGGGCCCAGGCTGTTCTGGATGCGCGTGCCCTTGCTATGTAGTGTCCAAAGAACCAATGATACTGGTATGAACCTCAGCATCACCAAGCTACATCCGTTGTTCGCCGTCCGAGTAGAAGGTGTCGATATAGCACGCGGCATAAGCGACGCTGATTTCACCGAGCTTCGCATCGCGTTCGAGGAACATTCCGTCATTGTGATATCAAACCAAGACCTTAACGACTCAGCGCAAATCAAATTCAGCCAGCGGTTCGGTCCGTTAGAGATGATGTTGCCACACGCTGGCAACAATCTGAACCCAGGCCACATTTCGCGCATGTATAATTCCGAGGCGGATGGCACGATAATACCGCCTGACGACCATCGCATGATCTATCTAACTGCCAACCGGATCTGGCATACGGACAGCTCGTTCAAGGAAATCCCCTCACTTTGCTCACTGCTATACGCCCACGAGGTGCCGCCGACTGGTGGCGAGACAGAGTTCGCGTCGATGCGTGCCGCCTATTGCGCGCTCGACACTGAGACCAAAACACTGATCAACGACAAGGTGGCGCTACACCACGCGGCGCGAACACGGGACCTGGTTGCCACTGGCCTTGTGACACCAGACCGGCGGGCGACGTCACCCGTCCGTCATGCCATGGTCCGGAGCAACCCGGTCAATGGACGCAAAGCGCTCTATACCGGCGGCCATGCCGGCAAGATCGAGGGCATGGAGGAGAGCGAAAGCGATGCACTTCTGGTTCGTCTGCTCGACCACACGACCCAGCCGGCCTTTGTCTACGCACACAAATGGTCTATTGGCGATATTGTCATCTGGGACAATCGTGCTGTTCTGCACCGCGGACGGCCCTGGAACGATGCAGCTCACAAGCGGACTCTGCATCGCACGACTGTCGCAGGTGACGGCCCAACCATCTAGAGATTGACTGTTACTTCTGTTATTCGCACGCCAGATTGATGCTACGGCATATCTGGCAAATCTAAATCGTCGTACCAGCGTCGCACGCTACCAGGACATCATTCATGCTTTACCTCAGCCCCGTCAACGGCTCTTTGGCCAGGTGTAGGCGCGCGTCGCGGACGCGAAAAAACCATACGAGCCCATCGACCAGAACAATCAGACACGTGCATCTAATAATTTCAAAACCATGCCCCTGCAGGCACTCAGCCATATTGCCAGCATCGGGACGATGATGGTCGGCGTTGTTACGAGCTTTCCGCCATAGGCCCTCGGGACGGTCATCATTTTGGCCTTCGAAGGAACCAACCTAACCGTCAATTGGCGGCTTCGTATTGTTGGCGGTTGCTATCACTAATAACAATTTAGTGGGTGCACCGGGCTAAGGATTGATCCGCCAGGGAAGCACACCGTAACATCAGACTTTCTCTTTGTGTCCTGGAGCCCTCTATGATCGATCCAATACGACTAGAGCTCATCAAGAATGCGCTGGTTATGGTCAGTGATAATATGATGGTCTCGGTGTTGCGCACCTCACGCTCAACGCTAATCAAGTCGAATATGGATTTTTCCGCCTCGATCCTCGATGGCGACGGCAACATGGTGGCGCAAGGGCTGGCACTGCCGGCGCATCTGGGCGCTACAATGCCGGCTTTGCAGGGTTGTCTCGATTATTTCGGTGACGACATTGGGCCGGGCGACATACTGGCGAACAACGACCCGTATGCTGGTGGTAGCCATCTCAACGACATCTTCATGTTTAAGCCAGTTTATCGCGACGGCAAGCGGGTCTGCTTTCTCGGTCTAATCCTGCATCACACCGACCTCGGTGGCCGGGTTGCCGGCGGACAGGCGGCGGACAGCGACGAAATTTTCCAGGAGGGGCTGCGCATCCCGCCCAGTAAAATTTATGAGGCTAGCCAACCGAACGACACCTTGATGCGGCTTATTGAGCACAATACCCGCGTGCCCGACAAGGTGATGGGCGATGTCCGCGCCCAGCTGGCTGCACTGATTACCGGCGCGGTCGAGATCGAAAAGCTCATTGATAATTACGGTACCGAAGAACTTACCAAATATATGTCGGCGCTGATCGACTACACCGAGCGGTTGGTGCGAAACGCAATCCTCGAGCTGCCGGACGGCGAGGCGGAGTTCACCGAATACAATGACGATGACGGTGTCGGTGGCGGGGTAGTGACAATCCACGTTAAGGTCACAGTGAAAGGCGATGAGATTACCGTCGATTTTACTGGCACCTCTCCCCAGATGGGCGGCGCGCTGCACACCAACTACTGGTTCACCGCTTCCCTATCTTACGCAGCTTTGCGAACCGTGTTGCCGGCGGACACGCCAAACAATGTCGGTTTTTACAGGCCGATTACCGTGATCGCACCGGAGGGTTGCTGGGTCAATCCGCGTTACCCCGCAGCATTGGGCGGGCGCGGCCAAGGCGGTTACCGGGTACGTACTGTAGTAACGGGCGCGTTGACCACGCTCTATCCCGACCGCATGCCAGCCTGCCCCGGCGGTAACGAGTTTGGCTTGTCTGTCACAGGCACGACGCCTGACCACAAGCGTTTCCTGCATGTGGAGTTCCACAACATCACGGGGCGCGGCGGCGGGCCGGATGCGGACGGCCAAGACGCAGGCCCCTACTGGCTCGGCAACATGGCCAACACCTCGGTCGAAATTATCGAAGCCGAGAACCCGCTATTAATAGACGAGTATGGGTTTCTGCCAGACACCGGAGGCCCTGGTAAGTATCGCGGAGCGCTTGGCTTGGTGCGGCAATATCGGCTATTGGCCGAGAACGCAATTGTGCAACTGCGCGCTGACCGTCATGTCTACCCCTGCTGGGGCATTTTCGGCGGGAAGCCGGGCGGACTCAGCCATTCCTACTTCGTGCGCGATGGCGAACGTGAAGAGGCACCCTCAAAATTTGTTCGTCCAATGAAGCGGGGCGAAACCTTCCGTGCGGAGATGGCCGGGTCCGGTGGTTATGGCGATCCGCTGCAGCGGGACGCGCACGCGGTTGCCGAGGATGTGCGGCAGGAAAAGATCTCCGTCGCCCATGCCAAGTCCGAATACGGCGTAGTAGTAGACAGGACCTTATACCTAGACGAAGCAGCGACAAGGGCACTACGTGAAGAGCGAGCGGCAAGCTGATGGCGGGATATAGGCTAGGCGTCGATATCGGCGGGACCTTCACCGACATTGTTTTGCTCAGCAATGATGGCGCACTGTTCAACAAAAAAATCCTATCAACGCCGGACGATTACAGCCGAGCGATAGAAGATGGCGTGCGCGAGCTTCTGGGGACGACTGGTATCGCGGCCAGCAAAATTAGCGAAGTAGCACACGGAACTACCGTTGCAACTAACGCGATAATCGAACGCAAGGGTGTGCAAGTCGCGCTGATTACCACAGAAGGCTTTCGCGACATACTGGAGATCGCTCGCTTCCGTGCGCCACGGCTCTACGACATCGGTTTCCGCAAGCCGGAGCCGCTGGTCGAGCGTCGCCTGCGCTTCACAGTTGCGGAACGAATTACTGCCACTGGTGAGGTCGACAAGCCACTAGATGCAGACGCGATGGTGGCAATCGCTGACCGCTGCGCCAAAGCTGAGGTAAACGCGATCGCTGTCTGTTTCCTTAATGCCTATGTTGACTCGCGACATGAGGATCAGGCCGCTGCAATCTTGCACGAACATTTACCGGATATACCTGTTACCCGATCCAGTGAGCTCATCCCGCAGATACAGGAGTACGAACGCACTAGCACCGCCGTCGTAAACGCTTATATCCGACCGGTTATCGAACGCTACGCAGCGCGGCTGGAAGAGCGGCTTGCCAGCATTGGCATCACAGCACCTGTAAATATCATGCAGTCGAACGGAGGAGTGCTGCCAGCCAAGGTAGCGGCACAGAAGCCGATATTCGTCATCGAGAGTGGTCCTGCTGCCGGTGTCGTAGGCGCACAACGTCTGGGGGAGAAACTCGATATTCCGGACTGCATCGTCTTCGACATGGGCGGCACAACAGCCAAGGCCTCGATTATCGCTGAAGGAACATTCGCTCTGGCGCCAGAGACCGAAGTGGGCGGCGATGCTGCGCTTGGACACCGCATGACCCAGGGTGGCGGCTACGTAGTACAGGCGCCGACCATAGACATCGCGGAGGTTGGCGCGGGCGGCGGTTCCATCGCCTGGATCGATTCCGGTGGTGGGATCCAAGTCGGTCCACACAGCGCCGGTGCCATGCCTGGTCCGGTATGTTATGGACAGGGTGGCACCGAGACAACGGTGACTGATGCAAACCTGCTGCTCGGCTACCTCAACCCGGCGGCGCTGGTCGGCGGTGAGCTCAACCTCAACTGGGATAGTGCCGAGAAGACGATGCAATCGCTTGGCGATAGGCTGGGCCAAAGCCTCACCGACACCGCCTACGGCATCCATCTCATCGCCAACGCACGAATGATGCGGGCGCTGAGCGCAGTCTCCTCTGAGCGTGGGCTCGACCCAGCCCTCTTCCCGTTGCTGGCCTTCGGTGGCAATGGCGGCGTACATATTTGCAATTTGGCAGAGGCGCTTGGCGCGACCAAAGTTATCGTCCCGCCGGCAGCGGGACTGTTCAGTGCCGTTGGTCTCCTGTTCGCCGAGACGGAGCATCAGTGCATCCGCGCCTATTACCAACCTTTCGACGAACTGGATATCGACGCCTGCAACACAGCCTTCAACACCCTTGCAGAGGAGGCGGAGGCGCTGGTTGCCCATGACGGCTACGAGCCAGACGCCCGCCGCATTGCATGCTCGGTGGAACTAAAATATGTCGGCCAAAACACGGCGCTGCCGCTCCCGGTCCCATCCTTACCATTAGATGCGGCCAGCATTGCTGATCTCGCAGAAGGCTTCGCGGTCGCACACGATGCCACCTTTGGATACCGCTCCGACGACGAAAGCGTCCAGTTCGTCTCCTTGAAAGCCGTTGGCCAAGGTACGTCGACCACGCCGCGCATCCCTGATAGCATCACCCTCAAACGCGACACCCCCACCCCGCCCGCCACTCGCAACGCTTATTTCGGTCCCGACTACGGTTGGTTCAAAACCCAGGTACTTCCGCGAGCAGCGCTCAGTATCACGCCACAGCGTGGGCCGCTAATCATCGAGGAGTACGATTGCACGACAGTCGTGCGACCTGGTTGGACGGCACAGCTGGATGGATGGAGTAATATTGTGATCGAATTAGGGGTCTGAAGCCTCTTCGCCTTAAATCATTCTACCATCAAGGCATGAACGACTATTACGTCACCCTTCCCCGCGCACCTCAACACCGGATTAAGGTAGCATTTGGTTAAGATGTCTCTGAAAACAGCCGCCGGTCACGATAAGCGTCTAGACATCACGGAAAATCATTCACCAAAGAAATTAAGTGCGTTCCCGTACAGCCATTTTTCTAGCACATGCTCTTTGAGCGGCAAGGCCTCATACTCACCGATTAGTTCGGCATAGCCGCAGCCGAACATGTAGCGGGAGAAGCCAGTCATCACCTTATCCTGCAACAGCGTGTTACCAAATTGCAGAAATTGTTCCCATCCTGACCCCGGCGTGCCGAAATGCCGTGGCCGGTGGGCCGCAGTGTCGCAATAAAGGTTCGGATGGCGGCGTAGAATGCCCACCATGTCGCCAATCCAGGGCCAACCGGAAAGGCCGGCAACCATGCGAAGCTCCGGAAAATCAATTGCAATCGTGTCAAGATGGCGTGGATGGCCGAGCTCGTAAGGCCGGTCATTGGCATAAGTCATCGCTGTGTAGAGACGAACGGGTATGTTGAGCTCACAGCATTTGGCATAGAGCGGATAGTAGCGCCGATCGCTCGCTTCGAGACCGTTGTAGAGCGGCGACACGCGAAAGCCATCTGCTCCTTCCTCCTTCACAAGGCGTTCCAACTCTCGCACGGCACGCATGCCATCCAATGGGTCGAGCCAGGCGAAGATCTTGAAGCGGTTGGGAAATTCCTGATGGGTTTTACCGATCTCGTCATTCGGTAGTCCAACCAAATTTCCGAATTCAACGCCCGCCGTATCCATCTCCTGCACCACTTCCGACAAAGGTACCGCCGGCTTGGTGTCTGCGTCAGCGTAACCGCTACCAAAAATAAGGTCGTAATTGTCGAAGCCGTAGCCCAAGGGACGCGGCAGCGCTTCCGGGAAGGGGCTACCCGGACGCCCCCTGATGGCCTCACCAATTTCTTTTGCCCTGCCAATTTTCGGCGCGCCGATCTCCAGATCGATGATCTTAGTCATGCCACGTTCCATTTCGCTGTGAAATCGTTCATGACCTTACACTGATTGACCAGGGTGGCATCGGTCAAACCGCCCGTCTGAGCCGGCAGAAGCCGTAGACACTAGCAACAAGCCAGAACCCCTCGATCAGTGCCGCTGATAAGTTGAACTCAAAATAGAGCGAGTAAAGGATAAAGATGGATCCAAAACCGTTCAGAACCGAAAATACGGGCTTCTCCGACGAAATTTTTCCAAGTTGCAGAAGCGAATACATGCCGACGACGAGAACAACGCCGATCGTCCCGACGATGTCGTGAAATTCCAAGCTAAATTCCAATGTGCGTCTCCCAAGGTCACGTGACCGGATGGGTCTCTCGCAAGGTAGTGCGATGCATAAGACGGCGGTAGCGGTCAAGATCGAATGGGGTCGCGGCATGGAGCGCTCGGCGGTTATCCCACAGTACGGCGTCTCCAACCCGCCAGACATGACGGTAAACGAATACCTCCTGCGTGGCATGCGCCGTTAGATCCGCAACAAACTCCATGCCCTTTTCCTGCGACCAGCCGTCTATCCCGATCGTGACCTTGGCGCCAAAATACAACGCTTTGCGTCCGGTTATCGGATGGTGACGCACCAATGGCCAAGTCACCGCATCAGGCACCGGTGCCTGCCGGCCCGCTTCATAAGGCCTGTCGCCAGACTGTTGCTGCAGATAGGCGCGTAATCCGGAGACCGAATGCACCGCGTTCAGGGTCTCATAGGATGCCTTATTTTCTGACGATAACGCGTCATAAGCGCTGTACATACAGGCGAACAACGTATCGCCACCGTCCGACGGAATTTCCTTAGCGTAGAGCATCGACGCGCGGGCCGGCACGTCGCGGTGAATGTGGTCCGTGTGCCACTCCAGGTCTTCGTTGCCGAACTGTGGCGCAAAGGTGACCGGCCGAGCGCCAGTATTACCAACGACAAAAATCTCCGGATGGCCTTCCAAGCGTGCGTCGATATTACCTGTAGTCTCCAGCGGTCCCAGAGCTGCGGAAAAAGCAACCTGCTGGGCCGGGCTTATGGTCTGGTCTGGAAAGACCAGAACGCCGTGCCGTTCCAGCGCAGTCTCGATAGCTTCAATCACCATATCATTCGGTGGTTGAGCCATATCAACACCGTAAACGGTCGCCCCAAGCGCGCCATCAACCGGAGTGATAGCGACGGCCATTATCCAAGCGCCTTACGCAAAGCGTCGGTATGGTTTGTTGCGGCGATCTGCAGGAAACGCAAATCGGTCTGCGTTGTGACGAACTTTACCCCCTTGCGGATAAAGTCGACTTGGCGCGCCAAATCGCGTTCCCCGCCTAGCCCAGCAACCTTGCCATTTGCAGCGCAGGCATCAATCACCCGCTCAATCGCGGCAATGTGCTCCGACGATCCGAACTTTCCTGGCATACCCATGTCGAGCAACAAATCATTACTACCGACATGCACCACATCTACCCCGTCAACGGCCGTTATTTCCTCGACATTCTCGAGCCCTTCCCGCGTCTCGATCATGCAAGCGACCAGCGTCAAATCGTTAATGCGCGCCGTCGCTTCGCCAACCGGGATAGGCTCGAAATCAAAATTCGGGAAGGCGCCGCCAGCGGATCGCCGACCGATGGGTGGAAACTTTGCGCGGTCGACACCACACCTCGCATCGTCTGCCGAATTGACATCCGGAAATACGATGCCGGTGACCCCATTATCGAGCAGCAGCGCCGTGTTGGCATCGTCGCAACTGCGCACCCGGACCAGAGGCGCAACACCGCAGCCAAGCGCGGTATTGGCGATATGCCCAACCGTCTCAACGTTGAACAACGCGTGCTGCATGTCGATAAACAGGAAGTCGTGCCCGGAAGATTTTGCAATCCGCCCCACTTCGCCAGAACGTGCGACGCGGACATTTAATCCAAGCGCGACCTCACCTGCCGCCATACGCGCCTTGACCGGGTTCTCGTTCACCGCCATGGCTCACTACTTAACGGATGAGAAGCTTGTCGGCTGCAGCATGTAGTTGACCACCTTGGCTACAATCTGGCCATCCTTCTCCGTTTCGGCACGCTTTTCGAGCCATTCCGGATCGGCAGCGAACTTGTTCCACTTTTCCTCGCGCTCAGCAAGGCTTTCCCATTCCAGAAGGTAATAGAGATCTTGATTGGAATCGCCGACCAGCATGGTCCAGAAACCTGCCTGTCGGATACCGTGTTTCTCCCACAGCTTCAGGGTGATGGTATCAAATCGGTTCAGCAGTGCCGGCAAACGGCCGGGCACACAATGGTAAATGCGCAATTCGTGGATCACAATGGCCTCCCTCGTTTGTTCTGTAATTAGTTCTAATCCGTGACGACGTAAATGGAAACGGCAACCCGGAAATCCCGTGCGGCCATTCGACACGTGACTTCGCATTTGCCGTGTCGTGCTAATTCGCCGGTGGTACTATCTCCCGACATGTCCAGAACTCGTCACCGTCGCCAAGTCGCCCTTGTCATCGCCATTGCGCTCTTGATGCAGGCACTATTCACGGCTGAGCTTTTAGCGGCAATCGCCAAAGACAGCGGTACCGCGCGTTTTGTTACCCTCTGCACCGGTGACAGTTTCAAGCGGAACATTCTTAGCGCCGAGAACCGACCAGTCCACCCATCGTACCCGCGCCACTATTGTCTGGAGTGCGTGCTAACCGTCACAGCCACCCTATCAACCGAGGCTGAACCAGCAATCCAACTGACTTCGGGCCGGGCCACGCATCAACTCCTACGGATTGTCAGAATCACCAGACATCAGCCGCGAATTCCCCCTAGCCGCGCCCCACCGACCTCCCAGCGCCCGTAACTAGTGAAAACGAATCGCGGTCACCCGTTTAATGGCGAACGCGTATGAGGAGGGTTCCATGAAGTATTTGAAACTTGCTGCGATCGCAACTTGTCTGGCGATTGGTTTCAGTGTGGTTGGCCAAGCCGCCGAAACCAAACACGGCGCATTAACCATCGCTTCTGCGTGGGCGCGCCCGTCCATAGGGAAACATGGTAACAGCGCGGCCTATATGTTGATCAAAAACACTGGAGCTGCGGACCGACTGATGGCCGCCTCAACTGCGCAGGCCGGCAAGGTCGAACTACACACTCATATTCAGGATGGTGATATCATGCGCATGCGAAAGATAGTGGGCGGTGTTGCTATCCCCGCGCAAGGTAGCTTGGCCCTAAAACCAGGCGGTCACCATGTAATGATCATGAAACTAAAAACTCCGCTCCTAAAAGGCAGCATGCTGCCACTCAGCCTAACATTCGAAAAGGCTGGCACGGTGACTGTTCATACCACCGTGTCTATGCAAGCTGTTGGCACTGGCCACCACGGCATGAAGGGACATGGGCACAAATAAATGGTGCCCTTAGAGCCGCGGCAGCACCTCTTCTACGAGGCCCTTTCTTAGGGCCTCTGGATGCTCCCAGGTGCCGTGGTCGCGCCACCAGATAGCATCAATATTGAGGGCGCTGAGCGCCTGCACGCGTTCGGCCACCTCCGCGCCAGAACCAAGCGCGTTCATTGCCGCAACAACATCATCTGGAATCCATGAGGTCGCGCGTTTCGCTTCCTCCCAATCAACCGCATGACCCAGATCGGGATAGGGTTGCGGAATGTTGTCCGGCACCTCCGGCGGGGTCAGGCCAGCGCGATCAAACAGTTCGCCAACGATCCGGTGTCGGCACAGATTGCCGACGCAGGGCCTCATAGTGTCGATAGCGCGTTGCCGATCATCGTCAACGCAGGCAGTCACCACGAGCGTTCGCTTGACATCCGAGGCCGATCGGCCCGCCTTTGCGACACCGGCATCGATATGCTCGAGCGCCCATTCGACGCAGCCCGGATGGGCGCCCACCATTATGAGTACACCATCCGCGACCTCGCCTGCAGTCTGCAATGCCTTCGGTCCACTCGCTGCCATTATAATTGGGATATGAGCGCGGGGTGGATTCAGTTCAATTTCCAGGCCTCCCAATTGTGTGCGCTCGCCGGAGAATATGCCGCGCCACAGGGACGTCGCCTCTTTCATCAGCTTCAGGGTCGCCGCCTTGCGTCCAATGATATAGGCAGAGCTGTAGCCTGTCCCATAGGGCACCTCGGCACGGCCATTCGATACCTCGTCGAGGGTCACGATGGCGCTACCGACGGCCACCGGATGACGCGTGATAGGGTTTGTCACGCCCGGTCCAAGCCGGATCTTTGACGTCTCCAACGCGGCACAGGTCAAATGCATGTAGACGTCGCGCCACAAACCAGCAAGCAACGGCGTGTCTGGCACCCACATAAAATCGAATCCGTTCTCCTCGACCAGCTTGGCATAGGCACCCGTATCCTGTGGCGTACCAACCATGGGGACCCGAAGGCCGTGCTCGATAGTCATAGTCATCACTCGCATAATATTACTGGGAAGAACCGCACGATAACCCATCGCGAACGTCCGCGCGAATTGGACAAGCCGAACGGAATACCGGAAGGTAAAGATAGTGTTTTCCATGGAGAATAAGATGACAGACAGCGCCGTGAACAGCCTCGAACTCGCCGCAGACATGCACACGATCGACGCTGCATCCTTATCAACAGAAGACATCGAACAGTTGGAACGACTGATCCTTGACTACGCCGCCGTGGCCATGTGCGGTTCCGTGCAGCCTTGGGGCCGCAAGCTGCGGCAATGGGCGCTCGACCAGAAAACAACCGGAACCGCGCGACTGATTGGTTCCGCCGAACTCGCCAACGCGGCGACCGCAGCGCTAGCCAATGGCACCTCAGCGCATGGCTATGAGTTGGACGATACGCACGAGGCGTCGAATAGCCATCCCGGCGCCGTGGTAATTTCTGCCGCTCTGGCCGTCGCCGCAGAGACCGGTGCGCCAGGGCACGACGTCTTGGCCGCAATCGCCGCCGGATACGAAGCGATGGCACGGATAGGCCGCGCCTCGACCTCCCCAGAAGTAACCGAGCGCGGTTTCCATGCGACCTGTCTGTTCGGCCCCTTTGGTGCCGCGACCGCTGCCGCTAAGCTTAGGGGTCTCGATGTCGAAGGGATAACGCGGGCTTGGGGCTTAGCGCTTTCCATGGCCGGCGGCGCGCAACAATTCGCCCATGAACCGCAGGGCACCATGGTAAAGCGCATGCATGCGGGTCTCCCAGCAATGCATGGAGTACTAGCCGCCGATCTATCCGGGCTCGGCGTCACAGCGCCGGTCAAGCCGCTTGAAGGTCCGCTCGGCTTCTACCACCTCTACAGCCGCAACATTCAACCACAACATCTGCGTCGTGCACCCGGCGCGCCGTTGCAAATCCATGAGGTCAGCTTCAAGCCCTATTCCTGTTGCCGCAAGTTCCACGCTATGATCGACGCGCTGGAAATTGCCACAGACGGCTTTACGCTTGATCCCAACAAGATCGTGAAGATCGACGCTTTCTCGCCCGGTAATGCAATCAAGAAACATGCAATCCGTCGGCCTGATTCTGTTATGGCAGCGCAATACAGTATGCCTTACATCGTGGCCGCGACCCTGTCGAAGGGACCGCGCGATTATGGCGCTTTCAAAACGGAATTCCACGAAGATCCGCAAATCCTTTCGTTGATCGACAAAACCGAAGCACATCACGATCCAGCGCTTGACGTGCATTTACCAGAGAATATGGCCGGAGGCGTAGCGCTACACCTTGACGATGGCAGCGTACGACAAGCGGAGATCATCGAAGCGCTTGGGTCACCTGGAAACCCACTTTCCTTCGATGGCATCGTCGCCAAGGCCCGCGCTGTTACAGATCTGATTGGCCCTTCGATCGACGTCTACGCGATCGCCGATGCGGTGAAGGAATTTGCAGATATGGACAATGTTGACGCGCTGATGCGACTGATAGCGGTACCAGGTTACGACAGTGCAACAGAGATCGCAGCCGCTGAGTGATGCCACACTCAAGATTGACATTGAAACGCAAGCGTTGTCCATTTCACAAAAGCCCCGCAATACTCTTCCTGACGAGATACCGCGTTTGATAGAGCATCGTTGCAAATCCTTCCTTCTCAACCAGCGTTGAGGTCTCGTCTCCGGTAACGGGGAAATTGCGATAGTTCTCCAACTGCCCCGTTCATATGGTCATAATGACGGGACTATCGGACACTAGAAGTGCAGAGATGACGGACATCGCCAGCATATGCTCTTCTTCAGCTCAATTCATCCAACTGCAGAAATGAGGATCGGGTCAAACCGCGTGCCGCAACAGCTTCGAGCACCCGAAGCGCGACATCAATTCAGTTGATGGCCGTCGGCAGATGCAAGGCAGCGGCTGTCCGAAGATCCACAGTTGTTTCCAGCGCGATGACTAGGTTTCCTTTTGCCACCAAAAAGATGGCTTCACACACGATGCCGGCCCCAACATCGAAAACCTGGCCAAATGCCGCAGAATACAGGTTTAGGATCGCTGCATTCACTTTTCAAAAACCGAATTTCTCGCAAAGAACCAGAACTTCCGCCTCTTCTTTCACGCAGTCGGCAGTCCATGACACGTTGCGGTAAACGACCAATTAGATTGGAACAGATCCGCGCACAACCGTGCGGTTAAGCACCCGAACATAGGTTTCAATGTCATAATTAGCGACGGCGCGATGTAGCAGCGCGCAGTTGTCCCAAATCACCATATCACCCGGCCGCCAACGATGACGGTAGATGAACTGTTTCTGCGTCGCATAATCCTGCAGTTCCCGCAGCAGCGCCTCTCCTTCATCGATGGACCAGCCTGCCACATGTGAGGTGTGGTTGCCGATATAAAGACCTTTCACCCCGGTCATAGGATGGGTACGGATCAGGGGATGCACGACCGGCGGCGCATCAAGAATTTCCTGCGCCGTGGCGTGCCGGCTACCATTCTTTTGTCGCGATCGTTCCCAACTGTGCACGATGCGTAGTTCTGCGAGAGCAGCTTTCCGATCGTCCGGAAGTGCCTCATAGGCCGCCTGCATATCAGCGAATTCAGTATCTCCGCCTTCTGGCGGCAACGTCACCGCAAAAAGCATCGTCGCCAGCGACGGACGCGGCATGTAGGATTTGTCGGTGTGCCAGGAATAGTTCCCGATGTTGCGACCACGAGCAGGCTCTCCGTTATCGTCTAGATTGTCGACTGGGTGCACTTCCGGTATGGCACTGCCGCGAAACTCCCGATTGACGTGAGGCTCCAATTCTCCAAAACGTTTCGTAAAGGCTGCCTGGGCGACGGGCTCCAGATCTTGCTCGCACAAGACCAGTATTTTGTATCGACCAAGTGCTTCCAGAATAGAGTCGCGTGCCAGATCGTCGATCGGCTGCGAGGCGTCAAATCCCCTGACCTCCGCTGCCATCAGCGACGAAAGAGGCTCAATTTCGAACGGCCAATCCTCCGCCCAACGCGTTTCCGCCATTACGGTTCCCTTCCCTTGCAGCGGTAAAGCTTAACAGAGCGAAGACATAGATAAAAAATTTGCTATCAAGATTCCGGCACATTCGCGATCGATTAACTCTATATTGCAATAATTTCTTTAAATTTTTCTTAATACCTTCTTTTCTGTTTAGCTTCGTAGAAGTCCGTAGTCAGCGTGTGTCACAAATTGAGCAGTTAAAATTCAGATCCTTAAGATTTCTCCAAATTAGATATAGTCGGACAATTTGTACCCGTAATGACGTAGACGGCACTGTTCCACCCGCCGACCGGTGTCATCCATTTTGGACAAAGCCGAACGCGCGCCAACACCCAATCGTCTTTCACGTTCGAATTCCTTATTGACTATTTCGCTGTTCTCGCTTTTTGCGTAACCGCCGGAATGCTAAGTTATATCCTTCGACAATCACATTACCGTCAAACATAAGAGGAAAAGATGTCAGTAATAGGGGAAGGTAGCGAAGCCCCGGCGTTCTCGATGACCAACCAAGACGGCAACCCCGTCGCGTTGGACGATTTCGCCGGAAAATACGTGCTTCTCTGGTGGTATCCCAAAGCCGATACCCCCGGATGAACGACTGAAGGCAAAGGGTTCCGTGATCGAATCCAAGAATTCAGCGATAACAATGCAGTGATCCTTGGTGTCAGCTTTGACACCCCGGACGCCAATAAGAAGTTCAAGGAAAAGTTCGATTTTCCTTACGACTTGCTGAGCGACGACGGCCGCTCCGATTCTATCGCCTTCGGTGCGGCGGATTCAGACTCGGCCCGTCCGAGCCGCGTCTCCGTACTGGTCGGCCCAGACGGTAAAGTTGCGAAAGCATACGGAACGGTCAAACCAGCCGACCACCCGGACCAGGTACTAAACGACCTGAAGAGCCTGTCGTAAGTTAGGACACCGGGAACAAAATACTGGCGGCATGGGACATTACGCATGTCCTGTGCCGCCGGATAATTTTCATTCCGACCTCAGCAATTTCGCCAGATCTCGCGAGTCGCCAAGCCTATCTAAACCCAGCACCATTTCCTCGATTTCAGCGACGCGATCACCAACGACCCGGCCGGCAAGATCGCGGAATTTTATGACCGCTTCCGCCTCTGGATATGCCTCAGGCGCGCTGCCAAGACCCTTTGCCGGCTCAACCTTCTGCGCCACGGCTACTCCGGATTTGAGATTGATGGTGATATGTTCGCCGCCGCCCTGACGCGGCGCATTTTCATCAAGATGCACGGTGATACGGCGTGCCAGATCACGCACTGCCGGGTCCTCAATCGCGTCCTCTGTGTAACGCGAGACAGTCAGTTCCCCATCGGTCAGCGCGGCCGCGATGCTGTATGGCATATTCATTTGCGCCTCGGTCACGTTGCGCCCCTCGAATGGCCAGCCACCATGCTCGACGAATGCTTTCGCTCCCGTAATTCGGACTGACTCGATTTCGGCGGCAGAAAAGCCTTCCCGCTGTTTCATTGCCAGCACCGTATTAACCGGTCCGTGGCAGCCCCCAACGCAGGGGTAGAGCTTGATGCGGACGCGCATCGTTTCGAACTGCTCACCTAACCCGGCGTTTATCTGTGAAATATCGAAATCGTCCGTACTTTGCGTGAAAGTGCTGCAAAAACCGCCATAAGGCACCTCGAAAACATTCTCGATGCCAGTAAAGCCACCCGAAGCTAGCAGCCCCGCATAAACACCGTTCTGGCAGGCACGGCCGTGCTGCATTCGCTTGACCATGGCGCCGAACTGCGCTGCCATCAACCCGCTGGCTCCAGATCCAGCGATGCCGATCGCGTGTTCAGTCTGTTTGGCATCAAGACCTAGTAAATTTGACGACGTCGCAGCCGATGCGAAACCACCGACAATTGAACCACTGTGCCAGCCACGCTCCAGCATCTCGCGCCCGCGCATGCACATCGCTGCGCGTGGCCCCGCCTCGCAGCCGGCAACAAAGGCAGTCAGCAGCTGCTTGCCGGTCGCCGCACCGGTCTGCTCCGCAAGTGCCAGCGCAGCCGGGATAGTTAGGGATTCGCAATGCAGCACACCCGGATAATGTACATCGTCGAGTTCAAAACCCTGCACTGCAGTTGCATTGGCCAAGGCAGCGTGAGGTGCCGACAGTTTGACGTCACGGCCCCAGACAGTAGCAGTCCCGCCAGCATCCAGCTTCGATAGCGTTCCTACCATGATCCGCGACCATTCCTTAGTCGCGCCATAGAGTCCACAGCCTATCCCATCGAGGATAAGTAATTTTGCTCGTGACACCACCTCTGCCGGAATGTCCTCGAAGCGGAGGTCGGCGACAAACAATGCAAGATCCTTCGTGTAGGTGGGCGTATTGCTGTCCATCGGACCTATCCTCCAATTTTATCCAGTACAATAACGACCCTGGCCACCGGCACCGTCATATACACGTCACTGATAGGCGGCAGTGCTATCTCACCCTGTCCTGACGCACCGTCAAGATTGCAGCATGCCGGCATGGCGCCCAACGACAGGTATTACGCAGAGGCAGATCGCAAGCGATAAAATCCACGAAACGGGTGTTACCGCGGCGGGGCAACCCGCTTCAAAAATTCAATCACCGAGTCCGCAAATATATCATTGCGATCACCAGCCACCATATGTGCCGCATTCTTCACGTTGACATACTCGGCATGCGGTGCCTGCTGAAGGAAGCTTTGCGCCCCCGCCTCGCTCAACACATCAGACAATCCACCACGAACTAGCAAGGTCGGGATAGTCAGCGTATCGGCGGCGTCACTAAGTCGTTGTCGATAATCATCATTGATACGCTGCCCAGCGCGGCGTTTCGGATCCCAATGCCATACATATTTTCCATTCGCCCCGAGGCGCACATTTTTTGCAAGCCCGTCGAGATTGCGCGGCCGCTTGCGGTGCGGCTGGTAGTTGGCGATTGCCTCCGCGACCTCCTCCAGTGTGTCAAACCCGTCTGGTTTCTGGTTCATAAATTCCTGTATCTTACGCGAACCTTCCGGTTCGATCCGGGGCGCCATGTCGACCAATACCAGTGCTGCCGCATCAGTTTTTTCGAGGCCGATAGAGAGCAAGCTCGTCCCACCACCCATCGAGGCGCCAACCAAGATTGGCCGATTGCTACCAAGTGATTTGGCGACACAGACTAAATCTTCAACCATGTAATCTGGCGCGTAATCCTCCGAAGTTTTCGCCCAACCGGAATCTCCATGTCCGCGAGCGTCAAAGGCAACGGCGTGGTACCCGCTATTACCCAATGTCTCGCCAGCGCCCTTCCATGCGTGCCGGGTTTGTCCGCCGCCATGCAAAAGCATGACCAGCTGAGCGCTAGGATCACCCCAAGTGTCACCAGCAATAGCCATCCCATCATGGCCATCCCATCGGTGCATTGGGACCGGTGTCCCAGGCAGACGCTCTCCTGCGCTCATTCCCTGTTTCCCTATTTTGCTAAAACCGCTGGACCTAAAGACCCGGACGGGCGCTATATTACGGACAGGCACCGGCCTGTCGAGGTGACAGCCAATTTTCGCCAGTGGAATGCGGTGATAAACATGGATGCTCAACCGCTCAACAAAGCAAGCAAACTGCCCCTTCTTATCACGGGGGGTGCATCGGCTACGCCCGCCACGCTTGCTGCGTGGGCGTCTGCCAACCGAGCGCAATTAGACGCCTGGCTACACAGATCCGGCGGTGTGCTGTTTCGAGGTTTTGGTATCCAGAGCATCGCAGAATTTAGAGATTTAGCTGTCGCCGCCCGACCCGAACTCGCTGCCTATATTGGCGGCGATTCTCCACGCAACCGCGTCGCCGACAAGATCTACACCTCGACCGAATTTCCACCACAAGTGGAAATTGGACTGCACAACGAAATGTCCTATGCGAGTTGGTGGCCGTCACAGTTATTTTTTTTCTGCCAGACACCCGCAACGACAGGCGGTGAGACGCAGATCGGTGACGCCCGCCGTGTACTAGCGCTACTCGATGGCCCAGTCAGAGACCGGTTCGCCAAAAAGGGCGTCTTGTACGAGCAACACCTGCGGCATGCGGAAGGTCCGCCCGGTCCAGGGAAATCATGGCAAGAAACCTTTGAGACTCAAGACCGCGCAGAGGTAGAGGTTCTCGTATCCGACAGCAACATGGATTGGGAATGGACAGAACTTGGATTGCGGACAGCCATTCGCCGTCCCGGTATCGTCAGCCACCCTGATACCGGCGAACTGGTTTGGTTCAACCAGGCCAACCTGTGGCATGCCCAAATGGGTGGCGCCAAGAAATGGGTTGCGTCATCAGGCGAACCACATCACCACGCACGCTATGGCGACGGCAGTGATATACCGATCGCCGATCTACTAGCCGTCGAACAGGCCTATCAACAGGCAGAACTAACCTTTCGCTGGGAAGCCGGCGACGTGTTAGTACTCGACAATCACCTCACCGTGCATGGACGCAAGCCATTCACAGGACCGCGCGCCGTCTTCGTCGCCATGGCCTGAAACAGCCAAGCCGCTGGACCGCGTGTTTCCGACGGTCGATAGTTTATCTGCGGCAGCACTACCATCGGGCTGCCGGAACTGGGGAGCCCCTTCATGTCAGACCAGAACGACCCCCTCGTAATTGTCGAGCACGAAGATCATGCCGCCATTCTAACTCTTAACCGACCAGCGAAGAAAAATGCAATGAGCGACGCTCTGTTGAAAAAACTCATCGCGGCGATTACCGATGCCAATCACAATGAGGATATCCGCGCCATTGTACTGAAGGGAGCGGGATCATGCTTCACCTCGGGACGTGACACGTCTCAGTTTGAGCAAGCTGCCTTGCTGCAGGACATGTCAATCGATGCGGCTGTTGACATCTTCCTGGAAACGCTGTCGATGCTTATCGAATCGCCAAAGCCGACCATCGCCTCCATCCATGGTATGGCGCTGGGCGGCGGCCAGGCAATGTCCCTCGCCTGCGACTTCGTTGTCGCAGAACGGGATACGCGGTTCGGCAATGTGGAGATGGTCTACGGTTTTCCAGCCGCCATGAACATCGCACTGCTGACACGCCAAATCGGCCGGCGCCGTGGATTAGAAATCGCCATGACCGGCGATCTATACAGTGCAGAAATTTACTACGAATACGGTCTCGTCAACCGCCTGGCAGACACCGGCGCATTAGCGGAAACAACCGCTGATTTTGTGAAAACCTTGACTGGCCGCATGCCTTGGGCCATCCAGCGCACCAAATCCACCTACCGCCTAGCAGAGGACATGGCACTGCATGGTGCATTAAATTTCGGCAACCAACTCAATCAACTTCTGCGCTTAAACGGCCAGCTCGCGCCTGTACACAGTCATGATACCGATGCGAAACAAAACTTGAAATCTGATATCGGGGAGTAAAACGATGACCAGCAGCACGAAAAAACCCGGTCCCTATGCGGGCGTGCGCGTCGTCGAGCTTGGCGCGTTGATCGCCGGTCCCTCTTGCGGGAAATACCTTGCCGATCACGGCGCCGACGTGATCAAAGTCGAGCGTTATCCGCTGGGCGACATCTCGCGCCATTCCAACCGAACCGGTGCCAAGCGCAGTCCTATGTTCCTGCAACACAATGCCGGCAAACGCAGCATCTGTGTCGATATCAAGCGACCAAAGGGGCTGAAAATTGTGCGCGACCTTTGCGCCAAGGCGGATGTTATCATCCAAGCCTTCACCCCCGGCACCATGGACCGGCTGGGGTTAAGTTATGACACGCTGAAGGCGATAAACCCAGGCGTCATCATGTGCTCAATCAGCGGTTTCGGCCAAACCGGCCGGAACACGAGCCGCCCTGGCTATGCCCACCTTGCACACTCCATGGCGGGCTGGCTCAGCATGCAGTTCCTGCATCGCGATCCGCCGGAGATACCAAGAGGCCCTGGTATCGCCATCGCCGACACCACAACCGGCCTTACCGCTTTCGGTGCGGTCGGCGCCGCGCTTTACCGAAAAGCGATAACCGGCGAGGGCGATCATCTCGACATCGCGCTATTCGACAGTCTTTATGGCTCGAATGACTCCAGCCTACAAACCTATCTAACCAGCGGCGAGATCGACGTCTGGTACCATCCGGTGCATGCGGCCAAGGACGGCTATGTCACCGCCCTGGCAGGCCCTGACCATGCCTCCTGGCGACGCATCTGCACTGCGATGGGACAACCTGAATTAGCTGAAGAACCACGGTTTAGCGACCAAAAAAGCCTAACCGCTAACCTCGACGAAGCAACAGCACTCATGCAGAGCTGGCTCGCCTCGGTGACCTGTGAAGACGCCGACCGGATGCTGACCGAAAATCACGTGCCTTGTGGTATCGTCTGCACTATCGATCAGGCTGCTCGGCAGCCGCAGGTGACGGACCGCGGCCTAACGGTAAAAGTCGAGGATCCAATTTTGGGTCCACACGATCAGATCAACTCCGCCTTCAAATATGAAAACGCCGAAAGCGGCGTCCGCGGACCGGCTCCGATGCTAGGTGAGCATAACGCGGACGTACTATGCAATGAGCTAGGCTACGACGAGGCAAAGATAGCTGAACTGGCAGCAAGTAAGGTCTTGCGGGAAGAAGCTATGTAGCGATGCCTAACACGGTACAACAGGACGCCGGCAAATAAAGCTTTTCACGATGGTCGCGGTAGATTCTTGAAACCAGCGTCAGACCGAGCCGCACACTGTTGACGCTGATGGATAGCATCGGTCTCCCAAGTATAGCTCCTCATACTGCATAACGGGATGGACCATAGTGAGTACCTAAGAAATTAGGTAAAACTCTCATTAGCGTCATGCCCAATTATTATTCGCAATAGACGCAAACTCATTCCCGAAGCATTAAGGTTATTGCGGTAACACGTGACGGATATTCTATATAAGGAAGCGAATGGAAGGCGTCGGCTTACGCGCAAACGGAGTATCAGGATGAGCGAATACGATCTGGTCGTGATTGGCGGCGGACCTGGCGGTTATGTGGCGGCAATCCGAGCATCGCAGCTGGGCATGAAGGTAGCCTGCGTCGAGAAGCGATCAACCCTTGGAGGAACCTGCCTCAATATTGGCTGCATTCCCTCCAAAGCACTGCTGCAGAGTTCCGAAAAATACGCCGAGGCTTGTCACGAACTGGAACATCATGGCGTAAAAGTCGGTGCGGTAGAGCTAGACTTGAAAGCGATGATGGCGCGCAAAGACAAGGTGGTCAAAGACTTAACCGGCGGCATAGCCTTTCTGTTCAAGAAAAATAACGTCGAGCATATAAAAGGCTTGGGCACGATCGAGAGCGCGACCCAAGTGAAAGTCACGCAGGAGAAAAGCGACCCGCATACGCTACAAACCAGACATATCCTGATCGCAACCGGCTCAGAGAGCGCGCCGCTGCCCGGCGTTGACGTCGACGAGAAACAAATTGTGACATCGACTGGGGCATTGGCGCTCACCAAGGTTCCGAAACATCTTGTGGTGATCGGAGCTGGATATATTGGATTGGAGATGGCCTCAGTTTGGTCCAGGCTTGGTGCGGACGTGACCTGCCTCGAGTTTCTCGATCGTATAACACCTGGCATGGACGGAGATGTCGCCAAAAACTTCCAACGCATATTGAAGAAGCAGGGAATAAATTTCCGCCTCAAGACCAAGGTAACTGGCGCAAAGAAGACAAAGAGATGCGTTACTCTAACGGTCGAGCCTGCCGCGGGCGGCGATGTTGAGGAGATAAAATGTGACACCGTGCTGGTCGCAATTGGCCGTCAGCCCTACACGGATGGGCTGGGGTTGGACGCAGTCAGTGTCGAAACTGACAATCGCGGTTTCATCCGTATAGATGACGAGTTTATGACCTCCGTACCTGGGATTTACGCCATCGGCGACTGCATACCCGGGCCAATGTTGGCGCACAAGGCAGAAGATGAGGGCGTCGTCTGCGCCGAAATACTCGCTGCCCAGTCAGGCAGCATCAACTATGACGCCATCCCCGGCATCGTCTACACTTGGCCGGAAGTCGCTGCGGTCGGCAAGACCGAAGAAGCGCTAAAGGAAGCAGGCATAGACTATAAGGTCGGAAAGTTCCCCTTCACCGCTAACAGTCGTGCTCGTGCGAACGATACGACCGACGGTTTCGTGAAAATCCTGGCGGACGCCAGGACTGACGCGGTGCTGGGCGCACATATCATCGGACCAGATGCCGGCGGACTAATCCACGAGATCGTAACGGTTATCGAGTTCGGTGGTGCCGCAGAAGATGTGGCCCGCGTGTGCCACGGCCACCCAACCTTGAATGAGGCGGTAAAGGAGGCGGCGCTCGCCGTCGACGGCCGGCCGATCCATATCTGACAAACCGCCCCACAAAGTCGACGCACAACTGCCCCCTGAAACGGGCAAGCCGCAGCGCTCCTGGTTTGCCCGCATCGCGATCCTATCCTCCGGCTGGATTTTCATAGTGTTAGGTGTGCTCGGCCTCTTCCTGCCAATTCTGCAAGGTATCCTGTTTCTTGCTATCGGCGGCATGCTGCTCTCTATGGAATCGCCGACAGCTCAGCGCATCTTGAACCGGCTGCGAACCCGCCACCCCTCCCTGGACAAGGCCATGATTGCAGCGCAAAAACGCACTAACAGCATTGTGCACCGGATACGCTCACGATTTGGCTGACGGCCAATCACCGCCGACAACATGGACAGCGAAAACGGCATTTCCTAAGGTCCGCGTGAAGCGGGCTTTGATCTAAAGACACTGTCCACCCACCCATCGACCATCCTCAAGTCAAGGTACGAGCTAATGAACAATGGTACAGCTGAAGATCATACATCGCTGGTCGCGGCGCATCACGCGCGTATCCAAGCGCTTCTGAATGCCGACCTCGACGCTTTGAGCAAAGTTGTCGGAGAAGATCTGGTTTTCATTTCCGCCTTCGGCCATACCATGGCCTGGCCAGATGTCGTAGCATCGATCTCATCCGGCAGCTTAAAGATGCTGCGCATGGACGCAGCGGGTATCAAAACGCGTATTTACGGTGATGTCGGTTTACTGACTTACAGGGCCGAAACGGAATCCGAGCACGACGGCGAAAAGATCGTAACTTCTACCCTTTCCGTCACCGTCTACGTTAAACGCAACGGTGGCTGGCAGATGGTTTCCCAGCAGCATTCCCCGCTCAATTAATTTGAAACAAGCGGGCTCACGTGGCCGCGCAAACCAAATGGTCATTTAGGCTTTCACCAACGAGGACGGCGTCTCGAACACAGGTGCACCTCTGTACTGGATCTGGCGGTCAGGAATCAGCTGGCGTTGCGCGAAATGGGCCATGCTGGGTCACATCTCTAGAAGAAAAGCCGCTACACGCTCTGTACTAGAGTTCACCACCTTCACGGTGATCGAGCGCCTCGAGTACTTTCGGTGGAGACATTGGCAAACTATCCATACGCCGCCCGGTGGCGTCGGCAATAGCATTGGCGACTGCCGCCATGGTCGGGCAGATGCAAACCTCTCCCACACCCTTGACGCCAAAAGGATGGTTCGGATTTGGAACCTCCACCACGATGGTCTCGATATTTGGTAAATCGGAAGCAACTGGGATACGATAATCAAGGAAGCCAGCATTCGAAAGGCGCCCCTCATCGTCATAAATGTACTCTTCGTTAAGCGCCCAACCTATTCCTTGGACGACACCACCTTGCATTTGTCCCTCGACATACCCCTTATGGATGGCAGTGCCGGCATCCTGGGCTAAGACGAAACGCAATATCGTCACTTTGCCAGTATCGGGGTCAACCTCAACGTCGCAGAAACAGGTCGAGAAGCCCGGCGCTTGTCCGCCGGCACTGAGCGCTTCGGAAGTGCCTATCGGCCCACCAGTCGCGTTGGCCTTGGCCGCCAATTCAGCTAACGATAGCGGCTCAAACTCACCGACGTTAGAGCTGGAAGGCTTTGCATGGCCATCCTCCCATTCGACGCCGTCCACGTCGACATCCCAAATCTTTGCCGCACGGGCGCGCAGTTCGTTGATCACCTTGTTGGTGGCGTTCACGACCGCCATACCACTGGCATAGGTCACCCGCGAACCGCCTGTGACATGCGTGTAGGGCACAGATGTGGTGTCATTCACCGTAGCGCGGACCTGTTCATACGGGATCCCCAAGGTTTCCGCCGCCATGATCGCCATCGACGCACGCGAGCCGCCAATATCCGGGCTGCCCGTCGCCACTGAAATCGTACCGTCAGCATTGACATAGACGGTTGCCCCAGATTCGCCGGCGCCGTTGAACCAGTAGCCCGAAGCCATACCGCGACCCTGGTTCGGTCCCAGTGGCCTCTTATAGTCGGGGTGCTCAAGGATTGCCTGGACGGTTTCGCTGTAGCCTTCGTGGCTCATCGAGTTCCCGGCGATCATTGGATCGCCCGTGTGGATCGCGTTCTTAAGCCGAAACTCAACAGGATCCATACCAATTTTCTTCGCCAAAATGTCGAGTACGCTCTCCACCGCAAAGTTGGAAATCGGTGAGCCTGGCGCCCGATAGGCGGCTGCCTTCGGGCGGTTGCAGACCACGTCGTAGCCAGTTGCCTTCTGGTTAGGAATTTTGTAAGTGGCGAACGAGCACAGGCAACCATTCATTACCGGCGAGCCCGGAAAAGCCCCAGCTTGATAATAATACTCGCCCTGGGCCGCGGTAATCGTACCGTCCTTTTTAACACCCATTTTAACCTTCATATAGGATCCGGAAGTTGGACCAGTGGCCTTGAAGACCTCTTCGCGGGTCATGTTGACGCGCACCGGATGGCCAGTCTTGCGCGACAGAACAACGGCTACTGGCTCGACATAGGTAACCGTTTTACCGCCGAAACCGCCGCCAATTTCAGACGGGTTAACCTTAATGTTGGCTAGTGGGATGCCGCATATCTTGGAGACCCATTGGCGCTGCTGGAAATGTCCCTGACTGGCACTCCAGATTTCAGTCTGCCCGTCTGCATCCCAGCGCGCCAGGGTCGCGTGGGGCTCGATATAGCCCTGATGCACGGCCGCCGTTCGGAATTCTTTTTCAACAACCTCATCGGCATCTGCAAAACCCTGTCCAACGTCACCAATCTCGAAACGAATTTCCTTGGCGATATTTGAAGGCTTGGTCCGCACCGGATCAGCGTCGCGCGTAATCATGTCCTCGAACAGTAACGGCGCACCCTCCGCAGCAGCCTCCTCGACATCGATGGCGTGCGGCAAGACTTCGTAATCGACCTCAATGAGCTTGCAGGCCGCCGCCGCGACGGCTGGACTGATCGCAGCTACAGCAGCCACAGCATGGCCTTCGTATAGGGCCTTTTCGCGCGCCATAATATTACGCGTCACATGCCAGAAATTAATCTGGACGCGTGCTGCCCCGACATAAGCGAAGGGGTGATCCGGGAAATCAGCTGCTGTCATTACCGCTTGTACGCCTGGCAAAGCCTCGGCCTTGGAGGTATCGATCGATTTGATGAGGGCATGCGCGTATGGGCTCCGCAGTATCTTGCCGTATAGCGTACCTGGCAGGGTGTAATCATTTCCGAACTTGGCCGTCCCAGTAACTTTCGGCACACCGTCCGGACGAATCTGATTGGTACCAACGTATTTATACGGCTTTTTAATTTC
>CAYYUG010000019.1:10170-25159 GCA_964474755.1 uncultured Rhodospirillaceae bacterium | reverse complement strand
GGAACCGAGCAGGCTTATGCGATCGGCAACCGCGGGCCAATCCGGATGGATGCGAACGGCAAGCTCGAAAAGGACATTCTCGACGCTTATTGGGAACACGGATTCTACGTCTTCGAGCACGTCGTTGGGACTGAGGAGCTCGAAGAGCTGCGGGCCGAAGTCGAATGGATGCTGGACCGTGCCCCGACCGACCCAAAAGGTGCGACCGATGCCAAAGGTCGTCAAGCGTTTGGCCAGCAATTTACCCGGCCCTGCTACCGCTACGCACGACCGCTCAGCGATCCACTGGGCGGCACTTCCAGAAATAAAGGCCGCCACCCCGCCAAAATGCACGAGGCAAAACCCGCAGCCGGAGCACCAACTTGGACGGTTCAGAACCTGCACGGCAATTTACAGCTCATGGATTCAACGCTCGTCCTATACGGCCACCCAGGCCTCCTTGCGGTTGCAGAGGCCGTGCTCGGTGAAGACTTCGTCCCCTACAACGAAGTCACGTTTATTAAAGAGCCAGGCCTGGGCCCGTCAGTTGCCTGGCATCAAGACGGTACTACACATTGGGACGCCGATGACTGGGACCATGGCGCGCACGGCTTCAACTTCATGACCCAGCTCTACCCCAGCACAGCGGCGAACTGCGTTTGGATTCTGCCTGGTAGCCACAAGCGGGGTCGCATTGACATCCGTGGGATGGTGGCAGCCGCAGGTTCCGACAGGATCGATGGTGCGGTCCCACTGCTCTGCAATTCAGGCGATGCGTTAATGCTCAACCGGCAGGTGGTGCATGGCTCTTTCGCCAACACCTCCGCCGAACGGCGAGTAACACTCAATGCCGGTTTTTTTCCACGCAAGCGGGTGATGGATATCACCGTCGAGCATCTCGATGGCCGCGTGGTGACCTTCGATGAAGCACATATCCATGAGCGAAGCCGCATGATTGCCATTGGAATCGACGCACGCCGCCAGAGGTTCCCCGACGAAACGCCATACTGTTACGCACCACTAGCCGAACAGGAAAATAAAAATCGCTGGAACGAGACAACCCGCGAGACGGTAGTGAAGAACTACAACCTGCGGGACATGTATGTTTAGGAACGCATAGCGCCTTTTACAATTAAAAGTAGTATCGATTTTCGCCCAATTGTTTTGGCTTCAAACCGCCTCCTGTAATCGACGCAACAGTAATGCTTTGGCGCATTCCATGTTAAATTCGCCGAATTCTGAAATTTGGATTTTACTTGCTTGATATATGAAGGCCATTTCCGGCTTTTCCATAGTGCCGAACAGACTAATGGTCTGTAACACGCTTTCTTACTGCGCGCTCTGGCGGATACCGGACAGGTGATGGATCTACCCGTTTTTTTAATTTTTTAATTTTGGTCGGGTCCTGGCAGTCTTCGCAAATTGACAGTCAAACACTGCTTCCGCTAGCGGACTGATCGACGGATGGCTCGTAATACCTTAACCTTTACTCAGCGTGAACCGACTCGCAGGAGGCCAAGGTGGTGCATAAAGAAAATGTTCTTTCCCAAGCAGAGGTAGAGAATTTTCACCTGGACGGGGTGATTGTGCCTAAATTCCGGCTGCCAGCGGATAAGCTGTCACTGTTGCAGGAACTCGCAGACAAGCTGATCGTTGAAAATCCGCAGATGGGTGACGAGCCAATTACCTCGCCCCACGTGCCTAATTCCGGCATCCAGGGAGTGAAGAGCGACCCGCGTTGGATCGAAATCCCCACCTTCCCGCCTATCGTCGATATCGTCGAACAGCTAATTGGTCCGGATGTTGTATTGTGGGGCACCACCTTCTTCCACAAGCCCGTTGGCGAGCAGCGGATTGTCCCCTGGCACCGGGATGGCCGCTATTGGCCTATCAAACCACTCGCCACGACTTCGGTGTGGATCGCCGTGACAGATACAACGGTTGAGAATGGCTGCCTGCGGGTCATTCCCGGGTCACACGCGGCCAAATCGATAGGCGAGCACTATAGAGATCACAGCGACGATGTGACGATACCAGAGACATTACAGCGCGACCAGTTCGACGAAAGTAAGGCACGCGATATTGAATTAGAGGCAGGTCAGATGGTTATTTTCGACGTCTACATGGCGCACGGTTCGCAGGCAAACCGCAGCGGCGCGAAGCGAATCGGATATGCCCTTCGTTTCATGCCGGCGACAAGCCATTACGACCATCAAGATATCCCGATCGCAGACTCACGCGGCTCCGCCCATCACACGCGTCCGCTAATTCAGGTCCGCGGCATCGATTGCACCGGCAAGAACGACTTTTCAATCGGGCATCCTTAGAGACCCCGTTAAACAGGCTACAGGTAGATGTTTAAGCCCTGTGAGTAATCGGTAGCCTTAATCCAAATCTATCGGTCAGACTAGGCAGAGATCATTCTCGTAGTTGAGCGATACACCAATGCCGCAGCGACTATCTGCATTTCCATCGGATCGAAACCCGGCACGCTGAAGATCGCTGGGTCGCAAATTCGCAGCCGATCTATAGTGATAATTACTTCGATACTGCCAGCGCTTAAAATACGACTGGCCACATCAAATCAAGTACTCCTGTTGGCGTTGAGCGTTCATATGGAAAGGCACCAACGGAAGTCGCGAACAACGGCAACCGAGCTAAAGGGCGCATTCTGCAAAGCGTCCGCCATCGGATGAACGAAGGCCCATCCATAGTCGGCACTATCTAGAATGCCCCAATTTTCATGTGTGTCCCGTGCATCCGCTTGCCCAACTCATCGCTATAGTAAAGTTAGTGCGCCTAGTCAGTGTTTAGATTTGTCAGAAGATGGCTGACAGTATTCGTCACATACATTACCTGTACGGTCGAAACTCAGTATGTCATGCAGACAACTCCGCGATATCAGGTACCGGCCGAGCCGTGCGCTGGTCCTTGGCGAACAGCCGCTCCAGTGATTTAGCCACCCCAATGACGAATGCGTCATCGTAGTGACGCCCACAAATCTGCAAGCCGAACGGTGTACCCGTCGGTTCAAGCCCACAGGGGATGGCGGTTACGGGGTTGCCTGGTATGGTCAGACCGTAGGTCAGCGAAAGCCATTTAACGTAGTTGTCCAACTTCTCACCGTTTATTTGGTCGCAATAAAGCTGCTCGACCGGGAACGGCGGCACCGGCACGGTTGGTGCGATCAAAATATCTACGTCATCAAAGAAGGTCTCCATGTGGCGATAGATGTTGGTCTGCTCCTGTGTTGCCCAGGCGATTTCATCGGCCGAAATTTCCAATCCGGCCTCATAGTTCGAGCGTACGTTAGGGCCTAACGCATCGCGGTTGTTCTGGTAATTATCGCGATGATTGGCGAGAAAAATCTGGCTGCGCAAGATCCAATTTGTCCGATCGACCGTGCCGAGGTTCGGATCACGCGCAGCGCACTCCTTGAAGGCAGATTTGAAAATGTCCATCCGTTCGCGAAAAGTCGCGCGAATACGGTTATCGACCGGAGCGAAACCAAGATCCTCCGAATACGCGACTTTAAGAGTGCTGAGGTCAACTTCTTCAATCGAGGCGTAGTCAGCCGGGTCCATCGGCGTCGACAGTGGGTCAATCGGGTCGTGCCGAACAATTGTAGAATACATCAACAACATGTCTTCTACTGTGCGCGCCATCGGTCCCAACACACTGAAAGTCGTGTAACCGAAACTATGCTTCTCGTTTGGGACAATTCCCGGTGTGCTGCGGTGCGCGACAACGCCATTAAAGGCCGCTGGGATGCGAAGGCTGCCGCCTGAATCAGATCCGGTGGCGATCGGCATCATATTGGTAGCCAGAGCCACGGCCGATCCGCCCGACGACCCTCCACAGATTCGCTTCGGATCAAACGGATTGCCGGTCGCCCCCCAAACCGGGTTAGTTGTATTCGCACCAGCACCGAATTCCGGCGTGTTCGTCTTGCAAAAAACGATTGCACCGGCGTCACGTAACTCCGCGACTAAGCTGTGATCCGCATCTGGCACGTGGTCCTTATAAAGCGGCGAACCGTGGGTCGTCAGCAGGCCCTCGGTGTCGAGCAAATCCTTCACGCCGAGCGGCAGGCCGTGCAGCGGCCCCAACAAATCACCGTTCTGCACAGCCGCTTCCGCCGCTTTGGCCTCTTCGCTAGCTCGCTCAAATCCAGTTCCACAAATCGCGTTCACCGCAGGATTAACCGCCTCAATCCGGGCGATGCAGGAGTCCAAGAGTTCGATGGGTGATAACTGTTTGTTGCCAATCAGGTTACGTGCCTCGGTCGCACTCAAATCACACGGTTCTGTCATGTTGGATCTCCCGCTGGATTGCATGATGTTCAGCGCCCCTAATAAGTGATGGCGCTTTTAGTCAGCCTATGAGATTCGCCGGCCTTTTCCAACGTAGCCTTAATTAGCTCAATGCCATCCCAGCCACGAAAATTCGACAGTCAGATGGCCCGAGCAGTGCGGTTACCACTGTCGTCGATCTGCCATCACTCAGCGCCACCAACACCGCGATAATTGCGTCCACAATATAATCTGGATAGATGCAAGAAATTTTTTCTATACGCCGGACGCTTGTGGAAGCTGAAATGCTGGCAACCTTAGTGCTGGATCAATCGTTTGTCGTGCAGGCGTAAGGCCAGTCGTTCCACAAAACCTGCGGGAAACAGCGAGATCATATCGACCTCAAATCTAATTCTGTTTCGTAGATCGTTGTCGAACTGAACGTGCAAAGCAGTGCCCTGGCACCCTACAAACTCCATCATGGACACGATGTTAAGCCGTCGTGACCATTACAAGCACAGCTAATTTCCGCATTTTAATGCGGCTAGCAATGAAGCCAACAAATCGACAGGAAGCGCTTCTAGCAACCGAACAGATACCGAGCCTACGTCGAAATCAGGTTGTAGGGCTTTGTCATGCTAATGCTTTCCAGTTCGGCGGTGCTTCTCCGAGATCCCAGAACAGGCCGGTCATCAACTGAAGCCCCTCGCGTGCGACGGACAACAGCATGTGCTCGTTCGGGGCGTGTTGAGAACAGGACGCGTAGGAGTGCGGCACCCACACAGTGGGCAGGCCCAATACGTCAGCGAAAACATCGTTTGGCAGCGAACCACCGAGGCTCGGCAGCACTGCCGGTTCCTTGCCGGTCGTATTCTGAATTGAAGCGACGGCCCACTGCACCCATGCATTGTCCGGGTCAAGGCGTGTCGCCATCATGTAGCCCTTCTTAGCTGGTTCCGCCTGGACCACGCCAAAACCTCGAGCCTCGAAATGGCGGCGCAGGGCGGGAATAAATTCCTCCGGATCGACACCGACCGTAAACCGTACCTGGCAAGTCGCCGTCGCCTTAGGCGGGATAGCGTTGACGGGATGCTCAGGATTGCCGGCCTTGAAGGCCAGCACTTCGAAACTGTTCCAGGCGAAAACTTTCTCCGCACCGGTTAAGCCCGGCTCTCCCCAGTCCGGGTCGATCTCCGGCGCACCCTCGCCACCATCGATAACCAAATTATGTACCGCGTTGCGCACAGCATCCGGGATTCCAGATGGACGCCATTCTGGCACGTAGATCTTTCCCGTTTTGCTGGTAATACTAGCGATTGCGTGGGCTAGGATAATACCCGGATTGGCCAACAGTCCGCCCCAGTTTCCCGAATGATGTCCGCCTTCCCGCAGTTCGACAGTCAGGTCAAAATTGTAGGCGCCGCGCGCACCCAGGAAAATCGTCGGTCGTTGAGGACTGAGGCGCGGACCATCGGAACAGATCAACACGTCGGCCGCGAACAGATTCTTGTTTTCTTCGCAAAGCTGCTTTAGCCCAGGTGAACTGGTTTCTTCTCCCGTTTCTATCAGCAACTTCGAATTAAAACCCAGCGAACCTCGGGTTTTCAAGACAGTTTCCAGCGCGGCGATGTTGATGGTGTGCTGGCCTTTGTTGTCTGCTGTGCCACGACCGTAGAGCCGGTCACCTTCCTGCGTAAGCGTCCAGGGCGACAATCCCTCACGCCATTGCTCTTCATAGCCTAATACAACGTCGCCATGGCCATAGGTCAGGACAGTCGGCAGGTCATCGCTCTCTTGCCGCTCAGCCAGCAGAAATGGGCCCGCTCCCTGGCGCGGATTCTCCAATACCCGGCAACTGTAACCCATACGTTCAAAGGTCGGCTGCATCTCTTCCGTGAGGTAGCCGTAAAGCATACCCATCTGGTCCGGGTTCTGGCTTTCCGTCGGAATTGCAACCCGCCGGCTTAAATCCTCGATGAACTCGCCTTCGTCGAAATAGGCCTCAATCTTCGCAATCGCTTCACTTCGATTCATTAGAATTGCCTATTTCGTGCCTGGTGTACCAGGTTCACCCAGATCCCAATAAACACCTGCCATCAACTGGATTGCATCACGCGCCTCACTAAGCAGGATATGTTCGTTCGGAGCATGTTGCGAACAAGCGCCGTAGGAATGCGGAACCCAGATCGTCGGCAGGCCAAGCAAATCGGAGAAAAGATCATTACATATCGAACCGCCAAGTTGCGGAAGAACCGCAGTCGGTTTCCCTGAGGTGCGCTCAATCGAGGCCGCAGCCCAGCGCACCCAAGGGTGATCTGGATCAGTTCGCGTCGCAGTGAAGTCGATTGCGTTTCCGGGCGGCGGTGGTTCGATCTCAACCATGTCGAAACCGTGCGCATCGAGGTGCCGTCGCAACGCCGGTAAAAATTCCTCTCGCTTCGAACCTTGGATAAAACGAATCTGGCAATGGGCATGCGCACGCGGTGGAATAGCGTTAACTGGATGTTCCGGGTTACCGGTTTTGAAGGCAAGTACCTCGAAACTATTCCAGCCATAGACCTGCTGCGCCGCATTGAGATCCGGTTCACCCCAATTAGGATCGATTTCTGGCGCGTTCTCACCTGCCTCGACCGAGATATCAGCAAGGAGTGCTCGGGTCGCATTCGACATCCGTTCTGGCAACCATTCAGGAATACGGATCTTGCCAGTTTCCGAAACAACGGTCGACAAGGCATGCGCCAAAATAACGCCCGGATTGCTCAGTAATCCGCCCCAATTTCCGGAATGGTGACCACCTTCACGTAGATCAACGACCAGATCAAAATTCTTTGCACCCCGCGCGCCGAGAAACAGGGTCGGGCGATCAGGTGATACCCGCGGTCCGTCGGACGCGATTAAGGCGTCCGCGGAGAATGCGTCCAGGTTGGCCTCCATGACCTCACGCAGCCCGGCGGAGCCGTTCTCCTCACCGGTCTCGACCATGAATTTCGAGTTGAAACCGAGATGCCCGCGCGCCTGTAGCGCTGCTGCCATGGCGCACATATTGAGCGTGTGCTGCCCCTTATTGTCAGCGGTGCCCCGGCCATAGAGGCGATCGCCACGTTGCGTCGTCACCCAAGGGTCAAGGCCTTCGTACCATTGATCCGCATAACCCAGTATAACGTCGCCGTGTCCGTAACCCAGGATTGTCGGCAGATCCGGATCCTCGATACGTTCGGCAAGCAGCACCGGGCCGCCGCCCTCGACCGGGTTTTCATAGATGGTGCAATGGTGCCCCATCGCATTGAAGGCGGATTGGATTTCCTCTTCCAGATAACGCTGCAAGTCCGGCAATCGCTCAGGATTCTGGCTTTCCGTCGGAACGGCCACGCGACGGCGCAGAATGTCTAGATATTCCCCACTGTCGAAACAGGTGATGGCATTCTCTATTGCTAACTCCCGGCTCATGACACAACGCGCTCCTCCTCGCGAAAAAGATGGCATTCCACACAGGCATCGTTGACTATCGCCGGCGCTGGAGCGATTTGACTACAGGCCGGCATTGCATCCACACAACGAGGGTGAAAGGTACAGCCGGACGGAGGCTCTACCGGATTGGGGAAAGTAGCACCGAGATGTGTGTCCGGCACGTCGAGCGACGGGTCGGGTGTTAACACGGAACCTAGAAGCGCTTTCGTATAAGGGTGCTGCGGATTGCGAAACAGTGTCTCGGCCTCGGCTTCCTCAACCACGCGGCCAAGATACATGACCGCAACCCGTTTAGCGATATGTTCAACTACCGCCAGATTGTGGCTAATTACTACATATGTCAGACCGAGTTCCTGCTGCAGGTCGAGCAAAAGGTTGAGAATCTGCGCCTGCACCGATACGTCAAGCGCGGACGTTGGCTCGTCGCAGATCACCACCTCCGGCTTCATGATCAGTGCCCGAGCTATGGCTACGCGTTGGCGTTGCCCGCCTGAGAGCTGACTCGGATAGTTATTGTAGAGCCGGCGGGGAAGACCGACGAGTTCCATCATCTCCTCGGTTTGAGTTTTTAATGTCTTGGGATCACCGACCTTGTGAACTCGCAGCGGTAGATTGATGATCGAACCGATAGACTTCCGTGGATTAAGTGACGAATATGGGTCCTGAAATATTGGTTGAACCCGCCTTGCGACCGATATCCGATCAAGATTTGATAGAGCAACTCCATCAATCAATATCTCGCCCGACGTTGGCTTTTCCAACCCCAGCAGCATACGTGCCATGGTCGTCTTGCCACATCCAGATTCGCCGACTAGCCCCAGCACAGAGCCTTTTTCAATCTGCAATGATACGCCGTTTACCGCGTGCAACGGCCGCTTCGGCCGGAACAGTCCCTGTCTAATCGAAAATGTTTTGCGAATGTTTTGCGCTTCGAATAACAGATTACTCATTGTTCTGCCGACAGTTTTTTTCGCGACCCCAGTTCTTCGGGCAAAATACAACGGAACTGACGCCCGGCGCCCAATACATTTTCACTGACATCACCTGCGCACTCATTTTGAGCGAAGTCGCACCGGTCTCGAAAGCTGCAGCCCGACAAATCTCCAACCAAATTTGGTACAATACCTGGAATCGAACCCAATTGTTCGCCAGCCTTTGTCTTGCCGGGGATAGGAATACAGTCAATAAGCCCCTGTGTGTATGGATGAAGCGGCTTCTCGAATACTTCTGTCGCCGTCCCAGTTTCGACTATTTGCCCCGCATACATTACTGCGACCCGATCTGCGACTCTGGCGACAACGCCCAAGTCGTGAGTAATCAGAATCACGCCAATCTTGAACTCTTTCTGCACACTTTGAATTAATAGTAAAATTTGGGCTTGAATGGTGACATCCAAAGCCGTCGTCGGTTCGTCGGCAATTAGCAACTTCGGCTCGCACATCAAGGCCATGGCGATCATCACTCGCTGGCGCAGCCCACCTGAAAGTTGATGTGGGTACTGGCCGAGTCTGCTGGCCGCGAAAGAAATCCCAACTTTTTCGAGAAGATACACCGCACGATCCCGCGCCGCAGACCGTGACGCACCACGGTGGCGCATCAACACTTCCGCCAACTGGTTACCGATGGTGTAACTAGGATTTAGTGACGTCATAGGATCTTGGAAAATCATAGACAGCTTGTTGCCACGCAAATCTGCCAACGCCGCTTCAGAAATTTCCAGCAGCGACTCACCTTCCAGATTGAGATGTTTTGCGTTTCGCGACGCAGCGTTCGGCAGTAATCCCATTATCGCTAGCGACGTCAACGATTTGCCACAACCGGACTCACCAACAATGCACAGGGTTTCGCCATAATCCACATGGAAACTGATTTCCCGCACCGGGTGCAACATCCCCGAAGGGATTGGAATGTCGACGACCAGGTCTTCGACTTCAAGTAGCGCGTTCAATTTCTGTTCTCAGGAGCAGTAACATCGCGAATGCCGTCGCCCATCAAGTTGATACACAAGATCATAACAAACAGCGAAACCCCCGGGATAGCTATCAGCCAAGGCTTAAAGAACATGTGGCCTTTGCCTTCGGAAATCATCAATCCCCAAGACGGCGTCGGCGGCTGAACGCCGAGCCCCAAAAAGGATAATGCCGCTTCTAAAAGGACAGCATGAGCAATCTCAAGGGTAGCGACGACAATTAACGCATTGAATACATTTGGTAAAATCTCAGTAAGAAGAATGCGCAGCGTTGAGCATCCCGCCGCCTCTGCTGCTGCAATATAATCTAGATTCCGAATTTGCTGTGTCGTACTTCGCATGACTACAGCGAAGCGATCCCAGATCAGTAATCCAAGAACCCAAATGACAACAGTCATCGAACTTCCGATCAGCGCCACCACAGCAAGCGCCACCAGGATCGCTGGCATCGCCAATCGAGTCGTGATGATGAAAGTGATAATCATATCGACCCGGCCGCCAAAATACCCAGCGACAACGCCCATCGCGGTACCGATCACACCCGAAATCAGCATGACGGTCAAACCGATCAGTAACGATACCTGCGCACCATAGATAGTGCGGCTCAAATAGCCCCGACCATATCCATCTGTGCCGAGCGGGTATTCCCAACTTCCCTTTTCTTGCCAGACTGGTGGAATAAGGCGTTGAGCCAAATTCTGATCATAAGGATCATGAGGGGCGATGAGCGGTGCCGCCAAGGCAATAACTACGATGAACAGCAAAAACCCACCGCCGAAAATGAACCCATAATGGCTAAAAGCGCGCCGCCGCATCAGCGCAGCCGGCGATGGCTCCAGTATTTCGGAGGCGGTCGGCAAACGATTGAACGGCCTGTTAATGGCCATGGGATACTACTCCTCGTTCCACCATTAATGCACCCGAATCTTTGGATCGAGGAACGCGTTCAAAACGTCCGCCAGGAACGTCAATACAATGTAAAAACACGCGATTGTCAGCACGATCGCCTGCATCATCTCAAAGTCTGAACGTTGGATGGATTGCCAGGCAAGACGACCTATGCCATGCATCGAGAAAATTGTTTCGATGACAATCGACCCTCCCAACATGAAGCCAAGTTGCACCGCTGAGAGTGAAACTACGGGTATGATCGCGTTGCGCAGCGCGTGTTTAAACAGCACTATACCGGGTAGCATTCCCTTAGCTCGCGCCGTGCGGATATAATCCGATCCCAACACCTCTATCATCCCAGCACGGGTCAGCCGCATGATAGCTGGCGTCGCGTAATAACCCAGCGTGACTGCGGGCATGACGTAGTGCAACCAAGTATCGGTGCCAGTAATCGGCAGCCAACGCAATGCGACACCGAACAAATAAATGAGGATCAAGGCGAAAAAGAAACTCGGAAACGCCTGACCTATCACCGCGATGGTGAGTGCAGTCCTATCCGTAAGAGTGTTAGGCCGCATCGCCGCCAAAACACCAAGCGGAATAGACAGCACAAGAGCAAAGGTCAGAGCAATTCCGCCAAGCTTCATCGTAACCGGTGCCTTGTCGAGGATAATTTGAGCTACCGGTTGTTTTAGATAGATCGAAACCCCAAAATCGCCACGCAGGGCGTTCGCGCCCCAATCCCAATACTGTACTGCAAGCGGTCTGTCGAAGCCGTAATGCTTGCGGACGTACTCGATATCTTCCGCGGTGGCCGACTCTCCAGCCATTGCCGCAGCCGGATCGCCGGAAAGACGCAGCAACGTGAAAGTAACAACGGACACTGCCAGCATAACGAGCAGCGCCATTCCAAAGCGCTTAACAGTGTATATCAGCACCGTGCACTTCCTTGGAGAACGGAATCAATGAGCCGTAATGAATGGCGCGCGGTCCCGACAGGAGCCGCGCGCCAAGTTTTTCATTTCCACTTAGCCGTGAAGAAACGTGGAATTTCATCCGGCGTCGCCGTAAAATCCAACTCCTTCACATAAGCGTAGTTTTTCGCATATGTGAACATAGGTAACCAACAAAGCTTCTCCTGAATGCGTGTTAGTGCATTCTTATACGCTGCCTTGCGAGCATTAGTGTCCGTATTGGTATCGCCGATGTCGAGTTGCGCCTTTACATAATCGTCTCGACAATAATCATCCGAACTATGCTTAAAGAAATGGCTAGTTATCGCGGACACATCATTGCGCGAGCCGGAGCCCCAGGTCATCTGGTGGAATGGAGATTTTCCGGAACGGACGATCCCACGCAGCGCCTTATACTGCATGTATTTCAGGTTCGTCTTTATACCTATTTTGGCTAGATATCCCATTGTCGCCTCGGTGTATTCACGTTGCCGATAGGCGTAGATGTCAGAAGTAAAACCATTTGGATAGCCCGCATCCGCTAGAAGTTTCTTCGCCAAAGCGGGATCGTACTTGTATTGCGGCACGTCCTGTGTGCATCCAAGCTGGCTCGGATAGCAGGCAGAATGGATGACACTCGACGATCCGCCAACGAGGTTCTTCGCGATCGAAGCGCGGTCGATACCGTGTGCAACCGCTTGTCGTACTTTCAATTTCTTAAACGGTGTGTCACCGCTCTTACCGAGCGTATCAAACTGCAAATAACTCACACGCATGGTCGGTGCGTTAATCACCTGCACCGCACCCATGGCCTTCAGTTCCTCAGCCTTGTCCTTAGGCACGTCCCAAATCCAATCGAGGCTGCCAGTCAGCAACTCCGCGATCTGCGCTTCGGGATCAGCTACGGTTCGGAAAATAACTCGTTTAATGGTGGCTTTACCTTTGGGACCAGCGAAGTAATTGTCATTACGTTCTAGCACTGACTTTTCGCCCGGCACCCACTCGACGAGCTTATATGGACCCGTCCCGATTGCGGCGACCGTGCCGTAATCCGGTTTGCCCGCTACATCCTTCTTGGCTGTTTTCCAGATACCAGCCGGCAAAATTGATAAGCCGCCAGATAGGAATTCCATTGCTGCGGGGAACGGCTTTTTGAAATGGATGCGAACTTTGTATTCACCCAGTTTTTCGGTCGTTTTCATCCAACCCACCTCACGCCGGGATAGCACACCGCTATCGGGACTGGATAAATGATTAAACGTGCTAACGACGTCATCTGCGTTGAATTTTTTACCGTTGTGGAATACGACGTCCTTGCGCAGTTCGAAATCCATCGTCACATCATTTACCCATTTGTAGGATGACGCGAGCTGTGGAAGATATTCGAAAGTCTTCGTATCGCGGTACAACAGCGTGTCAAAAATATGCCGTGACATAACGACCATTTCACGTGTGTTGTTATACCACGATAACGGCACGTCCATCTCGCGGTCGGTCGCCCAGACTAGCGTATCATTCGATTTTCCCGCCAGTACCGGTGCCGCTGATATTGCCAAACTCAATGCAGCAGTCGTTAGCGCAATGGTAAAACGTTTTCGCATGATATTAGTACCCCCCTGTTTCTATAAAATCCTATGCCACGACGAGCTGCAATCCTAATCCCAATTCTTCCTGGCAAATTGCGGTATCGTCGCCGTTTAAATTTGTAATCCCAGCAACTACGCTTACACGTATTCTGAAAACAGACATTCAATCCCTATTTGCTTTCCTGGTCAATCGAATGGGTCCCTGATTTATCCCATAGTGAAAGACACATGATTTGCCTAAGCAATCGCATTGCTGTAGGTCACCGAAGCCTGCAATTAAGGAAGGGGCGAGAATGCGCGTAGGGGTGGAAGTCGGCGGCACATTTACTGATTTAGTCGCTATAGACGGCAATCAAGTGCAGATCGCCAAGGTACCGAGTATACCCTCGGCACCAGACGAAGGCGCACTTTCAGCGATCAACGCTGCAAAACTTCCCATGGCCAAGGTAGACGATTTAATTCACGGTTCTACCGTTGCGATCAACGCGATACTGGAACGCAAGGGAGCTTCAATCGCCTTTCTAGTCACCAAAGGGTTTCGGGATCTGCTGATGCTGCAACGGCACAATCGGCGACAGATCTACGATCTGTTCTACAGAAAGCCCATACCGGTAGTAAGTCGCCAGCATACCTTCGAAATCGATGAACGGATCGGCCCAGATGGTGCCGTGATCAAAGCCGTAACCGAAGACAAGCTCACCGAAACTCTGTCTACTACGATCGCAGAAGGCGATTATCAGGCGGTGGCCATCTGTCTTTTGAACGGCTACGCGAACCCGGTGCATGAGCGGGCTGTTGCCGACTGGGTGGCGGCACACTTCCCCCATGTGACTATTACCTGTTCCAGCGACGTAACGAGGGAATTCCGAGAATACGAACGAGCCTCAACGACGACCATCGCTGCCTACGTGCAGCCGGTCACCAATGCTTATATCGCACGTCTAGCCAACAGCCTCTCGAATACTGGTTTCAACGGCCGCTTTTCCATAATGCAGTCGAATGGTGGACACCTGCCAGCCGAGGCGATTAGCAGTAACGCGGTCAGTTGTCTGTTCTCCGGTCCAGCCGCCGGCGTAAACGGCGCCATCCGGCAAGCGGTACTCGCCGGATTCGAAGATCTCATCACACTCGATATGGGCGGAACCTCGACAGATGTCTGCGTAGTCACAAACGGTAAAGCCGATCTATCGACGGAGACCGAAGTGGATGGCTTACCTATCCGAACACCAGCGCTGGACATCGTGACAGTGGGCGCAGGTGGAGGCTCCATCGTCTGGATCGACGATGGCGGCATGTTGCGAGTTGGCCCCCGCTCGGCTGGTGCCGAACCAGGCCCAGCCTGTTACGGCCGCGGTGGAGCCGAACCTGCGATCACCGACGCTCACATCGTCCGTGGCTCAATTCGACCAGAAGCATTTTTAGGCGGCGCAATGTACGTCGACGCCGACGCGGCACACGCGGCGCTGAAACCGCTTGCGGATAGACTAGATATGGAATTGGACGCATTCGCCGACAGTGCTATCCGAGTAGCCGATGCCAATATTGTCCGCGCCATCCAACTAGTCTCCACGGAACGGGGCCGCGACCCACGCGAATACGTCCTGACACCATACGGCGGCGCCGGGCCGCTGCATGCGGTAAAAGTAGCTGAAGAATTGGGAATCCCTACGGTTGTTGTCCCGCCAAATGCGGGTGTCCTCTCTGCATTCGGCTTGCTGGCAGCGGACTTCGCTCAATATGAAACGCTGACGCGAAAAGTTCTAGTAGACGACCAAGCGCCAAGGATCGTTCGAGAGGTTTTCACCGTAATGGCGGATCGGGCACGCCAAGCCTTCGCGGCATATGATATCG
>CAYYUG010000019.1:0-10070 GCA_964474755.1 uncultured Rhodospirillaceae bacterium | reverse complement strand
GTTTTCACCGTAATGGCGGATCGGGCACGCCAAGCCTTCGCGGCATATGATATCGAGGCGGATCCGTCCTTCGACCCAACCTTGGAAATGCGTTATGTCGGTCAAGCCTTCGAAATCCAGATCTCGCTTGACGCAGATATGCTGGAAAGTTTGAAGACGCAGGACATAGTCTCCAAGTTCGCAGAAGCACATCTCAGGTTATTCGGCTTCGGTGGCACAAATTTTGGGCCTTGCGAGATCGTTTCCTTTCGTATTGGCGCGTTGGCGCCACCCTCTGAACTTCCAGCGCTACGCGCGGAAGATACGATCACGCGCGGCGCAACCACCCAAGTCTATGACAATGGTGCATGGCGTGATTGCGCATTGCGTGGTCGCAACGACATTCAGGCTACTGGTGAAACCGCGGGGCCACTCTTGATTGAGGATGCAACATCCACAGCCTTCATCCCCCAGGGGTGGCGCGCAACCGTGGATTCGCACGATAATCTGATTATTCGGCAAGACGAGGTCTAGTCATGAGCAGAACAAACCGCAGACCAGTAGACCCGGCTGACCAGGCGGTCATCGCACAAGGATTGATCGCGGGAGCTAAGGAAATGGGTGCCAAGCTCATCCGCTCCGCCTATTCACCCATCGTCCGCGAGGCCAGCGACTGCGCAGCCGCGTTACTCGACAGGCACGGCAATGTCGTCGCGCAAGCCGAACTTATCCCCATGCAACTTGGCTCGATCGGCGCGACCTTCAAACCTTGCGCCAAACTTTTTCCACCAGTGACGCTGGAAGAAGGCGATTTCTATATCAACAACGATCCGTTCCATGGCGGTCAGCATCTGCCGGACATCTTCCTATTCTCACCGATATTTTTTGAGGGTTCACTCGTCGGGTTCAGTGCGACAGTGGCGCACCATCTCGACCTGGGCGGCGGCGCGCCCGGCCTAAACCCGCACGCGACGGACGTGCACCAAGAGGGACTGATCATCCCACCGAGCAAATACAATCACAAACGCGATTGGTCCGGCGGGCCGCTAGAACGACTGATCCGCGCCAATATCCGCGTGCCGGAGCAGACAATCGGCGATTTCAATGCACAGTTTGCCGCAAACTTCATGGGTATCGAACGGGTCAAAGCGCTTTGCGAAAAGTTTGGTGTCGAGACATTTGAGTCAGCAACAGCGGAACTACTCGATTATTCCGAGCGGCGTATGCGCCACGCCATCGCTCAGGCACCGGACGGCGTCTATACAGGCGAGGACTGGATGGACGATGACGGTATCAGCGACGAACCGCTGCCCGTGCGAGCAACGGTCACGATCGACAAAGACTCGGTCGCCGTCGATTTTTCGGGCACCAGTGATCAGGTAACGATGAACCTTAACTGCCCATTCGCGTCAACCATCGCCACAGCCCTGTCAGTCGTAAAATCGGTGCTTACCAGCCCTGACATCCCATTTAACGATGGCAGCATGCGACCGGTGACGATCAGCGCACCCTACGGCAGCATCCTCAACCCGAAACCGCCCGCGCCAGTTCGCGCGCGCCTAACAGCCAGCTACCGCGCCTACAACGCGGTCATGAAAGCGATGGCTCAAGCAGCGCCGAAACAAGTGATTGCGACTGGCTTCGATACGACAGAATCAGTTTGCCTGAGCCATTTTGGACCGGACGGTTACCGCATCTCGCTAGAAATATTTGGTGGCGGATATGGTGCCAACCCATTATGGGACGGATGCGATGCCGTCGACAGTCCTATGTCCAACTGTAGCAACGTGCCGGTAGAATCTATGGATTTGGACTACGATTTCTTTCGCATCGTTGCCTATAGCTTGCGACCCGATTCAGGAGGGGACGGTAAGTATCGTGGCGGAATGGGCCTCAGCCGTCACTACGAAATCCTGAAGAATGGCGTCACTTTTGCGACGTATTCAGACCGTTTCCGTCTCGCTGCCGATGGTCTATTTGGTGGCAAACCCGGCGGCCGTGCAATGACGCATCTGAAACGAGGAGAAGAACTTTTAGAGCTCCCGTCTAAAGGTAGCTTCGCCCTACAAAAGGGCGACATACTGATGATTCAGACAGGCGGTGGTGGCGGCTATGGCGACCCGATGGAACGGGCGCCCGCTCATATAGATCGTGATATTGCGCAAGCTTTTGTAACGGCAAAAGCCGCAGAGTAGGCCTGCAACAGCCGCACCAAATTAGGCGCTCTCCTAAGATTTGATTCCGGAGACAACATCATTAGCTTATGGCCCTCGCGGGAAAGGTGCACCATCTTCGCCCAGTTAGGCGCAAATCTGGAGAAACACCAGTGGCAACGGTCGCGTTATGAGGACGGCGATTACTCGATGAGTAAAAGATCGCGAACAAGAAAAACAGTTTTCGCGACACGCCCCCGCCAAAGACCATCTCATTCGCCGGGATACAGGTCCTCTGCATTTATAAATGCCGCGCTTCATGTCTCCTGTAATCGCGGCATGAGCTCAACGAAATTGCAGGGCGCGAAGCGATAGTCCAGCTGGTGTACGAGTATTTCATCCCACCCGTCTTTACACGCTCCTGTAGATCCCGGCAGTACAAATAGATAGGTCCCTGCCGCTACTCCGGCGTCAGCCCGACTTTGAATGGTTGAAGTTCCGATCTTTTGAAAACTGATCCAACGAAACAGCTCACCGAACCCCGGTATTTTCTTTTCACAGACTCGATCTAGTGCCTCTGGCGTCACATCCCGTCCAGTCACACCAGTGCCGCCAGTAGCAATCACGCAATCGACTTCTGGATGGCCAATCCAGGTGCGCAATTTCGCCTCTATTTCGTCCACATCGTCCTTTACGATTGCGCGGTCGGCTAAGGTGTGGCCCGCTGCCGTAAGCCGCTCCACTAACGTATCACCCGATCGATCATCGGCTTTAGTCCGGGTATCCGACACCGTCAAAACGGCGATTGAAACGGCTAGAAATGCTCGATTTTCATTAATTGGCATGGCCCACTCTCCTATTACCGATGTCGAGCGGGATATAGATCGGCCACTCACCAGCGACGGTCGCCGCAAGTGATGGCGTCGGCTGATCTAGGCGTAGCCGATAGATCCAAAAATTTGTCATGACACGTTCGACAAAATTGCGTGTTTCACGAGAACGCACGCTTTCGATAAATAGCAAGGGATCGTCGCGAAAGTCGACCTTGCGACGCCACTTCCGCAAATTGCCGGGACCCGCATTGTAAGCAACCGTGGCATAGAAGAGGTTTCCATCGATTATAGGATCTTCGATCAAATGCTGGATGTATTTCTGTCCCAACGCGATGTTCTTTTCCGGATCGAGCAACGAGCGCCGGCTTGTTCGCTTGCGGGCTATAAAGTGCGCCGTCGCCGGCATCAACTGCATCAACCCTGTAGCGCCACGGCTGCTTCTCGCTTTCGTCTTGAACCGAGATTCCTGTCGCATGAAGGCGAAGACAAGCGCTTGATCGATCTTATACCCCCCGTCCGGTATCCAGCCCGGTACTGGGAAAAGTGCCCCATCGTAGCGCTCACCACGTGTCTGCTGCAGCTTGGATCCCAGACGAATGGCGACGTCCGGAAGGTTGGTCTTGGCTACCAAAGCGAGCAATACGCGCGACAGTTTGGGCGAAGGCGCACCTGTCAAACGTTTCAGCTCGCTCTCAGCCCGCACTGATTGACCTGTCTCCAGCAGGGCGAGAGCGCGATGCGCTGTTGGAATCTGATCCAGCAGGGCCAGTTCGATTGGCCCCAGTTTCGGTAAGGCCCAGTTGAACGGCCGCTCCCCATCGCGCGCCTGTAGCGACAACAGTCCATAGAAAGTGTACGGAAATTGCGCTCCAATTTTCAGCATACCAGCGACCCTCGCTGGTTCCTTGCCGACCAGTGCCGCACGCGCCGCCCAATAGGCCGCTGCCGCGCGAGGCCAATCCAGTAGGTCGGGCGCTTGCGCCATGCTGGCAAAATGGTCCGCGGCAATATTGTAACGTTCGAGGCGCCATGCTGCGAGGCCTGCCCACCAATATGCATAAGGTGCCTTAGCGGCCGACCGTTTCGTAGCGCGTGTGGCGACTGCTAGTGCCTTCTCATCCTTACCGGCGTGATAATATCCACGCGCAATAATGGCTAGGTTCTGATCAAAGTTAACCGAATTGAGGCGGCGGTAGACTTTTGCGCTCAGCAGCTTAAGCGCTTGAGTCGGCCGCTCGCGACGAACGAGGCTTTTGATACGATTCGACACGTGCCGGGCAAGCCGCCGCTGCGAACGACTGAGAATATCCTTACTCCTGACGCGCTGGTTTGCCTCCAACTTTGTCTGCACTGGGCTAGTTCGGATCGGTTTTTTAGGCCCCCGCCACCCTTTTGGCTGCCGTCTCAGGGCCAAACGATAAAGTCTACTTGCACCGGGATGGTCCGCATAGGAGGCCATCCATTCTTTCAATTCCTTGTATTTCGATCTATAGGCCGTAGGATGCATATAACGCTGGTAGAGCACGTGACCGATTAGCACCTGATCAGACAATTCCGCGATTCGCTTGTCCGCCGAACGCCACTTTCCAACTTCCTGTAACTTGAAAATTTCCCGATACAAAGCGGCGTCCATTTCCGACAGAACCCGTGGCAACGATTCCGCCCTGTGCTGGGGCTCGCCTAGGTCAGGCAACGATGCCGTGTCGGTCGATGGAGAACTTTGTGCCGCAACGGGCGCCACAAAGAACAGGACGATCGTCGCAACGAGCCAGCACTGCACTTTCAAAAACGTCATCTAGCCACGTGGTCCGCTACTGTCACAGCAGCATCTAACCCCTTTTGTTTAGCGTTCTCGTTTGCTGCAAAAAAGATTTTTAGCACGGCAGTAACAGTCTAGGCCAATTCCACAAGGCGCGCCTTGAGCATCAATAGATCATGCCATGCTGCACGTTTCTGTCCCGGCGAGCGCAGCAAATAAGCGGGGTGAAACATCGCTAATGCGGGGATCGGGTTGTCCAGTCCCGGTCCTTGATAGTTGTACCACTTGGCCCGCAGCCGCATTATCCCTTCTGGCCGATCAAGCATGGATTTAGCCGAAGTGCCGCCGACAAAGACGAGAACCTTGGGCCGAACCAACGCAATATGACGTTGAACGAAGGGCATACAGACAGCGACCTCCGCGGCAGTTGGGTTGCGATTGCCGGGCGGCCGCCAGAACAGGATGTTCGAGATGTAGGCGCTGTTTCGGTCGAGCTCTATCGCCGCCAACATACGGTCCATCAACTGCCCACTTGCTCCGACAAAGGGTAACCCGCAGCGATCCTCCTCGGCACCAGGCGCTTCACCAAGGATCATCAAATCCGCTGCAGGGTTCCCGTCACCAAATACTAGGTTTGTCGCAGTATGCTTCAGCGCGCACCCTTCGAACGCCGTCAGCGCCTCTCGCAACTCATCCAACGAATTTGCCGCGGCGGCCGCGGCTCGACTATCAGCGGCCCCTTGGCTCGGCGCTAACGGCGCGTGTTCGGATAGTTGCGGAGGGCGGCGAGCTGCCCCCGGTTCAACGGTCTGTAGTCGGGGCAGAGAGGAAGGTGGTAGTCCAGCAACTTTTCGAGCGGTGGCTGATTCGGCGTATCGATCAACTGGCTCGGTTCCAACCGCATCCTCCGCGCCCATTTCAACGCTCCACCCTAACGCTTCAACTAGATCTCGATACTGCGACACACGATCTCTCTTCTTGGCCTGGCAAGCGGCAGTTTTCGTCCGCGTGCCTCACTCACTATTATCTACAAAAATCACGCGCTTTGTTAAAAATCATACGCTTTGTTATAGACAATACGGCGCGTTGGAAATCTGCGGTAAGTTTAGGAGTTTGAGTAATGGATCGCGATTTTATGGAATACGACGTGGTCGTGGTGGGCGCTGGTCCATCTGGCCTCGCAGCGGCAATTCGCCTAAAGCAGCGCGCCGCAGAACAAAACCGAGAAATTTCCGTATGTATCCTCGAAAAAGCCTCAGAGGTAGGTGCCCATATCCTGTCTGGCGCAGTGCTCGAACCACGCGCCTTGAACGAACTTTTCCCAGATTGGCAGAAGTTAGGAGCACCGCTCAACACACCGGTCACAGCCGAAAAGTTCATGTTCCTAACTGAGTCGGGTGGCTTTAACCTGCCCACGATGCTGCTACCACCCACCTTGCACAACGAAGGCAACTACATCATTAGCCTCGGCAATCTGTGCCGCTGGCTCGGCGAGCAAGCAGAAGCATTGGGGGTCGAAATCTATCCTGGCTTCGCCGCCGCCGAGGTGCTGTACGCCGAAAATGGTGCAGTCAAAGGCGTCGCGACGGGTGATATGGGCGTCACCAAGGACTTCGAACAGGGGCCAAACTACCAGCCTGGCATGGAACTCCATGCCAAGTACACCTTCTTCGCCGAGGGCTGCCGTGGCAGCCTGGGCAAGCAGTTGTTGGCACAATTCAATCTCCGCGCCGATTGTGAGGATCAGACTTACGGCATCGGCATCAAGGAGTTGTGGGAGGTCGAACCGCAAAGACATCAACAGGGCTTAATTCTGCATACCGCAGGCTGGCCTATGACCAACGACACCTATGGCGGCTCCTTTCTCTATCATTTGGAGAACAATCAAGTCGCAGTAGGCTTCGTCGTCGGGCTCGACTATACAAATCCGCATCTATCTCCCTATGAGGAGTTCCAGCGTTTCAAGACGCACCCAAAGATTCGCGACACATTCGAAGATGGTCGGCGGATCGCCTACGGCGCACGCGCGTTGAACGAAGGCGGCATACAATCCTTGCCTAAACTCACTTTCCCTGGCGGCGTACTGGTTGGATGCGAGGCAGGGACTTTAAACACGCCTAAAATTAAAGGCTCCCACACCGCCATGAAATCCGGCATGCTAGCCGCGGACGCAGCATTCGATGCTCTAACTGGTGGCGCCGAAGGGGGCGATGAATTGACTGGCTATGTCGACGCGTTCCGCAAGTCCTGGGTTTATGATGAGCTATGGAAGGCACGCAACTTCCGACCAGCCTTCAAATGGGGCCTATTTGGCGGCACTCTATACAATGGACTAGATCAAAAGCTTCTGGGAGGCCGGGCACCGTGGACGTTGAAGCACGGCCATTCCGATCATGCGGTACTTTCCAAGGCCAGCAGCGCCAAGCCGATTGACTATCCGAAACCGGACGGCACCCTCAGCTTCGACCGGCTGACCAATGTCTCCTTTTCAGGGACTAACCATGAGGAAGATCAGCCTATCCACCTGACCCTGAAGGATGAAACCGTACCGATCGACACGAACCTTGCGCTCTACGACGCGCCGGAACAACGCTACTGCCCGGCCGGTGTATACGAAATCGTCCGTGACGACGATGGCAGCAATCCTCGACTGCAAATCAACGCGCAGAATTGCGTCCACTGTAAGACGTGTGACATCAAGGATCCGACCCAGAACATCGTCTGGGTAACGCCCGAGGGCGGCGGCGGCCCAAACTATCCCAATATGTAGTCCTAACAAGAGCCTTCCGGATTAGATCCTGTTACATTTGGCCCATATAAATAGAGGGATGGGTCACACCGACAGATGTCGACCCTACCAAAATTCGTCTAAAATAGGCACTTTCTCGGAGAATCGTATGATTTTGCGCGTTGAATTCTATCGAAAGAGCCTTTTCGCATTAATTTGTGCTGCTGTTTTTGTTCTGAATGGAACTGCGGATGCCACGTCGGTGTTCGGCAGCTACTTGGCCAGCAGGCATGCCCAAGCCCTTAAAGACACCGATAAGGCATCCGCCTTCATGCTGCGCGTCCTCGAAGAAAACCCAGAAGATCAAAAGCTACTGAGAAGGACGTTTTTGCTAACACTGGCTGCCGGCAAGTTTGAGACGGCACTCCAATTGGCGGAACGGATTGAGAAAAGCGGCGGCGACAGGTCTATTTCAGGGTTCCTACTTGGTATTGACGCCGCACGCAAAGGCAATTTCAGAGCCGCGAAAGAACGGTTTGATGCACTCCCACGCCGTGGTCTAAACGCCTACGCTGCCCCGCTCGCGGCCGCTTGGTCTAGAGCCGGCGTAGGGGACTACGATGCGGCCCTGTCGACATTGTCGGAGCTCGATCAGAAAAGTGGTTTCTCCGCCATGCGTGAACTCCATACAGGCCTAATAAACGATTTCGCAAACCGCCAGGAAGCGGCGGAGAAAAATTATCGGGCGGTGACCGATGATCTTTACAAGGCACCTGTCCGTGTTGTCCAAGCTGTAGGATCGTTATTGGAGCGAACCCAGCGAAAAGATGAAGCCCGCAAGCTTTATCAAAAATTCCTCGCAGAGCATCTTACAAATATCGCTATCGGAGACACCCTGGCGCGCCTCGATGCGGGCGAGACAGCGCGGCCACTCATCGACAGTGCAAAGGCAGGCATAGCAGAAAGCCTCTTTAACATCGCGGCGGCACTACCGCGTGACCGTTCCACCGATATGGCATTGATCTATTCCCAGATCGCGCTGTATTTAAGACCAAATTTTGAACTCGCCCGATTGCTGCTTGGTGGTCTGTTAGATAACCAACGGCGCTACGCGCAGGCGAACGATATATACGGGACCGTCGATGCAAGTTCTCCCTACAGCTGGACCGCCCGGCTTCGCATCGCCGACAATTTGACCGATTTGGAAAACGTCGGCGCAGCAGTCGAAATGTTGCAAAATATGTCCGAGGAGCGGCCGGAACGGACGGACGCGCTGATTAAGCTTGGGGGTATCCTCCGCAGCAGAGAACGCTACAAAGAAGCGGTCGATGTTTACGACATGGCTGGAATGCGTCTGGGCGAGATCACTCCAGGGCATTGGCTGTTCTTCTATAACCGCGGTATCGCGTTAGAACGTTCAAAGATCTGGAAACGAGCCGAAAAAGATTTTCTTAAAGCGCTAGAACTACAACCAGAACACCCCTACGTGCTCAACTATCTGGGCTATTCCTGGGTCGAGAAAGGCATAAATATCGAGCGTGCGAAGAAAATGATAGAGCGTGCTGTTGAGCAACGTCAGGATGACGGCTACATCGTCGACAGCCTCGGCTGGGTGCTATACCGGCTCGGCGATTATTTTGCATCAGTGAAACATCTGGAGCGTGCCATACGACTTCGGCCTAGCGATCCAGTCATCAACGACCACCTAGGTGATGCTTATTGGCAGGCAGGCCGCAAGCTGGAAGCCCGCTTCCAATGGCGACGCGCGCTTGGCTTAAACCCCAACGAAGACCTAATACCCGCCATCCAGGCAAAACTGGAAAACGGTCTTAAACAAGAAAAGCTAAGCGGGTCCGGCAGATGAATTTTTCACCATCTACGGTAGCGACGGTTTGCGCACCCGCCAAGATCAACCTGTACTTCCATATAACCGGCCGCCAAGCAGATGGCTATCATCTGGTCGATAGCTTGATCGGTTTCACCACACTTGGTGACGAACTAACAATTCGCGCGGGCGAACCTCTGGATATTGTTTCGGATGGCCTCTTTGCAGGCGGTATGCCGCCGCCCAAACAGAACCTCGTCTATCAAGCGTTACAGCTTCTGGCACAAACCGCCGGAGCACAGGCGAATGCGCATGTGACTATTACCAAAAACCTGCCGGTCGCAGCGGGAATTGGCGGTGGATCTTCGGATGCAGCTGCAGCGATGAAAGCGATGGCAGTGCTTTGGGAAATTTCGGATGCCAGTATCGACTTGTTCGCGTTAGGGCTTTCGTTAGGCTCCGACGTTCCAGCCTGCCTCAAAGCACAGACCACCTATGCCAGCGGTATAGGCGAAGTGTTAGACGAAGCCCCTCAATTGCCGCGTGCAGGTATCCTGCTCGTCAATCCCGGCGTACCTCTGGTTACTAGTTCCGTGTTTCATGCGCGCCGCGGCGGCTTCAAACCATTTGACCGGTTTGACACGCGTCCAAAAGATGCCGCCGCTCTGGCTGCCCTGCTGGCTTACCGCGGCAACGATTTGACCGATGCCGCCGTCCAACTCTGTCCGATCATTCGCAACGTGCTTGCTGCACTTGAAGCCGCACCGGGCTGTCATCTCGCCCGTATGACGGG
>CAYYUG010000018.1:39472-57164 GCA_964474755.1 uncultured Rhodospirillaceae bacterium | reverse complement strand
TTCACCGCGGCCGTTGACGCCTCTAATATGCCTCTCTCGGTTACCTGCATTGCCGCGCGCCTGCTACGTATAGGTTTATACGAGTGCGCGGCAGCTTCGTCAGCCACCGGTCCCGTTTGATGTCATGCTTGCAATTAGTTTCACAGCAATCAGCCTATGCATTCTGGGGTCTATACAAAGGTTGGCGAGGAGACGCACCGAAGTCACATCACCGCACATTGATGGGATTTAATTTTGGGCGGATTTGCCTGCTGGTGTGGAGGGGGAGGCTGCTTTTAGCGGTGCTTGAAGCAGCTGGTGCAGGGTTGTATGTTTTGTCAGTGGATTTTGCTGAGGGGTGGACGGGTCCGGGGTGGGCTCGTCGCGCGTGAGTGAAAAATATCCGGAGCGACATCAACGAAATCGTGTTAGGCGTTTTGCGGGACCATAACAAATTCCCGAGAAGGGCCATGCGGATTGGGCAAACTGAGACTTGGTTGAGCTTGGTTGTGTTGCAGAATTTGAAAGGCAAGGGAGAGACATGAACGGTATGCGATATGAGGCGCCGAGCTCGGTTGACGAAGCATCGGCATTACTCGCAGGCGCAAGCGGGGAAACCCGGGTGCTGGCGGGTGGCACTGACCTTCTGGTTCAATTGCGGTCCGGTATGGTCGCGCCAGAACTCGTCGTCGACGTCAAAAAAATCAAAGAGATGATGACCTATTCCGTCAGTGACGGCGCCTACACAATTGGGGCGGCTGTTCCGAGTGCTCAGCTTCATGAGGATGCTGACCTTCTTGGCATGTGGACGGGTGTCGTCGAAGCTATGGATCTAGTCGGATCGACGCAGATACAGGGCCGGGCATCGCTCGGCGGAAATCTATGTAACGCATCGCCGGCAGCGGATAGTGTTCCGGCGATGATCTCCGCAGGTGCGGTATGTACGGTTGCAGGACCGAATGGCCGCCGCGACGTTCCCGTCGAGGAGATCTGTACCGGACCGGGCCAGACATCGTTGGCGAAGGGCGAAATTGTTGTCACAATCAACCTGCCGAAACAGGCGCCACGGACCGGTGATGCTTATCTGCGGTTCATCCCTCGGACAGAGATGGACATAGCTGTCGTTGGCGTTGGTGTTTGCCTAACGCTTGACGAGGGTGGAACCTGCACCGACGCACGCGTGTCGCTGGGAGCAGTTGCACCTACAGCTTTATTGGTCAAAGAGTGCGCGGACGCGCTGGTCGGGACTAAGGTCGATGATGCTGCAATGGCTAATCTCGATGCGGCGGCTCGAGCTGCCGCCAGCCCCATCGACGACAAGCGGGGCACCGTTGAATTCCGGACCAAGGTCTCCGGCGTCTTGGCACGCCGGGCGGCCGCAATCGCGCTCGAGCGGGCAGGGAGCTAAAAATGGCTAAAAATCATGTAACGACAACAATCAATGGCGAACCCGTAGAGTTTCTTTGCGAGACGCAGCAGACGCTTCTCGATGTTTTGCGCGATGAGCTGCAGTTGACTGGCAGTAAGGAGGGCTGCGCATCTGGTGACTGCGGCGCTTGCAGTGTAATGGTCGACGATCGTGTCGTTTGTTCTTGCCTGGTGATGGGCGTGGAGGCCGAAGGTAAGTCGATTGAGACTATCGAAGGCATGGCTGATGGTGATCAATTACACCCGCTGCAGCAAAAATTCCTGGAAAACGCGGCGTTGCAATGCGGTATTTGCACGCCAGGCTTTCTGGTTGCTGCTAAAGCGTTGCTGGAGAAAAATCCGGATCCAACCGAGACTGAAGTGCGCTACTGGCTTGCCGGTAATCTTTGCCGATGCACTGGTTACGACAAGATTATTCGGTCTGTTCTAGAAGTTGCAGAAGAGGCAAAAGGGGCATAAGCATGGATGGAAATGCCAACGGGTACAGGTGGATCGGAACCCGGACAATACGTCCGGATGGTGTCGATAAGGTAACGGGACGCGCTGCATTCGGTGCCGATTTTTCTCTCCCCGGAATGCTCGTTGGCAAGATCTTGCGCAGCCCTCACGCTCATGCGCGCATCCTTAGAATTAATACGGATAAGGCCGAGACTGTCCCCGGTGTGAAGGCCGTCGTTACCTCGGCTGATTTTCCGGAGATTCCACCAGCCGAGGCGACTAAAGGTAGCTCTCCGCCGAACTACCGACATCTCTCGCAGAACCTGATGGCGCGCGAGAAGGTGTTGTATGACGGGCACGCAGTTGCCGCGGTCGCCGCGACGAGTGCAGCTATAGCTGCGGAAGCATTGGCACTCATCGAAGTCGACTACGAAATTTTGCCACACGTTACTGGCGTTCTCGAAGCGATGGCAGATGAGGCGCCGGTTCTGCACGAGGACCTTTTTACAGGTGGTGTCGATCCAAAACCGGAGAAATCGTCAAATATAGCGAAGCGGGTGGAGTTCGCGATTGGCGATACCGATGCCGGTTTCGATGCCGCGGATGTGATCGTTGAACGGGACTACGACACGGAGGGCATTCATCAAGGCTATATAGAGCCCCATGCCGTTGTCGCTAGCATGGGGGCGGATCGCCAGGCAAATATTTGGTGTAGCAGCCAAGGTCATTTCATGGTCCGTCAATATTGCGCCGGATTGCTAAATATGAGCATCGGAGACATTAAGGTCACGCCAGCGGAAATTGGCGGCGGCTTTGGTGGCAAAACGACGGTTTACCTCGAACCGGTTGCGTTATTGCTTTCGAAAAAGTCCGGTCTGCCTATCAAGATGGTTATGACCCGGGAGGAAGTTTTCCGCGGCACGGGGCCCACGTCGGGCTCATATATGACTATTAAAGTAGGCGCCAAGAGGGATGGGACAATCACTGCGGCGGAAGCCGACCTGAGGTTTTTTGCTGGTGCGTTCCCGGGGGCTCCGGTTCATCTCGGCTGCATGTGCGGCTTTACCCCCTATGATATCGAAAATGTCAAAGCTATTGGCTACGACGTTGTGACAAATCGGCCAAAGGCCATCTCTTATCGGGCGCCGGGAGCACCAATTGCAGCATTTGGTATCGAAAGCGCAATTGATGAACTAGCCAAAAAGCTTGGTATAGAGCCGCTGGCGCTGCGTGAGATGAATGCGGCCAAGGAGGGTACGCGAACAGCTTACGGGCCAACACTAGGCGTTGTTGGTTTTGAGGAGACCCTTGAGGCAGCCAAAATGCATCCGCAGATGTCCGAGCCGTTGGGTCCAAACCAAGGCCGGGGCATCGCATCCGGTTATTGGTTCAATGTTGGCGGTGAGTCGAGTGCCTCTGTCAGCATCAACGAGGATGGCACGATTACGGTAACATCCGGCGCACCAGATATAGGTGGATCGCGCGCGTCTTTATGTATCATGGCGGCGGAGATATTTGGTGTTGATATAGACCAAGTGCGGGCGGTGATCGGTGATACTACCGCGACTGCGTTCAATCGGCACACGGGCGGTAGTCGTGTTACCTTCGCGCTGGGCGCCGTTGTTATCGAGGCGGCCGAGGATTGCGTTCGACAACTCCGTGAGCGTGCGGCAAAGACTTGGGACATCGATATCGATGCGGTCGAGTGGGAAAACGGTGAGGCTCGACCGGCAGGTGAAAATGCCGGTAAATTCGAACCTTTGACGTTAATGGATATCGCTGAGAAAACTCCAATGACTGGCGGACCGATAGGTGTCAAGAAGTCAAGCAATGTTCAGGGGCCAGGACCGGCCTTCGGTACGCATATATGCGATGTCGAAGTCGATCGCGAGACTGGCCATGTGAAGATCTTGCGCTATACGGCGATCCAGGATGCGGGACGGGCGATACATCCGGGTTACGTCGAAGGGCAGATGCAAGGTGGTGTTGCGCAAGGCATAGGCTGGGCGCTGAACGAGGAGTACATCTATGGCGAGGACGGCCGGCTGCAAAATCCGGGTTTCCTCGACTACCGTATTCCTGTCGCATCCGATCTGCCGATGATTGATACGGTCATCGTTGAAATACCCAATCCAACCCACCCGTTTGGCGTGCGTGGTGTTGGCGAAATCCCAATCATTCCTCCCATGGCGGCGGTGGCAAACGCGATTGAGGATGCTGTAGGGCTGCGTCTGACTAGCCTTCCTATGTCGCCGCCAAAGGTGCTGTCGGCGTTGGATGACGGTCACTGATACATGACTGATGTGGTGCTGAGCCGCGAAATCGCTCGCAAATTTACCGGCGGCGAGACCCGTATCGTTGTCGAAGCAGGCACGATGCGGGCGATCGTTCGTCAGTTGGACGAGAAATTTCCTGGTTTAAAAAGTATTCTCGGCGAGGGTATGGCAGTTGCGATCGACGGTACGATCTTCCAGGACTTTTTTTTAGAAGAAGTAGGGCCCGACGCCGAGGTTTGCTTCCTACCGGCGATCGAAGGTGGTTGAGCGAGCTTCGGTCGTAATCGTGGGGCGGAGCGGACATAAATCAAGTCTGTCTTATCGCGAAAGAAGAGCTGACTTACAACCCTGTGGCATAGTTGATAGCTGTCTAGAAGGGCGCTGTCCGGCGCGCGCCGCCCCACCCAAAAGGCCTGAACGTCACTAGGCTTCTGTCGCCTCAAGTAGCCGGAGATTCTTATCCATATCGTAGGCCTGCTCGGTATGTGACTCTGGATTCCATTCGCTGCGCTCGACTCGGAAAAAATCTCCGCCATAAATATGAAGCGCGCCGGTCAGTTTTGATAATGGGTTGGTGACCGAATGGATGATATCGCGGCCGAGTGTCGTTGCGTCTTTCAAGCCAAGCGATTCGGCGCCCGCCGCTTCGATATAGCCGTCTTCGGCGTCTGAAACGCGGCGCCAGAAAATATTGTCCTCGCGTCCGGTATAGATGCCAATATTGGCCCACATCTCGTGATTGTGCGGCATGATCGTCATATGTGGACCCCAGACCACGTTTATGATCGTGAGCTCTTCGGAGTCATAAAGTTTTGTAACACCGCCAGTTTTCGGTTCACCAAGTTCCTTGAGTATCTCGCTTGGCTCGGAAACGGATTTCGCAAGAAGATCTCGTACTTCCGCCTGAGCGGTACGGCCACCGGCTACCGCATTTTTGCAGTCGGCAATTAAATTATCGACGTTAAACATGACTAATCCCCCTGGTGCAGCGTTTGAGTTAACCTATCATGGTGTTTGAAATGGTGGAACCTTACACCGGCAGGGAGGAATTGATGCCGTACGCGATGACAGACGATGGGGTTAATCTGTATTACGAGGAAACAGGTTCTGGTGAACCTATTCTGTTTATTCACGAGTTTGCGGATGACTATCGCGGTTGGGAGCCGCAGGTACGCCATTTTAGCCGTGTTTATCGCTGTATCACATACAACGCACGGGGCTACCCGCCCTCCAACGTTCCGGAGGATCCTTCGAGCTACTCGCAGATGCGTGCGGTTGGTGATGCGATCTCGGTGCTCGATCATCTCGGAATTGAGAAAGCGCATATCGTCGGGTTATCGATGGGCGGCTTCTGTGCTCTACATTTTGGTCTGAACCATTCCGACCGCGCCTTATCTTTGGTGATCGGGGGTTGCGGTTACGGTGCAGAAACGGATAAGCGCGCGCAGTTTCGTGACGAGGCACTCACGACTGCCGACATTTTTGAGGCCGACGGCATGCCGAAGACGGCGGCGAGATACAGTCTTGGTCCGACTCGGGTTCAGTACCAGAATAAGGACCCCCGCGGTTGGCAGGAATTCGCCGACAATTTGGCGGAGCATTCGGCCAAGGGTTCCGCCAACACTATGCGTGGCGTACAGGCCGAGCGGCCCTCACTGTACGATTTAGTTGATGATATGAAGACGCTTAATGTCGCGACCCTTATCGTGACCGGTGACGAGGACGAGCCCTGTCTAGATCCGGCGCTGCTGATGAAGCGGACAATCCCTATGTCAGGACTAGTGATAATTCCGCTTACTGGGCACGCTTGCAACCTGGAAGAGCCAGATGCCTTCAACCGCGCATGTCAGGAGTTTTTTACGGCGGTGGCGCATGACGGCTGGGGTCCGCGTGATCCGCGCTCACAGGTCACTAGTATCACCGGGATGAAGTAAGAAATTTGTTGTTGCGATTAGGCGTGTTCGATGACGAACAGGACCTGATCGTGGGAGACCAGTTCGGTGTCGTTCGCTCCGATAGCTACGACCGTGCCATCGACGGGTGCTTCAATCGTGGTGTACAGCTTCATCACCTCTATCAGGCAAAGCGGATCGCCTTTCTTGACCGCCTGGCCAGTTTCAACGAAAGCTGGGTCGGCTGGAGACGGTTTGCGATAGAAGGTCCCGACCATAGGTGCGCGAATTTCAGTCCCTGTGGCTCCCGCCGCTATCGAATTGGCGATCGCTGGTGCGGCGGGCGTTGCCACAGCTTCAGCTGTCTTCGCCGGCTGCGGTGCGGCCTTCTCGGCTGTTGCCGCGACGCTTGCTGTTGGGCTGCCGCCACCGTTGCGTTGCACCACGAGCTTAGTGTCTCCAACCTCAAGCACCAACTCCTCGCAGTTGCTCGCATCGATGATCTTCAAGATCTCGGAAATATCTTTGTAGCTCAGTGACATGACAGTATTTTACTAGGAGGAAGAGGATAATCAAGGGGGGCGTCTAGTCGTTCCGGGTGAAGCTGTTGACGCCCCAGCTTTCGGGTAATGGATTTACCGGCCGTGTTGGTAGGCCATAATGACGTGATCGATCGAAAATCGGCAGACCCGGAGCCAACATCGAGTTGTAGAACCACATCATCGCATCAGTCATCTCTAATGGCCGTTCGCGGGTGACAAAATGGCCGGAATCGAGGACAAGAATAGCTTCCAAACCTGGCATGTGCTCTTCCATGCCGCGGCAATAGTTGATCGGTTGGCGTGGGTCGTGCTCGCCATGCACCTGGACCACCGGCATTTTGAATTTAGAATAGTCAACTGTTTTTGTCTTCGGAATGTCACGGAAGTAGCGTGGTACAGCGTCGGCAGTACCAGCCTGCGCGAACTCAGCGACGATCTTCGCAATTTCCGCTTCGTCTGGTCTCAAGCCGGGTTTGCAGGAGCTGTCAAACCAAACCCGGACATAGGCATCGGCCTTTTGCATCAGTCGCGCGGCAGCTTCTGGGTTTTTTGAATTCCAAATGTGGTGCAGAGAGTTACGGGGATCATATTCATGCAGCGACAGGCAGCAGCGCATGTAGCGTTCGACACGATTGGGGATTTGGTCGACGACGTGATCGCCGATTGCGACACCCCAATCGTGGCCGGCGAGACGGAACCGGTTGATCGACAGATGATCCAAGCAGCTAATCAATTCGGCGGCGACATTATTCATCGTATAATCACCCTCCGCCTTGTCTGACTGTCCGTACCCCTTCAAGTCAAATGCGTAGACTTTGAACTGTGTCGCCAATGTAGGAATTTGATGGATCCAGCATTGCCAGCTCTCGGGAATGCCATGCAGCAAAACAATCGGGTCGCCATCACCGGCCTCAACCCAGTGCCAAGTAACACCATTTATAGTTTCGAGCTGGTGTTTCAGTGTGGGTGCCGACATTTCCATGACCTTTTTCAGTTATTTGCGTTGCAGGATTGCATAATCGATTAAGTACGAGAATTCTAATGTCTGGAAAATTTTATAACTTAAGCCTTGCAAAGCCTCCGTCCGCTTACGCACAATGTGATCACGGGACACGTGATTACTTGGCGATAAATGGGCTTGCCTGTAATTAAGAATAATTAATGGCAGGCCAACAGCGAGGAAGTCGCAGAATAATTAATAGTTAGGGAGGTAACTTCATGAAAAAAATTCCAGAATTTGTCCAGGGGACGACAGAGGAGAAAGCTGTCAGCGAACTTTCCGAGGAAACGCTAGACACCACGACTAGTTTTGACGCGAAGCTTTCGGGCGTGTCGCGCCGCGATTTTCTCCGAATTAGCAAGCAATATGGCCTGACGGCGACTTACGCCGGTGTGGCGGGCATGGGCGGCATCTTCTCAGCCGAGGCCTTGGCGAAGTCGGTAAACACTCAGTACGAGAAAAAGCTCAAGAAAAAGCCGAAGCATACGATCAAGCTCGGTACCGTGGTCGGCAAGAAGCACGACCGCGTCATACGATTTGGCTTTTGGGAATTTGCCTCGGACCTGGAAGCTCGTACTGACGGTGAACTTGCGGTGGATGTGTTGGGTGCGAATGCGATCTGTGCTGAGCAGGTTTGCGTGCAGAAGGCGATGCAGGGTGTAATAGATATGGCCGCCTCTTCGACACAGAACGCTTCCAGCGTAGCGCCATGGCTGAATGCAATCGATTTTCCTTATATGTTCCAATCGAATGGCCAGCTCTATCACTTCTTTATGAGCCCCAATTCCGATAAATTCTATCGTAAGGTCTATCGTGAAAAGAACCGTATGGAGATACTGTTCGTGCTGTGCGAGATGCGTCAGCTCTATATGGGTCTGAAGTGGAAAGACAAGCCGCCGATCACAGAGATCGGGCATCTGGCTGGTACGAAGAACCGTGTTACAAACACGCAGCTGGGCCGCATTGCTATGCAGCTCATGAAACTGAACCCGGTGCCCGTTGCTTGGGTCGAAACGCTTGACGCGCTTAAGAACGGCTTGATCGACGGTATGGAGACCTGGACGACGGCGACGACCGCTTTCAACATGGCGCCTGTGGTATCGCAGTATGTTGGTCTGAAGTTCATTCCAGGTACTGGGCATGTAGCCATCGGTACGCGTACTCTGGACAAGGTTGGTGACAGACTGCGCGAAGACATTATGGAGTCTGGCTATCAGGCGCAGCGTGCGGTCATGTATAGCAACGAGGCCGGTCTCGCACTGATAAGCGGCGAAGTGCCTAATCCAGGACCGGATACGATTTTTGGCAAGGCCGGAACGCGGATGAACTTCTTCTCGGAAGAGGCTCTGAAGGAATGTGAAGACATCGCAAGCCCGACGCGGCCAGAATATAACCGTTGGCATGAAAAGCTGAATAAGATGTGTGGCTTCAGCCTTTATGACGAGTTCCTGCCGGTGGCTCGGGAATATGACAAAGACGCGCTAGCGATCAACGTTGAACCACGGCGTTGGTGGAAAGGCCTCTAAAGCACACAAGTTTGGCGTGAAGAGAAGGCGCGCATAGGCGCGCCTTCTCATCGCCCTCGTATCGTCGTGTGCTGATGCGTCTTCACTTATCCTAAAATAGGTTTCAGGCACCACTGTTCGGTAAATTTGTAACGGGCTCGGAGCGTGATTTTATGAACCCGGTTTTGGCTATCTTAAAATGGTTGGATGAAAACGCGGAGAAGACGATTCTCGTTATCGCCTACGCGGTTTGTGCGGGCATCGTCGCAGTTGAAGTGTTCCGACGGTACATCTTTGGCCTGCAGGCGCCTTGGAGCACCTTCGTCCCGTCCTACCTATTCCTTTGGTTAACTTGGCTAGGCGCGTCTTACTGCGTAAGGCTCCGTTCGCATCTCGTCTTTAATGAACTCCGTGAGCGGCTGCCGCGCGGTTGGCAGTACTTCCTAATCCAGTTGGACTACGTTCTTTATTTCATTTTTGGCGGTATTGTCATTTACTGGTCGTTTGATTTAGTACAGCTCCATTTTGAAATGGAGTCGATTGTCCCGGGCACCGATGATGTCCTGAGCTGGTGGTTCTACAGTGCCACACCAGTCGGGTGGACAATGCTGCTAATTAGAGTTGTCCAGAACATCATAATCGATTTTAACGACTATAGAAGCGGCGCCCAGGTACGCGTGAAGGGTGAGGGAATGGTCGCAAAGGTGGATACCGATGCCTGATGCTATCCTAATAACGCTTCTTACACTGTGTGCGGTTACGCTGTTTGCGTCAGGCACGCCGCTAATGCTGATTATTGGCATGTGGGTCGTCGGCATGCAGCTAATTTTCGATTTTCCGCTGGCTAATGTGGGCAGTTCAATGTTCGAGGGGTTGAACAGTTTTGCCCTCTTGGCGGCACCATTGTTCATTCTCACAGGCGATTTGATCAGCGCAGGCGGTATTGCCAGACGAATGTCCGATTTTGCGCTTGCCATTCTTGGCGGGGTCCGAGGTGGTTTGGGTATGGCTTCTCTTGGTGCCTGTGGAATGTTCGCTGCGATTAGTGGTTCGAACGCGGCGACGACAGCGACGATCGGTTCGATCACCTATCCGACAATGGTGAAACAGGGTTATTCCAAGAGTTTCTCTGCGGCAACCGCCGCAGCCGGTGGCACGGTCGGTATCATTATTCCGCCGAGCATCCTGTTCATCGTCTATGGCTATTTAATTAGCTTGCCGATTTCCGAACTATTTTTAGCCGGTATTATTCCGGGCATTCTAATGGTCGCGGTAATGATGATCGCCTGTTACTGGGTCAGCCGCCGAAGACTTTATGGGGAGATCATTCCATTTGAAGTGGAGAGGCTACGAAAGACTCTCCCGGGCGCCAGCATAGGTGTTTTTGCGATTTTTATCGTCTTAGGCGGTATTTACACTGGTGTGTTTTCGCCGACCGAAGCGTCCGCCGTAACGGTGGTATACTGCCTTCTTGCAGGCTTGTTTCTAACGCGAGAGACTAAGTGGCGAGCGCTACCGGCAATCTTTTTTCGCAGCGGTATCATCATTGGCATCATAGTACCCTTGGTGGCTGTATCGATCATGATGCAGGAAATTCTGGCAGTAATCGGCGCGAAGGAATTCATTGAGAGCCTGCTCACAGGTCTAGGCGGGTACTATACGATCCTATTTGTAATGATGGGTATGGTGTTGGCTGCTGGAACGATCCTAGAATCGGTCCCGAATACAATAATCCTGGCACCAATTCTGGCACCGATTGCAGTCACCATAGGGGTCGATCCCTTCCACTTTGCTGTTATTTTTCTTATTGGTGACGCGATTGGCTTCATCACGCCGCCTTATGGCCTTAACCTGTACGTGGCATCGGGTATCACCGGTTTGCCCTACTTCCAGATAGTACGTGAAGTATTGCCGTATCTACTTTCGCTGATCTTTATCTGGGTTGTGATTGCCCTGATACCTGACCTGTCGACCTGGCTGATCCAATTTGCTGGTCTCGGTGGTGCTGGGTTGAAGTTCTAAATCCCGGCGATGAGCCGCATTAAGGTCGTCGATACGACCCTGCGTGACGGGCACCAATGCCTTTGGGCGACCCGCATGACGACAGCCATGATGCGTCCAGTGTTGGAGCGCATGGATTGTGTCGGGTTCGACGCGATCGAACTGATGGGTGCCGTACATTTCGACACCTGTGTCCGTTTCCTGGGTGAAAACCCCTGGGACAGGTTGCGGCTGTTTTGCGATACTTTTAATAAGACAGAGAGGCAAGCGATTGTACGCAGCAAATGCGCGTTGCGTTTTGATCTCGAACCGGATGATATAAATTTGCTGTGGTACGAGCTTCTCGTCCGAAACGGAATCGAAAGCTTGATAGCGTTCGACGGACTGCATGACCTAAGCAATCTCGAAAGCGGTCTTAAACATGCAAAGTCACTTGGTGCTCGCACGCAAGGCTGGCTAATTTTCAGCGAGAGTCCCGTTCATACAGACGAGCTCTACGTTGCAAAGGCTCGAGAGTTTCTTGATCGCTGCAACGTCGGTTCCCTGATGATTGAGGATACGAGCGGCATTCTGACACCGGAGCGGCTGCGTACTTTGGCTCCGGCGCTGCAGGCGGAGGTTGGCCCAGATGTTCCATTAGGATTACATACGCATAATTTAGCTGGTCTCGGACAGTCGCTCTATATTGAGGCCGCGCGCCTTGGCATTGATAATATCTACACCTGTATTTCACCAATCGCAGACGGTAATGCGCCGCCCTCGATTCAAACGACCGCACGAAATTTGCGTCATTATGGGTTCGAGATTTCGGTTGACGATGCCCTTTTGGGTGAAATCAGCGCTCATTTTGAAGATGTTGCGATGAGGAGCGGCCATCCGCTGGGCCATCCGCAAGATTTCGATGCCGCTAGCCTTGACCATCAGATCCCAGGCGGCGTGATGAGCAATCTCGTCAGTCAACTCGAAGCGGCAGGCCTGATCGAAAAACTGCCGGCGGTATTAGAGGAGTGCGGCCGCATCCGTGCTGAGACTGGATGGCCAATCATGGTGACACCTTTCTCTCAGTTCGTCGGCGTACAGGCGACGCTCAACGTTTTGACAGGCAGCCGCTACACTCAGGTGCCCGACGAGATGAAAAAATACGCGTTGGGATATTACGGTGAGCTGCTATCGCCGGTCGATCCCGACGTGTTGGATCGTATCGTCGAGAATGGATCGAAGGCGGTTCCTCTTACACCTCTGGTTCCGGACCCTGCTCTGCCGGGTTTGCGAGCACGCTATCCGCAGGCAAGCGACGAGGAGTTGCTGCTCTGGCACTCCTTCCCCGAGGAGTTGGTCGCCAACATGTTTTCGGCAACGCCGGACGCAAACGATTATTCTGGTGGCGCGTTACTACGGCTGGTGGAAGAAATAGCCAAACGGCCTGGCCTGTCGCGGGTGTTTGTCTCTAAGGGTGAGATATCAGTCGATATTAGAGGCGGTTAAGACAGCGTATTTCGCCGTTTCAATCGCAGATAAGCATAGCTGTGGTGTGGCACCTCTCCGGGCTGCTTGAAGGTGACGACCGTATTGTCCAGAACTTCTCTCAGTGTGTGACTTTTCTGAATACTTTCCATTGTGAAGCGGTTGCGATCGATCGAAGAAGAACAGACAAGTGTTGTGATTGGGGCAACGGCGCTCCTTCGCCTCTAGACGTTCGGCAGGCTGTCGCACATTTTGGGTATAAAATCTATATAGAGATCTTTGTCGGTCATGTTGTCCTCATGGAATTGCTTCGCTGAAATAAAGTACGCCCGTGCAGTAAGGGTCGGGATCTCGAGCTTGGTTAGTCGTCCGGTCCAGACATTGCCGTGTTTGTCTGGCATCAAGGTATGAAAGAACGCCGCATCTGCTCGATCCGACAATAACAGCGCGATGTGGTCATCGTTGTCACCGAACGGTTTGTGGGTGACCTTTCCCATCGGACCTCTACCTTGAGCGAGCAAGAGCCGATGATGACGCCGCATAGGCCATGAAGGGGATGCCAACTCTGCGGTATGCAGACTGACGTGCAAGGCGGTGCGCCTTCCGGAGGATCAAGGTGCGGTTATGCCCGTTCCACGTGCTGGAATGATACCGAAATAGGGCTAGCGTTGTGCCATTGGAAAATTGAAATGACAGTGCCTGGGTGAAGGAATGGGTGTTTTTAATTTATTTTTAATTCATTGTGTCACTCACATACCTTGAGCCACTCGGGTGGTCGAGTGGAGCAAACCGGTTCCCAAACAGGCAACAAAGATGATAATCCGCAAGATAGTTTCTCGCGGAGGTAATTCATGTCCCGTTTAGATCGAGAGCTCAACGAAGATGTCGCGATAGTTACGGGAGGGGCGCACAATATCGGACGAGCGACCTGTCTGGCACTCGCCGATGCCGGCGCCGCTATCTGTGTGAACGCAATGCAATCTAGAGAGGCGGCGAAAAGTTTGGTTCGGGAGATAGAGGCGGTGGGCGGCCGGGCGATGTACTACGTTGCTGATGTCGCTGACCCTGTTGCCGTCCAAACTATGACCGACGCTGTGATTTCGAAGTTTGGGAAACTGTCGATCCTGGTCAATAACGCCGCGGTCCGCGGCAATTCAAGATTGGAAGAACTAAACCTGGAGGAGTGGCGAAGAATATTTAACCCAATTGTCGAAGGTAGCATGCTCTGCACCCAGTCGGCGCTCCCGCATATTCGAGCTGCGGGTGGTGGGACCATTATCCTGCTTGGCGGCATCGCCAGCTATATTGGTGTCGCTGGACGCACCCATGTCGGTGCCGCTAAAGCAGCGCTGGGCGGCTTCATGAAGGGCCTGGTGCATGAAGTTGGTGCAGACGATATCAGGGTAAATATGGTTGTACCGGGGCATATTGACACCGTTCGTGGCACTGCGGCTGGCGTGCGCCCAAACTATGATATGACCTATTTGCTCGACCGGGTGGGAAGGCCTGAGGAAGTTGCCGACATGATCCGTTCGCTTTGCGGACCGGCGGGCCGCTATGTCACCGGTCAGACCATTCATGTCAGCGGCGGCGTCTACATGCCAGGCTGACCTTAACTGTAAGAAGACAATCATGCTGGAACATATTCACTCTGAAGAAACTCCGACGCCGCTAAGTGCGCATAGCGACGCCGTCATCATCCCCGCCGGGGCCCGAATTCTGGTGAGCTCGGGCATGCTCGGCATGCGCAAGGATGGGACTATTCCGGAAGCAGTTAACGATCAGGTATCGGCCGCCTTCGATAATGTTGAAGCCGTCTTGCGCATGGCCGACATGAATATGGGGGATTTGGTGAAGATGACGACCTTCATCACTGACCCCAGCTATCGAGATGCGTTTCGAAGAGAACGCGCAAAACGGGTAGGCGATGAACCACCGGCATCTACCCGCGTGGTCATCACCGCCCTGTCCATGCCAGAGTTGAAGATCGAGATCGAGGTTATCGCTGCTAAGGCCTGAACGATGGCTATCTGTTGACGTTCTCCGCATAGAAGGCAGACGGCAAATTGTCTTTTGGCCAATCATCGCCGTTTTCAAATGGGGCAACGCCGACCGCGTGGCGCGCCATGCCGGACTCCAGCATTGCCATTGAAACTATTTCGGCGATGCCCACATCGTCTATGTCATGATCGCGGAGTGCTTGGAAATCGGCGTCTGTCGTTCCCTCATTGAAGGCGACCTTGCGAGCGAAGCGAAGGACGTCTTTCCACATGGCATCGAGTGTATTTGAAGTCTCAAATTCTAGGCACTCCATTACATCTTCACTAGTCATACTAAAATGCTCGATCAGATGGGTCTGGTGGTTGTTGATGCAGCGGGGACAGTCGACCTCTGCCGCGCAGACTAGGGAGATAGCGTTGAGCAGAGGTTTAGGCAAAGATCCTGGCGTCATTTGTAGACGCTTTGTCAGTATCCACCATCCCTTAATTAGCTCCGGATCCAGTCCGAAAAATCCCCAAGTTGGTGTTAAGAAATTCGCACCCTTCGTCTGACGAATATCTTCGAAGATCGCCGCGACGTCGGCATTGGCATCTTCCGGCTGTACCAGCTTGACCTTGTCCATGAGCTTTTGCTCCCACTTGATTGCGCTGAAGGGTTTCATATCAGCTTGTAAACCTCAACTGTACCGGTCCACTCCTTCAGTTCGAATCAGCCTGTGAACTTGGTATGTAAGACGTTGTGCATTCCGCGAGCCGTGTAACCGCTGATCGCTAGCGCTTGTTGATGGTACACGCCATGATGCTCGCCGAAAGGATAAAACGAGAATGACCAAACGCATCCTAGAGGGCGTCAGAGTGATTGATTTGACGCAATTTTTTGTTGGCCCGCACGCGACGCTGCTACTTGCCGGGCTGGGCGCGGAGGTAATCCGCGTCGATAATCCTTCGACCGGTGACAGCCTATCCGATTCGCCGATCTATGCGGGACCGGAGGGAGTGTCCTTTGAGCGCAAGACGCCAGACGACCTGGGGGTTCCGTTTTTGAAGAGGGCCCGTGGTAAGAAAGCGGTGACCTTGAATTTGAAGCATCCGGATGGTTTACGATTGTTGCTGGAGCTAGCCGATAAGGCAGACGTGCTGGTGGAAAATTTTAGCGTTGGTGTCACCAAGAGGTTGGGCATCGACTTTGAAACGATACATGCGCACAACCCGCGCCTCGTCTATTGCTCGATCACCGGTTACGGACAGACCGGCCCTGACGCTCATCTGAAATGTTTTGACGCTGCGGCACAGGCGGCCAGCGGCCTGATGAGCATGACCGGTCAACCAGATGGACCACCCACCAAGGCTGGGACAGCGCTAGCCGATTCCATCTCCAGCGTCTTCGGCTTGGCCGGTGTGCTGGCTGCTCTCTACCACCAAGAACGTACAGGTGAAGGACAGCATGTTGATGTGGCGATGGTCGATTCAATTTTTTCGCTGATCTATGATGATCCGCTGGAAGGCTATCAACAGCTTGGCCTCGACTATCGCCAAGGGAACCGAGTGCCGCGGGTCTCACCCTTTAATAGCTACAAGACCAAGGACCGTTGGTTGATCGTTGGGACAGCGACGGACATTCATTGGCAGACGCTCTGCGACGTCATGGGTTGTCCGGAATTCAAGGAGCATCCTGATTTTGCGACCAGTAGCAAACGCTTGCTAAACAATGACCGAGTTGATGCAATTGTTGGGGAATGGGCGGCAAAACAGGATGGCGGTGTGGTATTGACGATGCTGCGCGAGGCCGGCATCGTGTGCAGTCCGATCAACGATATCGACGATGTGAAGGCGTGGCCGCATATCCACGCTCGAGGCATGATTGAGGATCTTGTGCACCCTATTTTGGGACCGCTTGAGGGACTTAACGCGTCCGGCTACCCGATCAAGTTCAGCGGCACTAAAACTGGCTATGACGGTCCACCGGTGATGTTCGGCCATGACAATGCTGAAATATTTGGCGAACTACTCGGGCTCGATGCGGCGGCATTGGAAAAATTAACAACGGACGGTGTTATTTAAGGGGATTAGATATGGCACGCCAAACTATCTCTTCCGGCCACTCGTTCGAGCCGGTGCTGGGCTATTCCCGTGCAGTAAAGGTTGGCAATTCGATACACGTCTCAGGCACAACATCCGACGGTGCCGACGCCTACGATCAGGCGACGAAAATTCTCAAGATCATCAAAGACGCACTCGTGGAAGCTGGTGCGGGTCCTGAGCACGTGGTGCGTACGGTCATCTATGTGACCGATATGGAATTGCATGCCAACGGCGTTACCAAGGCTCATGGCGAGATGTTCGGTGATATCCGGCCTGCCAGTACGTTAGTCGCCGTTAGCGGCTTGCTGCGTCCAGAATTGTTTGTCGAAATAGAGGTCTATGCGATTGTCGAGGACGGTTGAGGGCTGCTATTCCGCGGCCGAGTCCTGGCCCTGCACCGTGAAGAAGGAGGCCGACTTCGGTTGTTCCGGTAATTCAATCATCGCCTCGCTGAGGCGCGCGGTACGGGTCTTTTCGCCGCGCAACATGAGGCCTTCGTTTGGGTTTGCCATCGGGTTCCGGGCGATCGGGAAGGCGTCGGCCGCACTGTAGACGCAAATATAGAGGTTGCGAGACCTATTAGAGTAGTTCGGCGCCGAACCATGCGCCAACCGCGTGTGCATCAGGCAAACGCTGCTCGCCTTACCGGTCACCGGAACGGATTCGGACAGCAGGCGTTCTTCATCTTCGCTGGAAACGGCGCCAACAAAACTGTCACCCCGGTAAAGTGAAAATATCGGACCTCGATGTGAACCGGGGACAACTCGCAGGCAACCATTCTGCTCGGTTACGTCGTCTAACATCAGCAGGGCTGTTACCACATCGTCGTTGGTGTGCGGCGTGAACAGAAAGTCCTGATGGTAGTGAACAGTCGTATCCGAACCGGGTAGTTTCAAATTGATCTTGCAGTGGTGGAACTTGAGGTTGGGCCCGATCAGCTGGTTTACCATGTCAACCATGGCAGCGTTTTGCATGACATCGTGATAGGCATCGGAAATATCTGACGGATTGTTGACGCGGCGCAACGCCGGGTTTGCTGCCGTATGCTCTGTTCCCATATCGAAACGTGGCCGTTGGTCGAGTGT
>CAYYUG010000018.1:29923-39372 GCA_964474755.1 uncultured Rhodospirillaceae bacterium | reverse complement strand
GGTTTGCTGCCGTATGCTCTGTTCCCATATCGAAACGTGGCCGTTGGTCGAGTGTAGGCGGCCCGAAGGGTTCGCTATATGCACGGCTTTCCTCAACCCATCCAACAATCTTCGCGTTAAGCGCCTTGAGCTGCTTAGGCGTCACAGCATTCGGGACGGTGAGCACCCCGTCACGCCAGAATTGGTCGATTTGAGTTGGTGTGAGCATTCGGCTGACTCCAATATGGAGAGGTGTAGTATAAAGCAGTTTTATGTTTATTTTACAGGGTAGGGTTTGTCCCTGGTCTGGACAAATTTCCCACCGCCATGGCAGTCTTTCGCCAAATTCACCGGCACCACATTCAGGAGACGCTCGATGCCTCAGGCAACGGAGTTCGACGATACTAACCTGACCCTCAAATTGGCGCAGAACAGTATGTCCTTCAACCATGACAGCCTCCCGATGGAGGCAGTAGAGGTAGCGCGTCACTGTTTTCTCGATTGGCTTGGCGTCACCCTCGCGGGGTCAACCGAGCCGCTGACACGCATCTTGCTGGAAGACGCAATTTCGGCTGGTGGTAATCCGCAAGCGACCATTATCGGTGACGGCCGCAAGGTCTCGATGCAGCAGGCCGCGCTAGTTAATGGGTCGGCTGGCCATGCGCTGGATTATGACGACGTGCATCTGCTGATGCCGGGTCACCCGACGGTTCCGGTAGTGCCGGCACTTCTTGCACTTGCCGAACATCAGGGCCGCGGCGGCAAGGATTTCCTTACCGCGCTAGTCGCTGGGGTCGAGGCGGAATGCCGGGTCGGCACGGTGATGAACCAATCACATTACGGCGCTGGCTGGCACGCGACGGGCACCGTTGGAACTTTTGGTGCGGTTGCGGCTGCGGCGAGATTACTCGGCCTTGACGGCGAGGCTTGCGCTAACGCGATGGGTATCGGTGGCACCCAAGCAGCGGGACTGCGGTCCATGTTCGGCACCATGTGTAAACCTTTCCACGCGGGAAAGGCGGCGGTCAACGGGCTCTCCGCGGCTCTTCTGTCCGAACGTGGTTTCGAGAGCCGATCGGACGTGCTTGAGTGCGAGCAGGGTTTTGCCGATACCCAGACCCAAAATTACGACCCCGAAACGGCGCTGGAAGGGCTCGGCGAGAACTTCCACACGGCGGACGTGCTGTTCAAGTACCACGCTGCCTGTTATGGGACCCATGCGGCGATCGAAGCGGCAATGGCGCTCAAGCGCGACCACAATATTGATCCGGATAATGTCGCCACTGTTGATGTGCACGTGCGCAGCGACAATTTGCGGATCTGCAATATTTTGGAGCCGAAGACAGGTCTGGAGGGTAAATTTAGTCTTCGTTTTACGGCTGCCATGGCGCTCTTGGGTGAGAACACCGCAATAATCGCAAACTACAATGAGGACAAGGTCCAGGACCCGGAGGTCGTCGCAGTGCGCGATAAAATTTCGGTGCATACAGATGACAGTATGGGCCTCGCCCACGCCGACGTGTCAGTAACCTTGAAGGATGGTACGGTTCATAGTACCCGCGGTGACGTAGAGACGCCGGACCGTGATCTCGATAGGCAATGGTTGCGCCTCAGCGCTAAATTCGCTGACATGGCAACGTCGGTGATCGGTTCGGCACGCGTGAGCCGTGTGATCGACGCGGTACGGACCCTGGAGGATTGCAGGGATATCGGCGAGGTGGCTCAGCTTTGTGGGGCGCGTTCGCATGACGCCTAGTGGTCCCCTGCAGGGCGTTCGGGTTCTCGAACTTGGCTCAACGGTTGCTGGACCGTTCTGTGGCCGTCTGTTCGCTGATTTCGGTGCTGATGTCGTCAAGGTAGAAACGCCGTCCGGCGATCCGTTGCGCACTATTGGCAGACATTTCGAGGGCAAGAGCCTTTGGTGGGCCTCCATGCACCGCAACAAGGAGACCATCGCCATCAACCTCAAATCGGAGCAGGGTCGCGACATTGTAAGCCGCCTGATGCCGCGCTACGACGTGGTGATTGAAAATTTCAAACCTGGTGCGCTTGAGAAATGGGGCCTCGGTTACGATGATATTGCCAAGGAACACCCCAGTTTGATTCTAGTGCGGATCAGTGGTTTCGGTCAGACCGGGCCTTACAGCGAGCGTGCTGGCTATGGCATCATTGGCGAGAGCATGAGCGGTATCCGTTCAATTACCGGTGATCCCGACAAACCGCCTGCGCGAGTGGCGACACCGCTCACTGACTATGTAGCCGGAATGTATGGCGCGTTTGGCGCCCTGGCGGCGATGCACCGGCGAGACACGACCGGCAAAGGTCAGGTCGTTGATGTAGCGCTCTACGAAAGCGCTTTTTCGATGATGGAGAGCTTCGTGCCAGCCTTTGAAAAACTCGGCGTCGTGCCGGGTCGGGTCGGTTCGCGTCTGCACGGTCACGTGCCAAACAGCCTGTTTCCGGCCAAGGGTGGCGAATGGATTCACATCGCCGCTGGCAACACCTCGACTTTTCGGCGGCTCGCGGCTGCCATGGGTCAGCCCGAGCTGGCCGACGATCCAAAATTTGTTGAGGGTGACAATCGGCTAGTAAACGAGGAAGAACTAGTCCAAATCATCTCCGACTGGTCGAAGGGCTGGGCCCTCGACGAGATTTACGAGTACCTGGTCAACAACGACGTGCCGGCCGCGCCAATCTATACTGTCGCCGACGTCTTTAAGGACCCGCAATTTTCTGCTCGTGATATGTTGCTCGACGTGCCGCACGAGGAGATCGGTACCGTCAAGCTCGGTGGTGTTGCTCCAAAATTTAGCGAGTCTCCCGGCGTGATCCGCTGGGCTGGTCGCGCCATTGGCCATGACACTCGTACGGTGTTGGCACGAGAGCTAGGCTTTAGCGAAGGGGAGCTTGATACACTGGACGCAGACGGTGCCATTGCAACGCGGCCGCCAGACAGTGCAGCGGCGGAGTAGGCTTAGGAGCAATGGGTTTACCGTTGCGGAGGGCCTTCACAGCACCGCAGGTGCAGACATTGTTTATCGACACGGCGCAGGTGGTGTGAGCCAGGTGCGTGAGAGAGGCAACAAAAGTTCATAGAGACTTGGCCGCACCAGGCCACTACGTCGTGGGATTGTTTTTGCGATCCATAATTCGATATTTTGGAATACAAAATCTAACTAAGCTGTGGCGCTCCAATTGGCACCGTCAGTCGCCGAACCTCGACGAGGCTATCAGCCTCTGTGCCAAGACAGCGTCTTCCCTTAGCGTCTAGCATAACGGATCCAACCGGAATGGCTTCATCGCAGATCAACCAGCCGCGCAACGGTGCGCTATTTTTGCCAAGCAATTCGATACAGTCATTGGTGGATAGGACAAGAGCAGTCGCATCGGCGGGGTTCAGGCGGATTACCCGCTTCCGGCTCGGCCCTGACGCCACGTAAGCATCATCGTCGCTTTCGGTAACCGTAAGGGTATAACGTGCTATCCTCTTATCCGCACCAAACACCTCCCGCGCCGCTTCTTTCGATACCACGCCATCTGCCACATCCCGGGCCACTTCCTCAGAGCTGCGGTCCCTTGGGTCGCCATAGCCACCCCCACCAGCGCTTTGCAGGATCACCATGTCGCCAGCCTCTAGCAGGTGGCCGCCCACTTTGCCAGGGCTATCGAAGTGCTGTTCGGTGCCGTTGGCCTTAACCACATAGCTGTCGACCGGTGCGCCGGACTCTCCGCCAAGTATGCCGAAGGGAGGCATAATGGCACCGTCGGAGAGCAGGGAGTACTTCGCGCTGCCGCGGGTAAGGCGAAGTGCGCGGCGCATGCCGAGGCCGCCGCGTTGCTTTCCCGGGCCGCCACTGTCGATGCCCAACCGTGAGAATTCGACATGCAGGGGGAATTGGTTCTCCAGCACCTCGGTAGATTGTACTGTCGTCAGGTCACCCCAGTCGATGGCGGCCATAGCGCTGGGCCCGTCGGCCTCAAGGAAGCCACCATTGCCTCCGCTTGCCCATTCGTAATGCACGTATTCGCCGCCGGTATTTGGGTCGATGCCGCCAATCAGATTGTGGAAAGAAGTTCGATGAATATCGCCGGAGACGAGTTCCGGGCAAGCCTGGGCAAGCGCGCCTAGCATCGTCGCGATGACCCTTTTCCGTATTTCGCCGTGGCTGCCGGCGGGGGCGGGGTGGCTGACATTGACGATGGTACCTTTCGGTGCGATTACCTCGACCGGGCGGAAGGATCCATGGTTCAGGGCATGCTGAGGGTCGAGGGTTGATTTCAGTGTAATAAAGACTGAGGCGGCGGTAACCGCTAGGGTCGAGTTCACCGGTACTGGTACCTGCGGTGAGACGCCGGTGAAGTCGGCCGTCAAGCTGTCGCCTTTTATGTTCAAGCAGAGTGGCAACAGCAGCGGTTCGAAGCCGTTGGGCCCGAAGGTCTCTAGATAATCCTCGTAATAGAATTCACCGTCGGGCAACGCCTTGATGTTTTCGCGCATGCGTGTTTCTGACCGGTCGAGATTTAGGTGGACGCAGTCGAGAATGAGGTCGACGCCATAGCGGTCAATCAACTCACCCAGTCGCCGCTCCGCTGTGCGGCATGCGGTTAAGCCGGAATTGAAGTCGCCCCATCGTTCCTGGCGCACCCGCATGTTGCTCAAGAGCACTTCCATAAGCGGTTCGTTGATGCGGCCTTGCTCGACAATTTTGACCGGTGGGATACGTATGCCTTCCTGATAAATTTCGGTCGCAGTGCCCGACATGGAGCCTGGCACCGCACCACCGACATCAGCCCAGTGTTCGCGTACCGCTGGAAAAAAGACTAATTCACCATCGACGAAAACTGGATAGATAATCGTGACATCGTTCAGATGTGTTCCACCCCGGTAGGGATCGTTCATTAAGATCACGTCACCGGGTTTTAGGTCGCCACCCATATCGGCAAGCGCCGCCTCGACTGACCAGGGCAGGGGAACGACGTGGCTACCGATGTCCTCGGACTGCGCAACTACCTGGCCAGATGCGTCAAACAGCCCGCAAGAGAAGTCTCTTGCTTCGTAGATTGCGACAGAACGTGCGGTGCGGAACACGGTTGCTCGCATTTCCCTCACGACTGAGATCAGGCCTTCGGAGACTACTTCCAGTGTGATGGGGTCTATCATGCTGGCGTTTCGCGCGTCAGCGTCATGATGCCGTGTTGGTCTTGCCGAGCCGTGAAGCCAGGTGGAATGACAGTTGTTGCACCTTCTTCCTCGACAATGGCAGGGCCGAAGATATCTGCTCCACATGGTAGACGTGAGCGTCGATAGATAGGGATTTTATGTGTCACACTGCCGAATATTGCTGGCCGTCGACCAATCTCGGCGTCGGTGAGGCTGCCACCCACAATATTTTTCGGCAGTTCCACGCGGTCTGACAGACCGATGCCGGTCACTCGAAACGAGACAATTTCGATCGGACCGTCATCCAGTTGACCGTAGCGTTCCTTGTAGGCGGCGCAGAAAAAATTTTCAATGTCGGCTAATGTTGTGGATCCATCGGGAATGTTAGTCGCCAGCTCGAATGCTTGGCCGACATACCGCATCTCAAGCGAGATCTGCAGCTGTATTTTGTCGCCAGAGAAACCATCCTCTGTAAGCCGTTTAAAGGCCCGAGCGCGTAACGGGGCTAGTATATTTTGTAGCGTCTCCCAGTCCGTGCCAGCGAGTTTGGTCAGTCTTGTTTGTGTGACGTCATAGCGTGTATCTGCCGCCAATAGACCGTACGCCGAAAATTCACCCGGCATTGGCGGGATAACGATACTGGTCATGCCCAGTTCTTCGGCAATGGCAGCTGCGTGCAGCGGGCCAGCGCCACCATAGGCGAACAGGGTGAAGTCACGCGGATCGAGGCCTCGCATGACTGTGATTTCTTTGACCGTACCGGTCATTCGGGCTACGGCGATACGAACGATACCATCGGCCATACGTGCCGCCGGGAGATTCAATTTCTTGCCTAATGCCCCGACTGCATTTTCTGCTGCGCCGATGTCGATTTCGATTTCACCGCCGATCGCCTGGTTAGGACGGAAACGACCGAGCAGCACGTTGGCGTCAGTCACCGTTGGCTCGGTACCTCCTCGACTGTAGCAGGCAGGACCTGGCGAGGCTCCGGCGGAGCGCGGTCCAACCTGTAGAAATTTACCGGTATCGAGATACGCAATTGAACCGCCGCCGGCGCCGACCGTCTTGATCTCGATTTGCGGTGCGCGATTAGGCCACATGCCAACATGGCCTTCGGTCGTCATGTCGTGGCTGTAATTGCGCACCAGGCAAGCGTCCGTGCTGGTGCCGCCCATGTCGTAGGTGATGAAGTTAGGTATGCCGAGCAACTGGGCTACGCTGATCGAGGCGGTGACGCCACCTGCGGGGCCGCTTAGCATTGAGTTAACTGGCTCTGCCGCCATCGCTGTGGCCCGCCAGGTGCCGCCATTCGAGCCCATGATGCGCAGCGGTGCGTCGATGCCACTTGCGGTCAAGTTGTCCGACAGCGAGTTCAGATAGCCTGAGACCCTTGGTCCGACGTAGGCGTTCAGCGCTGTAGTCGAGAAGCGCTCGAACTCGCGATATTCCGGAAGGATTTCATGTGAAAGGCTAACGGGAATGTCTGGCAGTTGCGTGCGGACGATTTCGGCGGTTCGGATTTCGTGCTTTGGGTTCGAGTAGGAATGCAGGAAACAGATCGCGATGGCTTCCACCTTGTCCTGTTTGAGACGCTCGCAGGCAGCGATCACTTGATCCTCGTCGAGCGATTTGTGGACGTCGCCGTTAGCGATCATCCGCTCAGTTACTTCCAGGATGCGGCGGCGTGGCACCAGGGTTGGCGGACGGACAGCCTTGATGTCGTATAACTTGGTTCGGTTCCCCCGGCCGACTACCAAAACATCGCGGTGACCTTCAGTGGTGATGACCCCGAGGCGGGCGCCGTTCATCTCCAGCGCGGTATTCGTCGCCACGGTCATGCCGTGTGTAATGCCCACAATTTCTTGTTCTGGAACGCTGGCGAGGTGGATCGCATTCATTACGCCGCGGGCCAGGCCTTCCGGTGTTGAGGGCGTCTTGAGACTGCGCATTTTCCCTGTCCGACCGTCTAGTAACACGAGGTCGGTAAAGGTGCCGCCGACATCAACTCCAATCGTAATCATGGCCCAGCCTTCCCTATCATATTGGTAGAACACGGGAGCTGGTTTTCCAAGCGGCGGTGGTGAATTAGGGTGAGGCCCAAGGTGATTTGTGCGTAATGGATGTGAGAGCATGATTGATAATTTTGAACGAGTAATACTCTTGACTGGTGCTGCAAGCGGGATCGGGGCCGCAACGGCCCGGTTGCTGGCCAGACCAGGGACGGCCTTGCTCTTGCACACACGTCGCAATGCCGAAGGACTTGAGCGTGTGGCTGCAGAAACACGCGAATGCGGGGCGGTGGTTGAATTAGTGCTGGCCGACCTTGCTGAGGCTGATGCGCCAAAAATTTTGGTCGAAACAATCAAAGACCGGTTTGGTCGCCTCGACCAGATCGTCAGCAATGCCGGTTTCGCCGACAAACGTCGGTTTGGCGATGTCGATGCCGCCGCCCTTCGTACTTCGCTGGCTGCTATTACTGAAGCGTTCTTCGGGCTCGTGACCGAGGCGCTGCCACAATTGGAGGCGTCAAAATGGGGGCGGGTAGTCGCCGTAAGTTCCTTCGTTGCACATAGTTTTGGTGCTAACGATACAATTTTTCCGGTCTCCGCCGCGGCCAAATCTGGTCTTGAGAGCCTTGCAAAAGCACTCGCCTATCAGTTGGCGCCTAGCGGTACGACGGTTAATTGTGTCTCTCCCGGTTATACGCAGAAAGATGCCGGCGCCCATGCGGCGGTTTCGAATCAAGGTTGGCAGAGAGCTGCTGCTGCCGCACCCATGAACACTTTGACCCTGCCCGCCGACGTCGCTGCAGCTACGGCGTTTTTTCTTAGCCGTGAGGCGGAACGTATCACGGGGCAAGTGTTGCATGTTGATGCGGGTTTGAGCCTGATTTGATTGCAGATGCTGCCCTGCGGTAAAGTGCGTGCATATTTATCGCAAATAGCTTTTAAAGGTTAAGCATGTCAGAGATGCTTATGGAGCCAGTCAGCGACCGGTCAGCCTGGAAGGTTGTTGACTACGAAAACGACGATTCCTGGATCTATCGTTTCGACGATAGCGAGTTGGCAGAAATCGAAGCCGCCATGCGAGGTGTCAAAGCGCGTGGCCTCAATGTACCGGATTTTGGGTGCGAAGAGTTCCCACTGCCGACACTGCGTGCAAAAATAGCGGAAATTGTAGCGGAAGTTGAAGAAGGGCGCGGCTTCGCGCTGTTCCGTGGCATACCGGTGGATAATTACGATCTCAATACGTTGCGCATCATCTATTGGGGCATCGGAGCTTATTTCGGGAACCCTATTTCGCAAAATTCCAAAGGTCAGATCCTAGCTGACGTGATCGATCTCGGTAATGACTACAACGATATCAACAGCCGCGGCTATAAGACCAACTCCGGATTACTGCCGCATATCGACTCTTCTGACATGGTTGCGCTGTTTTGCGTAAACACCGCACGTTCGGGTGGAGAGAGCATGCTGTCGAGTTCGATGTCGGTATATAATGAAATCCTGGCAAACTATCGCGATCTGCTGCCGACCCTCTACCGCGGCTTCAAGCGAGATTTGCGGGGCGAGGGTATCACCGAGAGCCTGGACGAGTTGACGGACAACGAAATTCCAATCTACAGCTATTATCGTGGTCAGTTAAGCTGCGATTTCAACGACAAGATCATCCGCTCAGCTCATATCAAGATGGAGCAGCCGCTGGGCGTGCTTGAGGAAGAAGTGCTGGAGCGGATGCTTGCGATCGCGCAGCGTCCGGACATCCAGTTTCGCATGCATTTGCAAAAGGGCGACATTCAGCTCGTAAACAATTTCACTATCTTGCATTCTCGGGCCGGCTACACGGACTATGACGATCCGGCGAAGAAACGGCGATTGATGAGATTTTGGGTAAATTCCCGAGAGGGCCGCGTGCTCGAGCCGAATTTTGCCAACAAATATAATACTGGTCCGCGCGGCGGGGTCGCCGTCGGAGACGGTGCCCACTACGTATTCTAAATCCAGTTCTGCCTAAACATGACGCCTGAAACCGGGTCAGATTATGATCGGTTTGTTGTCGCTGTCCCGGTTAGGCGCGGTACCGTATGAGTTTGGTGCCGCGATGATGACGACATTCTTACTGATCGTGCCTCACGGATAGAGGCATGTTCAATGACGATTGGTTGCTTTGCGCCATTTTCGTGTAATCTTTGCCCATATGCACCCAACGTATTGTTATAAAATAAAAATTTTGAAACTACTTTGTACGCGTTGGTAGTTATCTGCTAATAAAAAATTCGAGCGTATTCGGTTTTTAAAGCACTTCAATG
>CAYYUG010000018.1:8157-29823 GCA_964474755.1 uncultured Rhodospirillaceae bacterium | reverse complement strand
AACTTCAGAAATATGAGAGCGGTGTAAATCGCATTTCAGCGAGTAAACTATGGCTGATCGCTCAACAATTAGATTCTCCGGTGCAATGGTTCTTCACTGATGCGGTTGCAGGTAAGAACCAAACCACCGAATTAGGTACGAAACGAGAGACCTTGGAACTAGTCCGTAACTTCATGAATATTCCGCCCGAGTCGCGCAAGCATTTCCTGTCGCTCGCGAAATCTATTGCTTCTGCCGATAAGGCCTTTGCTGAGAGCGCTGCCAATTAATATGAAATCGTTGTGGCGAATTTATTGAGCGCCTCCAATACGAATTGGGGCGTCCTTCGTTATGGGGTGTGTTAGGGTTTGTAGACCTTCAATGTGGTCATAGTGAAGGCAGGATAGCGCTCGCCGTCTTCTTCAATTGTTGTCCCGATGACCTTAAAGCGTTTTCCCTGGGTTTCCAGCGATTTGGGGCCGCTATAGACTAGGTTATCCGGCAGGTGTCGCATCTTCGCTGCAACGAAGCAGCGCCGCTCCTTGATTGCCCGTTCCAAACGCGACCAATAGGCCTCGTATTCTGCACCATTGGATTTCGCACCACTTTCATAGAATGCGTTGGCGTGAGTTGCTATATCGACGATTGCGTCACCTTCAGTGCCACCGCAAACCAGCGCTTTACCGGCTTCCGTGCGCCATTCTCCGATTGTGATGGCATCGTTATCAGCTAGGGATGCTGCCGGCCAAGTCAGTAAAAAACCGAGCAGGATAACCGCGGATTGTGATCTCATCGCACTGCCTTACCTTCAATTTTTTGATCGGTTAAATGGGTTCTGGCTTTGGAATATGCAGCGATTGATAAAAAGCTCAATCGGCGGCATCACTAGCCAAAGCCAAGGGTGCTATCCGACAGCGTCGTCCGCGAGAATTTGGTGACCCGGTGACCGGATCCCAGGGGCCGCCATAGGACATTGCACCGTTGATGTTGATGTCGCGTGCGCCCAATTCCGGATCATTGCTCAATGGCTCCCACCAGCCCATTCCCGTCGCAACAACACCTTGCGGTGTGCGATCCGTTATCTCCGCTTTCGTTCGACACGCGTTATTTGTATCTGCCGTGTGCACCGTTACCCAGTGACCATCGAGGATACCGTATTTGGCTGCGGTTTCCGGATGGATTTGGATAAGAGGGTCTGGGGATACTTTGCGAGCCCATTCCTGATCGCGGAAGCGCGAATGATGATAGGTTTTTTCCCGCAGGCCAGTAAGAAGTACGAGTGGATAAGTGCCGCGTTCTTTCGGATCGGACGAGTCAGCAGTTGGCGGTGTGTAATTGGGCAAAGGGTCAAGGCCCAATGCGCTAAGCCGTTCAGAGTAAAGTTCGACTTTGCCCGTGGAGGTATTGAAGCAGGAATCCTCGAACGCACCGAGTTCATAAGGGAAAGTCGCATATCCGTGTTCCTGCAGGTCCTCAATTTTTATCCCGCTATCGCCCAACAGATACTCATTAAAGGCACGTTGGTTGGGCCAAGGCAGGAAGTCATGCGTTAGGGCTTGGCGCTCTTCAAGTCTGTCTCGAAGCGCGAGTGCAATTTCGAGGTCGCATCGCGCTTCGCCTCGTGGTGCGACCACAGGTTTGGTGTAGCCGATGCATGGGCCGCCCCATATCAGTTGGACTTCCTCTTCCTCCAGCGTGGTGGTTTTGGGTAGTACAATGTCAGCGTAAACTGAAGTCGGGTTCAGGTTCTGCGTTGCGACGGCGATAAAATCGAGGGATTTCAGCGCTTCGATCGTCCGCGTCGCATCGGGATAGGTCACAACGATGTTTACGCCGCTGATATACATTGCCCTCACTGGATAGGGTTTGCTGGTTAGTACGGCTTCAATCACGGACGGATTGTGACACGCGGTCTGCCAACCTTCTGGACCAGCCCATAGAGGGAATTGTTCGGCCCCAATCGTTTGTTTTTCGATTTCTAGTGGAAGGCGGAACTGCGGAGTGTGGATCAAGTCTAGATAGGTACGAAAACCTTTCGGCTTTTTGGTAAGCCGGTTGCCGCCCAGGCGGTCAAGATTGCCACTGATTGCGACGAGACAGTCGAAAGCGCGGAAAGTCTGGACACCAGCGCTAAATGCATCAATGCCGTGGCCAGGTATGAAGACGGAAGGGCCTTCGGAATAAGCCTTCGCCGCTGCGATGATATCGCTGGCGGGTACGCCGGTAAGTGCTGCGGCGGTTGCTGGCGAATACTCGTCGATGCGGGCCTTGTAACGTTCGAAGCCGTGACACCAGCGTTCAACAAAGGTTTTGTCGTATTGTCCCCCAGCCACGAGGATATGGGCAATTGAAAGCGCCAAAGCGGCATCAGTACCAGGTCTCGGCCTCAGCCAGATGTCTGCAAGGTCGCTGGCGGGCCCCTGAATTGGGTCGATAACGATAATCTGACCACCACGTTTCTTTAGAGCCTTGAGCGCAAGCCATTGCGTCGGATCAGCGGCGTAGGGGTTACGGCCGACGAGTAGGGCGCAGTGCGCATTGTCGATGTCTTCACCATTTTTCATGGGGATCCCGGTGATTTTTTCGCTTAATGCCTGGCACCCACCGCACAGATCCTGGTTAATCATCCAGTTGGGCGACCCGATCGAGCGCATTAGCAGCGCCATGATAGCACCGCGGCTAAAGGCGGCACCGCTGACAGCGCCGGCGATCGACATAGGGCCATATGTGGAACGGACGCCCGCTATTCTGTCAGCGATTTCATCAAGCGCATCGTTCCAGGAGATACGTTCCCATTGGCCGCTGCCACGGGGACCGGCCCGCCGTAATGGATACAGCAGACGGTTGTCATTTTCTGTCCATTCCCGAACTGCGCGGATACCCTTTACGCAGAATGCGCCCTTGGAATGAGGGTGATCAGGATTAGGGCCAATTTTTGCGACCTTGCCATCCCGCATGGTGACCAATGAACCGCAATAGGTGTTGCATTCCCAGCACTGGCTCGGCTGAATTGTTTCGTTCATCTGCGTCTCGCATTTGGTGGTGAGTGCAACAATAGCATAGGTACTAGCTTCCCGCTTCCGACTTGAATGGGTGGGGCCGAGGCCGTTTACTATACCCAATATAAAATGAAGTGAGGTCAGGGAGGAGATCCGCTATGAAGCTCTACACCACAAAAGTTGCTCCAAATCCGAAGCGCGTTCACATTTTCCTCGCCGAGAAGGGCATCGACATTGACTGTGTTGAAATTGATCTTGGCAAGTCGGAAAACTTAGAAGCTGACTTCGTCAAGATTAATCCATTGGCACGGGTCCCCGTTCTCGAACTAGACGATGGTTCACACATCGCAGAATCAATCGCAATTTGTCGCTATTTTGAAGAGCAGCAGCCGGAACCTACACTTTTCGGCGCCAGTCAGAAGGATAAAGCGGTCGTGGAGATGTGGAACCGTCGGATGGAATCCGAAATTTTAGCCAATGCGTCGATGTGCTTTCGCCACACCCATCCTTACTGGAAAGGTCGGATTCCCCAGGTTCATGAATTCGGAGAATTATGCCGCAAAAATATCATGGACCGGATGACCTGGCTCGATGGTGAACTAGCAGAACGAGAGTATATTTCTGGCGACCGTTTCACTGTCGCGGATATTACGGCGTTCGTTGGTTTTCAGATTGGCCGCGTGCCAAAAATCAGGATTGGTGAAGATATGATAAACCTTCAGCGCTGGTTCGACGGTGTTAGCGCTAGGTCCAGCTCTCAAGGCTAGTGCAGGGGTATACAGAAACTTAGTGCTGTTCGCCGCCGCGAATTCCTAACCACCACATCCAGCTCATCACCGCACCCTTAATACGTGGTAGCGAAAAAAAGTGGCAAGGATGGAGAGCGGCGGCCAGACCAATAGATGCACCCATAACGATGGAGAATACACCTGCTCAATCATCATCAGCGGTGCTATCACAACATGACCGATGACGACAATCGTGAAATAAGGCGCGATATCTTCGGTGCGAATATCGCCGTTTGATGCACCACAGGTGCCGCACGATGGGGCCGATTTTAAATATTTTCAAAGATCACACTGCGGTCACAATTGGGGCAACGGCAAAAAAGCCGCGTCTGACAGTGGTGGAGAGGTCGACGGGTTTCTGCATCCTGGGACATCATCCAATAAATGGTTTTTCTGCCGGAACATCTGGGTAGAGTTAAGGAAAAATGCTATCAGGTTTCGACTAATTTCTGCGCGGCAAATAGATATAGCCTGTTGGTGCTTCACGCTCTCCTGCATTGCGCCAACGCCGTCCCTCAAATACGCTTACCTTGAGAGTCGCTAATTTGAGGGGAGAAACGCGATGCCGGACGATCAGGCAGGTAAAGCTCAAGAAGAGCCCTGGCAGTGGGCGGAAGAAAAGTGGCGCGGAATTGTCAATAAGGTCCGCGCAGGCCGCACTCTGAAACCAGCGCAGTGGAAAGGAGGCGCCAAGGCTTGCGTGGCACTATCTTTCGATTCTGATCACGAATCCAGTACCTTGCGGTTTGGTCAGAACTCACCGGGTAAGCTTTCACAAGGGGAATATGCTGCGCGTGTAGGTGTGCCACGTATACTGAAGTTACTCGACCGGCACGATATCAGGGCCAGTTTTTTTGTGCCTGCTGTTGTTGCAATGCTGCATCCAGATGAGCAGCGCGCTGTGGTGCAGCAGGGGCACGAGGTTGGTATCCATGGTTGGATTCATGAGTTTAACAGCACTCTACCGTCAGCGGATGAACGAGATCTGCAGATGCGCTCGGCTGACGTGCTGGAAAAGATTACCGGTGAGCGGCCGGTTGGGATCCGCACGCCTTCCTGGGACTTCAGTCCGCAGACGCTTTCGATTAGCCGAGAGATGGGGCTAATTTACGATTCTTCGCTGATGGCCGATGACGATCCCTATGAAATTCTCGAGGACGGTGAGCAGACGGGTATGGTCGAACTACCGGTCGAATGGATTAAGGACGATGCGGTTTATTTTAACATGGATCGCATGTCCTCCTTGCGGCCCTATACACCACCTTCCGCTGTTTTGGAGATCTTCAGGTCGGAGTTCGACGAGGCCTATAAGGATGATGGATTGTTCTTATTGACCATGCATCCCCACTTCATTGGGCACCGCTCGCGCTTGGCAATGCTGGACGAGCTCATTGGTCATATGAAAGGCCATCCTGACGTTTGGTTCGCGACGCATGCGGAGGTCGCACAATATTGTTTGGAGAACGCCGCATGAAAATTGCTGGGCTGCTCTGCGCGTCAGGGCGCAGCGGCTACTTTAACAAGGATCTGGCGGCCATTCGTGCCGGTGCACGGCAGGATGGTTTCGGTTACATAGATCCGCCGGTCACGCCGGGGTTTGATAAGGTAATACAGGCCGGTCAGAGTCTTTCTGTCATGCTACAGCTTGAAGACGGCCAGGTAGCTCACGGCGATTGTATTGATGTGATTTTTACAGCGGCGGCCGGCCGGGATCCGCTTTTCAATGCGGAGGCGCAGCGTGGTGTCGTGGAGGTCGCTGTACGTGACCTTCTGGTTGGACGCGACTGTTCGCAGTTCCGAGCTCTTGCAGATGAGATCGAAAAATTCCAACCGGAAGGAGCGCTTTTGCATACTGCGCTGCGTTACGGGATATCGCAGGCGCTTTTGCAGGCCACGGCGTTGGCGCAAAAGCGGACCCCGGCGGAAATTGTCGCTAATGAGTATGAATGTGTAATAGCAACAGATCCCATCCCGATCCTTGGGATGTGCCCGACCCCACAGACTTTCATGGTTGAGAAGATGATTATGAAAGGAGTGGACATCCTACCACACGGTTCCTTCGCTAACGTCGAGACCGATCTCGGTTCGGGTGGGCAGAAGCTGATCGACTACGCCGCATTCGTGTCTCAGTTGATAGGTAAACTCGGGGGCGCCGGCTATAAGCCGGCAATCCATCTTGATGTCTATGGTACTATTGGCGAGTTGTTCGACTCGGATATGGCGCTTATGGCTGAATACGTAGGTTGCGTCGCCGATGCTGCCGCACCATACGACCTTTATCTTGAAACACCTATGATAGCGGAGAGCCGGCAAGGTCAGATCGACGCGTTCCGTGATTTACGCGTTGCCCTTGGAGATCGTGGCAGCACGGTCAAGCTGGTCGCCGACGAATGGTGCAATACATTAGACGATATTCGGGCCTTCGCTGACGCCCGCGCGGCGGATTATCTACAAGTTAAAGCGCCGGATCTCGGTGGGATAGGCAAGTCTATTGAAGCGCTACTCTATTGCCGTGCGGCTGGGGCCGGCGTCTATATGGGTGGCTCGGCGAACGAGACGGATCAATCAGCCCGCCTCTCTTCACATGTCGCCCTAGCCTGCCGGGCCGACTTCCTGATGAACAAACCGGGGCAAGGCGTTGATGAGGGTTTGGTTATCCTGACCAATGAGATGGCCCGAACCTTGGCACTAATTGAGGCGCGCGCATAGGACGTTCTATCCGCGATGGTTAGGTGCTTTTTGATGCCTCGTTTAAGGTCTCGACGAGACGTGATAGCGACACTTCACCAAGTCGCACTCGGACGTCTTGCGGAGGCAGCCAAAGTCTGGCATTGACCAATCCGGCGTTCCGCCCAGAACCTCCATAACCGATTTTTTGTGCTTCCAGAGCGTGCTAATCGATGCCCTGTTACGCGGCGTGTAGGGTAGTCGATAGAGCTGTAGGCCACCGCTGATGATAGCTAACTCGAATTCCGCATAAACCGTGAATGGCTTCTTATAGATTGGCTCCTGGATGGTTTTCTCCAACAGTGAAATCGATTTAGCTTCTGATACGAAAGGCCTTGGTTACTGCATTGGGTGAACGTCGGGAACACCCAGGATCATCTGGCCAAGATTTTCATAGGCGATGTCACTGACCATAAGGTGCTGAGCGGCGGCATTCATGTCACGGAGGCATTGTTGCAGGATGTTACCCTGGTAAATTGCACCACCGCCGGCATAACGAAAGGCTTCGGTCACCACGTCGAGCGACACGTCCGTACAATGGGTTGCGACCGCGCGAAGTTCACCCTGTAATTGTGTGGGCACCTTCTTGCCAGCGCAGACAGTCTCCCAGGCTGTTTCGTTGAGTTCAAGGGCTAGTGTTTGCGCCGCACGCAGCCGCAGATGCCCTTTTCCAAGTAGACGCTGCACGGCTGATCGCGATGCCAGGCTGGAACGTTTGTCCGTGTAACCACGTTGTTTGTCGACTTCCTGATTGGCTATCGAATCTAAAGCACGTCGCCCGACGCCGATGGCAAAGCCAACATGTTCGTTGGCGACGAACCCAGGGTGTTCGATCCTGTAGAGCGGTCCTCCTCGACGTTGCGGGTCGACCCGCTGTTCCCAGCTGAAGAATTCCGGTATGAACAAATTTTCAACTGAAAAATCATGGCTGCCAGTACCCTTTAACCCGGCGACTTTCCAATTATCGTGGATTTCTGTGGATGCGGTCGGGAATACCATCATTCGGCGTTCAGTCTTGCCGCTCCTTTCCACCATGGCGCCAGCGGCGATCCAATCGGCATGGCGGATACCGCTAGCAAAGGGCCAGCGTCCAGAAAGGCGATAGCCGCCCTTGACAACTTCTGACTTGCCAATCGGCATCGCGACTATGGCGCCCCGCGGCACGCGGCCATTGTAAAAAATTTCGGCGACCGCTTCATCCGGCAAAAACGCGCCCGACAGAGCAACGGCGGTGGCACCGACCATGGTGCACCAGCTCGCTGACGTGTTGGCGTAGGCCAGTTTTTCTAGCACTAGGATCTGTGTTGCTGGGTCGGCTTCAGCACCTCCTAGAGCGGTGGGGAGCTTCAAGCGGAACATGCCGGCGTTTTCCAGTGTGCTCACTGTCTTTGGCGATAGGGTGTTGCCTTCTTCGTCGATTTGCGACTGTTCGATGAGGGTAGGTGTAATTGATTCAGCAGCGGCGAGTAGTTTTTCGCGATTTTGCAGCGTCCTGTTGTGGTTCATCAGCTTATTTCTTGCGTAAGGCTGCAGGCGCGCCAAATCAGCAACATAATTTCGTATGTCATCGCAGCGGCCAGAAAAGCCGTCATGCCGTTAATGTCGTGCGGCGGACTAACTGTGTTTATATCAGCTGCGACGATGTTGAGTCCGGCAAGATCGCGCACTATCTCAAGGCCTTCGCGCGCCAAGAAGCCTCCCCAGGCGGGAGTGCAGACGCCGGGCGCACAGGATGGGTCGAACACGTCCATGTCCCACGATAAATAAACAGATCGTCCGGCCAATGTTTCCCTCAGTTCTGCGAGGACGTCAGTATGGCCACGATCCATAAACTCCCGCATTGTGATGATAGAGTAGCCCAGCTCCTTGGTGCGGGCGTAGACACCCTGGCGCGCCGTCGAGCCGCGCAGTCCAATATGGTATGAGCCACTTACTCGAACGCGTTGTTCCAACGCTGCATGGGCGAACTGTGTAGCCGCGTCATATCGGTGAACCGGGTCGACTTCGTAGGAATCTGTATGACTGTCGAAATGCAGCAAGGTCAAATCCGTATGAATCCGTGAGGCGGCGCGGACCAATGGCAGCGACACGCTACCATCACCACCGAAGCCAACTGGAACTGTGCCGGCGGAGACTAATCTATAGGCCGCGGTCTCTATTGCCTCGAAAGACTCTTCGGCCCTTGACGGCACCAGCTTAACGTCGCCTACATCGATGGCGCCGAGTTCTGCAAGTGCATCGGTGTCTGCTATTTCAGATTGGTAGCGGCGTATTAGGCTGGACTGCTCGCGGATCGCCTGCGGCCCTTGGCGGGCTCCGACGCGGAAAGGGTGCGTGCCGCAGTCAAAGGGACAGCCCAGGATTGCCGCTTTGGCGCTTGTCGCATCAGTGCGGTGCGGTAGGCCCATAAAGGTTACAGGTGGCTGGAAAAGCGTGTCGGTCGACAAGCCCAAGGGAGTTGTCATCGTTTGCTCCGGTCCATTTGATTATTTGTCCGACATTATCTGAAGTTGTCTGTTCGTAGTCAGAAGATCATCTCTATATCTGGGATTATTTTAATCAAGTGGTTGGTGGCTCTTTTGAACTTCGCGCTGCTGACGGCAAATTTGATGAAGAAATGATCGGTGACCTAACCGTTTAGGAACTTTGGCTCATAGCGATGTCGAAAGTAGAACACTAGTGGTTGTTTCAAAGCTTTTTGACCATGTGTGATTTGCGTTAGCCACAGGGAGGGATTACATCTCGAGTTCCAGTATCGCGACAGGTTGCCAATATTGACCTCATCAAACCGTCTATCTGTTCCTGATAATAATTTATTTGGACCAGCTTTTTTCTGGCTGCAAGGCCCGTTTGCCGCCCAAACGATAAACTGGTTTGGTCGTTGCATTTCATGTTTGCGTAGACTGATTGACATATTGGCAAACAATCTAAGAAACAGCTGTGCACCAGCTTGGTCAGAAAGGTTTCTTGTCCGTAGTAGCCGGCGCTCTTGATAGTGGCAGCAAAGCTGACTCGTTAGTCGGCGGCCCCATTCATAAAATTCCCGTGCTCGGGACGGTTCGGATTAGAGTAATTTTTGGGTGCCGGGTAAGGGCCATTATTAAGAAACAAACTAAAACCGGCTCATCTCGATGGAAAATATATGGCGATCATTTAGGCGGCGTCAGATTTTAGTGAACACTCGTGTCGATTGGTTAATAAGACGATGCACTGGAAACATATATCAAGAAACCTATGAGCTGTTTTCGGACAACTTGGTATCGAGGTCTGTCGTTTGCATGGCGTTTTTCTGCTGGTTATCGTTAGAGTGAACACATCTTTGCATCACCCGAAGAGACCTCTATGCCAGAACAGATATCAAGCGTATCCGAAATGCCGGGCCAGCTCGCCAAAGACCCTGTCACGGCCGCACAGCGGCGCGCCCGGTTCTTTAATTCGGGTAATGCATTTAACATGGAATTGCCGCCGGTTCCGGATATGGCGTTCGTGGAGGAACCCGCGAAAGCGTTAGACCCTGATGCGCCGACAGGGATTATTTTTTGCGATATTGCTGACCAGCTAGAATGCCCATTTCCCGCAACCTCGCCTTTAATTTTGGCAGGTTATGCAAGAATTAGGGCGCGAGATAGTTTGAAGATTGATCCGCGTGCCAGCGGTGTGATTGTTTATGTGATCCAAGGTTATGGGACAACTAAATGTTGTGACGAAGAGATTGTCTGGGAGCAGGGTGACATTATTTTGTTTCCTGGCGGTGCCGCACAAAATCACGAAGCTGGAGACTCGGATGCAGTGCTGTGGGTTGTCAGTAATGAGCCTCAGGTCGCCTTCGAAGGACTGCAGCCGCCGACGCCTGAGGAGGCACCGACGAGAATCGTGCACTATAAGGCCGCCGATATCGTGGAGCAGTCCGATTACCTGGTTGAGAATGCCAAAGAAGGCGAACTCCCGGGGTATGCGATAGTGCTGTCTTCCGAACAGAATGAGGCGAGACGCAATGTGTTGCCGACGTTGACTCTAGCTATGAATACGTTGCCGGGTGGGTCAGCACAGCCCCCGCACCGACACAACTCCGTCGCTGTTAGCCTCGTAGTTAGCGGTGAAAATTGCTATTCAATGATCGATGGAAAGCGGAAGGATTGGTCACCTTGGGCGACGACGATCACGCCGCCAGTCTCCGTGCATTCGCACCACAATGGCGGCAACAGCAGGGCGATGTTCCTGATCGTGCAGGATGGAGGGCTCTACTATCATACCCGTGCAATGGGGTTTGAATTTGCTGAACAGTAGACCAAAGAACCGTATAGCAAATATGACGGAAATCTATCATAGAGAAGGGCTGGAAATCGAGCCGTTGCATTCAGCTCTGGGGGCCCGTATTCGCGGTCTTGATCTTAGGCAGCCGCTCGACTGCAAAACTTTTGCGGCAGTCCATCGAGCCTGGATGGATCATTTGGTTCTGCTATTCCCAGACCAGTCGATTAGCGACGCTCAGCAAATCGCTTTCTCGGAGATGTTCGGTGATCTGGAGTGTCATCATCAGGACATCATCAAATCAATTTGGGAACCGGAAATATTTCGCGTGTCTAATGTGGACGATGACGGGAACCTTATGTCGCCGGACCACCCAACGGTGGCGCAGGTTTCCTTGGCACAACGTTGGCATACGGATAGTAGCTACAGGCCGTCGCCTTCTATGGGGTCAATTTTGCATGGGCTTGAGGTGACGGAAGAGGGGGGGGAGACCTGCTTCACCAATATGTATGCGGTCTATAACGCCTTGTCGGACCGGTTGCGCGACAAGGTTGGGGGCCGCAAGCTGCGTCATGATTTTGAATATTTGACGACACTGGCGCCGGTCAGACCATTGACGGATGAAGAACGCGCGGCCATGCCGCCTGTCTGGCAGCCGATGCGAAGGCGGCATCCTGTAACCGGCCGCACTTCTCTCTATATCAGCCCAATCTATAACGATGCGATCGAGGGTCTTGCAGACGATGATGCGATCACTCTCGTCAATGAGTTGACAGAATTCGCGGCGCGGCCGGAATTTGTCTACCGCCACCGCTGGTCATCGGACGACGTCGTTATGTGGGACAATCGTTGCACCATGCATCGTGTGATGCCCTACGATTTTGGAGAACGCAGGGTTATGCACCGAACCACCATTGTCGGCGACGGGCCGGTGATAGCAGCATAGCGTATGTCCGATACCTTTGATTATGTCATCGTCGGAGCTGGGGCGGCCGGCTGCGTTTTGACCAACCGTTTGACAGAGGATGATGCGAACACCGTCTGTGTGTTGGAGGCAGGTGGTTTTGACCGCCATCCTTTCATTCATATCCCGGGTGGCTTCGTGAAGACGCTCTATGGTGACCGGTTTCTATGGCCTTTCGTGACGGCGCCGTCAGAATCTTTGGGTGGACGAACTGTGGCGGTGCCGCAAGGGCGGGTTCTCGGCGGATCGAGTTCGGTCAACGGGATGGTCTATAATAGGGGTCAGGCAGCGGACTTCGATTCCTGGGCTCAGATGGGCAACCGTGGCTGGGGTTTTGAGGATTTGCTGCCATATTTCAAACGCTCAGAAACGCGTATCGGTGACGGGGACGACCGGTTTCGCGGCCGAGACGGCGAACTGCCAGTCACCGATATTGACTGGATAAATCCACTCGCTGAAGCCTTCATTAATGCCGCTATAGCGAAGGGGATCCCGCGTATACCCGACTATAACGCCGGTACTCAGTTTGGTACTGGATATTTCCAGCGTTATATCCATCGTGGCAAACGTGTAAGTGCTGCAAAGGCTTTTCTTCGCCCCGCACTCCGGCGCCGTTCAACATCGCTAAGAACGCGGGTGCAAGTCGTTGCGATTGTCCTGGAGAAGGGAAAAGCGGTGGGAGTGCGCTATCGCGATGTCGAAGGCCGTGAAAAGGCAGTGCATGCGCGTCGCGAGGTGATAATCAGTGCCGGTGCAGTCAACTCACCGAAATTACTACAGATCTCCGGCATCGGCCCTCCTAACCTTCTGAACAAAATCGGTGTTCCTGTGCAGGTTGCTATAGAAGGTGTCGGTGAGAACCTCCGCGATCATTATTCCGTGCGGATGACGGCACGTGCGAAGAATGTGGTAACGATAAATGAGGCTGCGCGTTGGCCCCGCCTGCCGTTTGAGGCCTTGAAGTGGCTGGCTGGCAAGCCGAGCGTCCTCGCTCTTTGCCCAACCATTGGCTTTGTGCACGGCAAGTCGCATCCGGATCTGGACGACGCCGACATGCGTATTCTATTTACGCCTGGTAGCTACATGGAAGGCAAGGTCTATGTGCTGGACGATCATCCGGGCATGACCTGTGGTGCGGCACAACCGCGACCAGAAAGTTTCGGTTATGTCCACGCCACCTCTTCTGATCCGGTCGATGCGCCTATTGTCCAACCTAACTATCTAGCCGCTGAGACGGATCAGCGGATTACACTGGCTGGCTTGAAACTCGTACGCTCCCTTTTCAATAGTCCGCAGCTCGCGCCCTATTTCGATTGTGAGACTCTGCCCGGCGACGAGGTTCAGACAGATGATGAGCTGCTCGATTTCTCTCGGCAGCGCGGCAATACCGGCTACCATTTGGTTGGCACATGCCGTATGGGTCCTGAGAATGATTTGCATGCGGTTGTCGATGACGAATTACGTGTTCGGGGTGTCGAAAACCTGCGCGTCATTGACGCCTCGATCATGCCGATGTTGCCTTCGGCCAACACCTTTGCATCGACCATCGCCATAGCTGAAAAGGGTGCAGATTTGATCCGCGGACGGTCGCGACCTCAATAGCTCAAGAGTGGCATGTGCAAACATGTGCGGGAAATAATTAGGGATAGGAAGCATCATGCAGATTGTCGACGCGCAAATTCATCTATGGGGTACCGGCTTGCCGAGTAACCCGTCGCACTGGCAGGTGACGTCCTTTCTGCCGGAAGAGGCGATTGCCCTGATGGACGAAGCTGGTGTTCATGCCGCCGTTATACATCCGCCAAGCTGGGACCCTGGATCTGTAACGATGGCGCAGCAGGCAGTGAAGGAGCATCTGGGCCGTTTCGCCATCATGGGAGCGGTTGATCTCGGTGCAAAGGATGCAGCGGAGCAGGTTGCGTCGTGGCGCGATGTACCGGGCAATCTTGGACTGCGCTATACTTGCCTTACCGACCCGATGCGGAGCTGGGTAGCGGATGGAACGCTCGACTGGCTGTGGGCGGCAGCGGAAGAAGCCAGCGTTCCGGTGTCGATGCTGGCAACGGATTCGCTGGCGGAATTTGGCCGCATCGCCGAACGTCACCCTGGCCTGCAGGTGACCATCGATCATCTCGGTGGCCGCGGTGGTACGTCGCAATTACGCGACCACGAGGCGATGGAGCACATGCCTAATCTGTTGGCACTAGCGAAATACCCAAACGTTGCGGTCAAGGCGACCGGGGCGCCTGGGTATTCGACTGAAACCTATCCGTTCCCGATCATGCAGGACTATCTGAAGAAAATCTTTGACGCTTTCGGGCCTGGCCGCATGTTTTGGGGCACTGATATCTCAAAAATGCCGTGCAGTTGGCGCGAATGTTTGACGCAGTTTACGGAAGAACTGAATTGGCTGCGCGGCGATGATCTAACTCTCGTGATGGGGAAAGCGATCTGTGATTGGTGGGGTTGGGAGCGGTAAGGAGAAAGAGAAAATGATCGTACAGAACACAAGCAGTAAACCCGTTGCTATTGTCATAGGTGCGACGTCTAAATGGCAATCGGACGGGCGCAACACAAAGCTGGCGCATGGTGCAGCTGTCGATGACAGCGATATCCCGGTTGGGATCCGGTGGGGGGTTGGCGGCGCTATATCACAAAAATTCGCGCAAGAAGGGTTCTTTACCGTACTCACAACACGCAGAAGGGGTAACGCAGCATCGCTTTTGGGAGCGATAGCAGAGCAGGGTAATGACTGCATGGTGGTTGAGCTCGACCTCTCCGACCCAGATTCCATAAGCAGCGCTTTTTCTACGATCCGACAAGAGGCGGGTAATCCTGAAGTGCTGATCTATAACGCTGGTTATTTAGAGGGCCGTGACTTGCCGCCGGACAAGGAACTACTCGAATATATTGACGTAGGTATGTTCGACACTGCGCAGCATATATCCAGCCGAGGGCCTTTCCTGGTCGCTAAGGAAGTCTTGCCAGCAATGCGGAATAAGGGCGAAGGTTCGTTTTTCTTTTCCAACAATTCTAAGTCGCTGCGCGGCCGCAAACGGCGAACTGGCGAGTCGCTTTACTATCCGCGCGTGATGATGCGCACTCTGGCGCAAGTGCTAACTGAGGAATATTCCGAGCACGGCATCCATATTGCCAACGTGGTAATAGACGGTCTAATTGACTCGCCGGGCACTCGGTCCCTGCCGAAGGCACAGGATAACCCGAATATTGTGATGAACCCTGTCAAGATTGCAGAGGCATTTTATTATCTGCACACCCAGGACCGATCCTGCTGGACGCATGAGCTGCAGCTAACACCGTTTCCGACAATGCCGAGCTATTAAAGCTTATCGACACCAAAACATTTTTCAAATGTTGTGGTAACCATAGAAATTTATCCATCATTGAATCGCTAAAGGAAATTCCAAAATACTACAATATGGTCCAAGTGGTTAAGGGCGACCTGCATGGGCCACACGTTGTATAGTCGAGCTATCGTAATTGCCTGAGTGGAAGCCTGACATGCCTATTGCCGTTACAGCCCAAGAAGCGTTGGACAATCGCACCGAAAATACTTTCCGACAAGCGCTCGCCAAGCCGTTCTACCGGCGTCTTTATATGGGGTCGGCGCCGACCCGGGGTGGAAAGGTCGACGAAAGCAAATTGGATCAGCCGCAGGCCTATCTGGTTGAGCAGCCGGAAAACAGCACCGTGTCGGCGCATTTCCATGACACCAACCAGTTCCAGATATTTGTGCATGGAGGTGGTTTTTTTGGCAAAAGGCCAGTCCATGGCATGGTCGTGCACTATGCCGGAGCGCACACACCCTATGGTCCAATCGAAGCGGGGGGCCAAGGGGCGCACTATATGACCCTGCGTAACAAATGGGATTCCGGCGCCAAAGTCATGCCGGAAAACCGTGATAAACTTCGCAAAATTAGACGGATACACCGGATTGCGGAAACAGTTACTGTTCCAAATACAGCGGCTCTACATGCGATTAAAACGGTGGCAACCGATTTGATTCCTTTGGAGGAAGACGGCCTCGGCGTGAGGCAATTCGACATTGGTCCCGGTCGGGATTGTTCGATTGAATTCGAGGTCTCCGGTGCGGGTGCCTACGCGTTTGTGGCGGGTGGATCCGCTAATTATGAGGGAACTGTGCTAGAGACGCATTCCTTACTTTACCGAGCGGCGGACGAATCTTCGTTCCCGCTCGCTACCGGCGAGGAAGGTGCCAGCGTGCTGTTGCTTCAATTTCCACCCGAGCCAAATTGAGCTATGGACTACGTTGCGATTTCTGAAGCCCGCATAAAATCTGGGCTGCGCTTGGTAATGAACAAAGGAGTGCCGGGGCCGTGGAGCCAGGCGGCGAAGTACGTCTTCGAGACGAAGTCGATCCCCTACGTAGCCGTTGCGCAACTTGGTGGTACAATGAACAACGAGCTCTACGATTGGACTGGCCACCGAAATGCGCCCATCGCGGTCTATGACGACGAGCCGCCCAGGATCGGTTGGCATGAAATTATAATGTTGGCAGAGCGGTTAACGCCGGTACCCACCTTGCTGCCCAAAAATTCTGCTGCACGGGCGGAACTCTTTGGACTTATCACGGAGATCGCTTCAGAGAACGGCTTCGCTTGGCAGCGACGCCTGCAATTAATCAAAGGGCTAATCAACAGCTCGGATCGGCGGTTTCAAAGTGGCGGTGAGACGCTTGCATTAAGGTATGGCTATTCAGAAGCGTCACTGGAAAATTCGTCTGGAAGGGCAATTGATATCCTCAAAATGTTATCGGATAAATTGCAGGCACAAAAATCTATGGGCAGTAATTATTTTGTCGGTGATGAATTAACAGCAGCTGACATCTATTGGGCTTGCTTCTCGCAACTCGTTGCGCCGTTGGATGAAGATGTTAATCGCATGCCGGATGTGGTTCGCGATCTATACCATATGGAGGGATCAGCAAACGTGGCTGTGGTAGACCCGATCCTACTCGCACACCGGGACCGCATCTATGAGAGGCATTTGAGCCTGCCACTAGACTTTTAAGAGCCAGCTATTTCCGCAGGTCTCTGACTCGCACTGCCTTGCCTTCCGAGCGAGGCACGGCGCCAATTTTCATCACCTCGACATCGCAAGTAACACCGATCATCGACTTTATCTGATGCTTTACCTCGGTAGCTTTGGCCTTACGAGAGGGTTGGTCATCGGCGGCATCGGGTGAGACTTCTACCTCTACGCGTAAGGCTGTCATCGGACCGTTCTGCGAGACCACGAACTGATAGTGCGGCGCGATGCCCTGCATACTCACGAGAACTGCTTCAACTTGACTTGGATAAACATTTACGCCGCGAATTATCAGCATATCGTCGTCACGGCCAGTGATGCGCATCATGCGTCGATGGGTGCGCCCACATACGCATTGTTCATTCGAGAACCGCGTGATGTCCCGCGTACGGTAGCGCACCATTGGCAGCGCTTCTTTGGTAAGAGTTGTAATGACCAGTTCGCCGGTCTCGCCGTCAGGTAATGTTTCCAAAGTTTTCGGATCGATGATCTCGAATAGAAAATGATCCTCCCACACATGTAAGCCGGCTTGCGCCACGTGGCATTCCATTGCGACGCCTGGACCCAAAATTTCGGAGAGCCCATAGATATCGACCGCTTTGAGGTCAAGCTTACTCTCCAATTCGTCGCGCATGGCGTTGCTCCACGGTTCCGCACCGAACACGCCAATAGCGACCGGTAGTTTGCGCAGATCCACGCCCTGACGCTCGGCTACTTCTGCGATGTTAAGCGCATAAGAGGGTGTTGCGCAGATAATACGGGCGCCTAAATCCTGAAGTAGCATGACTTGACGCTCGGTGCCGCCTCCGGACACGGGTACGACACTGCAGCCGAGCCTTTCTGCTCCGTAGTGCGTACCGAGCCCACCCGTGAACAAGCCGTAACCGTATGCATTGTGCACGATATCGCCAGGGAGGGCACCGGCGCATGCCATCGAGCGTGCCATTAAGTCTGTCCAGGTATCAATATCTCCCAGTGTGTAGCCAACAACAGTAGGTTTGCCGGTGGTGCCGGACGACGCGTGTAATCTGGCGAGAGATTTGCGGGGCTTGGCGAGCATGCCGAATGGATAGTTATCGCGCAAATCGGTCTTTACGGTGAAGGGAAAACGGCGGATATCGTCGAGTGTTTTGAAGTCACCTGGTTTGATGTCTGCGGCATCGAAGCGCGCCTTGTAGTGCGGCACATTATGGTAAGCGTGTTCTATCGTTTGCTTTATGCGTGAGACCTGCAGGGCTTCGATGTCAGCTCGAAGCATGGTCTCCGCGGTGCGGTCATACATGTAGGTATCGGAGGCACTCATATTGTCTATGTCCTGGTTTGAAACCCACCTTGTTTATCTGGTCGCAGCGCGAATTTTTACGATGACTGCGGTAGATTTTTTAATTTCAGGAGGTTGGCGGTGGCAACAATTTCTTGCCTGCCACACATTGCCAGCAATAGCTATTTGCAGCGAGTTTGTCCTTTATCAGCGCCGTGCCGCCTGCTCTCTAAAATCAAAGGCCAGCCTTTTCTGCTTTCGCCTTAAGTCGTTCGGCAGATTTGGATGCGTCTGTAATGAAGCGGTCATGCGTCCCTCGTCCGACTTCCTCCAAATCATCCTTGACGGAGATATCGAACACTACGCGGCGGCGGTCTAGTGTCTTAACGGTTGCGGTGATTTCAACTGACATGCCCATTACCGTGGCCCCAACATGGGCAATATTAACCTGGGTCCCGACGGAATCTTCGTTATCACCAGCGAACTCCAAGATGTACCGCTTGCATGTCTGCTCGATGTCCCGGATCATTTCCGGTGTGGCGTAGACATTGAACTCACCGCCCGCGACGCTAATGGTTCGCGTTTCGTCAACAGTGAAGCGTCGGGTGATTGTGTTGCCTTCTTTGAAACTGTCCTTCATGCCCTATGTCCTCTCTGTTTGGCGAGCGCAGTTAAGCCTAGCTCAGAAGATTTTTTTACAACAGGTTTCTTAAATTTATGGATTTTAGTTGCGATCGCTACTTCAGTTGTCTGAGAAGTTCGTGTAGCGATTAGGTGACAGAAACACGTAGGCTGTACCAGAAAATTTAGATCATTAACCAACAGATTTTCGAAATAATTCTTCGACTAACTATCGGGATGTCCACATTTTGCAGGATTAAAAAAAGTTATTTTTCTTTCACACCCTAAGAATTGGCGAATTTTCTCCAAAGTGAAGCATATTTATGCTCCGAAGGTTATAATATTTTGGCATCCAAATTATGTCGGATTGCTTATTTGGTAGGAGGGATCATGGACGGCCCAAAAATGCGCGACCTTGTCATGTACTGGCAGCAGGTCGAACTCGATGAAGAAGCGGCGAAGCGACTCGCCAATCAATCCATTGGGGTGGGTAAGGCGATGCAATTTGTCGCTGGAGGTTCCATGTTCGATACCGAACCGGCTCATTACGATCGGGCGCTGATAGCGATGTCGGGCCGTGACGATGTCTGATCCGACACTATGGACCTTAATCGAAGCGGCTGATGCCGTTGCAAGCAAACAGATTTCTGCGCGCGAGTTGGCGCAAGCCAGCATCGCCAAGGCCGAAGCAAGGCAGCCGGATCTGAACTGTTTCATCTCTTTGGATGCCGATGGCGCCTTGGCGGAGGCTGACGCCGCCGACGCGGCGCTCGCCCGGGGCGATGCGACGGGTCTGCTGCATGGCGTGCCTCTAGCGCACAAGGACATGTATTACCGTATTGGCAAGGTCTCGACCTGTGGCTCGAAGATCCGTAAAGATTTTGTGCCGGATCACACAGCGACAGTCTTGGAACGCCTGGCGGCGGCGGGCGCGCTCCATATGGGTGGTCTCAATATGTCAGAATTTGCTGTTGGGCCATTCGGGCACAATGAGCATTGGGGGCATTGTCGCAACCCATGGAATTTGGGCCACGTAACGGGTGGCTCTTCCAGCGGCTCTGGGTCAGCAGTCGGTGGCCGCTTGGTTTTCGGTGCCCTAGGCTCGGATACAGGTGGGTCAGTAAGGCTGCCGGCGGCTTGTTGCGGTCTCGTCGGCATGAAGGGCACACAAACGCGGGTCAGTCGCTACGGTGTCATGGGTCTGTCTTTCTCGCTTGACAATGTTGGTCCGCTAACGCGGACCGTGCGGGACAATGCCCGCATGATGAAAATAATCGCTGGCCCTGATCCGAAAGATCTGACAGCAGCCAATGTCCCAGTCGATGATTACGAAGCGGCTACAATTGATGCAAAGGTAGAGGGATTACGAATTGCAGTGCCGTCGAACTACTATTATGACGGCGCCACCGACGATGTCCGAGCATTGATGGATGCGAGCCTCAAAGTATTTGAGTCGCTGGGCGCCACAATCGTGACGGTTGAGGTTCCGCACCACGATATTCTGCTTGACCTAGCAATCGCCTTGCGTGGACCAGAAGCTTCAGTACTGCATCATGCCTGGATGCGCGACCGGCCGGAGGATTACGGTGCGCAGGTGAAGGCGCGACTGGAACCGGGTCTGGCTGTTACGGGCACCGAATACGTGACGTCGCAGCAAATTCGTCCAAAGATTACGCAAAGCTTTGTCGACGCAGTCTTTGCTGAGGCGGATGTTTTTCATGCGCCGACAGTAAATATTCCGGTGCCTTCCATTGACGAGACTGATGTTAAGGCGTCAACGAATTTCCCAACGGTGGTCGGTGGGATGGTGCATTGTACCCGTCCGATTAACTATCTCGGCCTTCCGTCACTCGCCGTGCCAGCCGGATTTACGGACAATGGCTTACCGGCATCCTTCCAGATTATCGGGCGTCCGTTCGCCGAAGCTACGTTATATCGCGCGGCTGCAGCCTATGAAACGGAAACGCGGTACTTCGAGAATGCACCAAGTTAACGGGTGGAAAGGAAGAACGAAAAATATTTACGTATATACGATGTCGCCAGAAAGCGAAGTTTTCTAACTTCGATAGGTATAATTAGGTCACCAGAAGAGGTCGCCGTTGATGAATGCTCGCACTTCTATCTGAGTTGGGTCATTCAGGATATCGCCCGCTGGGGCATGCGCGATGAGACGGCCGCGATGAAGGAATAGAATTTCGTCTGCTAGCCGTCGCGCTTGGCCAAGATCGTGCGTAGACATAATAATTTTTGTGCCAGCGTTGTGAATGAGATTGATGAGTTCCTCAATTGATTTTGTAACAGCCGGGTCAAGGCTTGCGGTGGGTTCGTCCAAGAACAGAACGTCTGGTTCCAATACCCAGGCCCTTGCTAGTGCCAGTCGTTGTTGCTCACCGAAAGAGAGGCTGCGCGCCTGCCTGTCGGCGTGCCGATAGAGGCGCGTTTGCTTGAGGGCTTCGGTAACCCGTTCGTGGCGGTCTCCGCGAGGCACGCCGCGCATGCGCAACGCATAGTCGATATTTTCCGCAGCCGTCCGACGCAGCATGACGGGACGTTGGAATACCATGGCCTGACGCTGCGCTACATCGTTCGAACCGCCATTCCAGATAATTTTGCCACTCGTCGGCGTGATTAAGCCATGGCAAAGCCGCAACAACAGGCTCTTTCCAGCTCCATTGTGTCCGAGAATAATTGTCCTTGTGCTGGCATCTAGCGTGAAGGAAATATCTTTGATCAGGCTAACACCATCAACTTCGTAGCGTAGGCCGCATACGCCCAAAGGGAGGATCGAGGTCAGCCGTTATCTCCCGAAGTTGCGCTGCCAACCTCGATGTCGGCCCAACGCTCCATATGCTTGATCAGCGCGACTGATGTGTCATCGCCAGTTCCCTGGCTAACCGCGTAGGCTAGGAACTGACGAACTGCGCTACCGAGCCACATCGGACATCCGAGAGCCTCAGCCTCTTCAAGGCAAAGTCGTACATCCTTGTAAAGCAGCTTTTGTTTCAT
>CAYYUG010000018.1:0-8057 GCA_964474755.1 uncultured Rhodospirillaceae bacterium | reverse complement strand
GCGTAATGTCCGTTATTATTTTCGCCCTGGATGTTGAGATTGAGTCCAAATCCGAACACCTTCAAGAATTTCGAGGTAGCCAAGGCGAGCCGCTTGTTTGCTGGATGGCCCGTATTGTCGATATAGTAGGGATCACCTGACTGGTTGCGCGACGCGACGCCTTCGATTTCGAATCCAAATATCTCAGGAATTTTGGTGGCCCGTTTAAGCCCATCCATGATGAATTCGATTGGCTTGTATTCCACGCCGCGGTAATCGCTAACGAGGTTTTCACGGATCCGTCCCGGGATCCCGCCTGACTCCCCGCTGGCGATAGCCGCGAGAGCACCGCGCTGGCTTTCATTGGCAGCTTCATCAATTACGCAGGCGAAAACCCAACCACCATCGGCCATGACCTTGCCGGAGCGGATGACGAAGGCGAAGTGCAGTCCGTCAAGACTGACTTCGCCTACTCTACCTTTGTCGATGCGATAGACCATCATCGCGTAGCAGTGGTCATGGGTAGCCGGTCCCTGTGGGTTGGTATAGATGCAGGGACACAGATAGTCGCAGTTACAACTTTCCATATACTCGCCGCACAGGGTCCACGCTGCCTCCGCCATATCAGCTCTCCAAATTCATATGCGCCCGGAAATCGGGATCGCGCTTTTCGCGCATCGCGTTACCACCTTCTTTGGACTCATCTGTTTCGTACATCATACGCACAGCTTCAAAGCCCAGCCGACTGATGCCACGAATGCTTTCGCTGTCGGCGTTGAAGGTGCGCTTGGCGATGGCAATTGCTGTCGGGCTGCGCAAGGTCAACTCCTGGCACCAACGGTCGACTTCGGCGTCCAACTCATCGTCCGGTACGACAGTGTTGACGAGGCCCATGGCCAACGCCTCTTGCGCGGAGTAGCGGCGACATAGAAACCACATCTCACGTGCCTTTTTCTCACCAATAACGCGAGACAAATAGGCGGTCCCATAGCCAGGATCAACTGATCCCATCTTGGGACCAACTTGACCAAAGATGGCGTTATCCGAGGCAATCGTTAGGTCACAGAGCGTACATAGCACGTTGCCCCCGCCGATCGCGTAACCGCGGACCTTGGCGATGACTGGTTGTGGCGCATCACGAATTGCGCTGTGGAGATCCTCGACCGGTACACCGATGGTACCTTTGCCACGGCGGCCCTTTTTCTTGTCGCCAAGATCACCGCCAACGCCAAAGGCGCGGTTTCCGGCGCCAGTTAGAACGATGGCCGAGATCTGGCGGTTCCAGGATGCCTCGACGATAGCGTCGGTCACCTCCTCATACATTCCCTCCCGGAATGCATTGAGCCGGTCCGGGCGGTTGAAGGTGATCGTCGCGACGTGATCTTTCTCTTCGTAAATAATGTCGCGGTATTTTATGTCTTGGCTGTCGGGCATCAGTTTTTCTTTCAGTTGATATGTCTCGCAATTATTTACCTTTAAAGATCGCGTCCCGTTTTTCTAGGAAAGCGGACATCCCTTCGCTGCGATCCTCGGTAGTAAACAGGCTGCCAGTCAGGTGACGCTCGAATTCCAACGCCGGTTCCAAATTCATTTGCATGCCGTTATTTATGGCCATCTTGGCGTACCAGACGCTTAGTGGTGCACGGGCGGCGTAGGCCTCGGCTCGTTCTAGTGCCGTCTCCATCACCTTGTCCGGGTCGACAACACGGCTGACCAAGCCAATACGTAGCGCGGTTTCAGCGTCAATGAAATCAGCGCTAAAAAGTAGGTCCTTGGCATTTTCCATTCCGACCACTCGGGGTAGGCGCTGCGTGCCTCCGGCGCCGGCGACCGAGCCAATTTTGGAACTGGTCACGCCGAATTTGGCGCCGCTTCCAGCGATGCGGATGTCGCAAGCTAACGCCACCTCTAGGCCACCGGTGAGACAGAAGCCGTTGATCGCAGCGATTACAGGCTTTCGAGAGCGCTCGATGGCACGGTTGCAATGGTCAAAATAGCTCAGCATGGTCTGAGTGCTCGGCAAATCCGTCGCTTCCAGGGCGCTTTTTAAATCGGCGCCGGTAGAGAAAAACTTATCGGAACCGGTCAGAATGATCACGCGTACCTCGTCGTCATGATCCAGCTCCCTCACCGTGTCACCAATTGTCAGCAGCAGCTCGTTGCTCAGCGCGTTATACTTGTCGTGCCGGTTCATGGTGAGAACCATGGACACGCCGCACCGCTCGCTCAGTAGAATGTCGGACATCGATCTGTATCTCCTCTATCAAGCCATTGCGAAGCCGCCATTTACGCTCAACACTTGGCCGGTAATGTGGCGTGCGGCGTCGGAGGTCATGAACAGCACAGTGTTAGTGATGTCTTCCATCTCGCCAATGCGGCGCAGCGGGTAGAGCCTCAGAACTTTAGCTTCGCGCGCCTTCCAGGCTTCATCGCCCAGTTTCTGCCGAAGTTGTTCCTGCAGGCCGATGCGCATCGGCGAATTCGTTGCGCCGGGTGATACTACATTGACGTTGATGTTGTGTCGGCCGACTTCTTTGGCGAGCGATTTAGTAAAAGCGATTACGCCGCCCTTGGCTGCTGAATAATTGGCCTCGCGTTCCTGACCAACCCTTGCCGCATCGGTGGCGATATTGACAATCTTACCGCCGCCGCGCTCGATCATGCCTGGTAGTACAGCACGCGAACAGTGCATCGTGCCGTGCAGGATAACGGCTATCTCTCGCATGCAAGCCTCAGGATCGGTCTCCAGGAACATGGTGTGTTCGGTTAGCAGGGCGGCGTTGTTGACCAGGATATCGATCCTACCGAGCACTTTTTCGGTGCCGGCGATCATGTCCCGGACCGTGGTCAGATCCGTGATGTCCGCTGTCGCGTCATACGCGGTGCCGCCTGCTTCCGCGATCATATTAATTGTTTCGGAAACTGCCCCACCATCGATGTCGTTAACGGCGACCTTAGCGCCCTCCTTGGCGAAACTGACTGCCATATGTTGCCCCATGCCGGAGCCACTACCGGTGATCAGAACAGTCTTACTCTTCAAGTTGAGATCCATACGTTTCACCCCACTTTTTATTTTTAGTTCAACAGGTTATCCGTGTCGACATTAGGGTGGGCCGACGTCTATAACGTTACCAATGCAGACCATTCTCTACAAGGCAACTCGATTATGTCCTCCGCCCTCTTTTCGCCGATTGTCCTGCGAGATCTAAAGATCGACAACCGCATCGTCGTCGGTCCCATGGATCAGTACAGTGCTGTTGAAGGGTGTGCGAGTGACTGGCATCTAATGCATCTTGGCAAGCTTGCGATATCTGGTGCGGGCCTAGTGATCACAGAATCGGCGGCGGTTGAGCAAACAGGCCGCATCACTTTGGGTTGCCTTGGCCTCTATTCGGATGCGAATGAGGCGGCGCTTGACCGGGTCGTACGGTTTTGCCGGAAGCATGGTTCGGCAAAACTCGGGGTACAGTTGGCCCATTCTGGCCGCAAGGGCTCGACGTCGTTGCCCTGGGAGGGCCGATCAGCACCGCTGACAAAGGAACAGGGGGCCTGGCAGACCTACGGATGCGCCGGGCAGCTGCGGGCGTCTGGCTGGCCCGACTCGGAGCCACTCGATGAAGCGGGGCTGACGCGAGTGTGCGATGCACATGTAGCTGCTACGAAACGGGCTGCACGCCTTGGCTTCGATTTAGTCGAACTTGTCATGGCGCATGGTTATCTTTTGCAGGAGTTTCTATCGCCACTCAGCAACCTGCGCAATGACGGATATGGTGGTGATATTGCCGGCCGCATGCGGTTTCCACTAACGGTTTTCGACGCGATGCGCATGGTCTGGCCAGAGGACCGACCCATGGGTGTGCGCGTCTCTGCGACCGATTGGATGACGGGAGGATGGCAAATTTCCGATACGATTGTGTTGGCGGAGGCTCTTATCGGGCGGGGCTGCGACTATATGGCGGTATCGAGTGGCGGTTTGTCGCTCGACCAGAAGATCCCTATTGGCGAAGGGCACCAGGTGCTTTTCTCCAATCAAGTAAGACAGAAAACTGGCATGCCCACTATGGCCATGGGCATGATCTACGACCCCGAACATGCCGAGCAAATTGTTACCAACGGAGAAGCAGACTTTGTGGCGCTTGCCCGCACGATGCTGAACGAACCCCATTGGCCTTGGTATGCAGCAAATAAATTGAAGGCAGATGTCGTTTATCCACCGCAATATCTGCGTGGTTACCGGTCCAGGTGGCACCGAATAAAACGAGGGGGCGGGTAACCTTACAAATATTGTTTTGGCGAACTCGACGTTGGTAATATCACATCTGGCCGGGCCCATAGTAGCTTCACGGCATTTTGTTTAAATCATGCTGTTATTTCTTGCCCACGGAATTGTATGACCACACCGTCTTGGAAAGATTTATCTGATGCAACCGCTGCAAGGTGTCCAAAAACGTGAATAGCGCAAATGCTTCAAACTATTTGAGTATCGGTTTGTTCCGAGATATCAAAGATCATCTCTTGAACTACCGCCGAAGAACTGCCGGTCAGACAACAGTTGATGGAGCAGTTGTTAGTTGGCTAAGGCACGTGCCTCACCGCGCAACGATTTTCTGTATCTTTTCCATGCGCTCGCCGTCACCGAAGCGGCGTAGGAGGTCGTAAAGCGGCTCAGCTTCGTCGCCTAACACCGGCTCCACCAATGGCATGAATTTATCCTTCATGTCTTCCCAGTTCATCGGATTGCCAGGGTTGCCGAGGGCGAGGGGGGTGTCGTGACCAAGCTCTGAGCCATCGGCAAGACGTAGGGTCAGCTTGGCGGCAGTCATTTTCATGTCGGGCACCGGGTTCAAAGTGACCTTGTCGACTAGCGCGCGAAGTGCCGGGTCACCGACGCGGTCTTCGGCGAAGTCAGCTGCAGTAACTGTGTGTCCCATGAGGCCGAGCGCTGCGCAATAAGCCGTACTAAACTTACCTTCCAGGCCTGTCTGCGGCTTTGGTTTGCCTGCCAGCTGAATGCAGGCTGGTGTTACATCGACAACGATTTCCGCGATATTATCAGGCTTCACGGCTTCCGATAAGGCTCGCGCTGCGTCGATTACTGGGTGTGTCAGGAGGCAGGAAGCATAGGGCTTCAGGGTATTGCGCGTGATTTCCATGCTACCGTCGAAATCGAGCAGTTGCGGTGAGATAGTGCCATCCTGGATGAAAGCCTGGCCGAATCCGCCTTGTGGTTCGATTAGGGTTTCCGCCGCATCGAAACCTTCCTTCGCCAGTTCCGCTGCAAGCACGCCGTTCATCGCCGCTTTTCCGGCGTGAAAGGGTTTGGCCATGGTGCCGAAGGACCCGGTTAGGCCGGCACCCTGAGTCGCTGCAGCACCGAGTGCGTTGCGGACGCCCGCCTCGTCAAGGCCAAGCAAGACCGCCGCTGCTGTCGCCGAGGCGAAACAGCCAAACAGGCCGGTCGAATGAAAGCCGCGTTCGTTTACAGCGTGTCCCATGCCGTAGCCGAGCCGCGCGCCGACTTCAAAGCCGGTAATAAAGGCACCTAGAATTTCACGATCGTTCGCACCAGCTTGCTGGCCGACGGCTATGGCAGTGGCCCAGGTCGGATTACCAAGGTGTGCAACAGCACCAACATGGGTATCGTCATAATCGAGGCAATGACCTAAGGTCGCGTTGACTAGTGCCGCCACCGCGGGCGCCGATTGGCCGCCGAGTAGTATCTGCGCGTTGCCGCTTGCGCCCCAATTGGCGGCGACGTTGCGAACGGATCGGCCGGCGCCTTCGCTGTGCGCGCCCAGCGCTACGCCGATCGCGTCGACCAACGCCATACGTGCGGCTTCGACTACATCCACCTGGTAGTTCCGTCCGGAGGCCGTTCCGATAAATTTAGCAGCTGCGTCGGCATTCGGTGTTGCCATTATCTTCATGAGGGTACCACTCCCTTTGTCTGTAAGTCTTGACGTTCGGCTTCCGAATAGCCGAGTTCCGACAGTATATCGTCATTGTTCTCGCCGAGTCCCGGGGCCGGTGTGCGATTGTCGATGGTCAGTCCGGCGCGATCCAACGGGTTAGTTAGATGCGGGATACGTCCATCCGCTGGATGATCGATATACTCGACCAAGCCGCGCCCCTTTACGTTTTCGTCGGCCAACGCCTCGTCCGGCGTAAAGACTGCGCAGACTGGAATTTGCTCTGCCTCCATCTTGGCCAATAGGCTGTTCCGCGCGTGGGCTTTGCAATAGCTCTCTATAGCTTCCCGATAGATCGGCGCCTTTTCGCCATGGGTTGTATGTCGGTCCTCTGGACCTTCGTTCTCGTCAATTAGGTCGGGCCTTTCGATGAAGTTGCAGAATTGACGCCACTGCACCGCTTCCAGCAGCGACACAGCGACCGGTTTACCATCGCCGCAGAGATAAGTTGCGTAGCGAGGGTTAGCGCCCCAGGGCTGCATCGCTGGTTCGCCGCTGTGGCCGGCGAGCCGTGACATGCCACTCGTGAGTACGATGTTGCACATGTAGAAGAGGCAATCGAACATCGATAGGTCGATAAAACACCCTTCGGCAGTCTGTTGTTTTCGCATTAGTGCCGCCAGAATTGCCGTCGGCGCAATGGCGCCGCCTGCGTAGTCCGCCGCCTGAAAACCAGGGACTGGTGGCAGCGGCTCGCGGTCGACTGACATACCCATCAAACCTGTCATCGACTGAATGACGAGATCGTGTCCTGGGACCCGCGACAGCGGCCCATCTTGGCCGTAGCCAGTAATAGCGCAATAGACTATGCCGGGATTGATGGAACGCGCCTTTTCATAATGCACGTCGAGTTTCCTGGCGACGCCAGTGCGGAAGGACTCGACGATAACATCTGCGGTTTCCATGAGCTTATGCGCGACCCCCTGTCCTTCCAGGTTGGCGAGATCGATAGTGATACTGCGCTTGTTGGAGTTGACGCTGTTATAATAGACACCACTGTCCTTGAAGTTCGGCGGGTTGTGACGGCTATAGTCGCCAACAATCGGTTGCTCGACCTTGATGACATCGGCGCCGAGATCGGCGAGCATTTGTGTAGCCCAGGGACCAGGTAAGAGGCGGCTGAAGTCAAGAATTCGGGTGCCGGAAAGGATGTGTGTTTGGCTCTGTGTCATCGATGATCCTGAAATGGTATTGGGATTGCGCGGCGGCACGACAATACAAAATCGCAGCACTTTGCACAGCCCGGTCTGTCCGGTCGATAAGGAGACGAATCAATGGCGAGAAACGAGCTAATCCTGGAGCGGCATGACACGGTTCTTTGGATGACGGTAAACCGGCCGGAACGGCGTAACGCATACACCAAGGACCTTTTCCGACGTATGGCAGACGCGTTAGGCGATGCCGACGAAGACCGATCGATCCTTGCCGTAGTGTTGACGGGATCAGGAGATAAAGCGTTTTCAACCGGCGCCGATTTAAAGCCAGATACCAAATACACACCGCTATCATTAGATGAATTGGAACTGGTGCATCCGGCGGTTGCCTATTTCCGCGCGGCAGCGGCCTTTAGCAAACCACTCGTCGCACGTGTAAACGGTGATGCAATGGCTGGCGGCATGGGCACACTTGCCATGTGTGATCTCGCCGTGGCGGCGGATCATGCGCGGTTCGCACTGCCAGAGGTGCGTATCGGCCTTTTCCCCAGTGTGATCGTGGCGTCGTTGCGTCATTTGATTCCCCGCCGCGTGATCATGGAGATGGCTCTAAGTGGCGAATTTTTTTCCGCAGATTTCGCCAAGGAAGTGGGACTTGTGAACTATGTGGTGCCGTCGCAGAACATTGATGCGAAGGTAGATTGGCTCGTCGGCCGCATCATTGATAAATCGCCAACTGCGGTCCGGCGCGGCAAGCATTTGCTGCGGCATATGTGGGATATGGATCTGGACGCATCTTTTGCGCATGGTCAGAACGAGCTGGCACAACTATTCACGACTGCTGATCATAAGGAAGGGATCGTCGCCTTTAACGAAAAGCGAAAGCCCATATGGCCTAGCCTTGGGTGACCGGGAGCCTATTTGCATCGCTCCCGCTAATGAGCGAGTGCATCAT
>CAYYUG010000017.1:56577-58302 GCA_964474755.1 uncultured Rhodospirillaceae bacterium | reverse complement strand
ACTATTCAGGAAGGGAAAACTATTCAGGCAATTTTACTTTATCTAACGTCAATATTCCTATTACTGAAAGCATGTTATACGCCGAAATTACCAACTGTCCGTTGGCAGTTTCAGCGTCTGACCTAGCATTGATTAGCGCTGTTTCGCCAGATAAAATATCGATCAAAGAACGTTTTCCTAACTTTCTTTCCTTACGTGCAAGTTCTAAAAATGCTTGTGAGATTGAGGCCTGCGATTTTAGCATGTTAGCATTTTGTTTTTGTGTCACATACTGATCAAACGCGTTACTCACAGATTCTATAATAAGCCTCTTCGCATCATAATATTGTTTGTCTGCAGCTGAATAATTACTTTTTGCAGCTTTAAAATTGTTGATACTAGAGAATCCAAGATTGAAATTGTATGCTAATTGCAATTTTACGTTAGTTTCTTTCGCAAGGCCTCCCGTTCCAGCAACATTTGATTTGTATTTTCGTTCAAAAACAAAATCTATGGTCGGTGCAAATTGTTCCGCCTTAGTTTGTTCAATTGCATTTTTTGCTACGCTTCTGCCAGTGCTCAGCGATGCCAGCTGCAGATTATTTTCCAATGCTAATTTAGTGGCACCCTCTATATTTGTTGGTAGAAAATTAATAGGAAGGCCAATAACAGATAATGTAGATTCATCAAACGGAAGATCGCCAAACAATGCTTTGTAACGATTTCTAGACGTCTTCAATGCCCCAAATGCTTGAATATATCTCGCTTGCGCACCTGCCAACTGAACCTTGGCTTGAAGTACATCTGTCGAAAACCCAGCTCCTTTTTCAACTTTTGCAGATTCTAACTGTGACTGGCGTTTAATATTTGTCACAGATTGTTTTGCATATTTCCAATTTTGATAAGCTGTTTTTATACCTACCTGTGCAGTAATACTCTCCAACAATAACGATTGTTTTGTTAATTCTAACGTTTTTTCAGCCTGTAGGACCTGTAAATTTGCAATGTCTATTCGCTTATTCCTAGCGCCATAATCAAAAATCGGCTGGGTTAAGGTTAACGACAAATCTCTTGCGGTTAAATAGGTGTCTGGAGTAACATTTGGATTATTTCTATCTTCTCTCGCTAAAAATCCCGTGACACCTAAGCTTGGCAACCATTCTTTTACAGACACTTGTACTGCCTCTTTTAAAGAATCGACGGTAGCGGCAGCAGCTAAAATTCGTTCATGGGTAACTAGTATATTTTTAGCTTTCTCTAGAAATTGCGCTTTGCCTTGGCCAGGGAAATTTATGCACGCAACGGCAACCAATGCTAAAAATAGACTTACCCTAAATTTTGCCGGTTTCATATGTTAGAACTCCGATCAAATTCCAGCGTCTAACCAACCAAAGCCAAGGGTTCGGAAAGGGTCTAAAAGACACCGTTAACATCGAAGGCAGTAAAATACATTTTTCATCGTACGGTATCAAGTCAATTCAAAAATTGCTCTACTTGCCAAGTATATAAATTTGATTCTACGCGCTTCTCTATAACATAATACGAATGCAAGAGCTGACTTCAGTGAAATATTATTAATTCTATAGTAATAAAGACTTTTAAAAATACAAAAATCCATGAATATACATGAATATACCAATTAACAATTTAATTATATTGTGTGAATACTGCACAAATTTTTCTTCCTCTACTTATTGTAATGGATCCCGATCAGAAACCCTGTAGTCTAGCAATATTGGATTATTA
>CAYYUG010000017.1:37665-56477 GCA_964474755.1 uncultured Rhodospirillaceae bacterium | reverse complement strand
TTAGGAGAATTTACAAGTTCCTTATTACGGTCTTAGGTCCGATAGAGGCTCTGATTTATTCTTTAAATTTTGAATTGAACAAATTTAGAACAGCTGTAATAATTTTTTTTGCATATGTATTTATTAGTTTGGGGTCGATAACAGTTTTAGTTGCGTTCAAAAGTATAAACAAAATTGTAATTCTGCTATATTAATATTTTTTTAATGAACACAGCATCCATCTATATGTTGAATTAATTTTAAATGGTTTATGACATCATAGTTTTGATAAAGCAGATATGAAAATTTTACTCAAGTAGTTAAGAGATGTGACTTGGAGCTCCGCAAAACAGCTGTTTTGTCATGTTCATTTTTTAAGTCTAAATTTCCCTTTCCCTCGGTATCGCGTAGACCATTCTGATTTTGTCCTGGTGGAAATTTCCAGATTATGGTCGCAAAACTGCCACAATTTATACAACTGGCGCCCCATTTCTCAGCGGCCGAGCCACAAGATTCACAATACCAGGCGTTGTCCTTAGATGCCGTAGAGGCCTCATCAAGCCAACGACGGGCCGCCTTCAGATCGCCATGCTGCTGCTCTTCGAGATCAGCGAGTAGACGCAGAACGCTCACCGAGCAGTGCTGCACATAAGCCTGTTCAATGTGACGGCGCGCCTCGCCCCACAGCTGCGCCGCCTTGCTTGCTTCAGCCAAAACGAAATGGCTTTCGAAATGATCCGGCCGTAGACCGTGCAATCGCTGAAACCGTTTCAACCGGGCGAGCGGTGCCTCATCTTCACCTACCAAATTGGCATAAGCAGTTGCTAATTCTGGATGCGGCGCCAAGCTCCACGTCGTTTCAATTACTTTTGTTGCGCGACGCGTCTTACCAGCATCGGCAAGGCTCTTTGAGTATGCGACCGCCGCCGGCACCAGACCTGGATCGAGCTCATGGGCGCGCCGCGCGTATTTGGCAGCTGCAACCAAATCGCCTAACTCGGCAGAGTCGTGGCACAGCTTTACAGAGAGAACGGCGCGCTGGCGGCGGCCGGTTAAAGCTTCCAAAGTCCCCTGCTGAAGTACCTGTTTCAGCGTCCCATCCGCAGCCTCCCACTGGCCCACCTTTACCTGCAGTTCTAAGAGATATTCAAGCACCCAGGGCGTGTTTGGCCGCAGAGCTTGCGCCTGCCCGGCCAGCCGCAGCGCTTCTAGCTGATCATCATTACGCATTGCCTGCATGAGCAGGCCGCGAACGCCAAGAAATGCCATCTCAGGATCGTGGAGCATAGATTCGAAGTAGTGCCGCGCAGCGTCTTCATCACCGTCGAGTTGCGCGGCCTGCGCTGACAACAGCATGGTCAGTGGCGGATCGTTCAAAAGCTTACCCGAACGCCGGGCAAAGCGTTTAGCCTCCTTCGAGTCACCGGCCGCCACCGCTACCATACCTTGAGTAAGCGCCCGGTAGCCGCGCTGCCGCTTACTCGCCCTGCGATACTCAACGATGCGGCGCGGCGCCCGACGCAGCGATCGCCAGACCCGATAAAGAACTGCGACGACCATGGTAAACAGCACAACTCCGCCGACCAATAGACCTACTTGCTCGGTGTAAATAGCATAACCCAACATCTCGATCTCGACCCGCCCTGGATGGTCCGCAAACCAAACAGCGAGCCAGACGGCACCGGCCACCAGAATAAATAGCTGTATAATTCGGCTCATTCGGCCTTCGTCTTCTCAGTTGCATCCACGTCCAGAGCCTTCAGGGACCAACGGCGAAGCCTGTAGAGCGCCTGGTTGGCGGCGACACGCTTTGTCGCGTCGTACGACCAAGCGCCGGCAGGACCTCCGACTCCCTTCAATGCCTCGGCCGCTTCTTTCAGATCATTGGTCGACAGTGCATTGCGCGCCTGGCGCAGTTTGCGTCCTAAGCCTGAGTCCTCATCGATCTGCCGTATCGAAATCAGCGCATCAATCTTGCTAAGCACTCGACCGGTCCAGCTATCGGAATCCGCTTCCCAAATTGGTTTTCCACGTGTGGCAATCAGTGTGTCCAGCCGGCGCACCAATTGCGATCGGGTAGGAATTCCCGTCGCCGCATGCGTCTGCAGTGTTGCAACGGATTCGGTATAATCTATATCATTCGTCGTGGCCAAACGCTTCACCGACGCCAATGCGTAACCGTACGGATGGCCATCACCCATCGCAGCCCCCAGCGCACCGATCGTGACAATAATTGATGATCTATCAATGATCGTCTGATCGACCTTCTGCGACAATTCATGAACTGTTCCACGCAGTTTCGATAGGGTCGCAACGCTGCCATCATCCGCAGCCCGTCCTTCTAAGCGCGCTGTCTCAAGCATCTTGGTCAGCGCCTCAACCCTTCCCGACAGAGCGTGAAATTGCGGAGTCAAATCCGGTTGCATTGCTATCGAACTGCGACGCTGAAGCGCTTCGATAGCACCCTCTATAGCAACGACCTGACCCGTCAGGTCAGGAACTTTCGATTGCCTCTCGAGCGCGCCGAGACGATCGGCCAAACTGCTTGGCACCTCGACCTTTTGGATGCCGTGGATCAACGGCGACCATTGCGGAAACGTCAATAGTCCGAAAGCGGCAATGATTGCTACAGTTAACGCAAGCCATGCGAGAAAAGCAACGCTGCGGGGCTGCTTCGCAGCAACAGCTATCTCCACCTCAGGTTCCTGTGCTGGCCGCAGCGGCACTTCCTCCGATCCATCAGCAATCAGTGGAACGGTGAGGTCAAGACCGTCCGCCTGCGCTGCTTCGAGTACCGCCCGCCGTCGGTTTTTGGGAATGTTTCCTCGGCTTTTCCAGCCCTGGATCGTCGTAACCGCGATATTCAGGCGGGATGCCATAGGGCGAACCCCGCCAAATGCAGCAACAATCGACTTGGCGTCGCGCAGCGTAATATCCTCTCGTTCCAGTTCCTCGGCCGCTTCTTGGTTGGCGCTCAGATTCTCTGTCATAATTCGACCAGTCGGTTGTCCAAAGTGGCCAAAAGCGAATCCTGCGTCGGATTTGGCGCGACCATGACACGCCGCCAAATGATGGGGCCAGCCGCCGCCGCGACCGCATCGCTCAAACAGAGTGCCTCCAATTTTGTGCAGGCCAATCCCAATCCTTGGGAGATGGCGAGCTCAACAAAGATCTTGGCTGTTCGGGGCGAAAAAAACATTACCAAATCGACTTTTCCATCCAGTAGCGCCTTGCGAATTTCGCTGCTGAAGCCCGTCGCCTGATGCGCTTCGTAGATTACCGCGCGTCGCACCACAAAACCGCAGCGTTCCAACCGACCTGAAAGATCACCGGCCACGGCAGACCCAGCCGGATGAAACAAAACCCCTCCATTCGGATTACAACACTGCTCGACGAGCACCGCCAGTTTCTCGACATCGCCACCGGCACTTTCAACCTGCGGAAACCCGTTTTCCTCCGCTACTGCAGCAGTTCGATCACCGACCGCAAATACTGGAATATCGCGACGCGACGTCAACGCAGCAAACGCTCGCACACCGTTGGAGGAAGTGAAAAGAATGACCTGGACGCCGGAAAGATTGATTCCAATGTCAGTTAGGACGGTGATGTGGAGCATCGGGCTGATGAACGCACTAATGCCACGGTGCACCAACGCTTCAACCAGCAGTTTCGCATCATGTTGCGGTCTGGTGACGAGTGCGCGGATAGCTCCCTCCCAGGCGATCAACTGCTCTGTAAGTCAAAAAAAGTCGGTCCAGCAATCGCACTAAGCTCTTCACCCGCATCGCGGCCCAAGGCAGCGGCGTCAGACACTGACCCCTGACGGGACACGGTATGCGATATTTGACCGTCGGGGCTGGCTACGAGGCCTCGTAAATGCAATTCCCCGTTACCCGACAATTTCGCAAGGGCGGCGATCGGTGTGCGGCATGACCCATCCAACGCCGCCAGCAAGGCCCGTTCTGCATCAATCTGGTAGGCGGTTTCGCGGTCATGAATGCTGTCCAGTAGCGCCAAGGTTTCATCGTCGTCCTTACGTCCTTCGATACCGATTGCTCCCTGGGCGACCGCCGGCAGCATCTCGTCCGGCTCCATCAGACAGGTCGCAACATCAGGCAGGCCTAGGCGCCGTAATCCTGCATAGGCTAGCATTGTCGCATCCGCCTCTCCTTCGTTCAGCTTTCGGAGGCGTGTATTCACATTTCCACGAAAAGGTTTGACCTTAATATCAGGACGGATCATGCGAATTTGAGCCTGACGCCGCAGGGACGCTGTCCCGAAAACAGCCCCTGCTGGCAGTTCAGCCAGACTTCCCACCTTATTGGAAATAAACGCATCACGCGGATCTTCGCGCGGCAGTAATGCAGAGATACCAAGGCCGTCTGGCAGCACCGTCTCAACGTCCTTCATCGAATGGACTGCAATATCGATACTGCCGTCAAATAAACCTTCCTCAATCTCCTTAGTGAAGAGACCCTTGCCCCCGATCTCGGAAAGCACACGATCCTGTACCCTGTCGCCACGGGTTAGGATTGCCACAATTTCAACCTTTAAGCCTTCATGCTGCGCCTGAAGGCGGTCGCGGACTTCGTAGGCTTGCAAAAGCGCCAAAGGCGACCCTCGCGTGCCAATTTTTAAACTCTTATCCATAACCCTTCTCTACCCGGTTCGGCCCACCATCGAAAGGATTTTCCATGATCCTCGCGCTGGTTCGCGACAGTCGGAAAGGTTCATGCTAAAAACAAGAGAAACTCGATACTTAAGCATCGGCTATCAGGATCATGTCACTGACCATTGCAGTCATCTCGCTAATTTTCGTCGGATGCGTCTATTACGCCTATAAAATGAAAGCAAACTATCCCACTTTCAACGACGAGCAACTGCTCGACCAACATCGACGATTCCTATCAGAACTCGAATCCTCACGTCGTTATATCGGTGCCACCTATTTCAACAGCGTGGAAAAAGGATCGGCGGCGCAGACGGAGCTAATGCTTCGCGGTTATGATGTCGAGAAACTGTTACGAGAACGATCTTTCGCCGAGAAAGAAGGCCGGCAAATGAATTGGGAACTATGCAAAACGACGTCTAAGCCCCCGTCAGCGGATGAAATGCGGAGAAAGCAAAGATGATCGTCCTTGGCATCGAGACATCGTGCGACGAAACGGCGGCGGCCATCGTACACGAAGACCGCACGATCCTATCTAATTTAGTCGTCTCGCAGATGGAGGACCACCGTCCCTTTGGCGGCGTCGTCCCGGAGATTGCTGCTCGTAGTCACCTCAACCACATCGACGGACTCGTAAAACGGGCCCTAGCCGAGGCTACAATCGCATTTGAAGATTTGGATGGCATCGCGGCAACAGGCGGCCCCGGACTAATTGGTGGCGTTCTTGTCGGGATGATGACGGCCAAGGCGATTGCGCTCGTCCATGACCGGCCCTTGATCGCGGTGAATCATTTGGAAGGACATGCTCTGACGGCGCGCCTAACCAACGGTCTCGAATACCCTTATCTTCTGCTCTTAGTGTCAGGCGGCCACTGCCAGCTACTCGCTGTAAGTGGCCCCGGCGCCTACCGAAGGTACGGTACGACCCTCGACGATGCCGTCGGCGAAGCGTTCGATAAGACTGCAAAACTTATAGGTCTGCCGTATCCAGGCGGCCCGGCAATAGAACAAGCGGCGAAATACGGGCAAGCCGACCGCTACCCTTTTCCTCGACCGATGCTCGGCCGACCTAATTGCGATTTTTCCTTCTCTGGCTTGAAAACCGCTGTAGCCCGAACCGTCCAGAATACTCGTGTGAATCAAGAGACCGTCGCCAATATAGCCGCATCCTTCCAGATGGCGGTGGGAGAAGCGCTCGAGGATCGGACCCGCAACGCGCTCCAACGATTCAAAACTGAATATCCGGCGGGGACAACCTTGGTGGTTGCGGGCGGTGTTGCTGCGAATGCGCACCTGCGCGCAGTCCTGGCAGCGCTCGCTGCCGAAGAAAATTTTCGGTTCGTCGCGCCTCCGCCGGACCTATGCACCGACAATGCCGCTATGATCGCTTGGGCCGGCATAGAAAGACTTCAACAAAACTTAACCGATACACTCGACTTCGCGCCGCGGCCGCGTTGGCCCCTCGAAGACCTAGCCGTGATATCATGACGCGGGTCGCCGTCATAGGTGGCGGTGCCTGGGGAACAGCGCTTGCCTGCGTAGCCCGCCGAGCGGGCAACGACACCATCCTTTGGGCACGCAATGAGGCGGTCGTCGCTGCGATAAAAGCTGGCGACGGAAATCCCCTCTATCTGAAAGACGTGCCGGTGGAACATGGTATCACCGCAACGTCTGACATAACCGAAGCCTGTACATTAGCTGATATCGTCCTCCTCGTGGTGCCATCGCAGTTCATGCGCCAAGTGACAGCGCAGATGGCTCCAGCGATACAAGACGATACGCCAACTGTGCTGTGCGCGAAGGGAATTGAACGTCATTCTGGTGCACTGATGAGCGAAGTACTCTCAGAGACCATACCACGGGCTATGATCGCAATCCTCTCCGGCCCAACTTTTGCCCGAGAGGTCGCCTGCGACCTTCCAACGGCTGTCACCCTGGCTTGCCCCTATGCAGACCGCAACGCACATCTAGCGGCGGCATTGGGGAGCGCGCGCTTTCGGCCCTATCTTTCGGATGACGTAGTCGGCGCAGAGATTGGGGGCGCAGTGAAGAACATTCTGGCGATCGCCTGCGGGATCGTGACGGGCCGCGAACTGGGCAACAATGCTAGAGCCGCCCTTATCACTCGCGGGCTTGCGGAAATGGGTAGGCTTAGCCAGGCGAAAGGTGGGCGCCCCGAAACCTTGATGGGACTTGCGGGAATCGGTGATCTGACGCTGACCTGCAACGCCATGCAATCGCGCAACTTCTCACTCGGTACCGCACTCGGCGAAGGCAAACAGCTGAAAGATATCTTAGCATCACGAAACGCAGTGACGGAAGGCATCTATTCCGCTGCATCAGTCGTTATGTTGGCCAAGAGATTGGGCATCGAGATGCCGATCTGCAGCGCAGTTAATCGCATTGTCAATCACGGTGCCTCTGTAAATCACATGATCGCCAACCTTCTGTCACGACCTTTTGCACATAAGCAAGTCAACGCCGATTAACTCTACGATTTGAACGCTACAAATTTTCGCTTTCCCATCCACTAGTCGAGGACACCGTCATGCTTTTTGCGATCTATTGCATCGACAAGCTCAATGCTTCCGCACTGCGCGCCAAATTGCGCCCACCACATGTTGAATACCTGAAGACGCAGAACGATATCATCGTGCTCGCCGGCGCGACGCAGACCGACGACGGCGAGATAGCGACCGGCAGCATGTTCGTCGTGAATGTCGACAGTCGCGAACAGGCTGAAGCTTTCGCAAAAGAAGACCCTTTCAACAGTGGCGGCTTGTTCGAGAAAGTCGTCGTTACTCGCATGCGCAAGGGCCACTGGCATCCGGAAAACGGCGACAAGGCATGAACAATGTGGTTCATGATCCACAATATCAACGCGCCTGACGCACTGGATAGACGCGCCGACCATGTCGAGGCACATTGGGACTATTTGGACGCCGCGCAAGATCACATGATCACCGCCGGCCCCTATTTCAGCGCTGACGGCGACACCCGCATCGGTTCAATCTTCATCGTCGATTTTCCTGACGCCGTAGCGGCGGAGTCGTGGATAGCCAAAGAGCCATTCACCAAACATGGCCTTTACGCCAGTCACACAATTCATGTGTATGATCATCGCTGGCCTAAACCAGACGATGCAGGGAATACGAAATAAGGGATAAGCAGATGAAGTATTGGCTCGTAAAATCGGAACCGGGCGCCTGGTCGTGGAACGACCACTTGCAGGCCGGGACGGCGGAGTGGGACGGTGTCCGGAATCACCAAGCGTGCGCGAACATGAAAGCGATGAAAAATGGCGACCGTGCCTTCTTCTATCATTCGGTAAAGGAAAAACGGGTTGTCGGCCTGTTGGAGGTAGTCAAGGAGTACTACCAGGACCCAACCGATAAGAGCGATCGCTTCGGAATGGTCGATTTTAAGGCGCTGAAGCCGGTTGAGAAACCAGTCACTTTGGCCGATATCAAAGCGTCGCCGGAACTGCAAAAAATGGCACTGGTAAGGCAATCGCGCCTCTCAGTCATGCCCGTAACCGCCAAGGAATGGCGGCAAATTCTGAAGATGTCTGACACCAAGCTCTGACCTGCCAAACCTAACGTTCGACCCTTTCACAGTAATTTGTTCTGTGCAAAGCGGCGTTTGCGGTAAATTCGATAGAGTTTAACCATGCGACCCGTTTCACATTACTCTGAACCGGGACGCAGTCCGAAGAGGTTTTTATGCGTCTGTCGTTTCAACTTCTTTGGCTCGTTGTCATCGCTGCCTTGGTTGGTAGTGGCTGGTGGTGGTTCGCCGAGCGGGAAGATGCGGTAGCGTGGGAAAAGGTGAAGCCGTGGCGCACGAAAGCCACCCTGGTTCTTGTAGAGCCGGTTGTTCTAGAGACAGAACAGCACATCGTCCGCGCCATCGGCACCAGCCGTTCCTTGCAATCCGCTGACCTGTACCCTTCCGTTTCAGGGGAAGTCGTCAAAATCGCTTTCGAGGCGGAACAAGAGGTCAAAGTAGGCCAAGTGTTGCTTCGGCTCGACGACGAGGAACAGCGAATCGCTGTCAAACTGGCTCAAGTCTCGGTGAAGGAAACGGCGCGACAAGTGAAACGGCTAAAGGAGCTAGCGCCTTCCGGTACGGTGGCACAGGCGCGCCTCGACACCGCTTTGGCGGAAATGGAAAGCGCCAAACTTCGCCTGTCGCAGGCCAAGGCCACCTTGAATAACCGCATCGTCTTCGCACCGTTTAAGGGTGTGATCGGTCTGTCCGATATCGATCGCGGCGATCGCATCAATCCTGACACGCTGATCGCGACCCTCGACGACCGCTCATCCCTGTTCGTTGAGTTCAAAGTTTCCGAAGATACAGCCGCGCGCATCCGTCCCGGCGACCTGGTCAAGATGACCGCCTGGTCTCTGCCCGATCGCCGTTTCACCGGAATCGTTTCCGCGATGGATAGTAGGATCGATCCCATCACGCGGTCACTCAAGATCCGCGCGCAGATAGCCAATCCGGAGGACGCGGTCCGACCCGGAACCTCATTTGCTGTCGATGTGAAGATTACTGGTGATCGCTACCCCACCATTCGTGAGGTGGCGGTGCTGTGGAGCCGGGATGGCGCTTATGTCTGGCGCGTCCAGGACGGCAGGGTCAGCAAGGTATTTGTCAAGGTCATTCGACGCGAAGGCGGCAAAGTGCTGGTCGACGGTGACTTGAAAAAAGGCGACGTCATCGTCATCGAGGGTGTCCAGGGCCTGCGGCCCGGCAGTAAGGTGAAAGCCACGCCGCGCAGCGGCGAGGCGAACGAGAAAGCTGAATCGTAATGCCCGGCTTCAGCGCCTTGCCAGCTCTGGCGGTACGCCGCCCGACGCTCATTGTTGTTCTAAATCTGCTTATCGTCATCGCCGGATTGGCTGCGATCCGCGGTGTCGAAGTACGCGAACTACCCGATGTGGACCGGCCTATCGTCATGGTCCGCGCCTTCTTCGACGGCGCGTCGCCCGAGACCATGGACGCCGAGGTCACCAGTGTCATAGAAGGCGCCGTCGCTCGCGTTAATGGCGTCAAGACTATTAATGCGGCCAGCGAAGAGCACAATATGCGGGTGAGGGCTGAGTTCGCGACGAATATTGACCTCAACGTCGCCGCAAACGACGTCCGCGAGGCAGTCGCCGCCATCGGGCGACAGCTGCCGGAAGGCGTAGAGGACGTAACAGTAACCAAAGCGGATGTGGACTCGCGACCTATTATCCGCCTTGCGCTGGTCAGTGACCGGCTGCCGCAAGAGGCCTTGAGCCGATTAGCAGAAGATGACGTGTCGAGCGAACTCTCCGGGATCCCCGGCGTCGCAACGGTCGTTCTGTTCGGCCAGCAGGAAGAGGTTCTGCGCATCGTCATCGACCCAATGAAACTGGCGCGATACAGTTTGACGATTGACGATGTGGCCCGGGTCGTAGGAGGCTCGAGCCTCGACATCCCAGCCGGTAGTTTCAAATCAGATGACCACATGCTGCTGGTCCGCGCCGATGCATCGGTTTGGCGCCCCGGCGAAGTCGAAGCCTTGGCGCTGCGCGGTGATACGCGGCTGGGGGACGTCGCACACGCCTTCTATGGCCCGGCCGACCCTCTTAACAACAGTCTTTTGAACGGTCGCAAGGTTGTAGGACTCGGCATCATTCGGCGGGCAAAATCGAATACAATTGAGATTTCCCAGGCGGTCGATGAGGTAATCAGCCGGTTGAACCGCCGCCTGAAAGGTGCGCAGATCGCTAAAATTTCCGACGACGCACGCTTCATCCGCAGCTCCGTGAGAGAAGTTATCACCACCCTGGGAATCACCATCGGTGTGGTCGTAGCGGTGATTTTCGTCTTCATGGGCGCACTCCGCCCGACCTTGTTGCCAGCAGTCACAATCCCTGTAGCCCTGATCGGCACAATGGCAGCGATCTATCTGTTCGGCTTTTCGATCAACATTCTAACCCTACTCGCAATTGTGCTCGCGACTGGCCTGATCGTCGACGACGCGATCGTCGTCATCGAAAACATACAGCGGCAACGGGGTCTGGGTCTACGACCACTCGCCGCTGCCGTGGTCGGAACCAGGCAGGTCTTCTTCGCTGTCCTGGCAACGACGGCGACCCTAATTTCCGTTTTCTTGCCGATCGCCTTCCTACCTAGCATGGCTGGCAGGCTTTTCACCGAGTTCGGCTTCGTGCTGGCGATCGCGGTCGCTATTTCTTCCTTCGTGGCCCTGTCGCTCTGCCCAATGCTCGCCTCGCGACTGCCCGAGCGGGAGAACACACTACCAACACCTCTTGAGAAGATCGGTGGCCGGCTGAGTGATGTCTATCGCTGGATCCTGGAATTCACCCTGTCGGCGCGCTTGCTCGTGTTGGGCGGAATGGCGCTGGTAGCGCTGACCGCCGTTGACACCTACCGCAGCATCGACGAAGAGTTACTGCCGCGGGAAGACCGGGGCGCCATCATCATCATGATGCAAGGCCCTGACGGGGTAGGGCTCGATTATATGGATCGTCAAGCTGTTCGCGCGGAAGCCTTGCTGGAACCTCTGCGTGAACGCGGCGAGATCGAAAACATCTTTTCCATTGTGGGGCGATGGGACCTGAACCGGAACTACATCATCGCACCGCTGACTGAATGGGGCGGTCGGCGCAACCAGCTCGACATCGCCAAATCCCTTCGCGGCCCACTAAAGGCGATACCGGGCGCGACGGCCCGCGTGCGCACGCCGAATAGCCTCAACCTAAGGCGTGCCGGCGGAAAACTAGAATTCGCGCTCACCGGCCCAAATTACGCCGATATCGCAGCCGCTGCCGACCTTTTGTTGGCAGCGATCCATGAGAAGGCGCCACAGCTCGACGATCCAGAGATAGAGTATCAGCAGACGCAGCCGCAACTAACAGTCCGCGTTAACCGGCGCAAAGCGGAGGATCTGGACGTTTCTATCGAGGCAATTTCCGCCACCTTGCGCGCGATGGTCGAGCGCCTCGAAGTTACTGAGCTTAATGTCAACGACCGGTCAATTCCGATCCAAATTGAATCAGCGAGCGGGGCGATCGACGATCCACGCGACCTGCACAATCTGTTTGTCCGAACCGGAAACGGCAAGCTACTGCCGCTGTCCGCTTTCGTCACAATGGAGGAAGCAGGCATTGCGGCGGAGCTTGACCGAACCGGCCAGAAACGCGCGATCGAGATCGATTCCGACTTAGCGCCGGGCGTATCACTGCGCGAAGCGATGGCAGTCGTAGATACACTAGCGGATGAGGTGCTGCCGCCAGAAATCGGCCTCCGCTTCATTAACGAGGCGGCGACCCTGGACGACACCTCATACGAGGTCGCAATTACCTTCGCGATTGCCGTGCTCGTCGTGCTAATGGTCCTAGCTGCCCAGTTCGAGAGCTTGCTGAGCGCACTCGTGATCGTTCTGACCGTACCTTTTGGCCTCGCCGCAGCCGTATTCGCGCTACACTTGACCGGTACAACCCTCAACATTTACAGCCAAATCGGCCTCGTCATGCTGGTCGGACTGATGGCCAAAAACGGTATTTTAGTAGTGGAGTTCGCCGATCAACTGCGTGACCGCGGCCGGTCCGTCGCCGAGGCAATTCGCGAGGCAGCGATGGTGCGATTGCGACCGGTCTTCATGACGATGCTGTCAACGGTGCTCGGCGCCCTGCCCCTGGTGCTGGCGAGCGGCGCCGGGGCGGAGGCGCGCCAGGCGATCGGCTGGGTCGTATTCGGCGGACTGGGTATCGCCACTGTCTTTACCCTGATCCTTATCCCCGTGATCTACAGCCTGCTAGCGCCGCTCGCAAAGCCCCGCGCCCATGCTGGTGTCCGGCTCGACCGCGAACTGCGCGCCATGACGGAAGCCGCCGCCGAATAACCTTTAGGTGAGTTTCAAATCCACTGACGAGATCAACACTTTGGTCTGCCCGCTCCAATTGATATCGTGGTCGAACTTGGTCAGATCGATACCGTCCAGGTTGGCGTATTTCTGGCTGCCCTTGAAAGCATGCAGCCCGCCAAGATCGACAGACTTGGTCTGCGCCACATGGACCAATTCCCGCACTATCGCCCTCGGTAACAAGTTGACGTTACATTTCGGTCCCGGCCCAACCTAAAAGCCCTTTTCCAGAAAGAACGCGTTCTCGTGAACCTTGACCCTATTCCTGCCGCAGTGGATCGGCAGCGTGGACACGAGTCTAGTTGCGCATGGCCCATGGTTCCGCAGCTTTGTGCGGCGGATCCATGCGGGAGAAGTCGAAGAGACCCAGAGTAACACCTACCCCGTGCCAAACACGCCGCCAATCAGAAACATTACAGTCCTTCGACACAGTTTTGTCGCGCATTTTGATCACCCCGGACCCGCCGCCAGGAACCGATCTTTGTTTGACTGAGATCCTTGACAGCAGCGGTGACCGTCTTCTCGCCATGAGGTTAGCCGATGAACTCAACAGTCAGACCGTCAGTGCCGATCGGTCTCATCGGACCACGATGCTCGGCAGATCCGGTTGGCACGAGGCCTCCAGACATGCCTCAACTTCCGGCCAGGTGGTGAGTTGCAACTGCATAATTCCCAGCCTTCTTCCGACGCTTGTCTGACGTTTAATATATGACATTATGAAGCATAGAAGAGTCGTTGACGTGGCATTATGATCGCCGCGCGAAAAACGGACAGGTCAGGGAGAGCGCTTAAACCATGTCACAAAATGAAATATTCCCGGTCCGCGAATCGTTCGCCAAAGGCGCACACGTGGACAACGAAAAATATCTCGAAATGTACCAGCGTTCGGTGGATGACCCCGAAGCATACTGGGCCGAACAGGGTAAACGCATCGACTGGTTCACGCCATACACAAAGATCAAAGATGTCTCATACGACGCCAACGATCTGCACGTAAAATGGTATTATGACGGCACCTTGAACGCGGCATACAACTGCCTCGACCGGCATCTGGGAACGCGCGGCGATCAAACCGCGATTATCTGGGAAGGCGATGATCCGGCAGAGGATGCCAAATTCACCTACCGCGAACTGCACGAGTTGGTCTGTAAGTTCGCCAATGGGCTAAAATCAATTGGCGCCAAAAAGGGTGACCGCATCACCATCTATATGCCGATGATTCCGGAAGCCGCCGTTGCGATGCTGGCCTGCGTTCGGATCGGCGCGATCCATTCGATCGTTTTCGGTGGATTTTCCCCGGACGCACTGGCCGGACGCATCCATGACTGCGATTCGAACATCATCATCACCGCAGACGAAGGGCTGCGCGGTGGCCGGGCGGTCCCGTTAAAAGCGAACACGGACGCCGCACTCGAATCCTGCCCGTCGATCGACAAATGTGTGGTGGTTCGGCGCACCGATGCAAATATTGGATGGCAAGCTGGCCGCGACATCTGGTACCACGATTTGATGGAGACCGCATCGTCAGACTGCCCCGCCGAGGTAATGAAGGCGGAAGATCCAATGTTCATCCTCTACACCTCGGGCTCGACCGGCAAACCAAAAGGCGTTATGCACACGACTGGCGGCTATATGGTCTACGCGTCGATGACCCACCAGTACGTCTTCGATTATCACGATGGCGACATCTATTGGTGCACAGCGGACGTCGGCTGGGTCACCGGTCATAGCTACATCATATACGGCCCACTGGCGAACGGTGCAACGACCCTTATGTTCGAAGGCGTGCCTAACTATCCCGACGCCAGCCGCCACTGGCAAGTCTGCGACAAACACCAGGTCAATATCTATTACACAGCACCGACCGCAATACGTGCGTTGATGCGCGAGGGCGATGAGCCGGTCAAAAAGACCAGCCGCAGTTCGGTGCGTTTGCTTGGCTCAGTTGGCGAGCCAATTAATCCGGAAGCGTGGCTCTGGTACTACAACGTCGTCGGAGACGGCCGCTGCCCGATCGTAGATACCTGGTGGCAAACTGAGACTGGCGGTATCATGATCACACCACTACCCGGTGCCACAGAGTTGAAGCCCGGCTCCGCCACCCGGCCTTTCTTTGGCATTAAGCCGGCCCTAGTTGATGGCGACGGGAACCTGCTAGAAGGCGCAACATCGGGTAACCTCTGCATCCTCGATAGCTGGCCCGGCCAAATGCGAACGGTCTATGGCGACCATCAGCGCTTCGTCGACACCTACTTCAAGACCTACCCCGGCAAGAACATCACCGGCGACGGCTGCCGCCAAGACAAAGCCGCAAACAAATGAAAAACAGGCCGGGTCAACTGCGTAATCAATGTCTCCGGTCACCGCATGGGCACGGCGGAAGTCGAGTCCGCGCTGGTCGCCCATCATCAGGTCGCAGAAGCGGCCGTTGTGGGTTATCCGCACGACATCAAGGGCCAAGGTATCTACGCCTATGTCACACTCAACGTCGGAATCGAGCCGACCAACGAACTGAGCAAGGAGCTGGTGCAGTGGGTGCGCAAGGAGATTGGCCCAATCGCCACACCCGATCTGCTGCAATGGGCGCCCGGCCTACCGAAGACCCGATCCGGCAAGATAATGCGCCGCATTCTGCGCAAAATTGCCGAAGACGATTTCAGCAACCTTGGAGACACTTCAACCTTAGCGGAACCAGCCGTCGTCGAGGACCTGATCGAAAACCGCATGAACCGGTAAACCAGAGAACTGGCTTCATCAAAGCCCGGCGCATGGAAATTTTTGCTAATTGGCTAAATTTCAATTTCTTAGCCAAGGCCTGCCGCAAGGATGTTTTTGAAATCAGTTTTGTGGCGAAAACCTAACCCTTTGCCGACCACAGCACGGTAAAATTCTGTGTCAGTCGTCCATATAGCTGACGTGGGCTGCAACGATGCGCCACCCTTCCTGCATCCGGACCAGCGATTGGCTCTGCCGGCCATGATGCCCATCACGTTCGAATTCACGACAGGTCGTCGCAAAGTCCCAACCAAATGTGGTTATTACGGTCTTGCCCACAGACCTGTCCGTGCCGACCGAAGGGCGGCTCTGCCGGAAGGCGGAGATCGCTGCATGCCCGTAATAATGTTTCCGAGTGAAAGCGTAGCGGACCGTTCGGGGGCTATCCCAGAATAATTCATCGAGCGTATCGGCGTCGTTCGCCTGCAAAGCGGTTTCGTATTGTTCGAAGACCTCTTTCACTTCGGTAACCACTTCCGGAATATTAACTTTCTGCATGCGTTTCTCCCAAGCCTGGTTTGCAATCCATCTGTTGAAACAGTACACCGGTCACGCATGTCTGTACTGTTATCTACCATCGGGTCAACGCGTTGAGCGCCATCGAACGCGAAAATCCTACCGCCGAACACGGCCCCTTGTTCGTCATCGCCGGATCCCACGCCTCGTTGCATTGGTGCGTGACGATCCTGCTTATCCTGCTGCCTTTTATCAAGGTCGAACTTGGTCTTGACTACACCCAGACCGGGTTACTGGTTACGATTTTGCAGCTGGCAGCCTTCGTCGCCAACATCCCCAGCGGCATAATCGTCGACGTGACTGGCCGGCGTACCGCTTGCAAGCTCTTTTCACTGACTATCTGCGGGCTGGGGTTGGCTGGGCTTGGCTTTGCTCAGGGTTATTGGGTGCTGGCAACCTGCATCTCGATAATCTCGATCACAAATACGCTGTGGCACCCAGCAGCCATCGCATTCCTCTCGGAGTCTTACGCCAACCGGCGGGGGCTGGCCCTTTCTTTCCACACCATCGGCGCCAGCCTGGGCGACGCTATCGCACCAATGGTTGCCGGCGCGCTAATCTTCGCGGTGGGTTGGCGTGATACGGCAATTTTCTGCGCTTTAGTGCCTATCGCCGCAGCCATACTGCTGTTTTTTTTCGCTAAGGCCAGCCCAGCCATGCCAAAGACCGCCTCCACTAGCGGCCTTCGCGACTATTGGGTCGGATTGCGTCAGCTAATGGGCAATATGGAGGTTTGGAAAGTTTGCGTAATGGCCGGCTTCCGTGGCACCGGACAGAGCGGATTGCGCACCTTTCTGCCACTCTACGTCGCCGCTGCCTATGCCTCTAACCCTTTTTGGATAGCAGCATCAATTACCGTATTGCAAATGAGTGGTGCTGTGGCGACTCCCTTCGCAGGCGGGTTGTCGGACCGTTTTGGACGGCGGCCGGTCTTATTCATCAGTTTTGCGATATCGATTGTAGTCATCGCGCTGATACCACTGATTAAATCGCTACCGTTCTTTGTCTTCCTCATCGGTCTAGCCGGCGTGTCGACTTTCGCCGTTCGTCCCGTAATCCAAAGCTGGGCGATGGAGAAGGCCTCGCCGCGATTGGGGGGTTCGATGGTGAGCCTGCTGTTCGGCACGCAGTCTGCTTTTTCCATGGCGGTGCCAGTGCTAGGTGGTTTGATCGCCGACGCCTGGGGAATTGAAAACGTGTTCTATGCACTGTCGGCGACTGTAGTCATCGCCGTGGCCATCGCCGTTACAATTCCGGAAGACAAAAAGAGCTAAACTACAATAGGCCCCACTGCCTGTTCGCTCTTCACGGTCTTCTCCAGATAGCAAAAATGCCGATTGAAAACTATAAGCGAACGGTTACCAAAATTCTGATTGTGAAACACCAAAAGGGCGCATTCGTTGAAGAATTCAATGATTGGCCAAAGAGAGGCACATCAATGGGTTGGTTAGGTTGATCCTCGCGAGTTACGCCTCGAAATATTCCGTCTGCTTGAAAATTTGAATACCGATTTACATGGCGTTGCAAGAATATTGAAACAAAAACGGATTACGCAAAACACTAGCACCGTTTGATCACGTTACCATGCGACGTAAACTCTCTAGGTATGATACCCTATATCGAAAGCATACCATGCCCAAACCGCTAACATTATTGCTAGGCGGCCAGATGGCTGCCCCACACGCCGACTATCTCAAGCAACACCTCAACACTGACTGGAACATCGTGACCTGGATCGAAGGCGAGCCCTTCGAGGATTTTGCCGCACTTGTACCGACTGCAGATGCCTTCATTGGTGGGTTCATCAAGGGCGACTGGCCGACAGTGCCAAAGCTACGGCTCTATCAGGTCCCCTTCACCGGCTACGATTGGATCGGCCCCGAATCACTGCCAGCAGGCTGCCACCTCTGCAACACTTTCGAACACGAAACGACAATCGCCGAGTACGTCTTGGCCACGATGCTGGAATGGGAATTCCGCATTGGTGAAGCAGATCGGAAGTTCCGGTTAGATGGCTGGAAAGGGCGCAAAATGGGCTACGGCCCAACGCATGGCGAGCTTTATGGTAAGACCGTCGGTATCGTCGGCTACGGTCATATCGGCCAGGAGGTCGCGAGGCGGGCCTTGGCGTTCGGAATGCGCTGTATCGCCGTCACCCGAACGATCCGTTCGACGGAAGAGCCGCTCACCTGGGTCGACTCAATGGAGTTATTGGGACAACTGCTTGGTGAAAGCGACTTCGTTCTGATCGGCCTGCCACTATCAAAAGAAACCCGCGGTCTGTTCAACACGGCGCGGTTTGCCCAGATGAAACCTGATGGCGTTCTAATTAATGTCGGTCGTGGCCAAATTGTCGACGAAGAGTCGCTATACAAAGCGTTAGTCGAAAATACGATCGGCGGCGCCATCATTGACGTTTGGTACGGATATCCAACGCCGAAAAACCCCCGGCGTTCGCCCTGGAATTTTCCATTCAACGAACTAGACAATATAGTCATGACACCACACAACAGCGCGCTTAGCGGCGAAATGCACAATCGGCGCTGGCGTTTCATTGCCGATAATCTTGACCGGTTTTACCGCGGCGAACCTCTGCACAATATCTGCTTCGAGGGGACAGCGACGTGAGTGGCTACATCGAAACCTTTTGTAAGCGGGTCGGCCCTTGGGGGCTCGACCATCTGCGTCACATGGAAGTGCGGTATTATTACGCAACCTTCGGTAGTGCAATCACATCGTTCCAGATCGTTCTTGGCTTCACTCCATCAGATATGCGGGAGGGGCGGCTCGCCTCCGTTGTCGTACATGGCGAAAATAAAATCTAGGCCAAACTATAGGCCGTCAACGTCATCAAGTTGGAAACCGGGGTCAGCGGAATCGCCAACAAGACAAAGAAATTCTATTATCAGCTGATCAAGATCTAAATCGATACACTGTCCTTCAACACGCACC
>CAYYUG010000017.1:0-37565 GCA_964474755.1 uncultured Rhodospirillaceae bacterium | reverse complement strand
TTCTATTATCAGCTGATCAAGATCTAAATCGATACACTGTCCTTCAACACGCACCTGAAATGCATGTTGGTGAGCTTGGATACACGTCGCGCCACTAAAATGCCGTGCGGCGTCCGCGCAAAACTAGAGACCTATCAGGTCTGACCGGCAAAAGCCGTGACGTCGGCGAGCGGTCGCACTAGATCGCGCTTTGTCTGAAAATATGCTTCAACCGCGTGGCAGGCACCAAGCAACAAATTGTCTCTGCGATACGGTCCAACGATTTGCAAGCCGAAAGGTAGACCTTGCGGATCCTTGCCTGCCGGCAGGGTCACCGCCGGATGGCCCATCATAGTAATAGGGGCGGTGATATTGCCGCGTCCCGCCCAAAGGTCGTTCTTCTCTTGCGCCTCCTCCGCGGACAGCCGGGCATTGGCCTCGTCTATTTCCGCCAAAGTGTAATTCGGCAGTGTACGGCCTGGCGTGATCAGCAGGTCGTAATCCTGGAAGAAGGCTTGAAAGCGACGAAATATATTTGTCTGCACAACCATCGCATCAGCGGCATCCTTCGCAGTCATCGCATCGCCGCGGCGCAGGTCAGTGCGGACTTGCGGTGTCAGTCCTGAACGGTCCTTCAGATGCGCTGTATACCGTGTGAGTTGAACCAACGACCGAAGCTTTAGATAGGCTTCGTGAATACCGGACATGTCCGGTTCGGCCCAGTCGCATGCTGCAAATAAACTCGCAAACTGGGCCACTTTCGAGCGGAAAGTCGCTCGGGAATCATCGGTCGCCATGACAATGCCAAGGTCAGGGCTTACCGCAACCCTAAGAGCGCTGACATCAACTTGATTTGCCGGCTCCCTTAAGGCTGGATCAATTGGCCCGCTCAGCGGATCACGGCTATCATCGCTCATCATCCCCTGCAGGAATAGCCGCGTATCGCCGACAGTGCGGGCCATCGGTCCCAATACAGACATGCCGTTCCAGCCCATCGATTTTCCCTCGGAAGGGACCAGGCCTCCCGTCGGACGTAGTCCCACGATGCCGCTGACCGCAGCCGGTCCCCGGATACTGCCACCGAGATCGGATCCCGTCGCGAGTGGCACCATCCGCACCGCTAACGCAACCCCCGCACCACCAGAGGAACCACCGCAGGTACGCTCCAAGTCGAACGGATTGCGTGTCAACCCATAGATCGGATTTTCTGTTGTCAGTCCATTGGTCAACGTCGGCACGTTGGTTTTGCCGACGATGATGCCACCCGCAGCGCGGATGGTCGCCACCATCGCGCAATCACGTTCAGCAATCACATTGGCAAAGAGCGGTGAGCCCTTGGTCGAGCGCAATCCCTCAACGTCTTCGGCTTCTTTGACAGCAATGGGCAGCCCGAACAATCGACCCAACGTTGCACCCGTCGCTATCGTTGTCTCGGCACGCTTCGCCTCGTCCCGCGCCGAATCAAGGCACAATTCGACCATCGCGTTTAGAGCTGGGTTCACTGCCTCGATCCGTTCTATGCAGCTATCCAACACTTCAAGAGGTGAAGCTTGTCCCGCACCAATCATTTCGCGCAAAGCGGTCGCGTCAAAATCGCAAAGTTCCATCATGGCATCCTACACATCCACTTCAAGTGGATCATGCGGGAAATCAAACATCCACGCCATATTTCCCGCAGCACGATTAGCGCTAGTCTCATCCTCCAAACTCCCTGACATAGAAAAGCATTCAAAATGAGGGCCCGGGCACCGATGCAAAACGGACGAACCGGTCGACAATTTAATTTTTTAATGAACGATTTTATATCGCTGTTACCACAGCAACGCGTCAAAGGAATAGCGGGTCGTCCTTCTTGATGTCGACGACAGAGAATAGAAGAAGGTTCCACCTCATTACGATTGCCTGCACGCATAAACTTCAGGCGGATGTATCGCTTTGCTTCATGTCCAGCAACCGAAGTAGTTGCAGCATTTCATGACAGTCGAAGAGATCATGCGCGAGAAAAGGTGGGAGGAAGCAAAAGAGCTGATACAGCGGTTACCTAAAGAAGTTATTGAACGGTCCGTCAAGATGCCCTCTTTAATGCCTTTGAGAAGGGGTCCATCGCGAGGAACTCGAAAAACTGCTCGGCAAGGAAACCTTCGATTTAAATGCTCGTCCTCGGTACAAGCATCTGTGGTGGTGGCCCCTGACCGATCGTCGAATACCTCCTACGCCTTGGGGTAAACCAGTTTTGCGTCCCTATTACACGGGTACCGGGTTACCTGAGCGACGAGGTAATTAACGCGATTGCAGCAAATAACGGCCAGCAGATCACCATTCTGAGCTTAAAGTCTGCGGTGGCGAAATAGACTAATGAGTCAATTCACCGACCGAATTTCGCTTCATCAACAAAAAACATTTTGCCATTTTTAGAGAATAATTTTATTCTTTTTTTGTGGTAACACATTGTAATAAATACATTATGAAGGTAGATTTTTACACAATATTAGTTCAACACCACAGTGAGATGGATGAAATTGGCTTGATAAAAAGCATCAATTCGACCATTTTTTAATACAAAGAGAAAAGCGTTATAGGAGTGATACCCAGTGTTCATTCAAACTGAAGAAACGCCGAATCCAGCGACACTGAAGTTCCTGCCGGGACAGACCGTTCTGGAGTCGGGAACAGCGGATTTCACCAACCCTGCCGATGCTCGCGGACGGGCGCCATTGGCAGAAGCCTTGTTCGCAGTAAGTGGCGTCGCGGCGGTATTTTTCGGTCACGATTTCATTACCATCACGAAAGCACACGATCAGGACTGGTTTGTAATGAAGCCCGCACTGCTCGGCGCTATCATGGAGCATTTCACCACAGGCAAACCCGTAATGACTGACGCAGGTCAGGCAGAAACGCCGTCTGACAGCGAAGTAGATAATGAAGTCGTTTCGCAAATTAAGGAACTACTTGATACGCGAGTTCGCCCAGCCGTGGCACAAGACGGTGGCGATATCACGTTCCACGGTTTCGACGAGGGTGTAGTCTACCTCGAAATGCGGGGTGCCTGCGCTGGGTGCCCCAGTTCGACAGCAACTTTAAAAATGGGAATTGAGAATATGCTTCGGCACTACATCCCCGAAGTCGTCGAAGTTCGGGCAGCACTCTAGGTTAAATTTCGACGAAAAGCTGATGTTAAGTAACGGTGGGTGGAAACACGGAGCGACACAAACGGTCACGAACAGTGATATCCTTAGAGCGTATTTCAAAGAAGGTGCCTGAAGTTCGGTTGAGCGTCAGCGCGATTGCGGTGGGTGGGTTACTCCTATCCTTGACCATTTCGGTGAAGGACGATCTGTTGCTTTCCTGGGACCAAGACAACCAGGTTAGAGTGACGGGTCGTTCGCAGGTCAGCCACTCGAAGACGTTGGCAAAACCCGATACCGCTCGCATTCTGGCGTCCGTTGCCAAGGTCAAAGATGCCTTCACCAGCGCTGGCTATGAGTTGGATGCCGTGCGTCGCGGCCAGGTGGCAGTACCTCGACTGCAGCTCGCCTCGCTACCATACGATATTTCTCAGATACGTCGGGCACAGGATCGCAAGGCCGTGTTCTTGCGCTATATGCTTCCCTATGTCCTGCAAGCGAATCAACGCGTACGGCAACAACGGACCCGCATGCTTTCATTGCAGCCTACGGTCGAGAAAGGGCAAGCCCTCGTTGCAGAGGAGGCAATGTGGTTTAAATCACTCTGCAACGAATATCGGGTTAAACCGTGCGATTTTGCCGCCCTGTCTTTACGAGTCGATACTGTACCTGTCTCTCTCGCCCTGGCTCAGGCGGCGATCGAAAGTGGTTGGGGGCGTTCACGCTTCGCGCAAGAAGGCAATGCGCCGTTTGGCCAGTGGACGACCAAAAACCATGCCGGTATGGTGCCGAAGGAACGCAAAGTGGGAATGACCCACAAGGTGCGATCTTTCGAAAATTTGAGCAAATCGGTGGAGTCCTATTTGCGCAATCTTAACACCCACCGCGCCTATAAGGGGTTTCGGGATTTGCGCGCGTATTTCCGGCGCGATAAAACGCCGATCGATAGCCACGCGATTGCGGGCACGCTGATTAAATATTCTGAGAAGGGCAAAGTGTATGTCGACCTGCTTCGCCATATCATCGAAAAGAATGATCTTCGCGCACTCGATGGAGCCCAGCTCGGCGATGCGTATCTAGAGTTCCGCCCCGATGCGTAGGAAAAACAGTGTCATTTAATCTTTTTCAGAAACCGGGCGGGCCAAGCCGTAATCTGAGATTATCATCCTGGCGTAACATAGAATTGCCGCCCAAACCAACGCCAGCGACCGTTTGGACCTGGCAACGTGCAGTTCAGTCGTGAACGTCCCGTGCGGAACGGTTCGGCAAAACGGATTTCGATGCGCCGCTCGCCTAGCCGCATGAGATCAACTTTACCAAACCGCGAATGATAGCAAGCCAATTGGTGTAGTCCACGCATATCGGCGCTGACGCTGAAGCCGAAAGCGGGGGGATTTGTAGCAATGAGCGGATCGGCTGGCGTGATATCCTCCACCGGTAGCGGCATCGCGTTCACCGCCCGCCGGAACCGCAAAAGATCGCCGTACTGTTTATTAAATGTGAATCGCGGTATGTAAAATATATCATCATCACTATGGGCAACGCCGGAATGCTGGCCGAACGCCGCCTCAAATCCCTCAGCGATCACAAGGTCTCGCACTTCACTACTCGCTTCGCCATAAGGATAGGCAAACAGCCGTGGATTGATAGATAGCTCCTCGAAAAGACGCCGGCGGGCGCGACGGATCTCCTGGCGATTATGCTCAAGTGAGGCTTTCACCATATGCAGGTGAGTGTGCGTATGGTTCCCAATTGTCACCCCATCGACCGTCATCTCCCGAATTTGATCCCATGACATGAACCCAGAAGCGCCACTATCAACGGACTTCGTGGCGACAAAGATGGTAAATGGCATACCGGCCCGTTTGAGGCGGGGCCATGCGATGTCGTATATCGTGCGGTACGCATCGTCGAATGTAATAGCGATGGTATGGTCCGGGATTGTCTCACCGGACCGCAAAGCCCTGCTCAGTTTTTCCAAGGGCCAGACTGTGTATTTTTGATTTTCGAGGAGCGAGACATGCGATTCAAACTGTTCTATCGAAACACTGGTTGAGGAGAAGTCCATCTCTTCGCCAATGCGATGGTACATGACCACCACACCGCTACCAGCGGACGCGACCTCCGCCGCAAACATGCCAACAAATATTGCGAACGATAAGCAGCAGCGCGCCACCCAGTTGAGTTTTACACAGAAATCATGCAAGCACTTAATCACATTCATATTTTAGCGCCATATGGCCAATTCTCTCAAGTAATGTGCAACTATGTATATAGCGCGCCCCAAATTATGAAATCACTAATCCGGAGCAAAAGATGACCGACAGACCTGTTCTCGACGAAGCGGCCTGCGACTTATTGTTTCGCAAGGCCCGCAGCCACAACGGCTGGCTCGACAAACCGGTCTCGCAAGAGACCCTGCGCGCGGCGTTTGACATCGCCAAGATGGGTCCGACGAGCGCGAACTGCTCCCCGATGCGAATAATATTCGTTCAGACAGCTGAAGAGAAGAAAAGGCTGGAACCGGCGCTAAGCAGCGGCAATTTTGACAAGACTATGAACGCACCAGTCACTGCCATTATCGCCAACGACTATGAATTCTATGAGCATTTTGATTTTCTGTTTCCGCATGACGATGCACGGTCCTGGTTTACCGGTAATCAGGCTTTAATCGATACCACCGCCATGCGTAACGGCAGCTTGCAGGGCGCATACTTCATGCTTGCCTGCCGCGCTATTGGCTTAGATGTTGGCCCGATGTCCGGGTTCGAAAACAATGTAGTAGACGCGGAGTTCTTCAAAGATACAAAAATACGCTCCAATTTCCTTTGCAATCTTGGTTACGGTGACACATCCAAGTTGTTCCCGCGCAGCCCACGTTTCGCGTTCGAAGAGGTTTGCACACTGCTTTAAGCCAAAAGGACTGTTGCGTATGACCCTTGTGTTGGGACTCGATTCGGCGACTGACGCATGTTCAGCAGCGGTTCTCCGGGACGGACTAGTCACCGGATATCGTTTCGAAACCTTAAAACGCGGCCATGCCGAGCGTCTTATGCCGATCATCAGAGACGTGATGGCCGAGGCAGGCGTCAGTTTTACAGAGTTGAATCTAATCGCCACGACAGTTGGGCCAGGCGGCTTCACCGGCCTGCGGATAGGTCTCGCAAGCGCGCGTGGTTTAGCGCTTGCTGCAGGACTTCCACTGGTAGGCGTCACGACCTTGGAAACGGTTGCGCGGGCGCATCCGTCCCGAAAAATTCCGCTCCTGGTCGCTTTGGACACGAAACGTACTGATATCTATTTGCAGCTCTTCGACCCCGGATGTTTACCGATGAACGATCCCGCCGCAGTGATGCCGTCAGAAATTGCCCACACGCTGCCAGACGGGCCAATTATCGTTGCCGGCAACGCTCGTGAAATCGTGGTCTCAGCGTTGAACGACCCAACACGCGTTCGAGTCGTAGCGCAGGGACCTGTATTGCCAGATGCTGCGCTTGTGGCCACGATCGGCTGCGAGCGCTTCACAGCCTGCCCTGACGCGGCCCTGACGCTACCCGGTGCTCTATACCTGCGGCCACCGGTCACGCGTCTGCCAGGTACACTACCCTCTTGACCGACGGCGATGGTATTTCGGTTAACTTCGTCAGGCCAGGCGATTTCGACGCCATGGCCAAGATCTATGCCGAAAGCTTTGACAGTATCAACCCGAGACTAACAATCGAGCAATATCTGCAACCACCGGGAACGTGGGGCCTTATTGCAAAAGTTCGTCACGACAGAAACGATTCACCAGTCGGCTACGTGCTAGCGCGAAATGCTGCCGACGAAGCGGAGGTCTTCAGTATCGGGGTTGCACACATGTTCCAAAGAACTGGTGTCGGCACCGCATTGTTGGCCACTATGGAGAAGATCGCTCGTGTTCGGGGCGCCTACAGCGTCTTCCTTGAAGTAGGAATCGACAATTGCGCAGGCCGGGCCCTTTATAGAAAATATGGATACAAAGTGATAGGTCAAAGACCCGAATACTACCGCAATGCTGTTGGTGATCGGTTAACTGCATTGGTTTTGCGCAAACGCCTAGAAAATATGGGGGGCCAAAGTTAATTTAATTGTAATATTTTACAGAGTTAGAGTCATAATCTGATAATGTATAGATCGAATATGCTAATTTTACTTGACATTTAGTCGAATGAGGGTGATGTATTTTGAACTTAAAAATAAGTTGAATGTAAATAAGTCATATCTTGTTGTCACTAACTAGCAAAAGATGCCGGCTATACGGCGAACTACTCAAAAGATAAGGCGCATGGGTGTAGATACAATGTCTGACGCCAGCAATTTAGATGCCAAAACAAGTGAGGTTCTTGGACTTACAACCGAGATAGTCGCTGCGCACGTCTCCAACAACACAGTGGCGATGTCGGATCTGCCAAACTTGATTGAGCAGGTATACAAGACTCTGTCGAATTTAGACAAAGGGCCTGAGGCGCAGGGTGTACGGCCAACTCCGGCCGTTTCGCTTCGCAAATCGGTTACGCCTGAATTCATCATTTGCCTGGAAGACGGCAAGAAGCTCAAGATGCTGAAGCGGCACCTGAAAACAGCATACAACATGACGCCAGATGAATATCGGGAACGCTGGGGCTTGGCGAGCGACTACCCCATGGTCGCACCAAACTACGCCAAGCAGCGCAGCAAACTTGCCAAAGCCATAGGTCTGGGCACTCGGCCGCGGCAAAGCGGGAGCAGCTAATTAGTTGACTTGGTTTAATTGACCAGATCACAATGGTCGTTCAAGCGCATTGCCACTATATTGGTGGCTTGCCGAGCACTTGTTTGGAGGACTCGGTTTAAGCGAGGACGTAGTGCCTGATCAAATTATAGAATTGTGCCACAAGAAAGGCCTCAAAATTACTGGCCAACGCCGAGTAATAGCTCGCGTATTGGGTGAATCTGATGATCATCCCGATGTCGAAATGGTGCACAAACGGGCAACCGATATCGATCCCAAGATCAGCATTGCGACAGTTTACCGGACCGTCCGCCTGTTCGAAGAGCATGATATTCTCGACCGACATGATTTTGGCGACGGGCGCTCGCGCTATGAGGAAGTTTCGGAATCGCACCACGATCATCTGATCGACATCGAAAGTGGCAAGGTCATAGAGTTTCAAAACGCTGAAATCGAAGCGTTACAGCGAGAAGTCGCCAAGCAGCTCGGCTACAGGCTGGTCGACCATCGCCTTGAACTGTACGGCGTCACATCTAAAAAGGACTAAACGTCATTGCCGTACCGAAACGGCACGACAATGGTGGCCGCTTGTAACCTCACTTGCACCGATGTTATTGTAGGCTTTAAGAAATTTGGATCGGATACACTGTTGGCAGAAATGATCCAAAGCCCCGCCTCTCCGGCATCGGTGGGACATGTGCGCAAGTGAAACGGCTCTATATTAAAACCTACGGCTGCCAGATGAACGTATACGATTCCGCCCGAATGGCGGATGTCATGGCACCCCATGGCTATATACCGGTGGGCACACCTGACAACGCCGACATGATTATCCTGAACACATGTCATATCCGAGAAAAAGCCGCGGAGAAGGTCTATTCGGAAATCGGCCGGCTGCGCCCTCATAAACGCCGCAAAGAGGCGGACGGCGAGCGAATGATTATCGCGGTGGGCGGTTGCGTCGGTCAGGCGGAAGGAGAAGAAATCATCAACCGTGCCGACTGCGTAGACATGGTATTTGGTCCCCAGACATTCCATCGATTGCCGGAGCTGGTTGCGCGCGCAAGCCGAGCAAGCGGCGAAAGAGTGGTCGATATCGAGTTTCCTGCCGAAGACAAGTTCGACCATCTACCAGAGGAAATATCTTCGCAGGGTGTATCCGCCTTCCTTACAATTCAAGAAGGTTGTGACAAATTTTGTACCTTCTGCGTTGTGCCTTATACGCGTGGTGCGGAACAGTCACGACCGGTCGCTGCGGTGATAGAAGAGGCTCGGCGCCTCGCTGCCGTTGGCAGTCGCGAAGTCACCTTGCTGGGCCAAAACGTCAACGCCTATCACGGGCGGGGACCGGATGGGACAGAATGGACCTTGGGCCAGTTGCTCTTCAAGCTAGCAAAATCAGTCCCAGAGATCGAACGATTTCGCTATACGACAAGCCATCCACGCGACTTGGACGATAGTCTGCTGGCAGCCCATCGTGACATCCCGCAACTGATGCCATACCTCCATCTGCCCGTTCAGTCCGGTTCCGACCGAGTACTAGCAGCGATGAACAGGAAACACAGTGCCGATGATTATCGCCGCATTGTCGATAGGTTGCGCGCCGCGCGTACGGATCTCGCGTTTTCTTCTGATTTTATTGTCGGTTATCCCGGAGAGACTGATCAAGAGTTTGCAGAAACACTACGTTTGGTTACCGATATCGGCTTCGCGCAAGCCTATTCATTCAAATACAGCACCCGTCCCGGAACACCCGCGGCTACCGAGCAACAAGTGCGGGCGGAGGTAAAAGACGATCGGCTAACATCATTGCAGCAGCTATTGCGCGCTCAACAGACCGCCTTCAACCAGTCCAAGCAAAATACCACTATGCCCGTTCTGTTCGAGCGGCTCGGCCGCTACGGTGGCCAGATTCTGGGTCGGTCGCCCTATATGCAGCCGGTGCATGCCACGGCAGCAGAGCGATTGATCGGCAACGTGGTTAAGTGTCGCATCGTTGACGTCCTGAAAAACAGCCTAAAAGGCGAAGTGTTGACGGTTAAAACGGAGAGCGGTGTGGACCACTCCATCGTTGAAAGGACTCGCGCTTGATCATGCTCAACAGTCCGGAGACCGCGTCGGTCCACATTCAATTCGACGACAATAGTCTCCTGCCCCTGCTGTTTGGCGCGCATGACAAGCACCTGGCGCGAATCGAAAAGCAATTGGACGTTTCCTTGGCGAGCCGCGGCAATCACGTCACTATTGCCGGACCCGCTGACGCAGCGGAGACCGCCCGAACCGCACTTCGCAATCTTTATACGCAGATCAAAAATGGCGAGTCCGTAAATGAGAGTTTAATAGACGCAGTGGTCCGCATGGCCCATGAGGACGCACCCGGCCGCGAGGCTGGTCTTATCCAAATTCATCGTAAAAGGATCGCCCCGCGCTCAAAGGCACAGGATCGCTATATCAAGGCGATACAGGACAACGATATGGTTTTTGCAATCGGTCCCGCCGGGACAGGCAAGACCTATCTCGCTGTCTGCGCCGCAGTGGAAATGTTCAACGCCGGTAAAATCGACCGCATCATCCTGTCGCGACCAGCGGTTGAAGCCGGCGAGCGCTTGGGTTTTCTACCTGGCGATATGCAGGAAAAGATCGATCCTTATCTTCGACCCTTGTTTGACGCACTGCACGACACACTGCCTGGCGAGCAAGTCGTCCGTCGAATCGCTAACGGCGAGTTCGAAATAGCGCCCCTGGCCTTCATGCGCGGCCGCACTCTTTCCAATGCTTTCGTCATTCTCGATGAAGCGCAGAACACAACACCGACGCAGATGAAGATGTTTCTCACCCGACTGGGCGATAACAGCCGAATGGTGATCACTGGCGATCTAAGCCAAGTCGATCTGCCTGCTGGAACTCTGCCCGGATTGAAGGATGCTGTCGAGACACTGGAGGGCGTTCCCGGCATTCGGTTCGTACGTTTCTCCGATGCTGACGTTGTGCGGCCACCGCTCGTCGCGCAAATTATAAGGGCCTATGATGCGGCGGACCCGGCACGGAAAGACACAAAATGACGGAGCGACTCTGCGTCGATATCATTACCAAATCGCCCCGCTGGCATGATGCTCTGCCCAATGCAGCTGCCTTAGCACAAAAAGCGGCAGATATCGTATGGCGTCAGACTAGCGATGGCCAATTGGGTGCGGAATTGAGCCTTGTGTTAGGCGACGACGCGTTTTTGAAATCTCTTAATTACCGTTATCGAAAAAAAAACCAACCAACCAACATCCTATCGTTTCCAGCAGAAGACGAAGTAATGCTCGGAATGCCGCGCCTACTCGGCGACGTGGTTCTAGCCTTCGAGACGATGTATCTGGAAGCAGTAACGCAGGAAAAAACCTTCGCCGACCACTTCCAGCATCTCTTCGTTCATGGCTTTCTCCACCTGCTGGGACACGACCATCAAGATGAGGCCGATGCGGCGTCTATGGCAGCGCTAGAAATTGACTTCCTTTTGTCACTCGGGATTGTCGACCCCTATGCTGGCCGGCCGATGACGAGGCCCAGATGAGTGAGAACACCCATTCACTTTCATCCCCAGCGGAAGTATCCACTGACAAGAATCCCAATTCTCTTAAAAGTGGGAACTTTTGGAGCTGGATTCGTTCGCTAACCGGATCGAAGAACGGCGATTCCGCCCTGCGGGACACCTTTGAAGAACTTATCGAGGAACATGAAGAACGCGTCGCATCTATCGACCCGGGCGAGCGGGCGCTGATAGAAAACATCCTGAACCTGGGCGGCCTGACTGCGCGCGACGTTATGGTTCCACGCGTCGATATCGGTGCAGTCGAGGTTAACACTTCGCTACTAGACCTTGTAGGCTTAATCAATACCCAGGCACATTCCCGTTTGCCTGTCTATCGAGAAACGTTGGACGATGTTATCGGCATGGTCCACATCAAGGATGTGTTGCCCGAGATGGGCAAGGAAAGTGGTTTTAGCCTACGCCGGATTCTCCGCAAAATTTTGTTCGTCGCGCCAACCATGCCCGTACTGGACCTGCTACTGCAAATGCAGATGACGCAACTACATATGGCCCTTGTTGTCGATGAATATGGTGGTATCGACGGACTCATCACGATCGAAGACCTAGTGGAACAAATCGTTGGCGAGATCAAGGACGAGCACGATGCTGATCAAGGCCCCCAACTCGTCCGCAACACACCGGGGTCGGTCATCGCCGACGCACGCGTTCCTATCGAGCAGTTTGAAGAACACGTCGGCGCGATACTGACCGACGAAGAACGCGAAGAGGATATCGATACGCTAGGCGGCTTGTTGTTCACTTTAACCGGCCGCATCCCATCGCGCGGAGAGCTGGTAGTTCACAAGCCCTCGGGTGTAGAGTTCGAAATTTTAGACGCGGATCCCCGGAGGATCAAACGATTGCGCGCGCGCAAACTGCCAAAGCCACAGGCAGCCGATGCGTAGCAGCGAAAGTTGATCCCGCTTACAGCTAAGTGGGTTGCGGAGCTGGTGGGGTGGCGGCGCTGCGGTTTGGCGTTCATCTTGGGAGCGTTCGCAACCTTAGCATTACCACCAACCTATCTTTTCCCTTTGTTGTTCCTAGTGTTTCCACCACTCGTCTGGCTACTCAATGGCGCGTCGCGGAAACTATCCGCCTTCGCAGTCGGCTGGTGGTTCGGGTTTGGTTTCTTCGGCATTGGACTTTATTGGATCGGCAATGCACTTCTTGTGTTTGCCTCCAAATTCGCCTGGCTGCTGCCCTTTGCCAGTGCTGGGCTTCCAGCATTCCTCGCCATATTCTGCGGTGTAGCGACATTGCTAGCCTGGTTCGCAAAAGGGACCTTTCGTCGCGCAGTCAGTCTGGCACTAGCTTGGGTCGCCAGCGAATGGCTCCGCGGTCACATCTTAACCGGTTTTCCCTGGAATCTGATTGGCTACGCCTGGGCTGGCAACGAAGGGCTGGTGCAAATTTCAGCACTGGTGGGGATTTACGGCGTCAGCCTCGCGGTAGTTCTTTCCGCCTGCATCCCCGCGGCCTTGGCCGATGGCCGGAAACCGCTGCGCATCGTGGCCCTAGCCATTACCTTGCCACTGCTGATCTGGGTAGGGGGTACCGCAAGACTGTCATTTGCGCAGGCGGCTACATATGTAAATGGGGTGGGTCTACGAATTGTTCAGTCGGACATTCCCCAGAGAGAAAAATGGGCGCCCGCCTATCAAGAACGAAACCTTCGTCAGTTTCTCGAGCTCAGTCACGAGAACCGGCCAAACTGGGTCACCCATGTTATCTGGCCGGAAACCGCAGCTACATTCTTCCTCAGCGTAAACCCCAATCTACGTCGCACATTGTCGGCCATCGTTCCGTCAGGCGGTTTACTCATCACCGGCGTGCCGCGCCGTCTCGACAACGGTAGGCAGGTCGCTAACGCGATGGTTGCCCTAAACGAGAAAGGCGAAAGCGTCGCCCATTATGACAAGTTCCACCTTGTGCCTTTTGGCGAGTATGTGCCACTGGCCAACTTATTGCCCATCGATAAAATTACACATGGCAAACAAGGCTTCACGCCCGGTCCGGGGACCAAAACAATTTCAATTCTCGGCCTGCCATCCTTTAGTCCACTTATCTGCTACGAAGTGATATTTCCCGGCCATGTCACAGACAAATCGCAGCGTCCCGCATGGCTACTCAATCTCACTAACGATGCATGGTACGGTATTTCCGTCGGGCCGCATCAGCATCTAGCGCAAGCTCGAGTCCGGGCGGTTGAGGAAGGTTTGCCAATGATCCGAGCCGCCTATTCGGGCATATCGGCGATCATTGACCCTCATGGACGAATCCTACAACAACGGCCACTTAACTACGCTGGTTTTATCGACACCCGGTTACCTAAAGAAATCGCTGTCACCCCATACGCGAGTTGGGGCGATGTCCCGTTTCACATAATTTTATTACTTACAGCAGCAACATTAATATTCATTCCACATAACAATCAGAAAGCAAAAAAAATTGAAATTATTTGATGGCTGGAGTTTCCGCCACCACGACTATGCGTTATTTCGCTCCTCCCATATTACAACTGATAAATTGTTATAAATAAGAAACAAGCTAATAGAATTAAAAAAGAGTTTACAGAGCCGGTCGGCCCAATCCATTTAATGTTGACGTTGGCAACAGCCTTTGATTGCAGCGCACGCATCTCGAGATGAACCAAGAGAAATTAGGCAGTGTGCTCAGCCTAAAATTCTAACAATTGCAAAAATTACAAATGCGGTGCCGACCCTATTGGATCGTGTCGCCTCTTCAATCTATCTCGGATCCTAGACGTACCAGTTTCAATTTTTTTGACGATATGCCAGCGGGAAACACGAAAATACGGCGGGGCAGGACTTGGAACGGCAGGGTCGTCCAGGGTACCCCTTGCAGCTGAACTCTAGGCAATGCATGAAAGCCTGTGTTTCACCCGCCACTAATTCTAGGTCGAAAACTGTCAGTGGAAAAGTGGATTGCGGTATCACCAAAGCGCTCGCCAACACCGCCAATTATCATATTTCTTGCTAATTTTGCTCCTGCATCTAGTCCCTTGACGCCTGTAGTGAATCTGCTAATAGTCGCGCCCGCGCTTCAAACTTGGGCGCGTTTTTCATATAGGGCAACTTCCATAGGATTAAGGGAGGGGGGCGTGGCACAAGGCAATTTTCTTTTCACTAGCGAGTCGGTTTCTGAAGGTCATCCAGACAAGGTTAGTGATCGCATTTCTGACGAGGTGGTCGACCTTTTCCTCGGTACCGACCCTCTTTCCCGAGTCGCCTGCGAAACACTTTGCACAACAAATCGAGTCGTTCTCGCTGGCGAGATTCGGGGGCCTCAAGGGCTAATCGACCGGTCAGGCCGGGTTGCTACGGAAAAGCTGGAACACATCGTACGAAACGCTGTGCGTGAAATTGGCTATGAGCAGGAGGGATTTCACTGGAAGAACCTTGATTTTCAGTGCCACCTGCATGGTCAGTCAGTCGATATTGCGCAAGGTGTCGACGCCGCCGGCAATAAGGATGAAGGAGCCGGCGATCAGGGGCTAATGTTCGGTTATGCCTGCCGCGAAACCGATGTTCTCATGCCAGCCGCAATTCATTATAGCCACGAAATTCTGCGCCGTATGGCGGAAGCCCGACATACTAAAGCAATTTTCGGATTGGGCCCGGATTCGAAAAGTCAAGTCACGCTACTTTACGAAAACGGAATTCCAGTGCGGGCCACATCAATTGTCGTCTCGACACAACATTACGAAGCGCTGGAACAATCGGACGTGCGCGAAATAGTCCGCCCCTTCGTCGAAGAAGTCCTCCCAAATGGTTGGATGTGCCCTGAGGATGAATTTTACGTTAATCCCACCGGCCGGTTCGTCATCGGCGGCCCGGATAGTGATGCGGGAATCACTGGCAGAAAAATCATTGTCGATACCTATGGCGGTGCCGCGCCCCATGGTGGCGGTGCCTTTTCTGGAAAGGACCCTTCGAAGGTTGACCGCTCGGCCGCTTATGCCGCTAGATACGTAGCAAAAAACGTTGTTTCCGCCGGGCTTGCCGACAGCTGCGAAATTCAAGTTGCCTACGCAATTGGGGTCTCGAAACCCCTTTCCGTCTATATCAACACCAAGGGAACCGGGAAAGTGTCGGATGACAAGCTGGCCGATGCCGTGGGGGAGGTGATGGATCTTAGCCCGCGCAACATCCGCGAACATCTGAATTTGAGCCGGCCAATCTATGTACCGACGTCGGCCTACGGTCATTTCGGCCGCGAACCGACAAAAGATGGTGGGTTCTCTTGGGAACGGACCGATCTCGTCGATGACCTAAAAGCTGCCCTGACCTGACTGGAACGTTGTCCCCAACTCCAGAAAAAAATAGGCGGGTCCTCTATGGTAGACGGCTAGGTCGCCCGTTGCGAAAGGCGCAGCGGAAGCGTTTAGCCACGCTGTTGCCGCAGCTTTCGATAGCGTCGTCAGAACGCCACGAAGACCCATCTGGCTTGTTCGTACCACTAGTCAAGACCGTTTGGCTTGAAGTTGGGTTTGGCAGCGGCGAGCATCTTGCGGCACAAGCGAAGGCGCATCCCGAAATTGGGTTCATCGGTTGCGAACCCTTTATTAACGGCGTAGCCCGCCTGGTCCGAACCATAGAGATTTCGGACATCAAAAATATCCGAATTCACGCAGCGGATGCTCGCCAACTTATTGAAACGCTTCCAGACAGCTCGATTGAACGCTGTTTTATCCTGTTCCCCGATCCCTGGCCAAAACGACGACATCATCGGCGGCGGATTGTCTCGCCGGATACACTCGCGGAATTGGCGAGGGTCATTGTGGATGGAGGACGGCTTCGCCTGGCCAGCGACCATCGTGGTTATGTTCGTTGGATATTGTTCCACACACTGCAGCAAGGCGCCTTCGAATGGTGCGCAAAATCGTCGAAGGATTGGCTAACCCGACCATCAGATTGGCCGACGACCAGATACGAGGAAAAAGCAGCGCAGCGAGGTGAAACCAGTATCTATCTGGAATTTAACCGCCGTACTCGGTCGGATAAATAGCTTGAGATAGCGCGCCATATGGCTTAAATAGCCTCGTAATCCCATAAACCGTTCATTCGGTTAATGTCATGGGTGGGCCCAGTGCCCGCCCTTTTTTAATTCCGTTCGGGGGCGGAGATTTGGACCCTACGAAGCGCGTCGAAACAATCATCACGCCAACCCTACAAGGTATGGGTTTCGATCTGGTGCGCGTAAGCGTTTCCGGAGCGCAGCGGCAAACGTTGCAGATCATGGCGGAACAGCTGGATCACAGTACGATGACAGTCGAAGATTGCGCCGCGATTAGCCGGTCCATTTCGGCACTGCTCGATTTGGAAGACCCAATTAAAGGAAGATATACACTAGAGGTCAGTTCACCCGGGTTGGACCGACCGCTGACCCGACCGAAGGATTACACTAGGTTTGCCGGGCTGGAAGCGAAGATTGAGCTTCGCCATTCGATAAAAGGACAGCGGCGCTTCCGTGGCCGGATCGCCGGCCTTACGGATGACTTGGTGCAGCTAGATACAGAAGACACGCGCGTAGCTATCCCATTTGCGGATATAGAGCGAGCAAAACTGATCTTGAATGACGAATTGCTGGCCCTGGCCAGCGAAGCGCAACATTAGAAACCGTGCGAGAGGCGGATAGGAACATGGAAGCCGTTGCGAATTTGACAATGGAAATTCTGCAGGTCGCCAGTGCAGTCGCCCGGGACAAGGGCATCGACCGCGAGCAAGTGCTCGAAGCTATGGAGCAAGCTATCCAAAAAGCAGGCCGCACAAAATATGGTTTGGAACACGACATTCGCGCCACGATCGATCGCAAGACTGGCAGTATCCAAATGGCCCGCTATCTGGAAGTCGTCAAAGTGGTCGAGAACGAGGCGACACAACTGACAGTCGATCAGGCGCACCATCGTAAAGCTGATGCTGTGCTAGGCGATTTTCTCGTCGATATGTTGCCGCCAATTGATTTCGGCCGAATAGCCGCACAAACAGCAAAACAGGTCATCGTACAGCGCGTGCGCGAGGCCGAACGCGAACGGCAGTACGAGGAATACAAGGATCGCGTCGGAGAGATCGTGAACGGCCTCGTTAAACGGGTTGAGTTCGGTAACGTTACGGTTGATCTCGGCCAAGCGGAAGGAGTCCTTCGCCGCGATGAATTTCTGCCCCGCGAACATTTCCGCCGTAATGAGCGCGTCCGGGCCTACATTTACGATGTGCGCCAAGAACCGCGTGGCCCTCAAATTTTTCTATCGCGCACCCATCCTCAATTCATGGCCAAGCTGTTCTCTCAGGAAGTTCCAGAAATCTATGATGGCATTATTGAGATCGACGCCGTAGCGCGCGATGCTGGAAGCCGGGCGAAGATCGCAGTGCATTCGAACGACAGGAGCATCGACCCGGTCGGGGCCTGCGTCGGCATGCGCGGCAGCCGGGTACAAGCTGTCGTCTCCGAGTTACAGGGCGAGAAAATCGACATCATCCCATGGTCCCCAGACCCAGCGACCTTCGTTGTCAACGCCTTGGCGCCGGCGGAAGTGGCCAAGATCGTATTGGACGAGGATCAGAACAAGATCGAGGTAGTCGTACCGGACGACCAGCTGAGCTTGGCAATCGGCCGCCGCGGCCAGAATGTCCGGCTCGCTTCAATACTAACCGGATGGGATATCGATATCCTAACCGAGGAAGAAGAATCGGAGCGGCGGCAGAAAGAATTCCTGTCGCGTAGCGCGCGTTTCATCGAAGCACTCGACATTGACGAGGTCATCGCGCACCTGCTCGTCACCGAAGGGTTCTCCTCTGTCGAGGAAGTTGCCTATGTACCAATCGAGGATATTTCTTCTATCGAAGGGTTCGACGGCGATCTGGCGGCAGAGTTGCAAAACCGCGCGCGAAATTTCCTGGAGGCAGAGAGCGCCCGGCTGACCAAGGAGCGCCGCGACCTCGGCGTAACTGATGAACTCTCGATGCTACCCGGCTTAACAGCGCCAATGCTGGTGAAACTCGGTCAAGGAGAGATTAAGACGTTGGAGGATTTCGCCGACTTGGCCTCTGACGAACTCACCGATCCAGAGGAGGGTATCCTTGGATCCTTCGAAATCCGGGAATCTGAGGCGAATGACTTGATCATGAAAGCCCGCGTCGCGGCCGGCTGGTTTACTGAAGAGGAACTGCGCGCCGCCGAGCTGGAGAGATTGGCGAAAGAAGAAAGTGCGGCGGAAATATCCGAAGGTAGCAAAGAGATAGAGATGTAGAAAAAGGAATGGCGAACTTGGGCATGGCGACAAGCAACGCGACAACCGAATTTTGTACAAACGAAGAGGCAGGGCCGCTTCGGCGTTGCATAGTATCCAATCGACGCTTGCCGAAGACCGAGATGGTGCGTTTTGTGCTCGGACCAGATAGAATTGTAGTGCCAGACGTAGCCGGCAAGCTGCCCGGCCGCGGAATTTGGTTGAGCGCCAACCAGAATATCATTAAGACGGCTTGTGCTCGCAACCTCTTCGCGTTCGCGGCACGTCAGCAGGTTCAGGTCGAGAATGCGTTGACCGATCAGGTTGAACAGTTGTTGGTTCGTCGTTGCACCGAATTCCTAGGCTTGGCGCGCCGCGCCGGCCAAGCGGTCTCGGGGTTTGTTAAGGTGAAGAGCTGGTTGCGCGAAGGGCGCGCAGCTATCTTATTGGAGGCGTCCGACGGATCGATGGACGGGCGCCGAAAACTGCGGCAAACCGCCGGTGTTCTGCCGAAGGTTTGTTTGCTTCGGGCGACGGAACTTGGCGTTGCGTTCGGTCGTGACAAAACCGTGCATGCCGCGCTGGCTCAAGGCGGTTTAGCAGAGAGTTTTGTAGAAACCGCAGCGCGATTATCCGGCTTCCGTATCAAACCGGAAAACAGGAAATACGATGAGTGAAAGCAAGACGCAAGAGAACAAGCTCAGCCTGAACAAGCCGGGGCGATTGGAGTTGAAGAAGACCGTCGAGACCGGTCAGGTTCGGCAAAGTTTCAGCCATGGCCGCACTAAGGCCGTCACGGTCGAGGTCAAGCGCAAGCGAACGTTTGAGCGCGGCACCAGCGGCGGAATGCAGGAAGTCAAGTCCAAGGCAGATGGCATATCAGTCGGTGATGGAGCTTCCACAGCGCAGAGTAGTCTGACAGAGGACGAACGTGCTGCGCGCCTACGGGCATTGCACGGCGCTGCGGAAGACGCCGATCGTCGCCAGTTGGAAGACGTCGAGCGCCGTCGTAAAGAAGAAGAGCTCAATAAGAAGCGGGAGGAAGAAGAGGCCCGGCGGGTCAAAGAGGAGGAGCGACGCAAGGCAGAAGAGATAGCACGCAAGAAAGCTGAAGTCGAAGCGGCGGCACAAGCGGAAGCCCCAGCAAAAGTCGATGCAGCTATCGAGAAGGCGCGGAGCACGGCGGCCCGCAAAGCGGACGCAGCGCCAAGTGATGTCGCTGAAAAGAACCGCGGCAGGCGCAGTACCGGCAAGGCCGATGCTAAGCGGACGCAAACCTTGCGGGCACGTCAGGAGCCGCGCCGGCGTTCCGCAAAACTGACCATCTCGCAGGCGTTGGAGTCAGAAGACGGCACTTTGGAAAGGGCTCGCAGTATCGCGTCGCTGAAACGCGCTCGTGAACGCGAAAAACAGCGAGCTCGCCAGCTTGCGGGCGAACTCGATTCAGCGAATATAGTCCGCGAGGTCATCATTCCGGAGACAATTACCGTTGGGGATTTAGCAAATCGGATGGCGGTTCGTGGAACAGACGTCGTAAAATCCTTGATGAAGTCGGGTATAATGGCGACAACCAATCAGGTTATCGATGCCGACACCGCAGAGCTCGTAGTTAGCGAGTTCGGTCACCGTGTCCGTCGCGTTTCGGAATCTGATGTCGAAATCGGTCTGGAAGGCGAGCCTGACGATGAACAATCGCTGGTACAACGCGCGCCGATTGTTACCGTGATGGGCCATGTCGATCACGGCAAGACGTCGTTGCTCGACGCTTTGCGCAAGACCGATGTCGCCGCCGGCGAAGCGGGTGGCATTACGCAACATATCGGAGCATACCAAGTCAATCTGTCAAGTGGTGCACAGATTACCTTCCTAGACACGCCAGGGCACGAGGCTTTCACCTCGATGCGCGCGCGTGGCGCCAGCGTAACGGACCTGGTGGTGCTGGTGATCGCTGCCGAGGACAGCGTTCAGCCGCAAACCGCGGAAGCTATCAGTCATGCAAAAGCAGCGGATGTCCCGATCATTGTAGCGATCAACAAAATTGACAGGCCTGACGCTGAGCCTAACCGTATCCGTAACGAATTGCTTTCACATGAAATCGTGGTCGAAAGCTTGGGCGGCGACGTGCAAGATGTAGAAATTTCCGCCACGGAATCCATCAATCTCGATTCTTTAGAAGAAGCAATCGTACTGCAAGCTGAGCTAATGGAGCTCAGCGCAAACCCTGATAGGCCTGCTCAGGGCACTGTCGTCGAAGCGCGCTTAGAACGCGGTCGCGGAGCAGTTGCAACGCTTCTGGTGCAGCGAGGCACTTTGAAAATCGGCGACATTTTCGTTGCCGGTGCCGAGTGGGGACGGGTCCGTGCCCTAATCAACGACCGTAGCGAAAATATCAAAGAAGTAGGACCGTCAGTACCGGTGGAAGTTCTTGGATTACAGGGTGCTCCCAATGCTGGCGACGACTTCGCCGTCGTCGAAGACGAGGCGAGAGCGCGCGAGATTACGGAGTACCGTAAACGTAAAACTCGGGATGCCGAGCTCGCAACTAGCACGCGCGGCACGTTGGAACAACTGTTCGACCAAATTAAGGAAGGTGAAACGGCATCGGCACCAATCCTAATCAAAGGCGATGTACAAGGATCCATCGAAGCTATTAATGCGGCGCTCCAGAATCTAGGCACCGACGAGGTCGAGTTCTCCATCTTGCATTCCGGCGTTGGTGGCATCACCGAATCAGACGTCGGTTTAGCCGGTGCCTCAAACGCTGTCATCGTTGGTTTTAACGTGCGCGCCAATCCGCAGGCAAGAGAGGCAGCCAGGCAGGAAAAGGTCGATATCCGCTACTATTCGATCATTTATGATTTGATCGACGACATGAAGCAACTCCTGGGCGGAATGCTTGCACCAGAGATTCGGGAGAACATTATCGGTTATGCCGATGTGCGCGAAATCTTCAGCATTAGTAAGGTTGGCAAGGTAGCCGGCAGTTATGTCACCGAAGGCCTCATCCGACGCGGTACGAAGTGCCGTCTGTTGCGCGACCAGGTCGTGGTGTTCGACGGCAACCTCAAGACGCTTCGGCGGTTCAAGGACGACGTCCGCGAAGTGCAGAATGCCTTCGAGTGCGGCATAGCATTTGAGAACTACAATGACATCAAGCAAGGCGATGTCATCGAATGCTACGAGGTCGAAGAAGTTCAGCGCACTTTATAGCGGATTGAGCCCCACAGTTCTACAGAACCTCGCAGAATCGGGGCGTGTTGGTCATGGCAAAAAACAAACAACCGTCCCAAAGACAACTTCGCGTGGGCGAAGCACTGCGCCACACCCTATCGGGGATCTTAGATCGCGGCAAATTACGGAACCCGACGTTGCGCAATGTTTCGATTACGGTCACCGAGGTGCGCACCAGTCCAGACCTGAAAATCGCGACAGCGTTTGTCATGCCGCTTGGCGGCGAGGCAGCCGACGAGATCGTCGAAGCGCTCGGCAAGGCAGCACCATACCTGCGTAGCACCGTTGCCCGAGAAGTTGAACTGCGCTACGTTCCGCGCCTGCAGTTCAAGGTCGACAGGAGCTTTGGTCAGGCCGATCATATAGACACCTTGCTTCGTCAACCTCAAGTCGCCCGCGATTTGGACAAGAGTGCCAATGAGACGTAGGCAGCGCGGCAGAGCCGTGCATGGCTGGCTAGTCATCGACAAGCCAGGCGGGATGACCTCGACCGCTGTTGTCAACAAAGTCAAATGGTTGTTGGACGCCCGGAAGGCCGGTCACGGCGGGACATTAGACCCCATGGCGACCGGCATACTGCCGGTCGCATTCGGCGAAGCGACAAAAACAGTCAGCCATATCATGGACGGCTCAAAATCGTATCGCTTCACCCTGCGTTGGGGTGCTGAGACAAATACTGACGACGCCGATGGCGAAATGGTCAAAGAAAACAATTTCCGGCCGGATCGCGCTACTGTCAAAGACGTGCTGACGCGCTTCGTCGGTCGGATTGAGCAGGTTCCCCCGCAATTTTCTGCCGTAAAAATTAATGGCGTGCGCGCGTATAAGCTGGCGCGTGCGAATAGGACAGTAGCCTTGAACGCGCGCGAGATTGATATCCACGAGATTCGCATCATTAGCGCCCCGGACGCGGACCACACGGAATTCGCCGTTATCAGCGGTAAAGGTGCCTATATGCGGGCGCTAGCACGCGATATTGCCCGGGCAGCTGGTGGTTTTGGGCATATCTCGGCATTGAGACGAACTGCTGTTGGGCCTTTTGACGCAGAGGATGCGATTTCGCTGGACGAACTGGGATCATTTAGTCAAATTGCAGCCCGTGAGCAGAAACTGCTTCCGGTTGAGACCGCGCTGGACGACATCCCGGCGCTGGCCGTCACCGAAAGCGAAGCGGTACGGTTGAAAAATGGTCAGCCAGTGTCGCTGTTGCGAAAGGCCGATCTTAAACGTATTGCCGAGCTAGACAACGGCGATACGGTTCTCGCGAAAACGAGATCTAAGCCCGTGGCGCTCGTGCGTTACGCGGCAGGTGCGGTGAAGCCATTTCGTGTCTTGAACCTCTAATTCAAGGAGTTATCGATGTCGATTACGGCTGAAAGAAAACAGGAGCTCATAGGCGAGTACGCCACGAAGTCCGGGGATACAGGATCACCCGAAGTGCAGGTTGCGATACTGACCGAGCGGATCCGAAACCTGACAGAGCATTTGCAAACGCATAAGAAGGATTTCCACTCGCGTCGCGGTCTGCTAATTTTGGTTGGACAGCGTCGCCGTCTCCTCGACTATACCAAAAAGAAGAGTCAGAAACGGTACGAAACTCTTATCAAAAGACTGGAACTGCGGCGCTAATTGCATCGGCACGGCGGGTTACTTTAATCATGTGCGCACGAGGCGACATGTCCCGCACAGAAACGACAACAATATCGGACGCCCCGTCGCACGCCATCAAATAACTAGGCGCGGCGCGACAGCATTTGCAGGCATGGGTCTGCCGGTGCGGCGTTCCGAAGGACCGTGTGTGAAGGAATATAGATGTTTGAAATCAATAGAAAAGAAATTATTTGGGGTGGACGGCCTCTCGTCTTCGAAACAGGCCGTATCGCTCGCCAGGCCGATGGTGCCGTTCTAGTCACCTATGGCGGGACAAAGGTCCTGTGTACCGCAGTGGCACAGAAGCAGCCGCGTGTTGGCATCGATTTTTTCCCCCTCACCATTAACTACCAAGAGAAAACATTTGCAACCGGCAAGATACCCGGTGGTTTTTTCAAGCGCGAAGGCCGCCCGAGCGAGAAGGAAACACTCACCTCACGTCTGATCGACCGGCCGATTCGGCCACTTTTCGCAAAGGGCTTCCGCAATGAAACACAGGTCATCTGCACTGTCCTTGCCCACGATCTAGAAAACGATCCAGACGTCGTGGCACTGGTCGGATCTTCGGCGGCACTGACGATCTCCGGCATTCCCTTCCTTGGCCCGCTGGGTGGCTGCCGGGTTGGCTACATCGACGATCAATACGTGCTCAACCCGCAGTTGGACAACATGCCGTCAAGTGATCTGGATCTAATTGTCGCGGGCACTCAGGAAGGCGTCATGATGGTCGAGTCGGAAGCGCATGAGCTCGACGAGGACATCATGCTAGGCGCCGTAATGTTCGGTCACCGGGAATCGCAAGCAGTCATCGATGCGATTATTGACCTGGCGGAAAGCTGCGCCAAGGATCCGTGGGACGTCCCGGCACCGCCGGAAAACGAAGCGGCGGTCGCAACCCGTCTTGGCGAGATTGCCGAGGCGTCAATCCGCGATGCTTACATAATCACCGTCAAACAGGAACGGGTCGAAGCAGTTTCTAAAGCTAAAAGCGCCGCACTGACCGTATTAGCAGAGGAGCAGGGCGACGACTTTGACGAGCAGCTTGCCGCCGGCGCGCTGAAGAACCTAGAGAAGGATGTCGTGCGCAGCAGCATTTTGCAGACCGGCGTGCGCATTGACGGACGCGACACCAGCTCAGTACGGCCAATTGTCGCTGAAGTTGGAGTCCTTGACCGAGCACATGGCTCCGCCCTGTTTACGCGAGGCGAAACACAGGCTTTGGTCGTGACCACGCTGGGCACCGGCCAAGATGAACAGATCATCGACGCACTGGAAGGCGAGTATCGCGAGCATTTCATGCTACATTATAATTTTCCGCCCTACTCTGTCGGTGAAGCGTCTTTCCTGCGCTCCCCCGGGCGTCGCGAAATCGGCCATGGCAAACTTGCTTGGCGCGCGATCCGGCCGCTGCTACCGCATAAGGATGACTTCCCCTATACTATTCGAGTTGTATCGGAGATCACTGAGTCGAATGGGTCCTCTTCCATGGCAACTGTCTGCGGCACGTCCATGTCGCTGATGGATTCAGGCGTACCGATGGTGCGGGCCTGTGCTGGCATCGCGATGGGTTTGATTAAGGAAGGGGACGAGTTCGCCGTCCTCTCGGACATCCTCGGCGACGAAGACCATCTCGGCGACATGGACTTCAAGGTCGCCGGCACAGAAGACGGAATTACTTCGCTGCAGATGGACATCAAGATCACCTCAATCAACGAGGAAATTATGCAAGTCGCCCTGGCGCAGGCCAGGGATGGCCGGGTCCATATCCTAAAAGAAATGGAAAAGGGCATCACCGTGGTCCGTCAGGAGGTCTCCGAGCACGCGCCGCGTATCACAACCATGACGGTACCGCGTGACAAGATCCGCGATGTGATCGGCCCAGGCGGCAAGATGATCCGAGAGATCTGCGAGACCACCGGCGCCAAAATCGACATCGAAGACGATGGAACAGTCAAGGTAGCGGCCGTGGACCAGTCCGCGAGCGACAAGGCGGTGAACTGGATCAAGTCCATCACCGCTGAGCCTGAAGTCGGTGTCATCTATGAAGGCAAAGTCGTCAAGATTATGGATTTTGGCGCCTTCGTGAATTTCTTCGGCGCCCGCGATGGCCTGGTACATATTTCAGAATTGGCCAAAGAGCGGGTTGGCGCGGTAAGCGACGTCATCAAGGAAGGCCAGACCGTCAAGGTCAAAGTCCTGGCAATAGATGTTCGAGGCAAGGTTAAACTTTCGATGCGGGTCGTCGACCAGGAATCCGGCGAGGACCTTGGTGACGTTCCTCGCGAGGGGCGGGGACGCGCAAGCGCTGAATAGAAAATCCAAACGGGCGGCTAATCATTCGGCCGCCCGTTTCACTTCTGGTGTATCTCTCTAATCAATTAGGCGACGCCATACCCACGATATTATAGCCGGCATCGACATGGACTATCTCGCCCGTCGTCCCTTTTCCCAAATCGGACAGCAGAAATAGCGCCGCCCCGCCAACCTCGTCCAAGGTTACCGAACGCCGCAAGGGTGCGTTCTCCGCCTGCCACTTCATGACGAACCGAGCGCCACCAATTGCCGCACCAGCAAGGGTGCGCATTGGTCCAGCGGAGATTGCATTCACACGAATTTCATCTGGCCCCAGATCGGCCGCAAGATACCGGGTACTGGCCTCCAGCGCAGCCTTCGCAACACCCATAACGTTGTAGTTCGGCATCACGCGACGCGATCCCGCGTAAGTCAGTGTCAAAATACTGCCCCCAGCATCCATCATTGCTGCAGCACGCTTTGCGACCGCCGTAAAGGAGTAACAAGAGATCTCCAGACTGCGCGTGAAATTTTCCCGCGTCGTGTCAAGATAGCGTCCTTTTAGTTCTGCCTTATCGGAGAAAGCAATAGCGTGAACGACAAAATCGAGACCACCCTGGGCCTCGCTGACCGTATCGAACGCCTTATCAATCGTCGCCTCATCCGCCACATCGCACTGCACGGCCACGGTCGAGCCAACACTCTCCATGAGAGGCCGGACACGTTTTTCGAAGTTCTCATCTTGATAGGTGAAGGCGAGTTCGGCACCATGCTCAGCCAAGGTATGCGCAATGCCCCAGGCAATAGAATGGTCATTCGCGACACCCATGATGAGCCCACGCTTGCCCTGCATAAGGCGTTGCCCTGTTGTCATTCAGCCCTTTCATCCACCGCTTATGTCGCGGATTGACGCTGTCATAGCCCAAAAGTCTCTTTTCGACCTTTGTGGATAGTGCCTACCACTACCCGTCATACCGTTTGAACGCCAGCGTCGCATTCGTACCGCCAAACCCAAAACTATTCGAGATAACACAGTCGAGTGTGACATCGTCCTTACGCTCGAGGATGATCGGAAAATCGGCCGCTTCCGGATCGAGTTCGTCAATATGTGCGGATGCGGCAAAGAAATTATGTTCCATCATTAACAGCGAATAGATTGATTCCTGCACGCCTGCAGCGCCAAGCGAATGGCCGGTCAACGATTTGGTGGAGCTGATCGGTGGCACGCTGTCGCCGAAAACCTCACGCAATGCACACAATTCCTTAACGTCGCCTATCGGCGTCGAAGTGCCATGCGCGTTGATGTAGCCGACCGGCATGTTTAGCCCGGCAAGGGCCTGCTTCATGCATCGGACGGCACCTTCACCAGAGGGTTGGACCATATCGTGGCCATCCGAGGTAGCTCCGTAACCTGCGACTTCGGCGTAAATTTTTGCGCCGCGCGCTTTCGCATGTTCAAGCTCTTCAAGCACCAGCACACCAGCGCCGCCGGCAATCACAAAACCATCGCGATCCTTATCAAACGCTCTGCTGGCCACTTCAGGCGTCGCATTAAAATTCGATGACAAAGCCGGCATCGCGTCGAAAAGTAAAGTGAAGGACCAATGCAACTCCTCGCCACCACCAGCGAAGACGATGTCCTGCTTACCCCACTGGATCAATTCCGAAGCATTGCCGATGCAGTGGGCGCTAGTCGAACAGGCGGAGCTGATCGAATAGTTGACGCCATGAATTTTGAATGGTGTCGCTAATGTCGCCGAATTCGTGCTCGACATTACTTTGGGAACGACGAAGGGACCAACCCGCTTTGCGTTCTTTTCACGCAATGTGTCAACGGCTTGTACCATGTTCTTCATGGAAGGCCCGCCGGATCCCATGATCAAGCCCGTACGTTCGTTAGTAATATCGCTTTCTTCGAGCCCGGAATCAGCAATTGCTTCTTCCATGGCAATGTAGTTGTAAGCTGCTCCGTCGCCCATGAAACGCGATTGCTTGCGATCTAGATAGTCGACAATATCGAGTTTAACGGAACCATGGACATGGCTGCGAAAGCCGAGATCCTCATATTCTCCGCAATGAACGATGCCAGAGCGACCGTCTTTAAGGGAATCGAGGACCTCTTCCTTGTTGTTCCCTATACTAGAGACAATACCTATACCGGTGACCACGACACGTCGCATTGCTAAAACCTCGCTATTGGCCTTCGGCCGGAGTGAACAGGCCAACTCTTATGTCTTTCGCCTCGAAAATCGGTTTGCCATCAACCTGCAAAACGCCGTCCGCAACACCAAGCACAAGCTTGCGCATGATCACACGCTTCAGATTGATGATGTAGGTCACCTTATTCGCAGATTCCAAAACCTGGCCTGAGAACTTTACATTGCCGGCACCAAGTGCACGGCCGCGGCCGATACCACCAAGCCAGCCTAGGAAAAACCCAACGAGTTGCCACATGGCATCCAGCCCAAGGCAGCCAGGCATAACCGGATCGTTTTCAAAATGGCACGGGAAGAACCACATGTCCGGCTTGATATCCAGTTCCGCGACGACCTGACCTTTGCCGTGTTCGCCCCCGTTTTCGGTAATTGATGTCACCCGGTCCAACATGAGCATGGGCGGTAGCGGCAGCTGGGCATTGCCTGGCCCAAACAACTTGCCGTGCGCGCACTCGATTAAATCTTCATAGGAAAAACTATTTTTTGTCAGCTTCACGCTTCAACCTCGCCGAACAGTCACATTTTTGGGCATGCCCCAACGGCTCCTTAGAATATCGCGGCGCGTATATGGGACCAATCGCCCCGTCCCGTCAACTTCACGCGCTAACCGCATTATACGTCAAGGTTGGCCACTTTCAGCGCATTAGCCTGAATGAATTCACGACGCGGCTCAACGACGTCACCCATCAAGGTGGAAAACAGGTCCGCCGCTTCTTCCGCATGAGCGACCTTGACCTGTAGGAGAGTCCGCACATTCGGGTCTAGCGTTGTCTCCCAAAGCTGATCAGGGTTCATTTCGCCCAGCCCCTTGTAGCGTTGGATGGATATACCTTTTCGGCCAAGCGCCATGATTTCGTCGAACAGGGCGATCGGTCCGGGGACGCGAATTTCGCCGCCCTTTGTCCGGAGACTGGCGTGTTTCGCCCCGTAACGGGACTGTAAATCCAGCGCGAACTGGTCAAGCCGCCGCGCCTCTGCACTGCGGATGAGATCTCCATCAATCAGATAGCGCTGCGTTACACCACGCACGGTTCGCCGAAACGCCAAACCCCCATCATCCTGAGGAATGCCTTCCCAGCCCTGCTCGGATTGATCAGACAGCAGGTCCAATCTCCGCGCGATATAGGCAGCAGCTTCTCGCGCCCGCTCCGGATCGGCAATCAGCGCCGGATTCAGAACACCCGCAATCGCTGATTGCTCGATGACGTGGCAGTTTCCCACTTTGCTGATAAGCGGCTGCATCAATTGCGCCGCTCGACGCGCCTGCTCAACCGTATCGCGGAGATCCTCGCCAGCGACTTCTGAGTCGTCGGCAAGAATCAGCGTCAACTCGTTGATTCCATCTCTAATCAGAAAATTTTCGAGTTCCCTATCGTCACGCAAGTAAACCCCGGAATTTCCTTTTTTCGCCCTATATAGAGGAGGCTGGGCGATATAGAGATATCCCCGTTCGACGAGTTCCGGCATCTGCCGGAAAAAAAATGTAAGTAGCAGCGTACGGATATGGCTGCCGTCGACGTCCGCATCGGTCATGATGATGACTCGGTGATAGCGACACTTTTCTACGTCAAAATCTTCCGGTCCAATACCGGTTCCCAATGCGGTGATCAAGGTGCCTATTTCAGATGAGCCAAGCATTTTATCGAAACGGGCGCGCTCGACATTTAGGATCTTGCCACGCAGAGGAAGAATAGCCTGGTTGCTCCTCTCGCGACCTTGTTTAGCCGACCCGCCAGCCGAGTCGCCCTCAACTATAAAAATTTCAGCTAGTGACGGGTCACGCTCCTGACAATCGGCCAACTTGCCGGGCAGGCCAGCCATCTCGAAGGCGCCCTTGCGCCGTGTGAGTTCGCGCGCCTTACGAGCGGCCTCGCGCGCGGCGGCGGCTTCGACCACCTTCTGTACAACTAGCTTAGCTTCGGCTGGATGTTCTTCGAACCACTGACCTAGCTTTTCGTTCACAACAGTCTCGACCACGTTTCGGACTTCGGAGGAGACTAGCTTGTCTTTGGTTTGGCTAGAAAATTTAGGGTCCGGCACCTTGACGGACAGGACGCAGGTCATTCCTTCCCGTGCGTCATCGCCGACGATTGAAACCTTCTCGCGTTTTGCTAAGCCGCTTTCGGAGGCGTAACCGTTGATCTGCCGCGTCAACGCTGCACGAAAGCCGGCCAAATGCGTACCACCGTCGCGCTGCGGGATATTGTTCGTAAAGCAGAGCATAGTCTCGTGATAGCTGTCGTTCCACTGCATCACGACCTCGACACCGACACCGTCTTTGTCTCCGTTCATTAGTATAGATTCCGAATGGAGTGCAGTCCGCGATCGGTTGAGATATCGAACGAATGCGTCCAAGCCGCCTTGATAGTGCAGATCACTGACCTTCGGCTCCGGCAGCCGCGCGTCAGTCAAGACGATTTCGATACCGGAATTGAGAAAGGCCAACTCGCGTAGCCGGTGTTCCAAGGTGGCGAAATCAAACTCAACTTTCTGGAAGATGTCTGTAGAAGGCCAAAAAACTATTTGCGTCCCGGTTTCCTCTCCGCAGTCGCCGACTATTTCTAGATCCTTACCGCCGACCGGTTCACCATCAGCAAACCTCATCTGATGAACATAGCCGTTCCGCTGGATCGTCAGCTCGACCCGAGAGGAAAGCCCATTCACAACTGATACACCCACCCCGTGTAGACCACCGGAAATTTTGTAGGAATCTTGATCGAACTTACCCCCTGCATGAAGCTGGGTCATAATGACTTGCGCTGCGGAAATACCTTCTTCCGAGTGGATGTCGACGGGAATACCTCTACCATTGTCGCTTACAGTAACCGACCCATCACCATTTAGGGTTACCGTGACCCTGTCAGCATGCCCGGCCATCGCTTCATCAATCGCGTTATCGACGACTTCATAGACCATGTGATGGAGGCCGGTGCCATCTTCTGTGTCGCCAATGTACATGCCGGGTCGCTTGCGCACCGCCTCGAGCCCGCGCAGCACTTTAATCGAATCGGCATCATAAATTTCGCCATTCGGAGTTCCAGTTTCATCATCCAATTCAACCATTTATAGTCCGTATCAAGTTATGCCGCTGGGCGCAATGTTGCGTCTGCGACGATGAAGAATTGGGCCTCCGAACCGAGGTCATCGAAAAGAAACGGATCCGTACCGGTAAGCCACGCCTGCACGCCAAGACCGAGCAGCGTCTCGAAAAGAACTTGCCGCTTGTTTACGTCGAGATGGGCTGCAATTTCATCAAGCAGCAACAAAGGCGCTATACCGCATTCCGCCGCCTGCAGTCGTGCGTTGGCCAGAACGACAGCAATAAGCAAGGCCTTCTGTTCGCCAGTCGAGCACTGATCGGCTGGCATGTCCTTTTCCAGGTGGCGCACAGCGAAATCGCTCCGATGGGAACCGATCCCCGTACGACCCGTCGCCGCATCTTCAGCGCGACGCTCCACCAAACATTGCCGCAACCGATCCTCCGCCGCTAAGGCCGGGCCTTCTTCCAGCCAACCTTCGATCTGTCCTGTCGCCGCAATTCCCGCGGCTGGGAACGGTCCAGATGCTTCAGCACAAGCGCGGGCCAATCGACCCGCCATGTCGCGTCGCGCAGCGGCAATCGCGATGCCACATCCTGCCATGGTCTCTTCCAGCGCAGAAAGCCAGCTATCATCCCGTCGGCCAATTTTAAGCAAGCGTACCCGCTCCCGCATCGCATGTTCGTAAGCGCTTATCCGTCCTGCATGCGTCGAATCAAACCCGAACACAAGCCGATCAAGAAAACGCCGTCGCGCGGCTGCTCCTTCCAAAAACAAGCGATCCATTTGCGGCGTCAGCCAGACGATACTAACATGGTCGGCCAGTGCACTTTGTCCCGAGGCGGCAGCGCCGTTAACTCGGACAGCCCGGCGGGTTGATAATGGATCACGGCCAGTCCCTAGTTCAACGGATCCGACCAATCCAGATACGGTCGCAGAAACTGCCCACGCTGCGTCACCGCCACGTTGGTCGACATCAGCAAGCCGCGCCCGCCGCAAGCCTCGGCCAGGGCCGAGATAAGATATTGCCTCCAGCATATTTGTCTTTCCAGCGCCGTTCGGCCCTGTCAAAACCACAGGGCGCTCATCCCCATCAAACGCCGCCTCGTCGTAACAACGAAAATGCGAAAGCCGCAGCCGCGTTACCGACAATCTGGCGCTGGTATCTGTCAAATCAAATTTGGTGAGGGCGCTACCCCTCATACCCGCATCGGCATAAGAACATATAGTGCGCTGCCATCCGCGCTGTCGCGAACGATGGTCGGCGACGCACCATCCGCAAACAAGATCTGTGCTACATCACCTTCGACCTGTTGTGCTATATCAAGCAAATACTTTGAGTTGAAACCAATCTCGAGCCCTTCTTTGCCGAAGGAAACCTCTATTTCCTCAGTCGCAGAGCCGGCATCCGGACTGCTCGCCGAGAGCGTCAGACTGTTGTCGGCGATCTCAAGCTTCACCGACCGCGATCGTTCAGTGGATATCGTCGCCACCCGATCGACTGCTTCCGCAAACAGTCTACAGTCGACTTCAAGGAGTTTATCGTTATTGATCGGAATCACTTTTTCATAGTCGGGGAAGGTGCCGTCGATCAGCTTGGAGGTCAGCACACTGCCGTCAAAAGCGAATCTGATCTTGGTATCCGACAGCGAAATTTCGACATCCCCTGTGCATTCATCGATCAGCTTGCGTACCTCGTTCACCGTCTTTCGTGGGATGATAATACCTGGCATCCCGACCGCCCCCTCCGGCATCGGCATCTCGACGCGAGCCAGCCGATGCCCATCTGTAGCAACAGCGCGTAGCACTGGGACCGAATCGGTCTTCACAGCATGTAGATAAATCCCGTTCAGGTAGTAGCGTGTCTCCTCGGTTGAGATAGCGAACCGCGTGCGGTCGACAAGAGCTCGTAGATCACCTGCGGAGATAGCGAAACTGTACGGCAAATCACCGGCGCTCATCGTCGGGAAATCAGCCGTAGGCAACGTCGATAAGGTGAAGCGCGAACGCCCGGCGCGAAGTGTGAGACGATCACTTTCGCCCCCAGCATCCAGCTCAATCTGCGCGCCGTCAGGCAATTTTCGCACGATATCGTAAAGCGTGTGAGCGGGGGCCGTCGTGGCTCCAGTCACTGCTGCGGTCGCCGCCACCGACTCGACAATTGATATGTCCATATCGGTCGCTGTCAGGTTTACACCCGCATCATTAGCTTCGACCATTACATTTGCGAGAATCGGTATTGTGTTGCGCCGCTCAACCACGCTCTGAATATGATTTAACGATCGTAGAAGCGCCGCCCGTTCTATCGTCAGTTTCATGGTTTCTCTTTGCCAAAGACGTATTCAAATAAGACTTATCCCGGCAGTGGGCACCGGCCCGTCCGGAACGTCAGGCCTTAGGACAAACGTAAGCGCACGGACGGGGGAAAATTATAGCATAACAGGCTTGAATCGGCACCCTTTTTAGCGGGTTTAGTAGCAAAATTAGCTTTAACACAGCGCTGGGTACCCGTTTGCTGAGGTTCAGCCCTCGAGCATGCGCCGTAGCAACTCGACATCCTCGGAAAACGCACTGTCGAGCACGCACAATTCATCAACCTTGCGTACTGCATGCATGACTGTCGTGTGGTCGCGACCACCAAACTTACGACCAATTTCTGGAAGAGACCGAGCGGTCAACTGTTTTGCTAGATACATCGCCACCTGCCGCGGCCGGGCAATCGCACGCGCCCGTCGCGCGGAATACATCTCACCAAGCCGGATATTATAATGCTCGGCTACGCGCTTTTGAATTTCTTCAATCGTGACCCGCCGGTCATTAGCCCGCAATATATCGTGCAGGACCTCTTGTGTATTATCCAGTGTGATCGGCCGGCCAACCAGGTTTGCGTAAGCCACCAGACGATTCAGCGCTCCTTCCAACTCCCGCACATTGGAGGTAATCTTATGGGCTAGGAATTCGAGCACCTTAAGCGGAATGTCGACCTCCATGCGCTCAGCCTTTGATTGCAAGATGCCGAGACGCAATTCGTAAATGGTCGGGTGGATATCGGCAACGAGACCCCAGCCAAGCCGAGACTTCATTCGGTCTTCCATGCCCTCCAGATCATTCGGCGATTTGTCTGCCGAGATTACTACTTGACGGTTTTGGTCGACCAGTGCGTTGAAGGTGTGGAAGAACTCTTCTTGCGTATTGTCCTTTCCGCTAAAGAACTGGACATCATCAATCATCAGCACATCAACGGAACGAAACTGTTCCTTGAACGCCATCGTATCCTTGTAGCGCATAGCCCGAATGAACTGGTACATGAACTTCTCGGCGGATAAATAGATGACACGACGCTCCGGGTTGGTTTTGCGAATATGCCAGGCAATCGCGTGCATCAGATGTGTTTTACCAAGACCTACCCCGCCATACAGGAATAACGGATTGAATGGCACAGACTGTGCCTCACCAACACGGCGCGCTGCCGCAAACGCTAGTTCATTTGGCTTCCCAACGACGAAATTCTCAAACCGGAACCTAGGGTCTAGAGGCGCCCCAATATTCGTACCACTGGCATCGCCATCCAAATTTGGCAGGACCGCCACTTCCGCTGGAACAGGCGGCTCAGTCCCGATATGAACAATTTCAAAATTGGTTAATCCCGAGTTTTCCTCTCGCCACAATCGTCTCAGCCGTTCGCCATATTGCGTCTCGATCCAGTCCCGCATGAAACGCGTCGGCGCAACGATGCGCACTGTCCTATCATCTACCATCTCAAATGATGCCGGCTTCAACCAGCTGCGGTAGGCAGCCTCGCCAAACTCAGCCCGTAATTTTGAACGTACCCGGCTCCATTGCGATGATTGTTCGTTATCTGGGCGCCTATCTTCGGTCACAGTCTACGTTACTCCCTGCACGATGCCTCTCGCACATCCCACGAAATTGCGACAGGCGAATTGCCTAATTCGCGACGGGCGATCAATACAAATCGGGAAATACCCCACCAACACCGGGCCGGCCCCTTTTCGTGACCTTCGAAGGCAAGTTAACCGCGTTCAGCTACTTCAGAGCGCAAATACCCTATCTTCCGAAAAAATACGTTTCTTCGGGAGTCCAAAAAATCCAAATAGCGGACTAAAACAGATACCAATTAAAACTGTAAGGTGCTGTTCTTCTCATCCCCGCATTGGCCAATTGGACGTTTCGCCATCGCTTTTTTGCTGTTACTTGACTTCATGCCGGTCAAGATGTTCGCCACAGATCTAATCTACCCACGCTTTTTTCACGTGGCAACGAGATCGAAAAGAGAACATCGGAAAAAACTAGTGTCTAGATTTGACCGTTTGTTCTAAGCCCTTGAATCTGCGCCAGGATACATTTCAAACTTTTTCACCATAAATAAACAGCCGCATTCAGTGAATGCAGCTGCCCCTCGACGAACGGTCAGTTCGGTCGATTAAAGCGCCTTGATTCGTCCTGTTAGTCGCGAAATTTTCCGCGCCGCGGTGTTCTTATGCATAATTCCGCGCAACACGCCTCGATGGAGTTCAGGCATAACGCTCTGCATCGCCACCTGCGCTGCCGCTTTGTCACCGCTTTCAATCGCCTCCTCAACATTGCGCACATAAGTGCGGATGCGGCTACGCCGCGCGCCATTGATTTCTGTCCGACGCGCCGTCTGACGGATACGCTTCTTGGCGGATTGGTGATTCGCCATCGTTCAACCTATCGCTGTTTCACATGTTCAAGTCTGCGGCTTATATCGGCGCTACTGCGACGCGTCAACCTTGATTCCCTAGCGATTATTGAAGTCCGGTTTGCGCTTTTCGACAAAGGCTTGCATGCCTTCTTTCTGGTCTTCCGTAGCAAACACCGAATGAAAGGTGCGACGTTCGAACAGAATGCCTTCGGCGAGCGTCGTCTCGTAGGCGCGGTTCACCGTCTCCTTGACCATCATAGCAATAGGCCGTGACATAGACGCCACCTTAGTCGCGCTCTTGATCGCCTCATCTAGCAATTCGCCCGCCGGCACGACCCGACTGACTAATCCTGACCGTTCCGCTTCATCAGCATCCATCATACGACCGGTCAGACACATCTCCATCGCTTTCGCTTTGCCGACGAAACGCGGCAAGCGCTGCGTGCCACCGGCACCTGGAATTGCGCCGATGGTGATTTCCGGCTGACCAAAGCGCGCGGTGTCGGCGGCGATAATGTAGTCGCACATCATTGCCATCTCGCAGCCACCCCCCAAAGCATAGCCGGCGACAGCGGCCACGATCGGCTTACGGCAAGTCGATACCCGCTCCCACCCAACAGTAATGAAGTCGGAAAGGTAGACGTCCATATAGGAGCGCCCCGACATCTCTTTGATGTCGGCACCCGCCGCGAAGGCTTTCTCGGAGCCAGTCAGTACAATGGCACCTATCACATCATCTGCTTCAAACACGTCAAGCGCTACTGCAAGTTCCTTAATCAGGGCTGCACAGAGCGCATTAAGGGCCTCAGGCCGGTTCAAGATAACTAGGCCGACCGCACCGCGCGTTTCCACCAGAATATGTTCGTAAGCCATGGCTCGCTCTCCTTAGTCCTGCATAATCTTCTTGTCAGTTTTTGCCGGTCCCAGCGCGAATCGCGCCGTCACGGGCGATGTGCCTCGTAGTTCGATTGTCAGACGCTCGCCGGCTCGGTTGAATTGGAGAGAGCCACTTCGCGTCCAGCCGAGTTGTGGCAGAGCGGCCTGGTAGTACGATTGCAACGCCTTCCGGGTGACCATACCGGTCGCGTAGGCTTCGATAATTCGGCCCGCCGGTGAATCGAATGCCACCCCAGAATTGACGACCATTTCGATTCCTGGCATTAGCGGCACATCTTCAAAGCCAGCCAGAAACTGTCCGGCGCGGCCGTTGGCCGCGCTTAGCAGGAACAGGCCGACAATGATAATCAAGATACGCATGTAGCTGTGCTATATCACTAACGCTGGTGCGTTGCACAATAGAATGTCGATCTTCCGTTCTGTACGATCCGGCGCACGGTTCCGTAGCATTTCTCTTGCTGACAGGGTTCCCCCTCACGTCCATAGACCTTCCAATGATACTGGAAATAACCCAGTTCTCCGGATGCCTGCACATAATCGCGCAGAGACGAGCCACCAGCGTCGATCGCTTCCAGCAGAACAGCACGAATTTCGAACACCAGCCGCTCAGCCCGTTTGCCAGGAATGGTATGAGCGCTACGCTTGGGCGATATACCAGCACGGGACAACGCCTCACAGATATAAATATTGCCCAAACCAGCGACATTCTTCTGGTCGAGCAGTGCCGCCTTGATTGAACTCCTCTTGCCAGTCAGCAAACGGTCGAGGACGGCAGCATTGAAAGTATTACCCAGTGGCTCCGGGCCGAGTGTCTTCAACAGGCGGTGGTTCTGAAGATCTTCGGCCGTCGTCAAATCCATCATGCCGAAACGACGCGGATCGCAATAACGGACCA
>CAYYUG010000016.1:53894-60001 GCA_964474755.1 uncultured Rhodospirillaceae bacterium | reverse complement strand
ACCGGCGGTGGTATTGCAAGCCTCTTGCGGAAGCTGCCGTTTGAAGTCGCCCGGGCAGCACCGCTTGGTCTGTTAACGTGACGCAAGCAGGCCCACAATCTGCGGCATTGTTCGGCAGATGTGACGCAGGATAAAAGGTGTGCCTTGCGGGTCCCCAAATTGACCCAGTGTCAGCGGACCGAAGGCGCGTAACCACGGATCGCATTGGCCGCGATCATTCACAAGGGTGCAATTATCGTCCACGTCGAAACCGATGCCGACGGGGCTGGGCCGCGCTAAACCGCGTGTGACGAGAGCCCGCAAGAAGGGGTTGTTCGTGCGGTCGGGACGGGGGTCCGGCCCAGTACAGTTGATCGTTGCGTCAAATATTCTCGTCTTGGTGGACTGCCCCTGGCGAAAGGTAACAGAAATGGACTTGCCATCCGGGCGGGCACTATCAAGGTGCGCAGTAACATAGCGAAGTTGTCCGGATGCCATGGCATCGTCGAGTGGTCGCTCCAACTGTGGCGGCAGGCGGAAGCGGTGAACGTCGTACCAAATGCGTAAATGCCGCATGAAGCGACGTTTCTCGACAAGTGGCAAAGCGGGCCAAATTTGCCAGACTGAATCGCGTAGATCGTCGAACGGTCCTTGCCAAGGAAGGCCATTTGCTTCGGCCTCGCGTATATCGGCGCGGATCGATTGCAACAGGTCGATCAGACGGGTTTGCACGCCATGCTTCTCGGAGAAGATCGAGGTTTCGCTTGTGATGCGTTCCCAAAACGGGTTCGAATAGGTGCCCGGCGTGATTGCCCTCCGTGTGGATTTTAATCCGCGTCGAGACAAGGCGGTGATGCGTCCAGACTGGCCGCGGCGCAAGCGCGATACGATGACATCCGCCGCCGTGAGGGCTGTTCCAACGATAAGCAATCGTGCTGAATTTGGGATGCGGTCCATCGCCGTCCCGTCCCATGGATCGGTCAGAAAAGCAGGGTGTTTGGCGACCGATTGCAGGGCTGCCGGGATGGCGGGCCGCTCGTTGCTGGTGGTAACTATTATCAAATCCGCGTCCAACGCTCTATTCTGATTGAGAATAACCCGAAAGCCGCTATCGGTTTTTTCAATATCGCGAGCCGTGTCTTGAACGTGAGCTATTGTTGAACTTGACGGGTTGCTGGCTTGATAGGCGGCGAACTGTTCACCAAGAAATTTTCCGAAGTCGCGCCGCCGGATAAACAGCACATCGTCGCCGGGATCGGCCTGGCCGTCGTACGCGGGTCCACCCTGTTCCTCGAACCAATGACGAAGCGCCTCTTGATCCTCCGGCGTTACGAAATGAACCATATCCGGTGCGTTTAGCCGGTGGTCCGGTTCCATCGCAGAATAGGCAAGCCCGCGACCGACGACAGTACGTTGTTCGACCACGGAGATTTCGCATGGTTGCTGCGCGTGTCGGCTCAATTGGATAGCGGCGCAGGTCCCGGTATAGCCGCCGCCGACAATGACAACGTGTTTTGTCACCGTGCCCTCTGTTCTGGGTATTGGGCGACGAGGCTGGCGGCGTCGCCCCAACCTTTCTCGAGGGTCGTCATGCAATCGACCGTAATAATCATCTTGGAGAACAGCCATTCGCCGGCAACCCGCCGGCATTCCCAGTCATACGATCCCCAACCAGCATAAGAGTCGCCTTCGTTGGCATGTAACACCAGCCAATTCGACCAGGCGGTAGCACTATGGGGGCCAGTGATGTCGATTAGCTCATTGACGATGAATCGTTTGCGATTGCCAAAGCGGCGTTGATAGCTCTTGAAGGCTTTAATGACGTAGTCACGGCCACTTTGTTCGCCACCTGACCAGGGTTTTGTCTCGAAGGCAACATCTTCGGCAAAAATAGCAGTGAGCTCGTCATCAATTTCTTCGTCTATAGCACGGGCGTAGCGGCTGATAAGCCGCCAGATCTCGTCTTTGTCCTTGAGAATTTGAACCTCAGCTTCGATTTGTGCGAGTCGCTCATCTACCTTCATTGGTGATCCTTTACAGTTAGCGTCGTCTTGTCCCGCAGCATAGCGCGTATATAGACTGTGGCGACGGCTGTTGCGGCTGCGTGCATTAGGAAAGCGATTGTATAGCTGCCACCCGTTGCGACGATCAGACCGAAAACCATTGGCCAGAACGCGACGCCGGAGAGAGTGGCAAACTGTGCACCGCTGGCCGCGATACCGACCGTGCCAAGCGGCGCAAACTTGATGATTTCCGAAAAATAAATGCCGTTCCAGCCGTGGCTGGTTGCGCCAAGTCCGAAACTCAGTAGAGCAAGCGGAAAATATGACCATTGGTCGGCGCAGAAAGCCGTTACGGCGCAGAGGGCGGCGGTACCCATACAAAGCCCGGCCATTACCAAATTGGCGGGCACAAATCGGTCGGCGATGCCGCCCCATCCTGTTCGCCCCAGCACGCCACCAACCTGCATGATGGTGAATAGTCCGCCCGCTGTCGCCAGGGTTAATTCCTGTGTCTCTGTCAGGTATACAACAAAAAAACTGGCCAGGGAGACCTGGGTGCCCGATAGGATGAACCCGCTAACGGCGAGGCAGCGCAGTCGCGGTTCGCGCCAGATGACGCCAATCGGCTCCAGTATGCTGCCGCCACGTATTGTGCGGGCAGGATCTCGATCCAAATCTATCCGGGGCCTCAGCGGTTGCACCGCAAACGCGATGGCGAGCGCGATGACACCGGTCGTAAGCATGGCCAGCCGCCAGTCATACAGTGCGACAAGAAAAGGTAACAGCAATCCGGCGATGGCTGTACCCGCCGGCTGTGCCGACTGCTTGATTGAGAGGAACAGGGGCCGGCTAGGTTCCGGTACGACGCGGGCCAGGATATGGGTGCTGAAGGGATTGACCGGGCCGTAACTGATGCCAAGCACTATCGCACTCAATAACGCTGCGACGGGGTGTGATAGAACAAGCAGTGCGACACCGAAGAAAGCTAATATCATCGTAAATTGGCCAACGCGGATGGCTCCAAACCGGTCGCAGCATGCGCCTGTCAGCAATCCGCCCACGACACCCGAGCCATAAGCTATCGCGGTAAAGGGTCCGATGAGGGTGGCATCGACGCCGATATCTGGTGCGGCAACTGGGGCAATAACAGCGACGCCGAACATAGTTAGAGATGCCGCGATTTGAATGCCGGACGTTGCCGCTAAGGGAGCGATAGCCCCCCGGACCGTCATCGCCTCTGTATTCGACTCCGACACAAAAGTGGCTCCTCTCCTTGGCGCGTCACTCTATGCGTCATGGGACCCGGAGCCGCAACGGGAAATGTCGCCAAAGCCTATAGGGCGAAATGCAGAACCAAAGCCGCACTGCCGCAGTAGGCGAGGGTCCGCAGTACCCCCTGTTGAAACTGAAACATGGCTATAGCAGCACCGACTGTAAGAAAAAGTGCGACTACATTTAATGAGTTGGTGTTGGGGGCTGGAAGTGACAATGGGCCGATATCCCAATATCCGACTTCAGCGAACACCACTCTTAGGCCGAACCAGCAGGCCAAATTGAGGATGACACCGACTACTGCCGCGGTGATCCCGCTTAATGCTGCGCTGATCGACTGGTTTTCGCGTAGCTGCTCGATATAAGGTGCGCCAAGAAAGATCCACAAGAAGCATGGCACGAACGTCACCCAGACCGTCAACATAGATCCCAGCACGCCGGCAAGAATGGGGTCGATGCCAACTGCCTGACGGTAGGCGCCTAGGAAGCCAACAAACTGCGTCACCATGATAAGCGGTCCCGGCGTGGTTTCCGCTAAACCCAGCCCGTCGAGCATTTCCGCTCCGGAGAGCCAGCCAAACACTTCTACTGCTTGTTGCGCCATATAGGCGAGAACGGCGTAGGCGCCACCGAAGGTTACGACAGCCAATTTGCTGAAAAAGGCGGATTCCTCCGCGAATACATTACCTTCCCCAAGAATGGAGAACAGTGCGATCACAGGACCGGCCCAAAGTGTACCGAACAGAAGTAAGAGCAAGATAGAACGTTTATAAGATGTTGCGGTGTGGTCCAACTCACCACGTTCCGCCATACCATCTATAACGCTGGCCTTTCCTTTCCCTGTTGTATCCTGTCCCTTGATGACAATGAACTGGTCAGGCTTCACCAAGCCGCCGACAAAGCTAATTAACGCAGCGCCGGCGACAATGGCAGGAAAGGGAACAGAGAACAAAAAAATAGAGACGAAAGCAGCGAGCGCGATCATATACATTGATGTCGTCGCTAAAGCCCGTTTGCCGATGCGCAGTACGGCTTCAATGACAACGATTAAGACGGCGGCTTTGACACCTACGAAGGCCGCGGCGACCACTGGGATCTCTGCGTATAGAGCGTAGGCAATGCTGAGCAACAACATAACCAAAGAACCTGGCAGTACGAATAGAATACCCGCGATCAGGCCGCCTAGGATCCGGTGCATCAGCCAACCGATATAGGTAGCAAGTTGCTGTGCCTCAGGGCCTGGCAGAAGCATGCAGTAGTTGAGCGCATGGAGGAACCGGTTTTCGTCTATCCAATGCCGTTCCTCAACTACCATGCGGTGCATCAGCGCGATTTGTCCTGCCGGTCCACCGAAACTAAGCAGACCGATTTTTAGCCATACTTTGAAGGCATCGCTGATCGTGGGGGTGTCGTGGGAAGTTGTGCTTTCGGTCACGTGGTTTCCAGACTGGAAGTTGGCCTGCCGCTTTTGGGATTTGGCTATTGTATTAAGGAGCCAGCAAATATAGCGCATAGCTGTTTACTATACTTCGGGTAAGTGACGTCTGATTGCTGGTGTTCACGGGAAATAGCGGAAATTACAGAGTTATTGGTCCCACTGAGCGAGTTTTCAGCTCGAGCAGGCTTATATCGATAATTTGGGTTATTCCCCCGCGACATAACGCGAGGCTTCGTATTCGCGGCTCATATGTGGCGCTGTATCAGGATGCTTCGGTCTTGCCGCCTGGAGAAGGCAGAGTAGGGATCACAAAATCGTCGAACTGCATTTTTAGATTTAGACTTTCGGTGCAACGACTAGTTTCGCTGTCGAAAATACATCCCGTATTTCCGCCTGCTTTAGTATCCCATGTTCGGCCATCTTCGCGTGGCAGGCAGGCAGATTGTAATGGGGGATCGAGGGATAGAGGTGGTGTTCCACGTGAAAGTTGACATGGTGCGGAAACATCCACCAACGTAACCAGCCCGGCACCAGGTTGGTCCGTGCGGCTGTGAGGGGCGAGCTGAGATCAGTTACCGCTCCATGCTCGCAAATTGCGCGGAAACGCAATAAAGCCTGCAATGTAGTTACTAGGGGCAGAATCCATAGGACGAAATATTCGATTCCGTATCCTGTCAAAATGGCGACGATTGGTGCCACAATATGAAAACCGGCAACAAACCAGCGGTCACTGCGCGCTGATTTACGCAGCGCCGGCGAGGTGTCGTCGAGCGGCCGGTTCACCTTTTCCGCATCTTCATTGATGGCTGGTGCACCAAAGAAATAGCTATATGTTTTGTAGGCGGTTAGGCCGATAAGATCCTTTGCTAGTTTTTTGGCCAGATAGGCACGGCCCCGTGGGTATCCGCCATGCAGTGGGGTATCAGGATCGCGTTCTTCATAAAGGTGATTGTGATGCAGCCGATGGATGACCCGGTAGGTGCACATTGAAATTCCAACGGGCATCGCGAATAGGCGTCCAACGACGTCGTTCAGTGTTCGGTTCTTGTACATGCGGTAGTGAGCGGCGTCGTGGGCCAGTACAAAACAGGCCTGCTGACGGCCGGTAATAACGATGATTGCTGGGATGACAACCCATGGCGTCCACCAAACAATTGCCGCGCCAATTGCCAGTACGAGGATCGTCACAGTTTCGAACGCGCCGTAGCATGCCTTCATCGGGCTGATTTCAGTTAAACGTTTCACGGTTTCCGCCGGCAGCCGGCTCACCCGTCTTGCGTCATCGCGGAATTCTGTGCCGGTCTGCATTGTTTGTCCTCAGTTGGCTTAGATCAGAACGACTTGCGACATTGCTATAATTGTCTCGAATTGTAACCAAATTGTGCCAGCCGGGAAAACGTCTCATCCGATGCCAG
>CAYYUG010000016.1:52549-53794 GCA_964474755.1 uncultured Rhodospirillaceae bacterium | reverse complement strand
TTCGCCGCGCATTGATCGAGGAAGCCGAGGCCGCCCAATGCCTGTTCTTCGTTATGTTCGATCCACGGTTTGTGGACCTTCTCCTTCGGATGAAAGCGGCCTTCATAGACAGCCATGACGGTCTTATCCATGGTGCCTGTGCTAACAGCCGTCAATTTCATGACGTTACGGCGGTCCGCACCGCTAGCGGGGATCAATCGCTTGTCGTCGCCTGCAATTTCGTCTAGTGCGTCCAGGATGGCATAGCTTTCGACCAGAGCGTCTCCGTCATCCAGGACCAATGTCGGAATGCGAACCAGCGGATTGTGCGCCTTTACGGCCTCCGGTTCATCGAACACGGGTACGGCGTCATGGTCATAGGCGATGCCCATAATGTTGAGGCTCGCGGCAACGCGCCGCACATATGGCGAGCGGTAGAGGCCCATCAGTTTCATTAGTCTTTGCTCCCTAGGTTTTAGTCTGGTTGGCTGTAGATTGGCATGGCGGAGTATGGCGTGAAAACCCTGTTATTAGCTAAACTCTGGAGATGATGAAGGGCGACAAGAGGAATAAGGGATGCTGACGATATGGGGACGGACGACCTCGGCGCGGACGCAAAAGGTGTTGTGGGCACTGGGCGAGATTGGCGTTGATTTCGAATTGATTTTGGCGAGCGGTACGATGGGTCCGGATGGGAGCGTAGACAAGGGCAACGAGCCCTACGGTGTCGTTGAGACGCCGGAATACCGTTTGATGAACCCTAACGGGACAGTTCCGACGATCAAGGATGCAGACTTCACACTCTGGGAGTCGAATAGCATCATCCAGTACCTTGCAATGAAATACGCGCCGGACGCAATGTATGGCGACCATCTGGAAACCTTCGCATCAGCTAGCCGCTGGATGGACTGGGAGGGCAATATGTTTCTGCCGCATCAGCACACACTTGTCATGCATCTGGTGCGATTGCCGCCAGAAGAGCGTGATCAGACAAAGGTGGAAGGGGCACGGCAGGCGCTACTGCGGCCATTACAAATCATTGACGATCAACTAGCCAAGACTGCTTTTATCTCCGGTGACCGCTTCACCATGGGTGATATCCCAATTGGCATTCGGGTGCATCGTTGGTTTTTGTTTGATCTTGAAACACCTGATCTGCCGCATCTAAGCCGATGGTACGATGTTATTCGTGAACGCCCTGCATTTTTAGAGCACATTGCCGATCCGGCGGTACATTTGTCGGGATAACTAAGCTCCGAAAAATTG
>CAYYUG010000016.1:49028-52449 GCA_964474755.1 uncultured Rhodospirillaceae bacterium | reverse complement strand
TTGCCCCGCAATGCGTAGGCACCGATTGTTGAAAAGATCAAGATACCGGGCGCCAGCATTGTGAAAGGAATGCGCAGCAGGTGGACGATCCCTTTCGCCTCGACGATGCCAAGTAGGAGGATCGCCAGGCTGGCCCAGAACATCGAGGCGAAAAGTATCCAGACGAGTTCAGGGGCCTCGACCATGATCAACGGACCGACCTCCATGTCGTGCAAGTTGAAGACACCGATCATCATGGCGGTCAGGGCGCCACCAGGCAGACCGAGCGCCAGTAGCGGGATCATCGCCGCACCTGTGGCCGCGTTGTTTGCCGTTTCGGGTGCAACGACACCTTCTGGCTCGCCGGTGCCAAAGCGTTCCGGGTTTTTCGACCAGCGGACTGCCTCATTGTAGGAAAGGAAGGCGGCAAGGGTCGCGCCAACGCCGGGCAGAATCCCGCTGAACCAACCGATGATGGTAGATCGCACGACGGCCCACTTCATAGCCCAAAATTCACTGAAAGAGGGATAGCTGACGGAGAGGTTCGGCGCCTTGTAGGAGCCACGAACCAAGCGCTGTCCTTGTATGAATACTTCGCTGACTGCGAACAGACCTAAGATGAGTGGGATGAAGCCGATCCCGCCAGTTAGGTACAGCGTTCCAAAGGTATACCTTGGCGTAGCACCGACCGGATCGCCGCCTACCACGCCGATGGTGAGGCCAAGGCCGAGCGACAGCCACCCTTTGGCGAGCGACTTCGATCCTACCCCGGCAACGACCGTAAGGCCGAAGAAGATCAGTGCAGTTATTTCGATCGGGCCGAAGGTCGAAACCGCAAAGTCAGCAATTGGTTCGGTTGCAATCATCATGAGGATCGCGGAGAGGGTGCCGCCAATGGCAGAACAGGTGACCGCATAGCCGATCGCTTTGGATGGCTCGCCCTTACGTGTCATTGGGTAGCCATCGAAGGCAGTGGGTGCGTTTTCGACCGAGCCTGGAATGTTGAAGAGTATCGCGGTAATCGCGCCGCCATAGACACCAGAAACGTAAATCACCCCGTAAAGCATGATCGCAAATTCTGCTGGAATCCAGGCCGTGAAGGGTAATAGCACGGCGGCTAGGGTCAAGGCGTTGAGACCTGGGATTGCGCCAAAGACGAGCCCGCCAACCAGACCGGCGATGAAGATGCCGATGCCGATTGGGTTGGTAAATAAAAGCGCTGTTCCGGCGAGAAAGTCTTCCATCGTTGTCTACTGAAGCACCGCGAGTATTTCCGCGTTGATGGTGTGGAAGAACCCCGCACCCATAGGTAGCGGAGTAAAGATTAATTTGTAAAAGATGATCAAAAGCAGCAGGTAAAAACCGATACCGAAGTACAGCAGTGTGCGCCAGCGCGTGACCCCCATTAGCCAGGTGAAGGCGATGAGAAAGAAGGGCGTTACTATTAAGAAGCCCATTTGGTGCATCGCATATACCCAGACGAGCGGGATCAGAAAAACTGCGATTGTACGCCAGGTAATACCGGCTAAATCATCTGGCGCTTCCTCGATATAGTCCGGCGTCTGAGCTGCCTCATCTAGCGCCGTCTGTGGCAGGAAACGTGATACCAGCAGCACGATAGCTGAGATTGCCATGCCGAATTGAACGATATGCGGCCAGAATGCCGCTCCTGGCGGGTAATAGGGCAGCGGCCTGTCGAAGTCGAGTGACAGGAAATAGGCGCCTAGGATCAGCACGCACCAGGCAAATGCTTCCCAGGTCACGCGGTCCTTAACGCCTCCGACAAATGTCGTGCTGTCAGACATGGGTCCAGTCTAAAGGTAAAGCGGAGGCGACACGCCCGACGGTGCGGGCGCGGCGCGCGCTCAGGCAGAAATGTTAAGCTACTTCATATCCTTACGGATACGCTGGCCAGTCGCCTTGAAGACCTTCGCATAGGTTGCGACGGCTTCGTCGAAAATTTTCGTCATGTCCTTGCTACCATAGTAGGAGTTGACGATGTCCAATGCCTTGCGTTTTAGGAAGGCTTGATGATCGTCACCTTGATAGGCTTTCGCAAAGACTGCGTCGAGGTAGTCTTTAATCTCCTGCGGTGTATCGCTCTTTACCCAGAAGCTGCGGATACGTAGCAGGGGGTTCCACTTCAATCCATAGTCGGCACCGGTCGCCTTGGTGTCGGCAAAGACCTTAAATCGCTCTGGCCAGATTGCGATGACCGGCAGTAGCTTGCCAGCTTGTACGTGTTTAATCACGTCACCGGGCTGCTCCATCAGTACGTCGAGTTTGCCACCTATAACAGCGCCATAGCGCTGCGCTGGCTTGTCGAACATGACCTGCTTTGTGGTGAAACCAAAATATTCCTCAAGCTTACCCATGGTCGCCAATTCCATGGCGACATTGATGTTGGAAACATTGAGTTTGCCAGGGTTTGCCTTGGCGTATGCAACGACTTTGTCCCAGCTCGCTACGCCATCAGAGACGAAACGTTCGTCTTTTGGGTTCACGAACATTGCCGTTGGGGCGACGTTGGTGATCGCGATTGGGGTAAGATCTCTGGTCGGGTGCAAATTCATATCGCCAGAGACGTATTTCGACGCCATGCCATCGCCATGCTGCAGGATGGTATAGCCGTCAGGCGGTGCCTGTTGGAAATCGGGTAGGCAATTGACACCGCCGCCGCCGGGCTTGTTTATCTTGTTGACTTTGACGCCCATGATCTTGGACAGCGGGCCCTGCATCGCGGCGACTGCCTGATCAGAACCACCACCTTTGCCATAGCAAACTATGATCGTGATCGGGCGTTTGGGATAAACGCCAGGTTTTTTGATATCGGCGAGGGCGATACCGGCGAACCCAGCCAATCCCATACCTGCTGCAATCGCGTAAGTGGAAACAGTCTTAAACCTCATAGCGCGTACCTCCCTGCTAAAGAATCAAATTTTAGTTCGTTTCGTATCGCCTTTTTTTAAGCTTTGCACGGAATTACCAATCTGCAAAGCCTGGACATTTACGGGACGAAACGCCGCGCAATTAGTTTGCCAAGCTGTAGCGTGTAGGGGAGGGCCTCCCGAGCCTCATGGGAAACGCCATGCATGAGAAATATATAAGGAGTTTGGGGGAGGTTCTAGATGTTTGAATTTGTGGATACCACTAATTTTGGGCGTTGGTAATTTGCTATCGCGATCTTCTTTCAAATTGTCTTTAACCGACATTAATGGTGCTTTTTTATTTAACTGGCAGGATATTTCTCCGTTGGAGAGCCTATCTTTACTGATTGTCGGTACTGTCATGCTTGTCCCAGTCATCCTGACCTATTCAGCCTATGTATTCTGGGTGTCCCGAAGTAGTAGCTACCCGAATTAGGGCTACCGTTAATCGCCCCTGGTTATACTATCGATGCGAAAGCGATTCTGGTTCGTCGCATAATCGATGGTTACGGTTG
>CAYYUG010000016.1:32922-48928 GCA_964474755.1 uncultured Rhodospirillaceae bacterium | reverse complement strand
GTTGGTGTGCCATTAATTGATATTGGCGTTATTGCGCTGAATGATTAGGAGAGATCGGCATGCACATAGGTGTATTTGGAGCCGGGTTGGTAGGAACCGGCTGGTCTATCGTGTTTGCACGTGGCGGAGAGCTGGTCCGTATCTTTGATGCCTCGAAAGCGGCACGCGACCAGGTTCTCGATGTTGTTGCGGAACGCCTTGCTGACCTGGAGGGCGCTGGGCTGGTCGATGATGCTGAAGCTATCCTGTCACGGGTCGAAGTCTGCGACGACATGGCAGCCGTAATTGAGGGTGCGAAATATGTACAGGAATCCGTGCCTGAGCGGCTTCAATTGAAACAAGAGGTTAGTCGACAAATATCTGCTTTGCTTGGACCGGACACGGTAGTCGGTAGTTCGACTTCCGGCATACCGGCCTCAGCCTTTACTGGAGACCTGCCGAACCGAGAGCGCTTCCTCGTCGCCCACCCGGTCAACCCACCTTATCTGGTGCCTGTCGTCGAGTTGGCTCCTGCACCTTGGACTGATCCAACAGCAGTTGATGTTGCGATGTCTGTGATGAATTTTGTCGGTCAATCGCCAATCCTGGTGCAGCGCGAGATCGAGGGTTTCATCCTTAATCGATTGCAAGGAGTGCTGCTGCGCGAAGCCTGGGCGTTGCTGGAGGAGGGTTATGCCAGCGCTGATGATATCGACAAGACTGTTCGCGAAGGCCTTGGCCTTCGTTGGTCTTTTCTCGGCCCGTTCGAGACAATCGACTTGAATGCGCCTGGTGGCGTGCGGGAGTATGCGGAGGTATTAGGGCCGCTCTATCACTCGATAAATGCCTCTCGCTCCAATCCTAAGCTCTGGAGCGAAGGTTTGATCGCCAAAGCAGAAGTGGAAATGCGAGCTAAGATTCCCGCGGAAAAGTTGGAGGAACGTCGCAACTGGCGCGACCGCCGGCTCATGGCGCTTGCTGCGCATAAGAAGGCACAGGAAGGTTAAGCTAAAATTCTTTTGTTAGGGTTTTGATGAGCTTTTCTATGCGATGGTGCGGTAAAGTTGATCGATATAGCTATTGAGCACTAAACGTTGGGACGATGGCATTTTTTGGGTGTCCAGCCAGGCTCGACCGAAGAAACGATAGAGACTATTTTTTATCGTATGGGTATTCCTATGAATGCTTTCGATGACCTCAAGAGAGGGGCTCTTGAACTGAAGACAGTTTTGCCTGCCGCGCTGGTAGGCGCGATCACGGAATGATTCATTGCGGGCTTCTTAGGCAGAAATTATGACTGATGAAGGGTAAAGTGCTTGGCCAGGCCACGGGGAGCGTTATCCACCAAGAGATGCAAGAGGCCCGGATCAGATAACCGGCTAGTGTAAGGCGTGACAGCGGCATCCTTGAGAGAATTAGGTGAGGCCGGTGAGAAAGGGGCCCCTAGTGAGCGCCACTTCTAAATCGCTAATCAACTCATTGAAGCGCTTTATCGCGCGGATAACGAAGGGGGCGTCGTTGCCGTCTTTATACGCTGCAGCGCGGCGTTGCCGCCGCTTGTCGTGGGGTGTCGGCCTGTCTGACCGCTCGGGTGACCCCTCCAATGCTAAGAAGGAGGTGCGGTAGAGCGTTGTATGCATGATATTGCCGGTCGACGTGTGTACTAAGTCGTCAATATGTTTCATCAATTGCCGCATCAATGCGCTATCTATAGGCTTTCCTGGTAGCAGCGACGGCGACGGGCGTTTGTTCTCGACGAATTGCATAATGACCGAGGAATCGACGATGGGAACTTTGTCATCGACGAGGATCGGAACTAAGCCCTTGGCGTTGAATGTTAGGTATCTGTGATCGAAGCGTTCGCCTGAGTGCATATCAATCGGGCAGCTTTCAAAGGCGATTGCTTTCTAAATTAGCACTAGCCGCACCTTGATTGCGCAAACTGACGTGGGTCCTTCGTAAAGTAGCAGCATGTTGTGTCTTTGGTTTGAGTTGCGTCTCCGTATCTGCACTTTGGTGTCGGCAAACCTATGATAGGTTGCCCACACTAAGTAACGAGGGTTCCCTGAATGAGCTACGCGATCTCCCCTAGGACACCGGAAGGCGCGCGCGCCGTCTTAGCTGCGGCGGACCTGATCGAACCGTTCCGCGAACGCGCCGACGCCGCAGACAGGGCGAATGAAATGTGTGTGGAAAACTACGCCGATATGCAACGTTCTGGGGTTGCCGCATCATTTGTGCCGGAAGAATTGGGTGGTTTCGGCCTGCAGTCGATGCATGATTGGAATCTAATTATTGCGACACTTGCGCGAGGTGATGGATCTGCAGCGATTGCAATCAGTATGCATTTGTCGGCGACACGCGGGCTGGCTGCTGTCTACCGTAGTAATGAACCAGGTTCTCCTCCGCACTCGCGGGCTAAACGTCTGCTGGAGGCTATAGCGAAGCGGGAAATGCTGATCTGTTCGACAACGACAGAGCGCGGCACAGATAACCTCCACCCGTTTAGCGAGGCTGTGGAGACTGATGAGGGCTGGCGGCTAAACGGCACGAAACACTTTGTCACTATGTCGCCACTTGCGACCCATATTGCCACCAACCTACGTATGCGTGATGGGGATGGGGATCATATCGTCAACGTCCTGTTTGCGCTGGATACGCCGGGCATTCGTCCGCATGGAGACTGGGACGCCCTTGGCATGCGCGCTTCGGGCAGCCAGTCAGTCAGTTTCGAGAGCTGCCTTGTGCCACTCGATGGATTACGTAAGATAGGCCCCTGGGGTCAATGGAGTATCCCGGTCTTGGTGAACCGGACGCTCGCGAATGTGCCCCTGGTCGCCGCCTTCCTCGGTATTGCCGAAGCAGCATTTGAGATTGGACTCGATGCACAGAAGACTGTCGGCGATGCCTCATCCCGCCCAGGTGTGCCGAACGCGTTAGCCGAAATGGAAATTTTACTGTCAACTTCGCGGAGTATTCTTGCTCAGCTTGGTCAGCAACTAGACCGTTTTATGGAAACAACAAACGGAGGCCTAGAGACGACCTATAAGCAGGCTCATGAGCTGATGAAGGATTACCAAAGCGCCAAATGGGTTGTAAACCGCAACGCTATTGAGATTGTCAGCCAAGCGATGGATTTGTTTGGCGGTGGTGGCTTCATGGCGCGTAATCCCCTAACTCGGCTCTACCGCGACGTCCGCGCTGGTCCTTTCATGCAGCCATACTCGCCGATCGACGCGCGGGATTATATGGGGCGGGTGCTTCTCGGCGCGTATCCCGAGGCATAAGGATTTATTCGGTTCGTTACGAGGTGAGGTAATGGATCCGATAACGCAAGGTGCACTGGGTGCAGCAAGCGCGCAAGCGTTCTCCATACCCCGCAAAGGACCGGCTGCGTTGGCGGGGAGCTTAGGCTTTTTAGCAGGTCTCGCTGCCGATGCAGATGTATTTATTACTTCTGCCGAAGATCCATTGTTGTTCCTGGAATATCATCGGCAGTTCACCCATTCGCTGATCTTTATTCCCGCTGGTGGTCTGGTAACGGCAATGCTGTTGTACCTGCTAATCGGCCGGCGCCTGCAGCTTACTTTCTTTCGCGCATTTCTCTACTGCACGCTTGGCTATGGAACGCACGGTTTGCTGGATTTTGCGACGTCTTATGGGACCATGCTTTTTTGGCCGTTCAGCCACGAACGGTATTCGGCGAGCATTATTTCTATCGTCGATCCACTGTTCACTTTGCCGGTTATTGCATTAGTCGTTTTAGCCGGGATTAGACGCTCACCGCTTTACGCACGATTGGCTCTGGTCTGGGTTTGCCTCTATTTGACCTTTGGCTTGGTCCAGCGTAACGCCGCGCTTCAGATGGCTGAAGATATCGCCGCGTCACGTGGTCATGTAATCGAAAGGCTGGCTGTCAAACCAACCATCGGCAACATTTTAGTCTGGCGATCAGTATACGAGGCTAAAGGATGGTTTTATATAAACGGTATTCGCGTGGGTATCGCGCCGATAATATTTCCCGGACCTTCGGTTCCCCGTTTGAATCCGGCTCGGGAATTCCCTTGGCTAAATTCAGCTAGTCAGCAGCACCGCGACTTGGCCCGTTTCATGCGTTTTAGCAAAGGCTACTCTGCGCGTAACCCAGAAGACCTAAACACAGTCATTGATGTGCGTTATTCATTCCTACCAAATACGTTAGGCGCTTTATGGTCAATTGCTCTCGCGCCAGGTGCGGGGCCGGATCGCCACGTTCGTTTCCAAACGAACCGGCGCGATGCTCAGATACAACTTGTAGCGCTCTGGCAGCTGATAACCACCGAGCGTTTCGATGGTGACTGATAGGAATAAACCTATTCTTCTCTATGCCATTTACCATGGGCCTAAGTTAATTTGATGGCTTTGCCACTGTCATGCGATCGCTCCATGGCATCGATTAGTGTGTGCCGGCGAACGGCATCGCTAAAATCGGGTGCATCCCCACCCCCAGACTGCATCGTTTTGGCAAAGCGTGCGTAGGCTTGCGCCACATTCCTGCCCGGTCCGGCTGCCATGTCCGCAGGAATAAGCTGGTAGATTTCCGGCGGCGAAAATTCGGTCAATTCTGCGTCGCCGATGGCGAGATGAAGCTGGCTAGGCCCAATATTTATGGAATTCGAGGTCAGTACGAGAGTTCCTTTGCGACCGTAAATTTCTATTCGGGTACCGCTTGCATTAAAGGGGACGCTAGCTACCTGGTAGGACACTTCTGCGCCGCTCTTCAGTACACCGGCAGCAGTGACCGTGTCTGGCGCATCGACGGGAAAATTTTCGCCAGTGACAGCATGCTTCCACATGTCTATGCGTGTCGTGACACGAGCACTGATTTCGGCAAACTCACCAAGGATGTGGCACATGGCGTCGATAGCGTGACCGCCCGGGATCGTCATCGGGTTAGCGCCATTTTTGCGGATCCCTTGCCAAATTCGGCCATCCCCACGCTCGGGGATCGCGTTGACGATCACTTTGGCATTGACCGATACGATCTCGCCGATTTCGCCATTAGCGATAAGGTTGTGCGCACACATCACAGCGGGATCGCTTTGCCCCTGTAGCCCAACCAGGGTAGGTAGGCTAGCCGCGTTAGCGGCGTCGGCCATTTCCGCTGCCTCTGCGACGTGTGCGCCTAGCGGCCATTCGCAGCATACTGCCTTTTTGGCTTCTACCGCGGCCATGACAAGCTCTTTGTGCTTTGGCACGCGAACGACGACAACAATTAAGTCTACATCGGGGTGCAAGAGCATCTCATTCATATCGTGAAAGGCAAGTGCGGCACCGAATTTTTCGGCTGATGCTTTGGCAGTCTCAGCGTGTGAGGTGCAAACAGCCTTCAACTCATAACCAGGCAACGCCTGCAGCGCCGGTACGTGGGCATTTGCCCCCCAGCCGCTCCCTCCCGTTGTGACGGTTGCGCCGACAATACCGACCCTGATTTTATCTACCACGGTATACCCTTTTTTCCGTTTTAGTATTATGGAGTTCGTTCCAGCATAGCACGTTTCAGCTATTGCTCACGCCAGCGCTGGATCAACGCATCCAGCCGATCCACTCACACAGGGCATCGCCCATGATGAGGTCTTTGTCCGCGTCTGGAAGCCAGTCTATTTCTTGAAAATGTGTGACGCATTGTGTCCAGGAACACGGCATTTTCGTTATGTCGGTGCCCCAGAAGAGGCGGTGCGGGCCGAAGGCGTCATAAATGGTGCGATAATGTTTATGGAGGCTTTTGAAGGGATAGGCGTCGTCCGCATAAAAGGGGCCGCCAGTCAGTTTGACTGCGACATTTTGGTGTTGGGCGAGAGCGGTTAGTTCTTTCATATTTGGAAATGCCGCGTCGCCCTTGGCACCTCGGAGTGCGCCCATATGGTCCACAATCAACTTCAACGCCGGATGGCGATTTGCGATCTCACCCAGCAAAGGCAACCAATCGCCGGCTAGAAGGGCCAGTGGCGTGCCGGCTTCCTCGGCAGCTGGCCAAAGCCAGTCCAACGTGCCATCCGTAGGCCATGTCAGGTTGTGAGGCTGTCCGAAATAGAACCTGTATCCGAGCATCCCCGGCCGAGCTTTCCAGTTCTTGATAAGCGAGTGGCTTTCAGGCTGATCAAGTGGTGGATAACCAAAAATAGCAAAACGATCTGGATAAGTCTGTACCGCCTCGACAGCCTGTTCGTTCGATGCTACGTCCCAACTCGCGGGCGGATGGATGATAGCGCCGTCGATACCCGCATTATCCATGTCTCGGACCGCAGCCTCGGCGAGATAGGGTGTAGTTTGGTGGGGTGGCCTTGCGGTTCCGCTGCGCCAGAGATGTATTTGTGCATCGATGATCGGCATAGAGGGCTCCAGGCAATTAAGAAAGGCGTAAAGCCTAACGCATCTTTTCTCGGGGTTCAGTCAACCCTTACATGTGCGAGGGATACTTTCACATCTGCGCCCAGGTCTGCCAGGGCACGAACTCCGTGTCGCCAACACCGATTTCCTCTGACTTGGTGAGTTCGCCAGATGCCACTGAGAGCATCTTACGAAAAATTGTCTCACCGCATTCATCCAAGGTCTCGGCGCCATCAACAATGGTACCGCAATTGATGTCCATATCCTCGGCCATATGATTATACATCGGTGTATTGGTAGCGAGTTTCATGGATGGCACCGGCTTATTGCCGTAACAGGAGCCGCGGCCCGTGGTAAAGGCGACAAGATTGCAGCCGGACGCAACCTCGCCGGTGATTGAGCAAGGGTCGTAACCGGGGCTGTCCATGAAGGCGAAGCCCTTGGTGGTAATAGGTTCGCCGTATTTGTAAACGCCGACTAGGTTGCTTGAGCCACCCTTGGCAACCGCACCCAGCGATTTCTCAAGGATTGTCGTCAGCCCCCCTTCCTTATTGCCCGGTGTTGGATTGTTATTCATATGACTGTTGTGCTTGGCGGCATAACCTTCCCACCAGTGGATGCGTTCGATTAGCTTTTCACCGATCTCACGGCTTATGGCGCGGCTTGTCAGAAGATGTTCAGCGCCGTAGATCTCTGGCGTCTCGGCTAGCACGCCGGATCCACCATGTCTTACCAGGGTATCTACGGCGATGCCGAGTGCCGGATTAGCGGTGATACCGGAATAGCCATCCGAACCGCCGCATTGCAGCCCCACCGTTAGCTCCGACGCCGGCAACGTACTGCGGGTCATGGCGTTGGCGCGTGGTAGGATGCTCTCGAACCATGCGACGCATTCCTCAACCGTTTTGCGGGTTCCGCCTTCCGCTTGCAGTGTCGTGTAGTGGAACGTTTCATCTGAAGGTTGGCCCATCACCTCCAGCATCATTGGAATTTGGTTTGCCTCACAGCCGAGGCCAAGCATCAGCACTGAGGCAAAGTTGGGGTGCCGTGCGTGACCCCAGATAGTCCGTTGCAGCATCCGGAAAGCTTCGTCATCGGTGCCGATGCAACAGCCGGCGCCGTGCATGATTGGTACGATCCCATCGACATTGGGATAGTCGTCCAGGATCCCTCGCTTTTCGATCTCTTTGACGATCAACCGTGCAGCGGTTGCTGAACAGTTCACTGAGGTGACAATGCCAATATAGTTTCGCGTGCCAACCTTGCCGTCTTCACGAACGAAGCCTTGGAATGTTGCGCGCTCGCTTTCCGGCACCATTTCAGTCGGAGTGGCGTGTTTCCCAAAGGCGTAGTCGCGCTCGAAACTATCGCCGATCGACACATTGTGCGTGTGGACGTGCTCGCCCGGCGCAATGTGTGCTGACGCGAAGCCGATGACCTGACCATATTTGTGCACCGGGTCGCCCGCCTTAATTGGGATTATCGCCATCTTGTGACCGCGTGGGATCGCCTCACGTGCGGTAATACGGGTAGCGGGCAGGTCCTCGCCCTTGGAGATGTTGGTCAGCACGACGACGACATTGTCGGATTCGCTCAGCAGCAGTGCAGTTTTAGCGGTCATCGGTGTCTCGTTGAGAAGATGGTTCCAGATTTGATTGATAACAACTGTAGAGCACATTGGTGCTGGTTGGAATCGTCTTGCTGTTCACGGCAACATTTAAGACAGTTGGCTAAGACTGAGATCGGAAAGAAGGAGCCTATAAACTTTTCCTGACTGACCACGCTTTATAGGATCACTGAGTATTAACATCCAAAGGGATAGGCTGGAAGTTAGCCTGCCACGGCGAGTGTATGCGCTGACGATACAATCAGTACTTAATTACGAGAATATTAAATTACGAAATGTAATTGGGATGCCCAGGGAATGAAACGGCCAAACAATCACGGTATCCAAATATTACTAAGTATTATTATACACTACGTTATTAGGCGTTATTCGGCACTGGTGGGCATTCGTAATTGCCAAAAATAACAGGGCCGTTGGGAAGCTCGCCCGTTATTCTTGCGGGTAACGCCACGGTTCATCTGGTTGTTCAGCATCCCCGTCAACAGTCCATTGCGGGAGAGCAAACTCATCTGTCACGTTAGTGAAAACCATCCTCACTCTTGTGCCGATGCCAACTGCCTTAATTATGTCAGATGATGCAAATTCACCATCAGCGGTTACCAAGTTACCTGCAACACGCAGCGCCTCGTCGGCTGTCGGTTCACCTTTTTGGGTGTCGAGGTCGACCAGGAGGATCATATAGGGGATTTTTTCCTTAAATGCCGGCTGGATTGGGTGATGTACCTCGACGTAGGAATGAACAGTGCCCTTAGCTTCGACGGAGACCCATTCGGATTCGCGATCACTAGTCCAAGGACAAGCGGTTGCCGGCGGATAACGCAGCAAACCGCTTTGCTTGCCGCGCTGCAGCCGAAAGTCACCCTCCGAGCAGTAGCGGAAGAAATCCAAGTTCTCACCATCGAGATCGTCGATGGTCAGGGCCATGCCCATATATTCGCCTTTGACTGGCATCGTATTTCTCCCCCTACCGTGCGTCTTTTGCCATGACCATGGCCGAGCCCGTACCAGGCATTGCCCAGCCGAGATTAGCGGTCAATTCGGCATCTTTTACCTGCCGGCAGCCACCTTCGGAATAATCATAGGTGTGCTGTTTCTTACCGTCCGGCCCAACCGGGCAGGAATCATCGATTTCACCGCGCAACTGCCGAGTGTTTTCGATGACCATATTCATACCGTGTGTATAGCCCTCACATAAATGGCCGCCCGAGGTGTTGTTCGGTCGGTCTCCACCTAACTCGATAATGCCTGACGAGACGTAGTCACCGCCTTCACCTTTTTTGCAGAAGCCATAATCCTCAAGCTGAAGCATGGTCGTAAAGGTGAACGCGTCGTATGAACCGGTGACGTCGATATCCTCAGGGCCCACGCCAGCGTTGGGCCATAAAATGTCCTTGGCGTAGTGGCCAGCCACGGTCGAGATCGGACCATGCTGATAGTGCATATCGATACGCGGCTTGCAGCAGCGACCTACCACGGATTGGATAACGGCCGGTGGGTTTTTGCAGTCGCGTGCCCGGTCGAGCCGAGTGACGATGATGCACGTTGCATTGTCTGTCTCGACGCAGCAGTCAAGAAGATGCAACGGCTTGCAGATGATCCGTGAATTTACCACGTCGTCAACGGTGTAGCGCGTTTTGTAATATGCCTTCGGATTGTTGGAGGCGTGCTTTGAGTGTGCCACCTTCACGCCAGCAACCTGCTCCGGCGTGGTGCCATAATCGTACATGTGGCGTAGGAAGGTCGGTGCGAACATCTGACCAGCGCTTTGCCAACCATAGGCTCGGTGGTGAATTTGATCGCCGACAATTGGCACTGCCGATCGCGCTCCGGTACCACCGATGCGGACTGAACTGTAGCCGTTCATGGCGCGAAAGATCGCCACCGTTTTGCACATACCGGCTTCAATCACGCCAATTGCGATGCCGATCAACGCTTCTGTTGAGGAGCCGCCGCCATGCACGTCCATATAAAAGTTTAGCCGAATGCCAAGGTCACCGGCGATAAAGGTTGAGAAAGTCGAGTCATTACCGGAATAGCTCAACATGCCGTCGACATCGTCTGCAGTCATGCCGGCGTCGTCCATCGCGTTTTTTACCGCCCATGTGCCAAGCGCTCGCGTGGTCTCGTTTGAACCGCGACGGTAGGTCGTTTCACCGACACCGCAGATGGCGTATTTCCCCCTGAGAAATTTTTCTGTCGAAGTATCCGCTTCGTTGACACTCGATAAAGTCATATAACTGAACCTCCTCCCGTCTCCCGCTTGCAGTCTGGGTGCAAGCGGTAGAAAATTATGCGAATAAACGGAACGATGTTTGACCGGCTGCGTCAAGAGGCGTGGATCGAGAGCAGCGAGGAGTGAGAAATGACACTGGATATAATGCCGACGGAGGCTACTCTTGGCGCGATTGTGCATGGTGTTGATCTAAATCAACTCGACAATGCGAAATTCGAAAAGATAGAAGAGGCATGGCACCAATTCGGTGTCCTAATTTTTCCAGCGCAATATCTAAGTGACGAAGCCCATATTGCCTTCACGTGTCGCTTCGGGCAGTTGGAACAAAATATACGGCGTCGTCGTTCGACCGGGGTGTCAAATATCAGCAATGTCCAGTCTGACGGCAATGTCGCGCCGCTCTCAAGCGTGCAGGCTCGCTTCCTGGTGGGTAACACCTATTGGCATAGTGACAGCTCTTATAAGCGGGTCGGTGCGAAGGCCTCTATTCTGGCTGCGCACGTTGTTCCAGACACTGGTGGAGAGACCGAGTGGGCCGATATGCGAGCGGCATATGATATTCTCGATGACGAGATGAAAGACTGGCTCAACGACAAAATTGCGATACATGACTATGCTTTTAGCCACGCCCCTTTCGGTGGTAAGGAAATCCTGAATAAGGAAGAACTATCGTATCTCAGACCAGTGGAACATCCAATCGTACGCGAGCACCCTGCGACCGGTCGCAAAAACCTTTTCGTTGGACGGCATGCGAGCCACATTCTCGGAGAGGACCTAGAAAATAGCCGCAAATTGCTCTCCGACCTGACAGCGCAAGGGGCTCAGCCGCCTCGCACCTACAAACACAAATGGGTGGTTGGCGACATCGTTATATGGGACAATCGCTGTATCCTTCACCGTGGACATCGATGGCCTCACGAGCAGCCTCGAACTATGGTTCGTACGACTGTTGCAGGCGATGATCCAAACAATGAATGGGCTCTTCCAGAGAACGAAGCGACGGGTGCTTATGCGCAGGGGGAACTCTAGCCATGGTGTCCAAACTTTGCCTCAGCACCGGTATAGGAAAAGGCCAGATCAGGTAAATCAAGTGGTTTAGTTAAGGGTTTGTCGAATTCTTACGCAGCGATAAATTTAATTTTTAGGAATATTAAAACGGTGTCAAAAATAGCGCGGTCGCATAACCAGATTCACGTGTTACAACTGTTATAAATTGTACGTCTGCAGCGTAGCATTTTCAATGTGATGGCTTATATACAGGTTAGGTTATCCGCATACAATTACACATTCACATAAAAAGTGAATTAGATTTAAATTATGAATCGATCAATCATAAATTATTTAGAACACTAGGTATATATTTTTAGATTGGGTTCTGTAGAAAATTACGGAGTAGTTGTAAGATTTATTCTAATGCATATTAATTACACGAAAAATATTATAGATAAGTTATGTTTTCGGTATGAATTTAGACAAATATAATTGGAAAATTGTATTAACTATCGCAACTATAGCGATGTTATTTCAGAATACTTTTTCTTATGTTTGTCAGATTGCCATGCCAATACTGGCTGATAGAATCGCGGATAATTATGGAATCTCTCGAGCGTGGCTAGGTCTATACCTTTTTATTCAAAACATAGCATCTATTATTACAGCGATGTGTTGTGGTGGGTTTATACTTCGATACGGCGCTGTAAGAATCAGTCAATGGGCTTTATTTATGATGGGTGGAAGCCTACTGATCATATCAACTAAGCTTCTTTGGTTATATCCGATTGGCGCAATATTATTGGGTTTAGGCGGTGTCTTAACGCCAGCTAGCTCACACCTATTAGCTCGTGTTTGCCCGCCGAAAATATCCGCTTTAATTTTTTCTATTAAACAGACAGGCGTTCCCCTTGGTAGCTTAGTAGGTGGATTACTTATACCGTTTTTACTTAGTGTAAGCCTATATATCGCAACGTTTAAAACATCTATTCACGTAAATGCTTTCGGAGCGTCCTTTGTGGTCGCAATTTTAGTTTATGGTATTATAGCGCTTCTACAGCCTGTTAGAACTTTTTTCGACCGCGATAGAATACCAAATATACATATATCTTTTTCGAATATAAATAGAACTATGAAAACAGTTGTTTCGGATCCAGAGTTAAGAGACCTTGCATTTGGATCTTTTGCATTTGGAGGCCTGCAAGCTATTTTTGCAGGATTTTTTATCTTATTTTTAATAGATGGTTTGGAATTTAGTGAGATTGAATCTGGTAAGGCATTTGCAATTGCATCGTTTACTGCTGTTGGTGCTAGAATATTTTGGGGTTATATAGGAAGTAGATACTTATCAGCACGTATCGTACTTGGTTTTATAGGAATAGTAGCAGGTATAGCTGCTATATTGACAGGTCTTTACGATACACAATGGAGTTACTTTTTAGTACTATCTGTAGCTATTTTATATAATGTTACCGCACTTAGTTGGCATGGTATTTTACTTGCAGAAATTGCTAGATTAACTTCTTCTGAAAAGGTGGCTGGAGTTACTGGGGGAGTACTAGCATTTACAAGCATAGCAATGATGATATATCCAGCAGCATATGGTGTTCTTTTAGCGATAACCGGCTCATATGGCATTGGGTTTATATTATGTTCTATACCCTCTTTTATTGGTGGAATTATTTTATTACGAAATCCAGTGAAAACATCCTGGATTAAAATTATTTTAAATTATATATCATGGATATTACACGTAGAGAGATTATTTTTCTGTTCATTGGCTATATTGTTAGGTGTTATGTTAGGGATATTGTTTGGAGTTATACGTATTATTTAAAGCGATATATTAGTAAGTAGTTTCGATCTTAAAATTTAATAATTACTATCCCATAATAAATGGTGAGTCCATATTCAAATAAATAGACTATATAAATACAGATTTTATTGGCTATTTATTTTTTTCGATAAATTTAAGAATTGATTCGTATTAACGTTGCTGGTTTTGTGGCTATAATTTTTTCTGCTACTGCTAACGAAACTTCTGTTGTTGATTAACGCTCTTTATAATTAAAAGAAATGCCGTTGTGGTACTGATAACCTAACTGGGAGGACTGATGAGAAAATATGACCATATCCTTTTAGAGGAGGAAAATGGCGTTGGTATCGTAACCATGAACCGGCCTGATGTGCTTAATGCGATGAATCGGCAGTTGACAATTGAACTGCATGACGCGTTGCAGAGCTATGTCGCAAATAATGATATTGGCTGTATCGTTATTACAGGTGCTGGTGAACGGGCATTTTCTGCTGGCGGGGATATTCATGAACAGCGTGAAAACGACAGGAAGTTTACGCAAAAAGAGCTCGACGCACACAATGATAAATACCTGAACATTAGCTACGATATCGGTGTTTGTCCGAAGCCAACGATTGGCATGATGAATGGGCTCGCATATGGCGGCGCTGCCGTATTGTCCTCGTCATTTGATATACGGATCGGTTGCGAAGAAACAAAGTTCCGCTTTCTTGCCGCTGCCTACGGCCGCATCAATAGTACATGGACACTGCCGAACCAGGTTGGTTGGCCTATGGCGAAGGAGTTGCTGTTCACCGCTCGCGTCGTTGAGGCGGAAGAAGCCTATAGAATCGGATTGTTAAACCATCTGGTGCCCCGGACGAAATTGCGGGCGAAGACGATGGAAATTGCTGGAATGATCGCGGGCAATCATGGTGACTCCGTTAAAGGTATTAAGAAGCTTCTGCTAGAGGATATGGGAGGTTCCCTGAAGAACCATTGGGATAACGAGAAGCAATTCACCCGGCATGTGCTTCGCGGTGCGAAGGCGGAGGATGCGTTTCCCGAATTCATCGCACGCAAGGGCCGTTTGTCTGAATGACTAAGGTGCTAGAGGACATCATCCTGAGAGTTGCAGATAGGGTAGTATTCGTCGGTGGCAAAGGTTAATTATCTAACCTCCGGTCGACGGGTTCAGGCTGATCCCTGCACTCAAGCCTGAAACGCCTTGCCGACGTCTTGCCGTTAAGGGTTTCCTTCAAATTCTCTACTCTTAAGATCTTCTATGGACATGCCTTTTGAGCTAAATTTTGATCTGACCACCTTCATGCAGGTTATTTTCATTGATCTGGTGTTGTCTGGCGATAATGCAATAATCATTGGGATGGCGGCAGCCTCTTTACCCCCCGCGCTGCGGCAGAAAGCGATTGTCTGGGGGATAGCGCTCGCGGTGATCTTACGCATCGTTCTAGCGGCGTTGACCGTTTATCTGCTTTCTATCACCGGCTTAAAGCTTGTTGGAGGCTTACTTCTTTTTGTCGTCTGCTATCAGCTGTGGAAAGATCTGCGGTCAGGAGCCGAAGATGAGCAAAGCCAAGCTGATGCGTTGAATGATCCTGATGCGGAAAATACAGGCTGTGTTAGCATTTATTCACCAATGTTTATCCGGGCGATGGCAACGATTATCGTTGCCGACGTATCGATGTCGCTCGACAATGTGCTCGGTGTAGCTGGTGCGGCGAAGGACAATGTCCAGATGTTAGTGTTCGGCCTAATCCTCTCCATCGTTTTAATGGCTGTTGGTGCAAACTTAGTCGCCAGGCTTCTTAATAAGTATCAGTGGATTGGGTATATCGGGCTAGCTGTTATCGTCTGGGTTGCCGGCGAGATGACTTATGTTGGAACAAACGAGGTTTACGAGTATTTGCGCATTTGATTGTGGTAAACAGCTATCGTTTAGCCATGTCAATCATTGATCACGGCTTCAGCTTCGATTTCTACTTTCATTTCAGGCGAAACAAGTGCGGATACTTCGTAAAGGGTCGAAGCTGGCCGGTTCACTCCAAAGTAGCGCTGTCGGATTGGATTGATTAGTGCTCGATCAGCGATGTTTGTTAGCAGCACTGTTACCTTAACAATATGTTCTGGGCGTCCTCCAGCGGCTCGAAGGCAACGATCCAGACTATCGATCGCGACTTGGAACTGATCAGCAGTATCTTCTGGAATGCTGCCGTCAGGGCGAACACCAACAGTTCCCGAAATCCACAACCGGTCACCGGTACGCACAGCGTGACAGTAGTGGCTAACTGGCTCCATCTCGTCCGGCAAGAGAAAGCGTTGGATTCCAGTCACTGGGTTACTCCTCAATTTGCTGTCATGCCGCCGTCGATTACCAGTTCGGTGCCTGTAATCCAGGCCGATTCATCGGATGCCAGATAGAGGCAACCCATCGCGATATCTAACGGCTTACCGAAACGACCAAGCGGTGTAGCAGCGATACGTTGTTCGACTACTTCAGGGTTTGCATGTCCCGGAGCGGTCATTGGTGTATCGACAAAACCAGGGTGGATCGAGTTTACACGGATTTGATCCGATGCGTATTGGATAGCGACAGATTTGGAGAAGATACGGACAGCACCTTTAGAGGCGTGATAAGCGCCATTTGCGTGTGAACCTACGATACCGCAGATCGAAGAGATGTTGACTATCGAACCGCCTCCAGCGCGGCGCATTGGTGCTAGAACCGCTTTGGTACCAAGGAAGGTGCCTGTAGCGTTTACTTCCATTATCTGGTTCCAGACTTCGAGCGATTGATCCTCAAGCAGGCCTCCGGCGGTAGTGGTGGTTTGAATATTTTGTTTCGGATCGCGTCCTGAAACTCCGGCGATATTAGTCAGTACATCGATCTTACCGAACTTGGCTTCCACTTCGCGAGAAATAGTATTCCATTGCTTTTCGTCGGTTACGTTTAATGATTGGTATATTGCGGTGCCGCCATTGTGTTCAATTTCCG
>CAYYUG010000016.1:7450-32822 GCA_964474755.1 uncultured Rhodospirillaceae bacterium | reverse complement strand
TACGATGTCAGAATTTTCTCAAGATAGCTTTGATATAATAGATCGTGACTTTGAAGGGGCGATCGCTTGGCGTGGTGCAACGATTGGAGATGCGGAGGGCATTGTCCGTCTTGACCAGGCCTGTCTGGATGAGTTTGAAGCGGTTGTTATGGAACTACGGAGCAATCCGTTGTCGACGCTGATTATGACCCCTGATTTATTCGAAATGCCAGCCTGCCGAGCCATGATGGCAGTAGCAAATAGGGAAGTTCGCGAAGGGCTCGGTTTTGTGATCATTGATAGACTACCTATGGACCGTTACTCCCGAGATGAAGCCGTCACGCTTTATTGGCTATTAGCATCGATGATCTCACGACCGGTAGCGCAGAGCTGGGATGGAAAAATGCTTTACGATGTCCTGGATAAGGGAAAGCCGCCAGGTAACGGCGTGCGGCCGGATGTCACCAATGTCGGTCAGAACTTCCACACTGACAATAGCTACAACCTCTGCACGCCACACTATCTAGGCTTGCTTTGCCTACAGACAGCAAAGTCTGGAGGTATCAGTCGTCTGATTAGTTTCAAGACTGCTCATAACGAAATGCGTAAGCGTCATCCCGACCTGCTTCGCCGTCTTTACCAACCTTTTTATTTTGATCGGCAACGGGAGCATGCGCCAGACGATGTAATGACTACTTACCACCCGATGTTCGAAAATCAAGATGGGGAATTGGTCGCAAGGTTGTCTTATCGCCAGGTGGTCTACGGTTACGAACTAGAAGGCAAGGAACTCGATCCAGAGGGCAGGGATGCTCTTGATGCTTTTGAGGCCATTCTAAACGAGCCGGCGATGTGGAAGGATTTCTTTTTCGAGCCGGGCCAGATACAGCTTCTCGATAATCGCCGTTGTGGTCACTGCCGAACGGCCTTCGAGGATTACCGGGAACCGGAACGGCGGCGCCATCTAGTTCGGCTTTGGATGCGGGACAGCGGTCGTACTTTCTACCACGGATAACGGGTCACTAAGGGGTGTCAAAGCCGCCGAGGAACCTTGTATCCGGCGGCTTCCCGATCCCAAGTGCGGTTTGTGATACCGGCTTCACGCAAAGGCTCCTTCTGTATTTTCCCGGTGGCAGATTTGGGAATTTCTGTGACGGCCTCTATGAAGCGGGGTACGGCAAAACGTGGGATCAGCTGGGCACAATAATCCAGAATATGAATGTGGTTGATCGCGTTGTACTGCTTGGTAACAATGACGGATTTCATCTCGTCTTCGCCGCCAGCGCCATCAACACGGATGCCGACGACGGCGCATTCTTCGATGTCTGGATGATCGTTTAAGGCTTGCTCTACTTCATAACTGGAAATGTTTTCACCGCGGCGTCGGATGCGATCCTTGACCCGGTCGCCTTGAACTACGCCGAGGGTCGCCAAATTATGCGCCAACGTGTTGCTGTCCCGATCTAGAGAGGCAAAGGTCAGACGTGTGCAATGTTCGAACGTCATGAACTCGCGCTCACCATAGGTCTTGGCCTGGGGCTGAACCAGGTTAACTAAGGTCCAGCTTTTTTTTAATCGTCAAGCTGCTTCCGCAGCCTTGAACGCGTCGCGCTCTTCAAGACGGTTGGCGTAGGCATTGAGGTTTGGACAGTCGCTGAAATCGGCACCTAGACGACGGGACATAATGATGGCGTGACCCGTGATCGTATCTGCGACGGTGAAGTTTCCTGCAAGGAAACTCTGCCCCTCCATATGACCTTCAACGGCACCTAGGGTTCGATTGAGCAGTTTCAGTGAGCGCGCAGCGATCTCCTCATTTCTGCGTTCCGGCGGCAGCAGGATTGTCTCAACCACATAGTTGTTAATCGGCGGCATTATCATGCCTTCTGCATAGTTGAGCCATTGCAGATAGGTTGCAAAATTTTCAGCGTCCGGGCCGGGGGTTAATTCTGGCGCGTACTTCGCACCTAGATACTGAGCGCTCGCCGTGCTATCTGTGATTGTCGTGTTGCCGTCGACCAGGGGCGGCACGCGGCCATTCTGGTTGATCTTAGTATATTGGGGCCCACGCATTTCCTTCTGCCCAAGCGTGAACCGCTCTAGTTCATAAGGTTTGCCAATTTCTTCTAGAAGCCAGACAGTGCGAACTGCACGCGATCTCGGGGCAAAATATACTTTCATTTGTTTTTCCTTATTTCTGTCAAACTTCCATGTGTACTTGGGCCAATGCGATGCCACTTTCTCCGGCGACCGCATAGAGCAGGAAGACTTTACCATCCTCCTCGTAGATCGCCGGGTCGCGCAACTGATTGACGTGTCCATAGGCCGTGCTGCGGATTGACGGCTCGTTCGGTGCGTCCGCACCTTCCCAGGAGAACTCCGGTCGCAGGATCTCGACGGGTTCGGAATCTAGCCATGTGCCCCAATCCCCGGAAAGATCGATCGAACTCAATAAAATGCTCTCTGGCGCGTGGCCGACCTGGGTCCAGAAAACATGCATAGCATCGCCTCGCTGCAAAAGGGCGGCGTGCCGCATGTCCGGATTGAAGAGACGTGGCCCTTCCTCAAATTCTGTGTAGCCATCCATCGACCGGTAAAATTGTCCCGGCATCGCCATCGCGTAAACTGCATCTGGCCTCTTAAACACACGAAAATAGGTGCGACCGAGGATTTCAGGTTTGGCAGAGAAGTCTATCCCATTCTTCGATACAGCAACGCGTGTCGCCTGCTTAGCGAATGTCTCTAGCCCATGGAAATACATCACGATCTGCTGTTTGTCCTCGTCCACATGGACGTCAGGCGAGGCGATATGCGTGGTTGTTGCTTCTACGGTGAAGTCGTGCGACCGCTTACCTGGCATTGCGGCGCGGCTACTCGCCATCGCGGCAGCACCACCATCCGCAGGTAATGGTGGCGGTTCGGTGGGAAACAGCGAGTCCTTGAGATGAAGGCTTCCCTGCGGGTGGATCTGCCAGGGTCCGGTCAGTGCGTCGGCAAAGGCGAGCCGGATATAACTGCCTTTGTGGTCGGCAAAATAAAGGTAATAGCGACCGAGTGGGTTATCTACCCAACCTGGCACCCGGATCAGCGACGGTCCTTGAATATTGTCGCCGATCGACGGGTGCGTTTCAGGGCTGACAATCGGTCCGTCGCATAGCCGTTCCACATTAACCATTCTGTTTTCCTGTCACTACTATGTTGCATGTGTGGTTTGCGGGCTTTCTCATAAATACCCCTTGTAGGATCGCATGTTATATGAATTTTCGTATTGTTGGTTTACGTGTGCAATTCTCCTGGCGAAGTGGTTAAACAAGAGGTCGTCGATTTTTCAGTCGCGGGGATATCCGTGGTTCGCTGAAATGTGGCCAAACTAAAATCGATTTTCGGTGTGAGTTTGGTAAGTCTAATGGCGGTGACGCTTTAATCATCTCCGAGTTAGTTGTTTCCAGTGCGATCTTCGAGCTATTCGGCGGTATCCTAAGCTGCGTATATCTTTGGGAGGGCCATCACGCGCGATTGGCTTAATTTGCTCTCTAAATTGGGTGTTACGGGTCTCATGTTTACGGTTGGCTTCCTGGTCGATACGAAGTGATTGCTTTAGACATGACATCCAAGTAACTGGATCTGCATGCCAAATGGCCAAAGGATAGGCCATTTCCGCTAGCGGGGATGTCATGACGGACAATGTACTAGAGCCCGGTAAATTACCGGCCGACATGTTAAGACGGCTTTTGGCGTCTTTTCGAAAGGATACGCCAGATCTTCTACTACCGCCGTCGGTGGGCGAGGATGCCGGTGTGATCGGCATCGGTGGCGGGGCACTTGTCGTAGCCACAGATCCTATTACCTTGACCGGTAGTGAGATCGGTGGTCATGCGGTTTTGATAAATGCTAACGATGTTGCGGTTCTGGGTGTGCGGCCGCGTTGGTTCCTAGCAGTGTTCCTGCTGCCAGTCGGGACGACCGAGACCGAGGTCGAGAATATCTTTGATAATATGAGACGTGGGTTGGAGGCGTTGGATGTTGTCCTCGTTGGAGGGCACACCGAAGTTACTACCGCCGTGACCCAACCGGTAGTGACCGGGCAGATGCTGGGTTTTCAAGAGGACGGCCATTTCGTCAAAACCGGTGGTGTGCGGCCAGGGGATACGGTGCTTCAGGTCGGTCCGGCGCCCGTGGAAGGGGCGGCGGTAGTTGCAATTGAGCGAGGTGGGAGCTTGGGTGTGTCCCCTGCTTTATTGGCCGAGGCGTCCGGGGCGATGAAAGATCCGGGTATCGCCGTCGTTGAACCGGCGTTGCGGGCGACGTCGCTGGGAGCATGCGCGTTACACGACCCGACTGAGGGCGGTCTATCTGCTGGGTTACACGAGCTGGCGGAAGCATCCGACGTTGCGCTGCAGGTCGATGCTGGTGCAGTGCTCTGGTACGAGCCTGGCATAGCGATTTGCGACGCGGTAGGGGCTGACCCTTGGGGAATGTTGGCATCAGGGACATTGCTCGCCGCGTTCTCGCCCGACCGTGTAGAAGAGGCAGCTAATGAGCTCGTATTGGCTGGCTACGATGTAGCACGCATTGCGATGGCAGCGACAGGTGACGGTGTACGGTTTGCTGACGGCCAAGATTTGCCGCGCTATGAACGGGACGAGCTATCGAGAATATTGACCCGGTCGTAGCATCTATGGCTATGCCGGGGGTAGTATGATTTGATCGAAAGCTTCACGGAGTCGACGTCATGCCCCATGATTTAACTTTTTCAAACATGCATCAGGATCTCGCCGCCCGGGATGAAGACTATGTTCTCGGTTGGCGCTTTGAGCCGCGCATCATTTTTGAACGTGGCGCGGGAACCCAACTGTTCGACGTTGATGGAAATGCCTATTACGACATGAGTTCAGGGATGATGTCACTCACTCTGGGGCATGCTCATCCCGAACTGGTCGACACGATCAAAAGCATGGCGGATCGCTTCACACATCAATCTTCCTGGTACAGTAATCCCTGGGCGATTGAATTTGCTGAACTGCTGGCGACGACGCTGCCAGGTGAACTCAAGATGACGAACTTCGCGGTTACAGGTTCAGAGGCTAACGAGATAGCTATGCGCATGGCACTCGGGGCGACTGGCCGTTTCGATATTTGCTCCATGGTGCGTGGCCTTCATGGTGGCTCACTGGCGGCGGAATCGGTTACATCCGTTGGCGGTGCGCGTCGGCGTGGCCTCGGGCCATTGACGATGCCAGCACGTTCCAACTGCATCGTACCCGCCTTCTACTATCGTGCGCCTGTCGATGACCCTGATCAGTGGGACGAGATCAGCCTGCAGATGACAGAGGACTTAATTGAGTACACCACCTCGCAGGAGGTTGCGGCGCTGATGCTGGAGCCTATTGCGGTACCGGGTGGTATGATCGTCCCTTCTGAGCGTTGGCTGCGTGGTATTCGCGAGATTGCTAATAAGTGGGACGCGCTGCTTGTATTCGATGAGTGCCAGCTAGCACCCGCGCGGACCGGAAAATTTTGGGCCTTCGAACATTTTGGGGTGGTGCCGGATATCGTTTCCTTTGGTAAGGGGCTAACTGCGGGCTTCGCCAATTGCGGCACGGTAACGACACCGGAAATTGCCGAAAAGACCCGTGGCACCAAGGGGCTACCTTGGGCGGGCACCTATCCGCAAGATCCGCTGCCCTGCGCGGTAGGGCTTACGCAGTTGAAAGTGGTTCTACGTGACAATCTTGTTGAGAAAGCAGCGACGGAAGGCGAATTCGTCGGTAAGCGTTTGAAAGAAGTGCAGGACAAGCATGAGTGTGTTGGGGATGTGCGTGGTATGGGCCTTTATCGCATGCTCGACATCGTCGCGGACCGCAAAAGCAAGGAGCCCGATGCGGAAATGGCGGAACGCATTCGCTACCACGCTCTGGAAGAAGGCCTATTGCTCATCGTGGTAAAGAACTATGTCCGGTTCTGTCCGCCACTAATCGCAAGCCACGAGGAACTGGACGACATGGTTGGCCGTCTCGACGCGGCGATTGTGAAGGCCAAGTTGGGGCTTGATATTGGAACCAACCTCAGCGCCTCTGGCTCGCTCGCGACCAACAACATTGCGCGTTAATACACGATAAAAGCATTCATCATAGAAAGGACAGAGTCGTCAACCTTCGGCGGCAGACCGTTCGACAATGCTGGGCAATACGAGCGGCTGACTGGTTACGCAATAGGTGTCGTGGATCCCGCTGACCCGCGTCCGTTGATTGAGGAACGATATGCTGGCAATGAAGAATATATCGCGCAACTGCGTCATGTGTGCGAAACAATGATTAATAATCGACTGCTATAGCCTGATGACGCCAGGCACATCATCACTGCCACTGAGGCGGGTGGTAATGTTTTGATAGCCGCTTAGGCTGTTACCATCCCATCATGCCAGATTGACGGCGTGGGTCGGCGCCACCGAAAAGGCGACCATTTTCGCGGTCGTGCACAATGGTACAGACAGCACCTGCTGCACGGGTTAACTCCGGCCAATTTTCGACTGTATGCCCGCGTTTTTCTAGTTCGGCCACGGTCTCCTGTGAGATGCGGTTCTCGATTTTAACCTTACCCGGTTGAGATATGTGTGGCTCAAATGAATCGGGATGGCTGTAGGTCGCAAAGCGCGGCGCCTCTATGGCTTCCTGCGGTGTCATTCCAAACTCGTTGATGTTTAGAAACACCTGTGTCATTGACTGACACTGTACGTCGCCGCCTGGCGTGCCAAATGGCATTGTCACTTTACCTTTTTTGATAGCAATTGCTGGGTTAGGTGTAAGTCTTGGGCGCTTGCCTGCCGCGATGCAGGAAGCGTGTTCCGGGACCGCCCAATTCTGCGATCCGCGCCCGGAGGCAACCATACCGGTTCCGGGAATGATTGGTGTTGAAGCAGAGGTATCGCTTGGTGTGACGGAAAAGGCATTACCATTCGCGTCAACCGCGCAGGCGTAGGAGGTATCGTACTCTATCATAGCTGCGCCGTGTACCGCCGCCGAGGGCCCCGACCCTCCTCCGGAATATCCGGGGACAAGGCCGAACGGCGGCATTGCTGAGAAGGCTGTTGTCGGGTCGATCATAGCGCGCCGCTCTGCGGCGTAGCCGTCCGAAAGCAAATGATCGAGAGGTACGTCAACAAATTTAGGATCGCCGTAATATCGCTCACGGTCGGCGAAAGCGAGCTTGATTGCTTCCAGTATGGTATGGATATACTCGGGAGAGTTGTGGCCCATTTTTTTCAGATCAAACCCGTCGAGCAGCGACATAATTTGGAGCAGTACTGGGCCTTGGCACCAGGCGTCGCATGTATAGACGTCGAAGCCGAAATAGTTCCGCGTTACGGGTGCCTCATGTCCTACGCGGAAGTCGCGTAGATCCTCTGCCGTCATCAGGCCATCATTGTCCTCGTGATATTTCACGATGGCCTGTGCAATATCACCTTCGTAGAAGGCTTGACGAGCCGCTTCCAGACCGTCCTCGCGATTACCAGATGCAACAGCTTCTTCGTCCGCCATGTACTGCAGGGTTTTGCCAAGATCGCTTTGTACAAAATTATCCCCGACTTCCGGCACCCGGTCATTGGGCAGATATATTTCTGCATTAGCGGGCCAACGTCGCAGCTGATCCTGCGTGTTGTTAATCGAATCTTGCAAGGTTGGATGCATTGCGAAGCCATCGCGCGCATATTTAATCGGCGCTGTGGCGACTTCACTAAAGCTCATGGTGCCGTATTTCGACAGGGCCGCGGTCCATGCGCCAGGCGCTGCCGGCACTACGCTACGCAGGACACCGTGCGGGATCGCACCGCCGTTCGGGCCGATGAACATGTTTATGTCGGTTTTCTTTGGCCAAGTGCCGAGGCCGCTGATCGTGACGACCTCGTCCCTTTCCGCAAGGTATATGATCATCGGCGCGACGCCGCCGACATTAACGATGTCGCTTTGCAGAACTGCAAGTGACATCGCTGCCGCAACACCAGCATCCACTGCGTTACCGCCCGCTTCGAGAATGTCGAAGCCGGCTCGCGATGCGAGATAGTGTCCAGCGGAGCACATGTAACGAGTGCCGAGCATCGTCGGTTGATAAGAAACCATTTCTTCCTCCCAGCATTCGTGGCGATCAAGTCTCTGATTAGAACATGAAAGTCTCAATGTTGCGAATTTTAAGCCGCAACTGCTGATAGGGATGATTATGAAAATTAAATCACGAAGGAACCTGACTGCCGTCCCAAGCGATGAGGCCACCGCTGTCTGTTGGTTTTAACGTTTCTAGAACTTGCAATAAATTTTCAGCTGCGCGTTTTGGCGTAAACACGCTGCCTTTTGTTACGCCGCGTTTATAAGGTTGGGAAAGTGCTGTATCAACGGTCCCGGGATGCAACCCCACGCAAATGGCTAGAGGCCTTCTCCTCGCCAATTCTATAGACAGCGATTTGATTATCATATTGAGCGCAGCCTTGGAGGCACGATATCCGTACCAGCCGCCCAGCCGATTATCATCGATGCTGCCGACACGGGCGGACAGGGCGGCAAATACTGTTTTTCTATCCTTTGCAAGAAGGGGCAGGAAATGTTTGGCAACAAGAGCAGGCCCGATGGTATTGATTCGAAATACGCGCTCTAGGCTGTCGTACGACAGGGCTGACCATGACTTTTCGGGCAGCAAATTTTCACCTTCATGTAAAATGCCGGTCGCAACGATTATTATATGAAGTTCTGCTGCTAAACGCGCAATTTTGGCTGCGGATGACCGAATAGTTGTCTCGTTTTCTAGGTCGAGATGGAAGCACCTTTCAGAAGCGCGATTGGATAGGTTCGAGCGGGAAAGGCGAAAAACGCGGCTCCCTTCCAAGTTGGTTTCGATGGTGTTCGCGATTGCACCGCCTATGCCACCGCTGGCTCCAATCACTGCCACATTTATATTGTAATTAAACGACGTCACTCCGGTCCCTTTGGCTCTGCTCACCACTACTGAATCTTAAATTGTTCTGAAACGATATGGACGATATCAACGCTGACGTGCCCGACGCGTCGGTCACACGGTGATCTGTCTCAATAAGGTTTACGTATTCACCACACAATTAGATGTCGCCGGGAAAACATTCATGCTCGTCCGTATTTTTGCATTTTTAAATCTGTTCATTAGTAGTGCTACGTTTGCATCGGAGCAGGAAAAGAGTGCTTACGATTTTTCGTTCCAGACGATCGAAGGGCAGCCGTTACCGCTGTCAGCGTATACCGGCAAAGTCTTGATGGTCGTCAATACCGCATCATTTTGTGGATTTACGAGGCAGTACAAGTCGTTGCAGGAAGTTTGGGACCGTTATCGAAATCAAGGCTTAGTGGTGCTGGGCGTGCCGTCCAATGATTTCGGCGGCCAGGAGCCAGGTAGCCTATCGGAAATTAAACAATTTTGTGAATTGAATTATGGCATCGACTTTCCGATGACGACAAAAATACGGGTGAGGGGCAAAGCAGCACATCCGTTTTATCAGTGGGCTGCTCAGCAAATGGGAGCACAGGCAAAACCCCGCTGGAATTTCCATAAATATATAGTGGGACGTGATGGCCGTTTAGCAGCATGGTTTGCATCTTCAACAAATCCGTCGGCGAAGAGGGTATCTAAGGCTATTGAGAAACAGCTATCCGTTGCGGCTACGGCAGGCCGATGATGGGCTGGCCCAGTAACAAGATGTGTCATGCTGCAAGCTACGCAAAATGATGAAACATTGAAAAGCGTTCCCAAAGCCGCTTCGTGGCTAGGGGGTCTTGGTCTAGCGCCGTTTGTTTATTTCGCTTTAGTGGTTGAACATCTCGATCTTGGGATGAAAGTTTCAGCTTCTTTTGCTCTCGTCGCATACGGTGCGGTGATACTGTCCTTTCTAGGGGGAATTCATTGGGGTTTGGCAATGGCGAGTGCCACGGTGTCGTGGTCGCGACTTGGCCTAAGTACTCTGCCGTCCCTCATCGCTTGGGCAGCACTGATTATACCGTTTGCACAGGGTGTGTTGCTTCTAGCGATTTCGTTTGCCTGTGCACTAGCGATTGACTGGAGAGCAACTAATGTTGGTGAAGCGCCTGCCTGGTACCCAAAACTTCGTTGGCCACTTACAGTTGTAACTATAATCGCATTAATAGCTGGTCTGCGTATCGTGTGAACAGCGCAGCTTGAGGTTAATTCTAAGGTTATTTGTAGAACTCTTAGCAGTAAAAACGTATGTCGGATACGGCGAGGTCGGCGCGGAACTCTCTGCCTATCGCGGCTAGCCCGATGCGTCTTAGTCCCGAAGTATCGAATGGCGTTTCCAAACGATGGGAAACGAAATTATTAAAAGGCAGGTAAATTACTGTCCACTTTGTAGCTGTGGTGAAGATTGAACGATAGGACTGCCAAGGGCGACGCGTGTCATTCGTGCGTAAATGGACACCATAGCTCTCACCGTTACCCAGGACGGAAAGCCGAACACCGTTAAAAGCCGAAGCGTTTAAAGCAGTATCATCTTTCGACAAATCCAGGGATGCTTGCACGAAGCCACCATTATTTTCTAACCGAACGTCTCCGTACAGACGTAGAGCTGGACGGTTGTCAATGCGTGTTTGCTTTATTTTAGCTTCGGATATGCCGCCCATCACCTGATCGGTAACACAACGCCAATGGGTCCCCAACGCGGAGATAAAATTGCTACGTGTAAAATTGTCAATAATGTGCATTCTGAAAATGTAGTGTTGGTAAGCCTGCTTATATGAAAATGGGGCACATGACGGTGGTCTCATAAAAAATTTATTAAATTTGTGTTCTCTAGGTGGAGTTCTGGAAATGCAAATTTCATCCAGCGATCACGGGGCCGCCTCTAAATACTCAATGGTGTTGCCCCAAGGGTCATCGACATAGATAGAGCTGGACCCGTCGCGATGGCGGGTTAAATCACCTAAATTATTTGCATTATCGCGTTCGACCGCAATGTGGGCGGGATGCTGATCTGGTAAAACAAGTGCGAGTGCAACGTTCTCAAATGCCAAAAGTGCCCAACTGTCATCTGTGTAAACTGTTTCGACATCGAAGTTTTTGCGGTACCAGGTCACCGCTTCATCGATATTTTTAACCGGTAGAGCAATATGATGCAGCTTTTCCATATCTTCCTCGACTTGTACAGATGGGTACGGCTGCGTTGGAACCTTGGATCAACGCAAAGTGGACAAAAACCTTTCAGCGTCGCGGCGAATTTCGTCTTTGCGTGCAGTATCCATTCGGTTCCAAGTCCCGTATACGTGGCTCAGGCGGGGATTTTTGCCTAACAAAACGCGATTGCGATCGAGGAAATTCCAGTACAGGTAATTGAAAGGGCAAGCGTCTATCCCAGTCTTTTCCTGAACCTTGAAGTGGCAGTTTTTACAATAATCCGACATCCGGTTAATGTAATTTCCACTTGCAGCATATGGTTTGGATGCTAGTCGACCCCCATCGCTATACTGGCTCATGCCTAGAGTGTTCGGTAATTCTACCCATTCAAAGGCGTCGGCGTAGACTGCGAGATACCATTCGTGTACTGCTTTCGGGTCGATACCGGCGAGCATGGCGAAATTGCCGGTTACCATTAATCGTTGGATATGGTGCGCGTAGGCTTCCTCCTGCGTCTGCGTAATGCAGGCGCGCAGGCAGGCCATGTCCGTATCGCCGGTCCAATAAAAACTGGGTAGTGGTGCCGTGTTTCCAAAATGGTTTTGCTCCAAGTAGTTCGGCATCTCCTGCCAATAGACACCACGAACAAATTCTCTCCATCCGATAATTTGACGAATGAAACCTTCAGCGGAATTAAGGGGTATAACTCCAGCCCGGTAGGCAGTTTCGACGCGCGTGCACACTTTTCGCGGGTCAAGCAGACCGATATTCAAGTACAGCGATATCACCGCGTGAAACAAGAATGACGATCGTTGCACCATGGCATCCTGAAAATCACCAAAGTAGGGTAGGGCTTTAGCGATGAAACGATCGAATGCCGCTTCCGCATCCGCATGTGTTACACCGAACCAAAAAGGTTCTAGGCTACCAAAATTATTTGGAAAATAGGCGTCAACTAGGGTTAATACTTCTGAGGTAGTTTGGTCCGGAGTAAAATAGCACGGCGTGGGAAATACCATTCCCGCTCTCGGTGCTTTTCGATTTTCGCTATCAAAGTTCCATCTGCCGCCTACAGGTTTATTTTCGTCCATCAACAATCCCGTATGACGGCGCATTTTACGGTAAAAATGTTCCATTCGAGGTTGGCGACGTCCTTGCCACCAACTAACGAACTCTTCGTTTGAACAAAGGAATCGTTTGTCTTGTAAAATTTCAACCGGCAAGGTGTGAGAGTTAGCAAGCTTTTCAAAAGCGTTCTTCAGGCGCCATTCGCCCGGTTCAGTACATATAATTCGCGCGCAACAATGTTTAGCGGCGGCGCGGTCTATTTCCGCTGTCAATGTGCCGAGGTTTGTGACCGCATCCAGCGGTACGTAATCGATCGTCCAGTTCTGTTGCCGCAATAAGCTGGCAAAGTGCCGCATGGCCGAAAATATGAAGGCAATTTTCTTTTTGTGATGGGGTACATAGTCGGTTTCCGACTTGACTTCAGCCATCAGGACGACATCCCGATTTGGGCAGCCAGAGCGCAAAGCTGCGATATCAAGCGAGAGTTGGTCGCCCAAGATTACAATTAAATTTGGTCGTTCCGCAGAAGATGTCATAGCTAAGTTACGTGTTGGTCGTTGTTTTGGACCGGATGTCCACTCGTTTTATAGTGACCAAAGATTAGACGGAGCCTAAAGATGGCATATCGAAGGATCGAAGTGGATCCGTTGACCCCGGCGATTGGGGCAGAAATACGTGGCGTTGACCTGGCGCAACCGTTGGACGACGAGACCTTCGCCGAAGTCCACGCCGCCTGGATGAAACATTTGGTGATCTTCTTTCGAGAGCAGGACTTGACGCTTGACCAACATAAGGCGTTCGGCCGGCGGTTCGGTGATTTGCATATCCATCCGGCTGCACCGGGACCAGATGGACATCCAGAAATTTTTATGGTCCACACTGACAAGAACTCAAAGTTTTCGGAAGGCAATGGCTGGCATTCCGACGTGTCCTGCGATGAAGAACCGCCGATGGGCAGTATCCTGCGGCTCCACACTTTGCCGGTAACTGGCGGAGACACGCTGTTCTGCAACACCTACCTGGTCTACGAAAATCTCAGCGACAGCATGAAATCGCATCTCGAAGGGTTGATCGCGATCCACGAGGGCGAGCAAATATTTCGTGGCCGTTATACGGACGAAGGCGGCGATGACAGCGATAAGAATTATCCACGTGCTGAACACCCTTTGATCCGTACTCACCCTGTGACAGGCCGCAAGAGCGTTTACGTCAATCAGGCTTTTACAACGGGTATTAAAGAATTGCGATACACGGAGGCGCAGTCGCTCCTTGGTTATCTATTTGAACAGTTTGAGCGGCCGAAATATCAGTGCCGGTTCCGGTGGCGTCAAAACTCGATTGCCATGTGGGACAATCGATGCGCGCAACATTACGCGATGTGGGACTATCGACCGCACACTAGGTCTGGCTATCGGGTAACCGTCAAAGGAGATAGGCCGCAATGAGTTCGGACTATTTGGATGATATGCCGCCCGGTTCAGTGCGGTTGTCGGTAGCAGAGGCGACTGCAGTAGGCGAACGGGCGCTGCGGGCGATCGGGTTTTCCAAAGAGGATACTGCAATTATTCTGGGGCAACTGATCGACAACGCGCTGTGTGGTTACCCTTTTACTAGCTTGCCGCGTATCCTAGCTATCTCGCAAAACCCAAAACTAAAGCATCCCCGTAAACCTGTTGAAATAGTGCACGAAACGCCGGTATCGGCGATGCTGGACGGTGGAAATAATGTTGGCTACGTAACCGTCTACAAGGCGGCAGAGATTGCGATTGAAAAGGCGCAAGCGAACCGCTTCGCTGTGGTGGGTGCGCACGACAGCTACTACAGCGGACGTAACGCTTACTACGTGGAAAAAATTGTCGAGGCTGGGTTCGTCGCGATGCATTTCGCCTGTGGCCAGCCGCTGGTGGTGCCGCCGGGAGGGGCGAAACCGGCGATGGGCACTAACCCTTACTGCTTTGGCTTTCCGGCGAAAGACGATGCATTCATCGTCGATGCCGGCACTGCGGCGCTGCAATGGGGCGAGGTGATGTTACACGCCCATATTGATAAGCCACTGCCCGAAGGGGTTGCCGTAGACCAGTGTGGCCTACCGACGATTGACCCGAAAGAAGCATTTCTCGGCGGAGTCTTACCCTTTGGCGGACACCGTGGCTTCGGTATCGCGCTCGCCATGCAAACCATGGGACTACTGGCTGGCTCGTCTATCCCGCGCGGTAGTGTGCAGGATTACGGTTTTCTCTTCGTCGTATTTGATCCCGGCCTGCTGATGCCAGCAGAACAATTTTCTGGGCAGGTGACCGAATTAATTGCCGCAATAAAGGCTACCCCCAAGCAGCAGGGCGTCACCGACATCCGCATTCCTTCCGAGCGTGCATTCCGCGAACGCGAAGTGCGATATGAGGAGGGTATCGTGATTGAACAGAAGGTTATCGATTCACTGAACGCCCTATAGCGATTTATACCTTTAAGGCGAGATGTTCCATTCGTTAACCACCACCATTGGACAGATCGCGATGCGTTGGGTCGATGACACGGTTTAACGTGCCGGATAATACCTCGTTTTGGCTGTAGGAGGCCATATTGATTTATGGTCGTTCCTTCTATTTGACCTTGGGGATATCGCGGCCGTAACCGATGAAGTTGCGTGCGGAACCTAATATCGAATTCATAGGATTTTGTGTCTCGTCCTCCCAATATTTCTCATTTCAGATAGGGGTATTAATCCGGTTTGAGGCTGAGAATGCTAAATTTTTTGATGGGGCTTTTATGCCATTTGTGAATGGAGTTGACTGTTCGCTAGGCTGACAGCAGTCATGAAACTAAAAAGGAAAGGTCAGAACATGCTGGACTCGGCGCAGGTCGATAAATTGGTGCATTATGAGAGGGACGGAAATGTCGTCACGCTGACCTTGAACCGGCCAGAAAAGCTAAACGCTTTTAGTGACGAGTTGGTGATGGCTTTAGACGCGCGGCTGCGCCAGTTTGATGCCGAACAGGAAGCTCATCTCGCCATCATTACCGGCAACGGCCGCGCATTTTCTACTGGTGCCGATGTTCACCAACGGCAGCTTCGTTCGCGAGAGGAATTCGAACGACTTGGCGGGCCACAAGGGCATGGAGCCAATTCTGGTGATCTTTTTGTCAAGGCAGTCAATTGGAAGCCAGTGATTGCTTGTGCGCATGGCTATGTCATGGGGCTGGCCGTGGGCATCGTCCTGGAATGCGATCTGATCGTCGCGGAGGCGGGAACTCAGTTTCAAATCACCGAGACCTCGCGAGGGCTCGGTGCGCCTAAATATTGGGGATTGATGCACTACCGTCAGGCCGGTGCCTTCGGGACCGAGATGGCTCTGACGGGACGTTTTTTTACCGCTGAGGAAGCGTTTGAAGCTGGAGCGATTAACCGCGTTGCCCCAAAGGGACACCACTTGGAAATTGCAAGAGAACTGGCTGATGAGGTTTGTAAGAACCCGCCGCTCAGCGTCCGTGCTACCGTTCGCTCACGTCGATGGTACATGCATCGTCAAAGCCAGGAGATCATGATGCACTCGGCGCCGCTTAAGCTTTATTTAACCGAAGATTTTCACGAAGCGGCTAGTGCCTTTGCTGAAAAGCGCCCACCGAAGCCCTTCAAGGGTCGCTAGAAGACGTGGAAAAACAAAATTGGAGACAAAGATGATCGCCAAATGGGTAAAGGTCCGGGTAAAGCCGGATATGCGACAGAAATTCCTAGACGCTATAGAAGTCGACGCCCTCGGCTCGGAACAGGATGAGCCAGGTTGCGTCCGCTTCAATGTCCTGCAGGACGATGCAGATGAGAATGTCTATTATTTCTACGAGGTTTATCGTGATGAAGTCGCCGTTGAAGCGCATCGTGCAGCGCCGCATTATGCTGTTTGGAAGGCGGCGGCGGACACCTTGGATGGACCAACTGAGCGCGTCGAATGCACTTCCGTGTTTCCGACGGACGAAACATACTGGACGCGAAACAAATAGGGACTGAATGATGCGAGCGATAGTCTGCGAGACATTGGGACCGCCTTCTTCCCTGGTCTTGCGTGAATTACCTGAACCATCAGATCCTGGGCAGGGCGAAATCAAGGTTGCCATCGCCGCTCGTGGAGTGCAGTTCGTCGATGTTTTGATGGTCGCTGGCCAATACCAGACTAAGCCGTCCTTGCCATTTATACCCGGCGGTGAAGGGGCCGGTACCGTGATCGCGGTAGGCGCGGGTATCACTGACTTCAAGGAAGGCGATCAAGTTATGACACGGCATCCTCCGGGCGCCTACGCGGAGATGTGCACGATAGCTGTAAACGCGGCAATTCCGGTTCCCAAAGGGCTTAGCTTAGAGCAGGCAGCCGGGTTCCGTTCCGCATATAGCACCGCTTATCATGCGTTGGTGCAGCGAGGGCGATTGCAAAAGGATGAAGTATTATTAGTTCACGGTGCTGCGGGCGGTATTGGTCTTGCCGCAGTTCAGGTCGGCCAAGTCCTGGGTGCAACCGTCATCGCGACTGCGGGCAGTGACGAGAAACTCAAAGTCGTCGCGTCTTACGGTGCTGATCATACGATCAATTACAGTAATGGGTTTAGAGATCAGGTTAAGGAACTTACCGATGGTCGAGGCGCGGATGTCATTTACGACCCGGTTGGGGCCGATGTATTCGATGAGTCGATGCGTTGCTTGAACTGGGGTGCGCGTCTCCTGATCCTAGGCTTTGTGGGCGGGCGTCCGGCGCTGGCCAAGAGCAATCATCTGCTAATTAAGGGCGCATCGGCGGTTGGCGTTCGGGTCGGTGGCTTCTATGAACACGAACCTGAGTTAGCGGCCGAAAATCTTCGCGTATTGGCCCAGTGGGCAACGGACGGAAAAATCGTTCCACATGTGTCCCACACGTTTCCGTTGGAGTGCGCTGCTGAAGCAATGCAGGCAATTATCGACCGACAAGTGATCGGTAAGTGTGTGCTGACTAACTGAATGCTTTAGGATGCTGTTAATACTACCATCAAGAGCAAGGTCGCAAAGCGTGACCAATCAACCCATTGTCGTGGGCCTTCGTATTGGCCGGCGCTGCGCCAAACGGCGACGATGATCATTAAATTATAGGGTACCGGCAGAAGAAACGCTGGGACTAGTAGCCAGTTGCCGGCGTTGTTAACCAACAATGCCATGAAAACGAAACTAGTAGCGGCATTTAGAATCAGACCGTAAATCACAGCAAACCGCCAGAAAACGATCTCCAGTGGGACGTCTCCCTGCCAGAGTGCTTTGATCCGTCGTTTCATTAAAATCGGTTCCAATTCACTATCGTAGGTACCAAATGGCGCAATTTATTTATTTGCTTAAGGATCTGCGGCCACACCTTTAAACGCTAGTCTTTGCGCAATACTATTTTTTTACTTTCGTTTGAAAGCATAAAAATTTGCACTGGTTTCGCTTCGATTGAGGTGTGCTTTTGAATTTGAGTGACACCAACTTTGTTAGATATCTGCCTATATTTTCGTGGTGGCATCGTACGATGTAACGGCAGTCAGTTCCTTCCTCAGTTTGTAGGTGGATGTCGACAACTGCGGCCCATACAAAATTTATCGACGGACGATAAACCTAAGCTCTTGGCTAATAGCATCACATACACTGATGGAACAACACGCAGCTATAAATTTAGCAGGTTTCATTATTTTTTTTTCAAGGGGCTTGATGCGACGATCGCAACGCGTGGGCTGTTATTGGGTAAAGTCAATTTAGAATTGTAAAAAATATGGATGGCATCGTCCCCTTTGGAAATGCCACGTATATCTTCAGGAAGAACATGACCGCGCTGATATGGATAATACTTCCTGAGCAAAACGCCTAAATGTTTGGGATCCAAATACTGGTTTACGCCAGTTATAATCTGCAAGCTATTGAGAGCAACGAGTTTAGGAAGTCAATCCGGAACCTATCGAGGCCATTTGCTGAATTGGTAGTCCCAAACCGCTTTGATGGCGCGCCCATTCCGCCTCTGCTAGGCTCGCAGATATATTTGAGTGCAGCGGGAAGGAAGGGTGATTGTGATGACAACGAATGGTGTTACTGAAGCGGCATTAATGGAAAAGGCACGCGCCGTGCTTCCAGCTGGCGGGTTTGGCAATTTAGCGTTCGACGTTGTGATCCGAGAAGGTAAAGCGGGGCACGTCTGGGATGTCAGCGGCAATGAATATGTCGACTATTTGCTGGGTTCAGGACCTATGCTGATAGGGCACGGTCACCCAGAAGTCCTGGCTGCAGTTCAATCTCAGATCCCGAATGGTACGACGTTCTTTGCCAATAACGAACACGGCATTCTGCTCGCTGAAGCGATCGTCGATGCCATGGCCTGCGCGGACAAAGTTCGGTTCATGAGCAGTGGCTCCGAGGCGACATTCTACGCTATGCGTGTCGCACGCGCCCATCACGGCCGTGATAAGATCCTCAAATTTGAAGGTGGCTTCCATGGCATGAACGATTACGCGTTAATGAGCATGGCGCCTGCGCGACCAGGCAATTTTCCGCAGGCAACGCCGGACACGGCCGGTATCCCTCAGCGGGTTCGTGATGAAGTGCTGATAGCACCCTTCAACGATATTGAAACCGCGGTCAGTCTGATTCGCGAGAATAAGGATGAGTTGGCTGGGGTCATCGTTGAACCATTCCAGAGGCTGATCAAGCCGGAACCAGGTTTCCTGGAAGCATTGCGCGAGGTAACGCAGGAAGTCGGCATCGCGCTGATTTTTGACGAAGTTGTGACCTGCTTTCGGTTGGCCTATGGCGGCGCACAGGAATATTACGGCGTCGTTCCCGACCTTTGTGCGATGGGCAAAATTATAGGTGGCGGTTTTCCGCTCTCAGCGATCGGTGGGCGCGAGGAATACATGGCGCATTTTGACAAGAGCAAGGTTGCAGAGAATGAATTCCTCACGCAAATCGGCACCCTTAGTGGGAATCCGGTTGCTGCGGCGGCGGGTCTCGCCACCTTGAACGTATTGAAGCAGCCAGGTGCGTACGAGAAAATTCACGGCAATGGGCAAGCGCTAATGGACGGTTTTACGGAGGAATTCGCGAAGACCGGTACTCGCGCTAAGGTCGTTGGTGAGGCGCCTTTGTTTGACGTTTTCTTCACCGGGGGCGATGTGCGCGACTATCGCAGTATGATTGCCGGTGACCGTGATATGACGTTGCGCTTCAACCAGTTGATCCGCCAGCGAGGCATTTTCAAGGGCGATAGTAAATTTTACATTTCAATGGCGCACACTGAGGGTGACATCAAATTAACCTTAGATGCCGTCGCAGATGCGCTGAACGAATTGAACGCTGCCGCATGATCTATACAATGAGGGAGAGCACCGTCGCGCAGATGTCGCATAGCCCTTAATTATCCCGACAAACTCCGATTTATTGCAGCGGGCGCCGAACCGCAACGAACGACTTTCGTTGGCGCCTTCCATGTTAAGCGCCGCTATTTGTTTGCAGGGCTCTCGATACCTTTATTCGTCCTGCGCGAGAATGGTTTCCTTCTGGCGCTGCATGAGCAATAGTTTTTCAGCAATTCACAACAGCGTTTTACATGGAACGCATCGCGCTGTTTAGTGCAAGAAAAGGGACCTCAGGTCACATATATTATCCTAGTCGCTATTTTGCACTGCGGTCTAAAATTAGATAAGTTCGCGCCGCGTCGGGTGTTTTCCCCGGCCCTATTGCCAATTCGGTCGCTCCAGATGCTCCTTCCGGCCTTGGTCGATCGAACATGAGGATCACGCTTGCGGATCATTGACAAACCGGCGCAAGGGCCTTTTACCACAGCAGAATTGACCATCATCACCGTGCCCGTGTTGTTGGCGTCGCTGCTGCACGCCTTGAACATGAGTACGGCCTATGTCGCGCTGCCTAACATGCAGGGCAATTTGTCAGCGAGCCCTGATCAAATTGGTTGGATTATCACGACTTTTGTCGTCGCCAGCGCAGTTGGAACGGTACTCACTGGCTGGATGGCAAACCGTATTGGGCGGAGGAGGGTATTTCTCGCATCGATCATCGGCTTTACAGTGACGTCCTTGTTCTGCGGCATGGCGACTGGCTTTAACGAGCTCGTTGTAATGAGGGCGCTGCAGGGTTTCGTGAGCGCACCCCTATTGCCGGTGTCACAGGCGATCATGCTCGACACCTACCCACGCCGTCGGCACGGCTTTGCTATGAGCATTTGGTCTATGGGGATGATCCTTGGCCCTGTGATCGGCCCGACCGTCGGTGCAATGCTGACGGAATGGTACGATTGGCGTTATCTGTTCTTTCTTAATGTGCCAATGGGATTATTGGCCTTCGTTAGTGTGGTTTTCACCCTTCCAGACGCAGAACGAGACAAGCAAAATCTTGACTGGATTGGAGTGATATCCCTGATTTTAGGGGTTGTCTGCATCCAGCTAATGCTTGATCGCGGTGAACGACAGGATTGGTTCGATTCGCCGGAAATTGTGGCTGAGGCGGTTTTAGCTGTTCTCGCTTTCTATATCTTTATTGTTCACTGTCTCACCCATGATCGACCCTACGTCAATCTCACGATTTTCAAGGACCAGAATTTCGTTGTCGGGTCTTGTCTGATTTTCGTCTTTGGCATTGCTGTATTCTCGAGCCTGTTTATTCTGCCGCTGTTTTTGCAAAACATTCAGGGTTACCCAGTATTGGAAGCTGGCTGGATTGTCTCGGTAAGGGGTATTGGGACAATGATTGCAATGATAATGAGTGGGTTCCTAGCCGATCGGATGCCGCCCAAATTTCTAATCCTTTTCGGTCTAGTGTGCGTCGGCGTCTCTAGCATTTACATGACCGATTGGACGGCGCAGGTTTCGCCTTTTGACATAATCTGGGTTACCTTGATCAGCGGTTTTGGTATGGGCGTTATGTGGGTGACCCTGACAACTGTGACGTTCTCTACGTTGATGCCAGGTCTACGGACTGAGGGCGCCGCATTGTTCGCGCTGATCCGTGCGATTGGCGCCAGCTGCGGCACCTCGGTAATTGTCGCGATCTTGGTTCGATCCTCGCAAGTTAACTACGTCGAATTGCGTGATCATATACACCCCTTCAGTGAAGCGTTGGGCCTGTCCAGGACGAGTCTATTGTGGGGCCTAGATTCAATGAGCGGCTTGGCGGCATTGAGAAATTTAGTGGTTACGCAGGCAGAAACCATCGCCTATCTGAACGCTTTCACGTTTCTTGTTGCTGTCGCAGTTGCCGGTGTGCCGTTCGTTTTCCTGTTAAAGAAAGTCCGTTCCTAGTCTGTTGGCCACGAGCGTTCATACGCGTGCACACTTTTCCCGTTTAGCCAGGAGGCAACCGTCGCATCGAAGCTTTTGAAATGTGGTGTGGCGAGGTGCACGTTGAATGCCGCTTTGTCTGTATAAAGTTCGTAGAGGAAGCAAGTCGTCGGATCGTCGGGTGCAAAGGCGACATCAAACTGATGACATCCCAGCTCGTTTTCCAAGGATGCGCGTGCGTTCTCCCTCATTGCTGTTGCAAAGGCATCGGTGTGCTCTTTTTTGATTTCGAAAACAACGGTTATGACATACATCAGATAGTGTCCTTGGTGCTCTTCTCGTTACCGGAGTTGTGACAGGTTGGACTAAATATTATCAGTCTGCACAACGCGAAGGATTTCGAATAGCATCGCGATGCGTACTGATTGGGGAAAGGAATTAGGTGGTGGCTGAAATTTCCGAGGTGAAATGGAGTGGGTCCGTTACCATCACAAGGTTAGGCGCCGGAGGTTGTACGGCCGCCATGCAAATGGCTAACGCGAAGCATCAGTAGCCGCCTTGATGAAATCGGCTACCCGTGATTTCGTTGCCTTTGCTTTGGCACAGCGAGATGGTGAATTCCCCGAACGTGCTCGTTCTATGGCTATTGATGCGATCACAGACCTTCTTGGTTGTATGATAGCAGGGGCAGGTGAACCAGTCGCCGGAATGCTTAGTCGGATTATTGGCGATGCTATCGATCATCCGGACTTGCCGGCGGCGCCGCTTACTTCGTCAAACCGTATGGCAGCGCCGCACGACAGTGCGCTCTACAATGGCACGTTGGCACACGCGATTGATTACGACGACGTCACCCACCCAGCCTACGCCCATCCCGGCGCGTCACTGGTTCCGGCAATTCTGGCGTCGGCGCGATTCTCGGGAGCGTGCGGACGCGAGGCGTTGACCAGTTATATCCTGGGGATTGAGATGGTTAGCAAGCTGGGGCGTGCGCTGAACACTGCGCACTATAAGAATGGTTGGCATGCGTCCGCGACCTTCGGCACGCTTGGTGCGGCGGCAACGGCGGCTTCTATGATGAGGCTAGAGGCGGAACCTTTCGCCATGTCGTTAGGCATGGCCGCCTCGGCAGCGGGAGGGCTGCGAGCAAATTTTGGCACCATGACTAAGCCGCTGCATGCAGGGTATGCGTCACGTAACGGCGTAATGGCCGCAATGATGGCACGCCAAGGTATTACGGCGAGCTTAGATGTTTTGGAGAATGGATACGGGTTCGCCGAGGTGTTCAACCATCATGGAGATGTCGACACCTCGCATTTCGAAACATGGGGCGATCCGCTTGAAATCCTGACCGAGTTTGGTCTTGGGCTGAAACCCTATCCGGCTTGCGGTGCAGCCCACCCGCCGATTGAGGCGGCGATCCGGCTACGTGCGCAACTTGAGAAACGTTTCGACGACATTGAAGATATTCGTATTGGCGTTACTGAAATGCATTTTGAGCCGATGATTTATGATGTCGCAGCCAACGGCTTAGAAGCGAAGTTCTGCATGGGATATTGTATCGCCGCTGCTTTTCTTGATGGTGACGTAACGCTGGAAACGTTTGAGGATGCTTCGCTGCCACGAATTAATGGTTCAGGTTTGGTGGAGAAGGTGCGCATGGAACTCGATCACAGAGTGTCAGGCAATACCGAGTTTGGCGCCGTCGTCACCGTTACGCTTTTTGATGGTCAGCAGTTTGAGGAAATAGTCCCCCTCGCTCTCGGGAAGCCGGAACGTTGGTTCACTAAGAAAAAGCTGGAATCAAAGTTTCATGACTGTTGCCGCGGTGTCATTTCGCGGGCAAAAGCGGAAAGAATTTTCTCCCTCTCACAGACGCTAGAAGACGCGGAAAGCTTGGACCCATTGATCGAAGCGGTTTTATCTAAAAACTAAGAAGTACTTTCAGGGTCAGAAGCAAAGTAATTTTCGAACAACCCAAATTCTCGTAAAGCGAATTAGCAGATTTTAACGCTTTAATTTAGCTTCATTGAAATAGCATCGGACACTAGGCCTAGTGCACAATTATCTTTTCCAAATATTTCGCATCATATTGGTTTTGGCCTTCTGTGCGCACTCACGTTAGCCATCGTTGGCCTAATTTATCTGTTGGAAGGAGATAGCGAACCTTATGAAAATAATCGTGTGTCGGATACTTTATCATTAAAGAAACCTGGCTCAGGCCAGCGAAAAAGTATCGCCGAAAAGAACGATCATTCCCTGCAGTTAAAGACACCAGAAAATGAGGCTACCCAAAAAAAGCCACGAATTGCGCACCGCACACCGCAACCAGTGAAGAAGCAGCCAAAAATACTCGTTGATAGTTATAAAGCTGCTGACCAATACGATATACAGACATGGAATTTAGTCGCTTTTCCCTCTGGGTTTGTCGTTAGCATTCGAACGGAGAGTGGAATTGTAGCAACAAATAGCTCTATTTCTTTATCTAACGGCGACTATTTAATTCTTTCAGGTCGGCAATGCGGCAGGTTGGGCCAGCAATGGTTTTTTGACTATTAAATGACCAGGAATGGGGCAGACCTTTGAGCCACAAGGTCCGTGGTGGTAGTCTCTCACTGCATTTCGCCACGCTTCAGAACTAGCCAATTAAAGGAGATCTGGGATGAGCAAGGCCCTAGAGGGTGTCCGTGTTATCGATATGACACATAATCAGGCTGGTCCGGCCTGCACGCAAATTCTCGCCTTCTTGGGTGCGGATGTTATTAAACTGGAGCACCCGAAGGGCGGCGATGTCGCGCGAATTGTACAACGAGACCAGGATAGCGACAGCCTATTTTTTCTAATCTTAAATGCTAATAAACGTAGTTTAACTATTGATCTTAAAACAGAAGATGGAAAAGAACTTTTCAAAAAGGTGATAGCAGAATCGGACGTGCTGGTTGAGAATTTTGCACCTGGCGCGCTTGATCGAATGGGACTGGGTTATGATACGCTGTCGCATATTAATCCGCGCTTGATCTATTCGACGATCAAGGGTTTCGGCACCTATGGTCCCTACAGCGACTTTAAGAGTTTTGAACCTATTGCACAGGCCATGGGTGGCGCGATGAGCGTCACCGGCTTTCCAGAAAATCCGCCGACTTATGTCTGGCCTGCGATTGGTGATTCCGGCACCGGCATGCATATGGCGATTGGTATCCTGGCGGCTTTGCAACAACGCCACACGACTGGCAAAGGCCAGCATGTCGAAGTGTCCATGCAAGACTCTGTGGTCAATATCATGCGGGTAGCTTTGCGTGACCACCAGCGTTTCAACACGCCGAAGCCGCGCGCCGGTAATCAGCTTGGGGACACAGTACCGGGATCGACCTACAAATGCAGCCCCGGCGGGCCAAACGATTACGTATATATTTTTGCACAACAACAAATGTGGCCGTCCTTTGCGAAGGCGATCGGCCGTGAAGATCTTATAGAAAATCCCAAATTCGCAACCCACGCTGCACGCTGGGAAAATAAGGACGAATTGAACCCGGTCATTGAAGAATGGACCAGCCGGCGCACTAAGCACGAGGTGATGAAGGAATTGGGCGATGCGGGTGTCCCGAGTGGCGCGTGTCAGGATACTGGCGAGGTTCTAGAGGACCCGCATCTTGCCGCCCGGGAAATGATTGTGGATATCGATTATCCGCTGCGTGACGGTACCTACAAGACGGTTGGTTGCCCAATCAAGCTTTCGGCCTCTCCGGCGAAAATTACAAGACCACCGGAACTTGGTGAGCATAGCGATGACTTGCTACAAAACATTGCGGGTGTTTCCTCCGCAGAGGTCGAAAGGCTTCGCAAAAATGGTGTGATCTGATCCGGTTAGGTTACTAAGAATAACAATGGCCGATGCGTTAGCATTGTTGCC
>CAYYUG010000016.1:0-7350 GCA_964474755.1 uncultured Rhodospirillaceae bacterium | reverse complement strand
CTGATCCGGTTAGGTTACTAAGAATAACAATGGCCGATGCGTTAGCATTGTTGCCAGCGCACTTAATTTGAAAACGCCCGCGAGACCCCGCGCGGGCGTTTCCATGATAATAAGAGACAAGAATGGTTATGGCACAGGGGCTATGTTGATAGCGCAGAATCTGAAAAAGTAGGCTGTGGCGTGAGGTTGAGAGGGGAGGCTCTCTTGCAGCAATCCTTGCCTACGGGGGAGGAGTTGCCAGGCTCCTCTCCTAGAGACGTATTGCTCGTTAGGTTAAATTATTTTTTTTGAAGGGATTGGATTGATGTCTTGGCAACCGGAACTCGACGAGCTTAGGCGCCGGGAGGCATTCGCCGAACAGTTGGGTGGCGATATGCGCGTGCAGCGACAAAAGGATGGTGGCCGTTACACAATCCGTGAGCGGATCGATCTGCTATCCGACGAAGGCTCCTTTCGCGAAGTCGGCAAGATCGCGGGCATGGCGAAATATGACGGTCGTAATGACCTGGAAAGCCTCACCGCTTCGAATTTTGTCTTCGGACGGGCGACGATCGATGGTCGCCCAGTGGTGATTGGCGGTGATGATTTCACGGTGCGGGGTGGTTCTGCGGACGCAACCATCAAGGAAAAGCATCAAATGTGTGAGCGAATGGCAAACGAATTGCGCCTGCCGCTGGTGCGTCTCGTGGAAGGCTCTGGCGGCGGCGGCTCAGTGAAAACGATAGAAACGACAGGCCGGGCCAACGTACCTGGTGTCGCCGGCTGGGAAGTTGTCGTCGAGAATATGGGTACGGTGCCACGCGTAGCGCTGGGATTGGGCTCGGTAGCCGGTCTTGGCGCTGCCCATCTGGCGGCAGCGCATTACGCCGTCATGGTGAAAGAGAAGTCGGCCTTGTTCGTTGCTGGTCCACCTGTGGTCGAGCGCACCGGCCAGAAGCTCACCAAGAACGAGCTTGGTGGTTACAAGATTCAGCTTAAGTCGGGAGCGGTAGATCACGCCGTCGCAAACGAGGAGGAGGCGTTCGAATGCGCTCGACGCTTCCTTTCGTACCTGCCGACATCAGTTTATGAACTGCCGCCGCGCGGTCCACAGGAGGATGCTCCGGATCGCCGTACCGAATGGCTGATCGACGCCATCCCGCGGGATATTCGCAAAGTCTATAAGATGCGTCCAATCATAGAAGCGGTGGTTGACGAGGGGTCGTTTTTCGAGTTTGGCCGCATGTTTGGCCGCTCCGTTATTACTGGGTTTGCTCGTCTCGATGGCTGGCCGGTCGCGCTGATGGCGAGTGATCCCTATTCCTATGGCGGTTGTTGGACCGCAGATACCTGCAAAAAAGTGCAAAAATTTGTCGACACGGCAGAGACCTTCCACCTTCCGATTGTCTATCTCGTTGACTGTCCGGGCTTTCAGATTGGCAAGGAGGCCGAAGAACTGGGAACGATCAAGGAAGGCGTGCGTGCGATGGCGGCAATCTGGCAGACGACGACGCCCTGGTGCGCGATGATTGTACGCAATGTTTTTGGCGTTGCCGGCGCTGCACATAAGAATGGAGGACACTACTGCACCCGCTACGCTTGGCCATCAGGGAGATGGGGCTCGCTTCCACTAGAAGGCGGTATCGAGGCTGCCTATCGTGCCGATATCGACGAAGCAGGCGATCCACAGGCGAAGCTGAAGGAGATAGAGGATCGGCTCAATAAACTTCGCTCACCATTTCGATCGGCAGAAAGTTTCTGGATTGAGGAAATTGTAGATCCACGTGATACCCGATCATTGCTTTGCGATTTCGCAAATACAGCGGCACCGTTGCGTAACCCTGGCCAAAGCTTCCATATGATGCGTCCATAGCTGGATTTGCGCGTTTACATGATTTCTTAAAATAAAGCAGCTAGCGCTTTTTTAAAGAAACACTTGCACTAATTATTGTTAGAGGCGGCCTGAATTAACTGGCCTGTGAAGATGTTCTATTTCCATATTGTCGCACATACAAAAACCCGACTAGGCCTAAGTTTATTAGGTTAAAGCTTAATCCGGATAAAAATGCGTGGCTGTAACCACCCGTTACATCAAAGATTACACCACCAAGCCAGCCGCCGATTGCCATGCCTATAGAGGCGAATAAATATTGAGATCCAATGCGCCAACCAAGTTGAGTTTCCGGAAATAACGCCCGAATAATGAGTGAGTAGCAGGGCATGATACCTGCAAAGCCGAGACCAAATAACAGCGCGCATATATATAGGCCGTTATGGCTCTCAACAAAGGCAAAGGCAGAAAGCATAACAGCCTGGCAAGTTGATCCCAGCAATAGTGTCTTTGTGCCGCCAATATGGTCTGCCAGAAGGCCGAATAATATGCGGCTAATGAAAGCAGCGCCGAACAGGACAGAAAGTAACTCCGCTGCATTGGCTCGTTCAAAGCCAATGTCTGTTGCGTGGCTGACCAGGTGAACGATCGGCATTGCCATTGCCGCGCAGCAGCTAAGCGTCGCCACGCACAGGGTGCCGTGTAAAATGTTTGGACGAATTCCTAGTATGAACTCGGGGCTTGAACTGTCGCCAACTTCAAAAGAACCCGTTGGTTTTGATTTGCTGCGCAGCAGAAACGCTAACGGCACCATTGTAACTAAGACGAATAGCCCATAAAAATAATAGGTATCTCGCCAGTCCGTGATGTCGGAAACATAACGCAGAAGTGGTGGCCATAAGATCCCTGCGACACCCTGGCTAGAGGCTATGACAGCGACCGCGAGGCCGCGCCTTTTATCGAACCAGCGTGTGGCGTTGGCTACAAGCGGCGCAATCATTGCGGCTTTGCCGAACAGGCCAATTAAAATTCCATTGGCTAGGCAGAGCGTCCATTTACCCTCTGCATCGCTGGCAATTATGGAACCTATGCCGATCATGATGCTGCCCAGTAGCACTGGGTAGATGATGCCATGGCGGTCCATCCAAAGCCCCATAAACACGCCACCGACGCCTGTACCAATCATCAACAAAGAATAGGAAAGTGACAGTGCCCCACGAAGCGTATCCAGGTCTGCAACGATAGGTTTGAGGTTGACGAAAAGGATATTTGGCGCGCCCAGCGCGATGCTGTTTAGCGCCAACGAGACAAATACAATGACCCAACCGTAGGGTACTTCGATGCTGTCATTGTGATGGGGCATTGGGCAGTTTCCATTAACTGGGAGCACCCGTTTACCGGACAAGCGATTAAATGAAAAGTGAAGTAATTGCCGGCACCATTGAATTTGCAATTATTCTAATTTGAAATCATTGGGTCCGCCTGCGCAAAATGTGTATCCAGAAAGGTTGCTGAAAGGCTTACCAATGAAGCTTGATGCGGAACTTGGTGATATCAATTTAAACGACGTGCCGGCGCACGCTAGAAGGCTTGAGACAGCCGGCTTCGATGCGGTATGGACCTTTGAGGCGGCGCATGACCCGTTCCTGCCACTTTTATCGGCCGCGCAGGCGACAGAAACACTCGAACTGGGCACTAATATATCCGTTGCTTTCGGACGTAGCCCTTTCGCGATGGCGCAGACCGCATGGGACTTACAAAAGGCGAGCAGCGGAAGGTTTCATCTAGGTCTCGGCACTCAGGTCCGCGCTCATGTAGAACGCCGATTTTCGATGTCGTTCGATCACCCAGCGGCTAGGGTGACCGATTATATCCATTGCCTGCGGTCGATTTGGAATACGTTTCAGACCGGAGCAAAACCTGATCACAAAGGGCCATTTTATCAATTCACCCTAATGAACCCTTTCTTTACGCCGGGTCCTATCGAGCACCCAGATATTCCTATCTACCTGGCCGGGGTAAACGAACGCATGTGCCGTGCAGCAGGTGAAGCTGCTGATGGTTTTCATGTTCACCCGATGCATTCACCGGGTTACCTGCGCGACGTAGTGTGCCCCGCTATCGATGCAGGCGCGAAAAGCCGCGGTAAATCGGTCGCGGACCTGGACCTGTTCGCACCAGTGTTTGCAGTAATCGGTCACAATGAAGCGGAGCGCCAGAAGAATGAAGCGGCGGTGCGGCAGCAGGTTGCCTTCTACGCGTCGACGCCGAACTATCGAGCACTCCTAGAATATCATGGCTACAATGAGTTGGGGAAAGAACTGAGCCAATTGATGCGACAAGGCGATTTCGAAGCCATGGTCGCGCTGGTCCCCGATAATCTGATGGCCGAGGTTGCAGTCAGCGCGACGAATGCCGAATTTCCAGCTTTAGTGCGCAACCTCGAGGTGGTGCTGCGTGCTCGGGGAGGAGGGTCTGACCTGATCCCGGCGGAGGCAGCGATGAAACCCTGGACTGAGTTTACCACAGGGTTCCGGGCGGCAGCATGAGCGAGGTATTGCGTGATGAAGATTTGTGTCGATGTGGATAAATGTCAGGGACACAATCGTTGTATGACGGTGGCTCCCGGCCTGTTTGAACTGGACGATTACGGTTATGCCAGTGCGGTAAATAACGGTATTGTTGCCCCGGACAACGAGGGAAAGGCGCGGTTGGCGGTCGCTAATTGTCCGGAATTCGCTATCGAGTTCGTGGAGGAATAAGGAGCGGTTTCATGAGCCGGGAAGGCAAGCCAGTCGAGGATTGGTCGACTGATTACGATCTTTTCGATCCCGATTACGTGGAAGACCCGAAATCGGTGTGGAAGGATTTACGCGAGCGGTGTCCGGTAGCGCACACCACCCGTTGGGGCGGTTCCTGGATGGCGACCAAGTACGAAGATGTCCAAAAGATGGTCCGCATGGTGCCGGAACTGTCCTCGCGGTCGGTCACCGTTATCCCGCCATCGCCGGAACTGCGTGAGGAACTGATCGCCGAAGCTAAGGAATACGGTTCCGAGAACCCGCCTATTACCTCTGATCCGCCGCTGCATAAGCCCTACAAACAGCTTATCCTGCCCTTTTTTACCCCTAAGGCGACGGAAAGCTATCGTAAATTCACCGAAGATCTTTGCCATCAGCTGATTGATCGCATCATCGATAAGGGCGAGTGCGATGCTGCGGCGGATTATGCGCAACAAATTCCACCGCGCGTGATCGCCACCATACTTGGTATCGATCCGGCACGGGGCGATGATTTTACGGAATGGACACAGGGTGTTTTGGAGTTTGGTCAGACGCAGCCGGAACTGCGCAGCAAATACCGACGCATCATTAGAGAGTTTTTCACAGAACTCGTTGCGCAGCGCAAGAAAGAGCCAGGTGACGACGTCATCTCCACATTGTTGGCCTCCGAGGTTGAGGGTGAACCTGTCAATGAGTACACCGTCGTTGGCATATGCAATCTACTCCTGGTTGCCGGCATCGACACGACCTGGAGTTCGATTGGCGCCGCGCTTTGGCATTTTGCGGGCCATGCGGGTGACCGTCGCCGGCTTGCGTCGGATACTGAGCTTTTCCCGACCGCGATCGAGGAGATGCTGCGGTACTATGGACCTGTGATGATGGCGCGCAAGGTGCTGGAACCGGTGGAGTTCGGTGACGCTTCCATGTGCCCGGGCGACAAATTGTTACTCAATTTCCCGGCTGCCAACCACGATCCAGATGTTTTTGAGCGTGCCGACGAAGTCATCCTGGATCGCGAGCAGAACAGGCACGTTGCCTTTGGCGTCGGCATCCATCGTTGTGCCGGGTCCAACCTCGCGCGCATGGAGATGGATGTGGCGCTGCGCATATGGTTCGAGCGCATCCCGGAATTCGAGTTGTCCGACCCCGAGGCGGTTACCTGGGTCGGGGGGCAGGTGCGAGGCCCGCGCAGCATACCAGTTCGGTTTTCGACTTAGTAAAGCGGGGCGGAGTTCGATGCTGCGAATAGGCGGCAAGTCAGCCTGGAACAGGCCGACTTCATCAGTGCCACTTTCGTGTATGACAAATTGGCGGTCGCTGATCTGGCTGATGCCAATTCTGAAGATGCGCCGATGGAAAAACTAACCTAAATGGCGCGATTGTGTACCGGATCGTATTGCTAAGGCGGACATACAATTCCGTTTAACGGTAATGCCTGTAAATCGGCCTCTGTGCTTAAGAGCAGTGCTAGGTAAAATTTTGGAGCGACCAAATGGAAGAGGGGAAGAATTAATGAAAGTTGGGGCGATTTATCCGCAAACCGAACTGGGTGGTGATATCGGAGCCGTCAAGGCCTTCGCGCAGGCGGCCGAAGAGATGGGCTACGACCACCTTGTCATTTACGATCACGTATTGGGCGCCGATCACGCAGGACGTGACCCAAAGTTGCGTGGTCCCTACAAGAACACCGACCCGTTTCACGAGCCCTTGATCACTTATGCTTATTTGGCCGGTGTGACTGAGCGTATCGAACTGGTCACCGGGGTGCTCGTTCTGCCGCAGCGGCAAACGGCGCTGGTCGCTAAGCAGGCGGCCGATGTGGACCTGTTTTCGGGAGGACGGCTGAGGCTTGGCGTTGGGGTCGGCTGGAACTGGGTTGAATTCGACGCCCTGGAATTGCCGGATACATTTAAGAAACGCGGCCGTCGTCAGGAGGCCCAGATCGAATTGATGCGCAAACTCTGGGCGGAACAACAGATCGATCACGAAGATGATTTTCATCGGATTGATCGGGCAGGCATTTTGCCTCTGCCTAAACGGCAGATCCCGATCTGGCTCGGCGGCTCGAGCGAGGTCGCATATGACCGCGCAGCGCGGATGGCCGACGGGTTTCTTTTTTCCGGCCGCAGTCAGGATTACGCATTAAAGATCAAGACCCGGATTGAGGGACAGCTCGACGAGTTGGGCCGTGATCGGAGCAGCTTTGGTTTTGAGTCGATTCAATCCTTCAATCGAGGGCAGAACCGATGGCCGGAGGACATCGCGACCTGGCGCGAAGCGGGCGGCAGTCATATTTCCATAGTCACGATGGGGGCCGATCTTCAGAAAGTCGACGATCATATCGACGCGATCCGCCAATGGCGCGAAGTATACGATAGCGTAGGCTGAATCGATTTTCCGCAAGGAGTGCAGATATGGATGCTACGACTGAAAGGCTTGTCGATTATACGATGAGCGTCCGCTACGAGGATCTCCCGATCGAGACGGTGATAGCGGCCAAGCAGCGCATTCTTGACACCTTGGGCTGCGTCGCTGGTGCCTATGATCATCCTGTATCGGTGTCTGCACGCCGCCTGGCACAGCGTTACTCGATGGATACCGACGCGACGATCCTGGGAGGTCCAGGTGGTGTGGCGCCGGAGATGGCAGCGTTCGCCAACAGTACGATGCTGCGTTTGCTCGATCTCAGTGATACCTACCGCGTCCAAAGTGGCGGGCACCCTAGCGATATTCTGGGCGCTATCTTAGCTGCGGCTG
>CAYYUG010000015.1:49492-61304 GCA_964474755.1 uncultured Rhodospirillaceae bacterium | reverse complement strand
CACCGCCCATCTCCTCACCGAGGATGTCATGGTCGGGACAGTATTTTGCAAGAACTTCCCGCAGCGCGGCTTCTATATCCCGATCTGCCTTAGTGACAGGACTATCGTCAGCCTTCATTTCGATCGGAATTTTCGCACGGAAATATCTCTTCGCGATCGGACGGGCTACATTCGCCAGTCTTTCCGCGATCTCTATGTATTCGGTCGGAATGGATGCAAGCATCGTCGGCTCCCATCACCGCCCGAGGAGCGCCCTATTTGGTCATCGGGATCGGCGCATCGGCCTTACTTTGAAGGAATACGATAATATTCGCGCGATCCTTGGCCTTCTTGAAGCCAGCGAAGTTCATCTTAGTTTTCTTCACCAACATCTTCGGCTTATAGAGGAAGGTGTTCAGATCCTCGATCTTCCACTTCCCACCCATCGACTTCATATCGCGAGAATATTTAAAGCCTGCTGCGGCACCACGGTCACCGCCGACAACGTTCCATAGGTTCGGACCCTGCTTGTTCGGGCCACCTTTTGCGTAGGTGTGGCACGCTCCGCACTTCTTGAACAATTTCTTACCGGCTACTGCATCAGCCAAAGCGAGCATATCGGTGATATCTTCTGGTCCTGCGGGTGCCGCGGTTAGGCTGGCCGACTGAACTGGCGCGTTGCTGCCGATCTTGTAGGCAAATTTATTTGGCATCTGGGGATTATAGGCCAGATTAGCGATAAAGCCGGCCGTCATCGCAACCAAACCCGCGAAGATGATCGAACCCACAATCTTGTTCACTAATAACGGGTCACCACTCATACCCATCCCCCCGATTTGAAAACGCCGGCGTCAGCGCCACATGTCCCGCGGCCATTGCACGAAAAACCCGCACATCGGCTCACGCAAGCGGTATAATCACAGTCATCATGAAATGCAAATATCACCCGGTGTCACGCTCAAATCGATCAGGCTAACAACCAATTACGATAAGTGTCTTGAATGTCGCTTCCACGCAATCCCATCATCCTCATTCCTGCGCGCCTCGAATCCACGCGGCTACCCAATAAGGTCATGGCCGATATCCACGGCAAACCGATGATCGTTCACGTCATGGAGCGGGCGCGTGAGGCCGATATTGGCCCCGTCGTAATCGCTGCGAGCGACCAAGAAATAATTGCCACTGTGCAGAATGCCGGCGGCCAAGCTGTCCTGACTAACCCCGCGCACCCTTCCGGCTCCGACCGTATTTTCGAGGCACTGACCCTGTTCGATCCTGACAGCACGCACGATGCCATCGTCAATGTGCAAGGCGACCTGCCAACGATCGACCCGAATGCCATCCGGATTGCCTTTGATGTGCTCGCTGAGCCTTTGGTTGACATTGCTACCATCGCGGCGGAAATCAAAGTCCCCGAAGAACGCAACAATCCGAATGTCGTAAAGGCTGTTTTCGCTATCAAACCACCTGATTCGGTCGGCCGCGCCCTCTATTTTACTCGGGCGACCGCACCAACCGGCGACGGGCCACTCTACCACCATATCGGCCTCTACGCCTATCGACGAGCCGCGCTGCAGCAATTCGTCGCGCTTCCCCCAGGATTACTAGAACAGCGGGAGAAATTGGAGCAATTGCGCGCCCTGGAGGCAGGTATGCGCATTGATGTGGCGCGCGTTGACACAGTTCCACTCGGTGTCGATACTCCCGACGATTTGACCCGGGCGCGGCAGATGCTAGCGCCCTAACAATTTGGATATCAAGGAAAAATGGCCTCCAACAGCGAAAATTTAATCGCCTATCAGGGTCAGCCTGGTGCAAATTCCGATATGGCGTGCCGTGCTGTGTATCGGGACATGGAACCGTTACCCTGCCCGTCCTTTGAGGATGTATTCACCGCCGTGCGCGAATGCGATGCCCGGCTGGCAATGATTCCCATTGAAAACTCTGCCGCGGGTCGGGTCGCAGATATCCACCATCTGCTTCCGAAATCCGAACTGCATATCATCGCCGAGCATTTCCAGCCGGTGCACCACCATTTGCTAGGTATTAGGGGCGGAAAGCTCGATGAACTCAAAATAGTTAGCAGCCACCATCAGGCGTTGTCGCAGTGCCGAGAGACTATTCGATCGCTGAATTTAGAGCCGCAAGTGCACGCCGATACTGCGGGAGCGGCAAAGGATCTTGCCGCGGTGCCGGATCCAACGCATGCCGCAATTGCCTCTGACCTAGCGGCCGACATCTACGGTCTCGATATCCTGCGCCGCAACATGGAAGATCATACGCACAATACGACACGGTTCATTATCATGGCCCGGGAGCCCAAGGATCCGGACCCGAGCAACGGCCCAATCATGACCTCGTTTGTCTTCCAGGTTCGCAACGTCCCGGCATCTTTATACAAAGCGATGGGTGGTTTCGCTACGAACGGTGTCAATATGACCAAGCTCGAATCCTATATGGTCAACGGCGAGTTCTCGGCGACACAATTCTACGCCGATATCGAAGGTCACCCAAGCCAGACTAACGTGCGTCTGGCGCTGGAAGAGCTCGGCTTTTTCAGCCGAGCGGTCAAGGTTCTTGGCGTTTATCCGGCGAGCCGCGCCGGCATCGAAAATTAGTACGAAAGAATTAGAACGTAAGGACCGCCTGCTGCAGCAGGGGCTGATGTATTTTGTCGCTGGTATCGTCTGTTTCGTCGTCGGCGCCACTCTGGTGACCACGCGTTACGATCTGCCGGACTTCACCCGATCGGTTGGACAATTCGTATTCGCCGGTTGGCCGATCCTGACCTTGGCGGCTGCATTTCTACGTTGGCGTGGCGGAGGCGCGAAGGACTGGCTGCTTTGGACCACGCTGGCAGTGGTCTTCATTCCCGCTATAATGGTCGTCCTGCTGGTCAGATAACGATCAGCGACCCAGCCAATCTTCGATAAGGCGGCGCGAGATTGAATCCTTGCGTGGTAGTCGAAAGGCATCGTTCTCCGGCGAGGCTAGTAGATAGTCGCGGGAGAACCAAGCCGCCCCCTCCAGTTCATTCAGGTCAACCTTGAGATCCGTCTGCGTGGCCCGCGCATTGAAGCCCAACATGATGGAGGACGGAAACGGCCAAGGCTGTGAGGAATGATAGTCGATATCGGTGATGTCGACCCCAACTTCCTCGGAGATTTCCCGCGCAACCGCATCCTCCAGGCTTTCGCCCTGCTCGACAAATCCGGCCAGCACCGAGTGCTGACCCGGCGGCCAGTTGCGCTGGCGGCCTAGGATCAAGCGTTCGCCGCCATCATGGATCAACATGATCACGGCCGGGTCAAGGCGAGGAAAATGTTCGGCGCCGCAGTCCCCATTGGCGCATTTACGCATATGCCCGGCTTCCCGGCTAACGGAAGGACTGCCGCAGACGCCACAGAACTGGTGCCTTGTATGCCATTGGATGGTTGCGCGCGCGTAGACCAGCAGAGCACCTTCCCTATGCGGTAACAGTTGGCCAATTCCGCGCATATCACGAAACTGTCCGTACTCAGTCAGCGGGGGTTCTTCAAGAGTAGAGAAATCAGCGGCGAAATGGGCAACTCCCTCGACTAGACCGAGGAAAACCACTGAACCTGCACCTATCAGCATCCCACGGTTGGCTTCCACGGTAACACCGGTCGGTGGATCACCAGGCTGAACCAAGTTCTGTGTACGCCATATCGGGACGATCCGAGCGTCCCGGTCTTCGATTTGTTGCCGGGCCCATTCCTCGTCAGCGCGGAGATAGGCGGCCCGATCTATGCCGCCCGAGGCATAAAAATTAGGTGCTTTCATGGTCGCGAGACTGCCACGCAAGGAGAAATCGTGCAATCAGACGCCGAATCCCCTCTTGCCGTCACCCGGCTGAGTCCTGATATACTCCAGTTGGAAGGCTGGCGTGCGGACGAGACCCTCGCCAACCCGGTCAGGTCCGGAAGGAAGCAGCCGTAACGAGTTCGTCGCGGGTCGCGAGTCCAGTCTTCCACTTTATCGTACGGCCTTGAGTCTGAATGTGACCGCGAGCGTTTCCAAACGAATATGAGCGACAATTCCAATGCTACCGGATACCGCGTCCTTGCGCGCAAGTACCGGCCGCGTGGTTTCGACGAACTGATCGGACAAGAAGCCCTGGTCCGAACCCTGTCGAATGCCATCGCTGCCGGCCGGGTAGCACACGCCTTCGTGTTAACCGGCGTGCGCGGCATTGGCAAGACGACAACGGCGCGGATTATCGCCCGCGCCCTCAACTGCATCGGCGCAGACGGCAGCAGCGGGCCAACAGTCGACCCCTGTGGGGTTTGCGAACATTGTACGTCGATCGCCGAGGACCGTCATGTAGACGTGATTGAAATGGATGCGGCCAGCCGCACAGGTATCGACGATATACGCGAACTAATTGAAGGGGTGCGTTATAAGCCCGTTTCGGCGAGGTACAAGGTCTATATCATCGATGAAGTCCACATGCTTTCGCGGCAGGCCTTTAATGGTCTGCTGAAGACGCTGGAGGAACCGCCAGACCATGTGATCTTCGTCTTCGCAACGACGGAAATTCGGAAGGTACCCGTCACGGTTCTCTCGCGTTGTCAGCGCTTTGATCTGCGCCGTATCGACCAAGATCAACTGACTGACCATTTTCTGTCGATCGCAGCCAAAGAAGCCGTCGAAATCGAGGTTGAAGCAGTCGAAATCATCGCGCGAGCCGCGGACGGATCAGTCCGGGACGGGCTGTCATTGCTCGACCAGACGATCGCGTTATCCGGCGGTTCGGTATCCGCGCAACAGGTGCGCGACATGCTTGGCCTTGCTAATCGGGGAGCGGTGTTCGATTTATTTCACGCCACCCTTTCCGGCAAAATCGCCGCGGCACTCGAACAGTACCGTGCGATGTATCGAGATGGTGTCGACCCGATCGTTGTACTAAAGGATTTGTTGGAACTGACCCACTGGCTGACGCGGGTCAAGGTCGCTCCGGACCTGATCAAGGAGCCGGGTGTCCCAGAAGAGGAACGCGTACGCGGCGCCAAAATAGCCCAGGACCTCACAATGCCGGTGTTGACGCGCTGCTGGCAGATGCTTCTCAAGGGTCTTGGCGAGGCCCAGATAGCACCCGTTCCTCTGGCTGCCGGCGAGATGGTATTGGTCCGACTTGCCTACGCTGCGGATCTGCCAACACCGGCTGATCTAGTCCGACAATTGCAGGCAAACAAAACGGAGACAAGGCCGTCAGCGTCGGCACCACCGCCCTCAGAGTCCCCCCACATGGCAACGCCCCCGACACAAAATACCGACGCGAATGCTGCCGTCGGACAAAATCGACCGTCGGCTGAGCCGCATATGCAAGCGGCACCAATCGTTGAGGCTGTTGCCCAACCTTTAGGAAAGATTGGTTCCTTCAGGGACGTCGTCGCCATGTTCGAGGAAAAGCGCGAGGGCATTCTGATGACCCACCTCTATAAAGACGTCCATCTAGTTCACTTCGCGCCCGGTCGCATAGAGTTCCGACCCGGCGAGCATGCGCCGCGCGATCTAGCCAACCGTGTAGGGCGTCTGTTGTCGAACTGGACACAAGATCGTTGGATAGTGAGCGTATCCGATGCCGTCGGCGAACCATCGCTTGCAGAAATAGCCCAAGCGGGCGAAAAGCAGCGCTTTGCTGAGGCGGAACAGCACCCGCTCGTCAACGCGGTTAAGGAAGCATTTCCCGGCGCTAAAGTAACCAAAGTGATCGATCGGGTGTCCGATAGCACGGACAATTGATAGGGAGTATCGCGTGATGAAAAATCTCGGCCAGCTGATGAAGCAAGCACAAGAGATGCAGACCAAAATGGCTGAGATGCAGCAGCGTCTCATGGATGTGGAGATCAGCGGTAGTGCCGCCGCTGGAATGGTCACGGCAGTCCTGAACGGTAAGGGAGAGATGCGCAAGGTGAAGATTGATCCTTCGCTGATCATACCGGACGAAGCCGAAGTCCTGGAAGATTTGATCGTCGCCGCGCAAAACGATGCCCGGGCCAAGGTCGACGCGTTTATGCAAGAAGAAACCTCGAAGATGATGGGCGGCGTAGAACTGCCACCCGGATTCAAGATGCCGTTCTGAACGCTCGGCGATGCAAGAAATCGAACGTCTTATCCAATTGCTGGCGCGATTGCCGGGACTGGGACCGCGCTCGGCGCGCCGTGCTGCCCTGCAGATGATCAAGAAACCTGACACGATGATGGAACCGCTGGCCCGAGCCCTCACTGATACGGCTGCAGCGATTCAAATCTGCACGACATGCGGCAGCATCGATACCAAAGACCCTTGCGCGATCTGCATAGATCCAAAACGCAACGGTACACAGCTCTGCATAGTGGAAGAGGTCGCCGACCTTTGGGCAATCGAGCGAACAGGCAGCTTTCTCGGGCGCTATCACGTCCTGGGCGGTCGCCTCTCGGCACTCGACGGGATTGGCCCAGAAGAGCTCAACATCGCATCGCTGATCGGCCGGCTCACTACTCAAGAGGTTACAGAAATCATTCTCGCTACCAATTTGACGGTCGACGGACAGACGACGGCGCATTACTTGACCGAGCGCCTAGAACCGACCGGCGTCGCGGTGACCCGACTGGCCCATGGGGTCCCCGTCGGCGGAGAACTCGACTATCTCGACGATGGGACGTTGACCGCAGCCTTGAAGGCGCGACGAACCTTATAGCTCCTTTGAGCCTGCAGAAAATTTATCACCGCTTCGAGATTTCGCCGCTGTCAGACTAATCCGGCACCGAGAATTGTAGAATTAGATATTTATCTTGGGTGAGATTCCATTTTGCGTATGTTTTCTTTGATACCGCGGCAGTGAACTCAACGTCTTTGCAATCGTTTGCAGCCGATCTGGAGACAATGTCGGAGGACCAGTTAACGCTCCCTTACCGTCTATCAGTAAAACGTTGCGTAAGTGTACGGACAGCATTGCGCCTAATTTTCGGACCGGCGCAACTGACTTGCTGTAATAGGCGTACCCTCTGCTGCAACGATCTACCGAAGAACGTCATGGGAAGCGCACCTCGCATCACCTTAAGCAACACCAAGGATAAGGCTATCACCGTGGATGTGGTCGGTAACAACCCAGGTTACTGGTGCACGCCCAATAAATTGCAACCCCACTGCAAATGGCCAACCACCTACGTGATGTGAAAAGTCACCGTTCCGGCAGATGGAGAGGCGGAGCTCATTTGCCGCATTCGGGTCCGATTTCAATAAGTGGTTTCCCATGCCAAAGAGAACCAGTCCGGGACTTACTACCCAGACCAGTGCTATCATTTGTTCGGCAACGATGGAGGCGATGGCAGATGAGCGAGAAACCCACCCTCGAATCCGCTCGCAAGACCCACAACGAACCGGTATTTGGCCGTCCGGAACATATGCCACCGAAGATTGGCCGGTTCGCCAACACCACCCAGATGATTTTCCATTCGACGGAAGAGAACCTGACGGCCCCTAACGCCGGCGTGTTAACTTATAACCCAGGATCTGGCTTTCCACTGCATCTGCACGATTTCGCGCAGGTCTGGTACGTTCTGGAAGGCGAGTGCCGGTTCGGCGACCGGACGCTCGCGGAAGGCGACATGGTCTATATGCAGGATCCTCATTTCGAATACGAAATGCATACAGAAAAAGGCTGCCGGATCTTATTTGTACAATATCCAGGTCCGAACACCGGTGGACGCCCTATCTATGACGGGCGCTTCAATCAGACCGATAAACCCGACATCGAAAAACAGGACCTGACCCGCTAAAGCGTCACATTTTGAGAAGCCAGCTACCGATTCAGATTATTATTCTGCGGCCTCGCCGGCTACAACATTCTCTGTTGCGATTACAACCCCACCGTCGCGATGGAGTATACCATGTGGCCGGACCGCCGACTTCTCGACCTTCTTAAAATCGACATTCCCATAATCCAGGCACCAATGGCGGGCGCCAACGGGTCCGCAATGGTAATTGAGACTAGTACCGCTGGCGGTCTGGGGTCGCTGCCCTGCGCAATGCTCGGCGCAGCCAAAATTCGCGCCGAACTGGGTGTCATCCGGCAGCAAACTGCTAATCCAATTAACATCAACTTTTTTACCCATACGCCGCCCGACCCCGACCCGTCACGTGACAACGCTTGGCGAAAACGACTGTCCAACTATTATATAGAGCTAGGCCTCGACCCCGAAACTACGGCTCCAGTAGTCAGCCGCACACCCTTCGATGCTGCTATGTGCGAAATTGTCGAGGACACGCAGCCTGAGGTCATCAGTTTCCACTTCGGGCTTCCGGAGAAAAGTCTACTCGAACGAGTCAAAGCGGCTGGCTGTAAAGTCCTGAGCTCAGCAACGACAGCTCGAGAAGCACGTTGGCTCGGCGACCACGGTTGCGATGCCATCATCGCACAGGGTTACGAAGCCGGCGGACATCGAGGCATGTTCCTAACTGAGAATGTTGCGACACAGGCGGGTACCATGGCGCTAGTCCCGCAGGTCGTTGACGCCGTTTCGGTGCCGGTGATCGCGGCAGGCGGTATCGCCGATGGGCGTGGAATCGCAGCTGCTTTTGCGCTCGGTGCATCGGGGGTTCAAATTGGAACCAGCTACCTTTTCACACCGGAATCTCTAGTCACGGATATTCATCGTTCCGCCTTGAAAGAGGCGAAGGACGACCACACAGCACTGACAAACCTTTTTTCAGGCCGTCCGGCCCGCGGGATTATGAACCGCGTGATGCGCGAGGTCGGCCCGATGTCGGACACACCAACCGCCTTCCCGACAGCAGGTGCGGCGTTGGCGCCGCTCAAGGCCGCCGCGGAGGCAAACGGAAATACCGACTTCACCTCTTTGTGGTCGGGCCAGGCCGCACGGCTCGGGCGCGAAGTCGGGGCCGCTGATCTGACGCGGCAGCTTGCGGACGACGCTTTAGTGCGGCTACGGGCCATTATCCCGACCCGCTAGCCAGCGGTTTAGAGCCGCAGCATCGTCAATATCTATAAGTGTCTCCAGCAGCGCGCAGTTGAAGCGGGCTCCCAGATTAACAATCGTGTCGGCGAGCGCGTGACGCGTTGACCAGCGAACGGTATGAAACAGGTCGGGGTACACAGGCCTGCGGCGCACTCCTACCAGCCAATAGCCGCCATCGTCCGCGGGCCCAAAGACAGCGTCATGACTACCAAGAGCCGCAAAGGCCTTAGCAATATGCTCTGGCGTAATATCAGGGATGTCGGACCCGATGATGACCACTGGGCCCGGCCCGAAAGCCTTTATCGTCTGGTCCATCCGTCGTCCTAGATCACCGACCGGCTGTCTCATCCGAGCTACACCAGAGGGCCACCGCGTCGGGCCACCGGTTGTCGCCAGCAAAGTGTCCCATCGACTGTCTACCGCAAGGCGGCGCACAGTTGCATCTACCGCTAGCCGCTGAAACCGAGCCGCACCAACCATGCCAATATCCGTCGCAAGCCGCCGCTTCGCTCGCCCAAACCGTGGCGCCTTTGCGAATATTACCAGGTGATTCTTCATCCGTAGAGCTTCACGATAAAGCGGGGCGGTACACCAAGAAAATAAAGCGACAGACAAAAAAGGTTGCGGACAGACCGCCACAGGTAGCCGTCTCGGTGGTAGCGTTCGGCCGATGTAATCGCATCGCGTGGCAGCCGCACCAGGCGTCGGCGTCCGATTCGCCGCACAATGTCTACATCTTCCATCAGCGGCACTGGCTTAAAGCCCCCGATCTCTCGATAAAAGTCGCGTGATATCAGTAGCGCCTGATCGCCATAAGGAAGACCAAATAACTCAACCCGCAGCGCGACGAGCCGCTCCAAAAATTTGGCACGCTTGCGTCCGTCATTCAACTTGAAACAGAAGAAGCCGGCACGCCGGATGTTCCCCGGTTCAAGCATGAAACTCCATACCGACTCGTGCCAGCGCAGATCAAGACGGGTATCCGCATGCAGAAATAGCAACCATCGACCCTTTGCGACCGACGCCGCCTCGGCGAGTTGCTGCCCGCGTCCCCGCGCTGCTGCAACCACTCGCACGCCGGCCGCTTCGGCAATGTCGCAGGTTTCGTCGGTCGAGCCGCCATCCGCAAAAATTACCTCATGCACCAGATTCAACGCGTTGAGCGCTGCGAGTGGCGGCAAACTCCGGCGCAAGCCCTCGCCAGCATTCAGTGTTGGCATAATGATGCTCAAATCAGCCATTTCCCAACCTTATCGCCCAAGGATGCTATACGGGCAACGCCAAATTTCCTTGAATGTTCTTTTTTTGTTCTATAATTTATTGTTATGGATACTCTGACGCCCATACAGGCACGCAAAGGACGCGGCGCCGCGAGCAACGGAACAGGCCGGTTTGAAGCGCAGGTACGTACCCATGTCGATGACGGTTGGGAAGGCGATGGCGAGCCGCCGCCGCCACTCCGGACAACAGTCGGTATAGACAGTGCACGCAAGGTGATTGCCTATAACGAGTCGCCAGACGTGACCTTCGACCGGTCGATAAACCCCTACCGTGGATGCGAGCACGGATGTATCTATTGTTTCGCGCGGCCGACACACGCCTATTACGGCCTGTCGCCAGGCCTCGATTTCGAAACCCGCCTGTTCCAAAAACCGGATGCACCGGAGCGGCTGGTGGAAGAACTTCGCAAACCCAACTACAAGCCCGCTTTTATTGCACTCGGTGCCAACACCGACCCCTATCAACCCATAGAACGGAACCTACTGATCACCCGCCGCGTTTTGCAAGTACTGGCAGACTTCCGCCACCCCTACGCCATCATCACGAAATCGCCGCTGGTCATCCGAGATATCGATCTCATTGAACCGATGGCGACTGCAGGGCTGGCGACTGTCTCGATCTCACTGACGACGCTTGACCGGGTGCTTGCGCGTCAGTTGGAACCTCGGGCACCGACACCCGCCAAACGACTGACCGCCCTCCGGGCGCTGAGCGAAGCCAATATCCCAACCTGCGTCCTCGCTGCACCAATGATCCCGGCACTAAACGATTGCGAGCTTGAGTCAATCCTCTGCACGGCCAAGGAGGCTGGTGCCTGTTACGCCGATTACACGCTATTACGGCTTCCACTAGAAATCCGAGACCTATTTGTCGAATGGCTGCAAGCGCACTATCCAGATAGAGCGCAGCACGTGATGACATTGGTGCGCGACACGCGCAACGATGCCGACTACGACTCGCGCTGGGGACGGCGCCAAACCGGTACTGGCATCTATGCGGACATGCTGCAAAAACGCTTCCTTTTAGCCTGTCGTAAGCTGGGTCTATGCCGGCGCCCACATGCCCTAGACACGTCTAAGTTCAAACCTCCGCCGGCAAAAGGAGACCAGTTAAGCCTGCTTTAGTTGAACCGCGAATCTGGTAGATTAACGTGCATGGAGAGCAGTCTGGATCTAACGGGCATTGCCTTGGTCGTAAGCGCTGCAACGCTATGCGGCACATTGCTCAGACGGCTTAGACAGCCCGCTATTGTTGGCTATATCTTCGCTGGCATCCTGCTCGGACCATCCGGACTGGCGCTAATCAGCGACCGCGGCCAGGTTGCAACACTTGCTGAACTTGGCGTGCTGATGTTGCTCTATTTCGTCGGCATGGAGCTGTCATTGCGCAGCTTCCGGCGCAGCTGGCGAATAGCTGTATTCGCAGCACTCTTGCAGATCGTCGCCAGCGTTGTCTTATTATTAGCCTTTACTCGGTTCTTCGATTGGCCAGCCTCGCACGCCATACTGTTCGGGTTCGTCCTAGCGCTGAGTAGCACAGTCGTCGCGATCCGCATGTTGGAAGAGAT
>CAYYUG010000015.1:39442-49392 GCA_964474755.1 uncultured Rhodospirillaceae bacterium | reverse complement strand
CTCGGCGCACTGTTGCGGCTGGTCTATTTTCGCGAATGGCGTCTCAGCCGCCGCGCTTCAGGAGCGCTAGCTGTGTTTGCCATGGCCTGTGTTGAAAAAGTGCACGAGCTATTCAAGCGACTCATCGCCAAAGGAACGCCGCGGACTGTAGCACAGGTCCCAAAGCAGGAAGTCCTACCTCCCCTAACATCACCGGAGGCAGAACCGGATAAATTAGAAAAAGAGATAGATGCCTGACTTCGAATTGGAAAAAAAGGCTGGTGGCATCGTTGCCGGTGTCGACGAGGCCGGTCGCGGTCCATGGGCCGGACCGGTTGTAGCCGCCGCTGCCGTTCTTGACCCCAAAACTCTGCCGCAAATTCTAGAGAGCCGTCTCGATGACTCGAAGAAGCTGTCAGCGAAGATCCGTGCCGATCTGTTCTGTGCGCTGGGGTCCTGCGCGCAAATCGGCATCGGCACGGCCAGCGTCGTGGAAATTGACACGCATAATATTCTGGCCGCGACAATGCTAGCGATGCGACGCGCGGTTTTGAACCTCCCAGTCTCGCCAGGTCACGCTCTTGTCGACGGAAACCAGCCACCCGAATTGCCCTGCTACGTCCAAACGATCGTAGGTGGCGATGCGCTCTCACTGTCCATCGCCGCGGCCTCGATCGTCGCCAAGGTGACGCGTGATCAGATCATGACAAAACTGGCGCTCAAACATCCCGGCTACGGCTGGGAGCGGAACGCCGGATATGGCACAAAAGCGCATCGTGAAGGGTTGGAGCGTCTTGGTGTGAACAAACATCACCGCCGGAGTTTCAAACCTATAGCGGCTTTCCTCAAATAACTACACTATATATTGTAGGTCTTTTTCTTAATATTTTTAAGTATTGACGCGCAGAATCACCTGACTCATGATCTGTGCATGAAGAGAAAACTAAAACAATTACAGACACTACCTGTAAATCAAATTCTATTGGGCGACTGCACAGAGATAATCAACAGTCTTCCAGCGGAATCCATCGATGTAATATTTGCCGATCCGCCCTATAACTTACAATTGTCTGGCGATTTACACCGTCCGAATAATTCACGGGTCGACGGCGTCGAGGAACAGTGGGACAGGTTCGACAGCTTTGCAGCGTATGATCGGTTCACCCATGCGTGGCTTACCGCCGCGCGCCGGGTGCTGAAACCAAACGGGACCCTCTGGGTCATAGGGAGCTATCACAACATCTATCGCGTCGGCGCGGCGCTGCAGGACCTGTCCTACTGGATCCTGAACGATATCGTTTGGGTTAAGACAAACCCAATGCCTAACTTTCGCGGCAAGCGTTTTACCAACGCGCATGAAACGCTGCTCTGGTGTGCTAAATCGAAAGAGGCGCGCTACACATTCAACTATGAAGCTATGAAGGCGCTGAACGAAGACCTGCAGATGCGCAGTGACTGGGTCATGCCACTCTGCACGGGCCAGGAGCGACTGAAGAACAAAAAGGGCGAGAAGGCGCATCCGACGCAGAAGCCCGAAGCAATGCTGCACCGGGTGACCCTGGCAGCGAGCAATCCTGGCGATGTCATCCTAGATCCTTTCTTCGGCACCGGCACGACCGGCGCGGTGGCAAAACGGCTTGGCCGCAACTTCATCGGCATCGAGCGAGAGCCGGAATACGCTGCCGTCGCCGAGAAGCGGATCGCCCAGGTACGGACCGAGGCGGATACCAGCCTGTTGGAAACCCCATCGAAACGGAAGCTGCCGCGCATCCCATTCGGCTGGCTGGTGGAGCGCGGCTTGCTATCCGCTGGCGACATCCTACTCAGCCCCTGCCGGCGTCACACCGCCAAGGTGCGCGCCGATGGCTCGGTCATTTCCGCCGACCATCGCGGCTCAATCCACCAAGTCGGCGCCGCAGTACAGGACGCACCCAGTTGCAACGGTTGGACATACTGGTGCCTCAACGTGGAAGGCAAAGCGAAGCCAATTGACGTCCTGCGCCAACAACTTCGTGCCGAACTGCATTAAAGCGATCTACACTTCGATCCGATACTTCGCTAGCTTGTCCTCGTCAAGGGTCACGCCGAGGCCAGGACCGCCCGGTATCGGGATCTCGCCATCGATCGGGCGGATAGGGTTCTCGACGATATCATCGGCCAAAGCGCCACTGACCCCAACCGCGAACACCCCTTCCATCACCGGACCCGGCAAGGCGGCGCACATCTGCGCCACAGATGAGGTTGCGACGCTCGTGCTCGGATGGTTGCCGGGATAGATGCGCATTCCCGCCGCCTGCGCCAGCGCCCAAAGATTGCGAATGTAATGGATACCGCCATTTTTAGCGGTCTTGGTCTGCACCACGGTAGCGGCGCGCTTACGGATGACCTCTAGCAAGCTGTGATCGGTCGAAACCGACTCGTCGGCCATGATCGGCATGTCGACCGTCCGCGCCAGCTCAGCCAGACCGTCAATATCCCAGATCGCGACCGGTTGTTCGGCGGCATCAATGTCGAATGGCTCCAGCTTGCGCAGTAAGCGCTGCGCCGCGTCAAAGTTCATACTCGCATTGGCATCGACCCGCAGCACAATATCGCCACCGAAGCTTTCGCGCAGGGCCTCTGCATTACGTAGGTCAGATGCCGGGTGGCTCCCGATCTTGAGCCCAAAATGGCGGAAACCGCGATCGAAGAAGCCTTGCGCGCTGTCGAGCAGTTCTTCGATCGTCGGCTTCATCGACAAAACAGCACCAATCCGCACCCGGTCTCGACACTTGCCCCCGAGCAACGCATGAACCGGAACGTTGAGGAACTTGCCCACCAAGTCATAAAGCGCGTCCCCGATCGCCGCCTGGGCATAGAGAGAGTTGTACAAATTGACATTGAGGTCGTGCATGATCGCATTAACATCGAACGGAGAGCGGCCGATCAGTAACGGGGCGAACTGGTCGTGGATCGAATGCATCAGATTAGGGAGTAGCTCCGCGCTGCCCTGCCGGCGCCAGGCCTGTGTCTCGCCGATGCCGTAGACGCCTTGATCGGTATGAACACGAACGATCAGTACCTCGAGAAAGTTGCGTGTCGCCGCAGAAATCTGAAACGGCGATCCAAAAGGTAGGTGTAGCGGGATCGTCTCGATCTCGCGTATCTTCACCGAGAGATTTTCCCCGAAGTCGGTTCTTATCACATCGATATCGGTCATCTTTCAAATTCCTTCTGGCCAATCCCAAAACCTTAGCCCAACTTGAGGCTCACTGCATGTGCTACAACTTTCTTCATCACCGTCGGCAAGGCTTGCTCGCCTAACCGATCTATCGGGCACCAATGCGCCGAGGTCGGCGCTTCGCCCTTCGCGGCACCTATCAAAATGGCGAGCTCCAAACGGAAATGGGTAAATCCGTGCGTGACAAATCCTGGCAACATGCGCCAATCATAGCCACCCAACGGCGCTAATGTCTCCGCCTTCGCTTGATCGACAAGCGGACCCTCCCGCCATTCCGTCGATGGCACCTCGATCATTCCTCCCAGCAAGCCTTTGTCCGGCCGTCGGCGCAGCAGCACCGCCCCATCGTCACGCTGCAGCCAGAAGGCCACTCCGCGCCGCAGAGGGCGAACTTTCTTCGGCGCCCGTCGCGGCAGCGTCACCGCGATGTCGCGCCCGTCGCAGGAGTCCGACCATGGGCAGAGCAGGCATTTTGGGTTGCGCGGAGTGCAGATCGTCGCACCCAAATCCATCACGGCCTGAGCATAGTCGCCGGATCGCGTATCGGGAGTCAGGGAATCGGCTAGTTCGTATAGCGCGTCCTTGCTATCCGGCAGAGGCTTTAAGACCCGGAAGCGGCGCGCAATGACCCGCTCCACATTACCGTCTACGACAGTCGCGCGTTTATCGAACGCGATCGCCGCGATCGCGGCGGCCGTGTAGCGCCCGATGCCCGGCAGTTCGCGCAAGCCCGCCTCGTTATCTGGAAACTGCCTGCCAAGCTCGTGCGCGACTACGCCGGCGCAGCGGTGCAGATTGCGTGCCCTGGCGTAGTAACCGAGCCCCTGCCAGGCATGCAGCACATCGTCCAGAGGTGCAGCAGCCAATGACGCGACATCCGGCCAACGGGCGAGGAAGAGCCGAAAATAAGGCCCGACGGTCGCCACGTTGGTCTGCTGCAGCATGATCTCGCTGAGCCAGACACGATACGGGTCGGCGATCTCTCCGGGCAGCACACGCCACGGCATGGCGCGCCGGTTGCGGTCATACCATGCGAGAACCGCCGCTGCGGCAATGTCACTCTGTGATTCCATTGGTGCATCACTATAGTGAATTCGGATAGAGCGAATAGACATGCGTAATGCCATGAGTAGCCAAAAATCGAAATCTAAGAATAAAGAACGCCGAGGCGGCGTGCGACCCGTGGCGGCGTCGTTACCGAAGATCGCTGCCAAGGCCATCGGCAAACGCGGTTTCGCCGAGGCCGCCTTAATCACCGAATGGGATAGAATCGTCGGTCGGGAACTGGCCTGCGTATCACAACCAGAAAAACTCGCCTTCTCACCTGGCCAGCGGTCCAACGGCACACTGCATATTCGGGTGCAGGGTGCCGTCGCCACAGAACTCCAGCATCTCGAACCGCTCGTTATCGAGCGGATAAATAGTCATTTCGGCTATAGAGCGATCGCCCGACTAAAACTAACGCACGCGCCGCTGCGTCAAACATCCCCGCCACTGAAACGAAGCCCACAAACGCCAGATCCCAAGCAGCGTGCAGTGTTAACCGACATTCTCAGCAAGGTCGAAGATGACACGGTCAAGAAGGCGCTGGAACGCCTCGGAGCTGCAATTCTGACCGGCAGCGCAAAAGGCAAAAAGTCGTGATTTTATGCACTGTTACACCACAATGGGTTACCTTGATCCTGCCACATTCGGACCTATACTCCCGGCCCATCGACGATACCGATCTTAGGAGACCGTTATGACTAGACCCCTCGCGACATTGGCCGCCGCCGCGCTGCTGATTGTCTCCGCCGGCGCTTGGTCGGCACCGCCCACAACGGAGCAAGTGCTCAAGGACCGGGTTTTAGGTGACCCCAATGCGCCGATCGAGATCGTCGAGTACGCCTCGTTGACCTGCTCGCATTGCCGACAGTTCCACACCGAAACCCTGCCGGATCTGAAGAAAAACTATCTGGATACCGGCCGCGCAAAGCTGGTCTATCGCGATTTCCCGTTTGACCAATTGGGTTTGATAGCCTCGATACTGGCGCGCTGCGCAGCACCTTCCCGTTATTTCCAGTTTCTCGATGTCCTATTCCAGAACCAGGAAAAATGGTCCCAGGACGCAGATCCATTAAAGGCTCTAACGCGAATCGGCACGCTCGGCGGCCTCAGCGAAGCGGACTTTCGAGCCTGTGCGGATAACCGGTCCATCGTAGATGGGGTCCTACAGACCCGGCTAGAGGCCGGAAATCGTTATCAAGTTAATTCCACTCCGACTTTCATCATAAATGGTGAAAAACGCATTGTCGGAATGCAGCCATATAAGGTATTCGACGATCTGTTGAAGAAATTAGAAAAATAGGGATCAGTGCATTTCAGTCGGCTTCAGGTTACGGGCTTTAAATCCTTCGTCGACACGGCCGAGCTTTTCATTGAGCCTGGCATGACCGGTGTCGTCGGACCCAACGGGTGCGGCAAGTCGAACGTCGTCGAGGCCCTCCGCTGGGTGATGGGCGAAACTTCGCCGAAAAGCATGCGTGGCGGAGAAATGGAAGACGTTATCTTCGGCGGCACGACGACCCGACCCTCGCGAAATATCGCCGAGGTGACCCTGCGGCTGGAAAACGCGGACAGAAGCGCGCCAGCCGCCTTCAACGACAGCGAAGAGATTGAAGTCACGCGCAAGATCGAGCGCGGTGCGGGATCGCAATATCGCGTAAATGGCAAGGAAGTTCGTGCGCGCGACGTCCAACTGCTGTTCGCCGACTTGGCGAGCGGAGCTCATTCCACAGCGATGGTCAGCCAAGGCCGCATTGGCGCTCTAATCGGCGCAAAACCGGCCGAACGGCGGGTACTGCTCGAAGAGGCGGCCGGCATTCGCGGCCTACATTCACGACGCCACGAAGCAGAATTGCGCCTACGCGCGGCGGAAACCAACCTTAGCCGGCTCGACGATGTAATTGAAGCGCTCGAAGGCCAACATCACGCATTGCAACGGCAGGCACGACAGGCAAAACGGTATCGGCGGTTGTCTGAAAACATCCGACGCCACGAGGCAATTTTGCTACACTTACGCTGGCAGGAAACTCTGGCGGTCCTCGAAACTGTCCGCAACCGGCTGCAGGAGGCGGAGGCGTCCGTCGCAACCCGGACAGAAACTGCTGCAGCCGCCTCGACGCAACAGATAGAGGCTACTGCAGCACTCCCGGGTTTACGACGGAATGAAGCTAAGGCCGCTGCGGAACTGCAGCATTTGCAGATAGCCCGGAACGAGTTGGAACGCGAGGAAGCGCGGATTGCCGAAGCACAAGCAGAAGCAGAAAAACGGCTCGCTCAGATTGCCGGTGATATAGAACGCGAACAATCACTCGCGGCGGAGGCGAAGACGACGATCGATCGTCTCGAAGCCGAAGCGAAGGCGATCGGCGCGGCGTTGGAGAACAAATCCAACCACGAGGAAACAGCGCGAGCGGTGTTGGCGGAGATCACCACGCAGGTCGACGCGAAAGAAACCGAACGGAACGTGCTTCTCGCTGCGACAGCGGAAACGGAAGCTAAGCGAACAACCCTTAAACGGCAACGAGACCAGCTTTGGGAACGAATTGAGAAGCTCAAGTCTCGCGCCAATGAAATGGATGACGAGAGGGTCAGCCTCGCCGCGGAAATTACAGACGATTCTGCTCTGGCCGATATCGAGACATCGATCACCGCCGCAGAACTGACCGTCACCGAGGCCCGCGAAGAGGCCACTAAAGCAGAGGCTACACTCAAAGCAGCACAAGAGAGCGAAACGTGCGCGCGCGACGAGGCGCGCCAGATAGAAACCGACCATGAGCGCCTCAGCGCAGAAATTCGGGCGCTGTCGGAATTGGTGGATCCGGCAGAGGGTGATTTTTTCGCGCCAATGATCGAGTCAGTTGCTGTCGAGCCGGGGTACGAGGCAGCACTAGGCGTAGCTTTGGGCGAAGATATAGAGGCTCCGGTCGACACCGCAGCACCTGCCTTTTGGGCCATACTACCGGCGCTTTCGGTTCCGCAGGAGTTACCGGATCAGGTCACACCGTTGGCACAGTTTGTCAGAGCGCCGCAAGCGCTGCACCGACGCCTGTCACAGACCGGGGTCGTTGAAGACGAAGAAACGGGAGGAAAGCTACATGCCGCGTTGAAGCCCGGTCAACGCATCGTCAGCAAGGATGGTGCGCTTTGGCGTTGGGACGGTTATCGTAGTTCCACTGGCGCGCCAACACCGGCTGCGACCCGTCTGGGCCAGCGGAATCGCCTAACCGCTTTACGCGAGGAATTGGCAGCCACGGATCCGGATTTCAAAGAGAAACAGCTGGCCCTTGAGGTGGCCCGCAGCGCGCGAGAAACCGCTGAAACCGCCGAGCGAACCGCGCGCCAAACGCAGGACGAAGCCTTTTCGAAACTGAACACCGCCCGCGCAGCCTATGGCGAGGTTTCCGGCGACGCCGCCGCGGCGAAGTCGCGATTGGCCGCCCTAGCCGACGCGGCGAACCAGGCGACAATCGACCTTAACGAAGCCGAACTGCAGTGGAAAGCAGCACAGCGCGCAATCAAAGAGTTGGAGAATGCGGACGTTAGTCAAGCTGCTATCGAGAGCTTACGCGCCGCTTTGGGCGAATTGCGCGCCGACCAGTCCGAAAAACGCAGCGCCTACGACCGACTGCAGCGCGATTCGCAAGATCGCGTCAATCGGTGCCGGACCATTGCCGAAGAGATCGAAACCTGGGGCAATCGGATGGATGGCACAACCAGCCGCCTTTCCGATCTAGAAGAACGCCGCAACGCAGGGCAAACAATGCTGACCAAATTGGCCGCACGGCCGGCCGCGATCACCAAACAGCGCGACGGCTTGCTCAGCGCCATCACCACGACGGAAGTAAAAAGGAATGGGGCCGCCGATGCGCTGGCGCAAGGTGAGATAACTCAAAAGGAGGCTGACGACGCGTTGCGCAGCGCCGAAAGGCAGCTCGCCGAAAGCCGCGAACAGCGCGTCCGCTGCGAGGCTTTGGTCGAACAGGCGGGTAGCGATTGCGCGACGATACGAGAACGCATCGCAGAGCGTCTGGAATGCATGCCCGGCGGCGTTCTCCAAGAAGCCGGTATTCCAGTAGGCGAGGTACTGCCCGACCCGGAGACAGTCGAAACTAAAATGGGCCGACAGGTCCGCGAACGCGATAATATGGGTCCGGTTAATCTACGCGCCGAGATTGAAGCGCAGGAACTAGAAACGCAGATCGAGTCTATGCAGAGCGAGCGCGAGGATTTGATCAGCGCCATAGCTCGTCTTCGCCAAGGTATCAGCCAACTCAACCGCGAAGGACGGGAACGATTGCTAATGGCATTCGAGACCGTAAACAACCATTTTCAGGAATTGTTCGTGAAACTGTTCGGCGGCGGGCGAGCCTATCTCAGCCTGACCGAGGCCGATGATCCACTTGAGGCTGGATTAGAAATTATGGCCAGCCCACCAGGTAAAAAATTGCAGGTAATGTCGTTGCTTTCCGGCGGTGAACAGGCGTTGACCGCGATCGCCTTGTTGTTCGGCGTCTTCTTGACCAATCCAGCGCCAATATGCGTCTTGGACGAGGTAGACGCGCCGCTAGACGACGCCAATGTTGAACGATTTTGCAGCTTGCTCAGTGAAATTGCCCGTTCCGGGAACACGCGGTTCCTTATCATTACTCATCACCGCATCACTATGGCGAACATGGATCGTTTGTTCGGCGTGACGATGGGCGAACGCGGCGTCAGTCAGCTCGTTTCTGTTGATCTTCAGCGTGCACAGAAACTTCGCGCGACCGCCTGACGCAGCCCCCCAAAACCCCCGGGTTTCTGCGATTTTTGACCGCATTCGAAGACGTGGGCGCGGCTTGACTTGGCGAGGTCTCAACAGTATGGTGCGCCGGTTTTCAGCATTGGTTCGAGCTATTCGGAGGGGCACGCTGCCATGGCCGAGGGTGAAAAACCAATCCCGCTGGAAGATCTGGATGAACGGCTGCGCGCCGCTCGACATCGCCGTAACGGAGCCGCCATAGGAGAACCGGGCAAACGAAGGAGAGAACAAGGCGGCCTGGGAGCCGCTTTGCGCATCGGGGTGGACTTGGTCGCTGCAGTGGGTGTTGGAGTAGGAATTGGCCTCCTCCTCGACTATTGGCTTGAAACGAAGCCTTGGTTCCTGATTGTCTTCTTCTTATTAGGTGCGGCGGCCGGGATTGTAAATGTGATGCGAGTGGCAAGTGGTTACGGTCTGGCCGCTGGGTACAAGAAACCCGGAGACGAGGGCGCAAAAGACAAGGACTGAACGAGGAACCGCAGTGGCAACAAGCCCCTTAGAACAGTTCGAGATCAAGACATTGATTCCGTTGAATATGGGCGGTGTCGATATCTCGTTTACGAACTCGTCGCTTTACATGGTCGTGACCTTCATTTTGGTCGTCGGTTTCGTCATGCTCGGGATGCGCCACCGGTCGCTTGTCCCCAACCGCTTCCAGTGTGCCGTCGAATTATCCTACGAATTCATAGCGAACTTGCTACGTGATACAGTGGGCAACGAAGGCCGAAAATACTTTCCATTCATCTTTACCCTCTTCATGTTCGTTCTATTCGGCAATTTGCTGGGCATGACACCCTACAGTTTCACTTTCACGAGCCACATTATCGTGACCTTTGCGCTAGCTATAGTCATCTTTATCGGAGTGACAATTCTGGGATTTGCAAAGCATGGAATTCAGTTTTTCAGCTT
>CAYYUG010000015.1:18122-39342 GCA_964474755.1 uncultured Rhodospirillaceae bacterium | reverse complement strand
TTGTAGCACTGCTTGGCGTGTTCGGCGTCGTGCCCTTTGCCTTCGTCGTCGTCCTCACCGGCCTTGAGATTCTGATCGCCTTTCTGCAGGCCTATGTCTTCGCGATTCTGACCTGCCTATACATCAACGACGCGCTGCACCTGCATTAATGCGGCGCTTAACAGCGAAACACACGAAAAAAGTCACAGTAAGAGGAAAAAATTATGGAATTGATCGAAGCTGCAAAACTTATCGGCGCCGGTCTCGCAGTTATCGGAATGATCGGTTCCGGTATCGGCATCGGCAACGTATTCTCATCCTTCATCATCGCAGTCGGCCGTAACCCAGCGGCCCGTGGCGAAGTCTTCACCATGACGATGCTCGGCTTCGCGCTGGTGGAAGCGATCGCACTGTTCGCGCTGGTTATTGCCCTACTTATCCTGTTCGGATAACTGTCAACCTCTCAGGACGCGGGAGCTAGTATGCCGCAACTTGATATAACAGTATTTCCGACCCAGCTGTTCTGGTTCGCGCTTACCTTCATCGCGCTCTACTTGATCCTCTGGAAGGTCGCTCTGCCGCGCGTGACCGAAGTCCGAGAATCGCGCCAGGTGCGGATCGAATCCGACCTGGAGAAGGCAGAAGCTCTGAAGATGGAAGCAGAAGCGGCTCTGGCTGACTACGAGAAAACCATCGCAGAAGCAACGGCTAAAGCACAGGATTCGGTGCGCGAAGCGGCCCGTAAGATGTCGGAAGATGCTGAGCAACAACGTAATGACTTGTCAGCAAGGCTTTCCGAGCAGTTGGCGGCAGCGGAAAAACGTATCGCCAACGAAAAAGAGAAAGCAATCAGTGAGATCGGCGAAATCGCCGGGGACCTGACGCTGGCAGTTGCTAGCCGGCTGAGCAGTAGCGAGATCAGTCAGGAAGAAGCGAACGCAGCCGTTGCAGCTGTGATGCGGGAGAGCGCCTGATGGCATTCGACTCGACCTTTTGGGTAGCAATTGCCTTTCTCGTATTCATCATTGCGGTCTTCAAACCGCTGCGTAAAGCAACAGCGGGTGCGCTAGATGATAAAATCGCCCAAATCCGGAGAGAGGTCGAGGAAGCGCAGCGCCTACGGGAAGAGGCCCAATCGACCTTGGCCTCATACCAGCTTAAACAGCGCGATGCGGGGCAGGAGGCCCAGTTGATGATGGAACAGGCCAAGTCTGAAGCAGAGGCCCATCGCAAGAGCGCAAAAATCGCCCTCGAGGCCATGCTGAAGAGGCAGGAACAAACGGCCGGTGAGAAAATTCAGCAGGCCGAAGCAGCAGCCCTGCAGGAAATTCGCGACCAGGCCGTTACGGTTGCGTTGGCCGCGACAGTCAGCCTACTCGAAGACAAACTTGCCGGCGAATCGGGAGATGCCTTGATCGACGACGCCATCAAGTTACTACCTGATCGCTTGCATTGATCGCTGGGCGTACATGAAATAGCGAAGAAGCCACCGCGAGGCGGCTCCTTCATTATGGGAGAGCCGATCACGTAAAAAGAGCTCAGTTTTGACGAGCCGGTGCTGCTCAAATATCCAGAGAATGACAGCTCTTCGGAAACAGTGGCGGCTATTAGGCGGGTGATCAGGAGATAGCAAACATCGTCGAAAACCCGATCGGTATGCTCATCGCGACAAACATCATTATTTCCATGAAATTTTAAGCCACAGCACGCAAAATTATGTTTTGACGCAAAAACCTTCCGAACAGTCTTTTCCTCTTGCGGGACATTGCCGGCGCCAAGGACGACAAACTGAATGTCTGATCAACAATCCTAGTCGGCCGCGTCACTGTAAGCGTGGAGCGGCGGACAGGCGCAGACGAAGTTACGATCGCCATAAACTTGGTCGATGCGGTTGACTGGCGACCAATACTTATTCTCACGCAAACCAGGCACCGGGAAAATTGCTTCCTCCCGGGAATAAGGATGTGCCCAGTCATCGTCGAGCACATCCAGCAATGTGTGCGGTGCGTTGCGCAGTGGATTGTCTTCGTAGTCGAATGCCCCAGACGCGACACGACGTATCTCGCCATGAATCGCAATCATCGCGTCGCAAAATCGGTCGAGTTCCTGTTTCGACTCGCTTTCAGTCGGCTCGATCATCAGCGTATCCACCACCGGCCAGGACATGGTCGGCGCATGTATGCCAAAATCAACCAGCCGCTTGGCGACATCGTCGATTGTGATGCCACACTCCATCTGCCGCAAATCGACGATGCACTCATGCGCCACCAGTCCGTTCGACCCGGTATATAGCACTGGGAAATACGGATCGAGCCGGCGGGCGATGTAGTTAGCGTTGAGGATTGCCAACTCCGTAGCGCGGCGCAGGCCTGTGCCACCCATCAAGGCGATATAGGCCCAGGAAATCGTCAGAATACTGGGGCTACCCCATGGCGCGGCAGATACCGCGCCGACCGCCCCCTCTTGCCCAGCGTTTCGCGTGTGGTGCGTTGGCAGAAACGGTATCAAATGCGCACGCACACCGATCGGCCCCATTCCGGGACCGCCACCACCATGCGGGATACAGAAAGTCTTGTGCAGGTTCATATGGCTAACATCAACACCGAAATCGGCAGGATAACAGACCCCAAGCATTGCGTTCAGGTTGGCGCCGTCGAGGTAAACCTGTCCACCATTATCATGCACGAGTTCGCAAATTTCGCGGATAGTTTTTTCGAATACGCCATGTGTGGATGGGTATGTGACCATCAATGCCGACAGCGCATCCGTATACGCCGCAGTCTTAGCTTTTAGGTCTCCCATATCAATATTGCCCTGATCGTCGCAATCAACGACAACAACCCTCATACCTGCCATAACTGCGCTGGCCGGGTTAGTACCATGCGCCGAACTAGGAATGAGACAAATGTCACGAGCGCCTTCACCGCAACTCTCGTGATAGGCTCGGATAACAAGCAGCCCAGCATACTCGCCCTGTGATCCGGCGTTGGGTTGGAAAGACACCGCATCGAAACCAGTTGCGCGGCAGAGCTTGCGTTCAAGATCAGCGATCAGCACATCGTAACCCGCCATCTGGTCGCGTGGCGCAAACGGATGGATGCGGCCGAATTCGGGCCAGGTCACCGCCTCCATCTCACTCGTCGCGTTCAACTTCATTGTGCAGGAGCCGAGCGGGATCATCGACCGGTCAAGGGCGATATCCTTGTCCTGCAGTCGCTTGATATAGCGAAGCATCTCGGTTTCCGAATGATAACTGTTGAAGACAGGATGTGTAAGAAACGAGGTCGTACGCCGTAACCCTGCCGGGATCCCGTCCGCGGCTTCCTCGCCAAACGACCCGTCACCGCCGAAAATGTGCAGCACAGACGCCAGATCATCGCTCGTTGAGGTCTCGTCGAACGACAGTCCCACCGTATCGCCGTCGATACGGCGGAAGTTGTAGCCGGCCTCGCACGCTTTGGCGATCAGGTCATCCGCTCCACCGGGGACCGCGATGCGCAGGGTGTCGAACCAGCTGCTATTTCCCACCGCAACGCCTATACCGCGCAAACCTTGCGCCGCCAATCCGGTCAGAAAATTAACGCGCTTGGCTATTGTCGTCAGCCGCTCAGGCCCATGATACACCGCGTAGAGGCTGGAGATCACCGCCAATAGGACCTGTGCAGTGCAAATGTTGCTCGTCGCTTTCTCTCGGCGAATATGCTGCTCCCGCGTCTGAAGGGCGAGCCGCAACGCCGGACGCCCCGCCTGATCCATGGATACGCCGACCAGGCGACCGGGTACCGAGCGGCGATACGCTTCGCGGGCAGCCATAAAGGCAGCATGAGGCCCACCGCAACCGAGCGGCACGCCGAACCGTTGCGAACTTCCAACCACTACATCCGCGCCCCATTCGCCCGGCGGCGTCAACAGGGTCAGGGCAAGCAAATCCGTCGCCACAGTGACCAGAGCACCAGACTTTTGCGCCGCCTTGACGATGCCGGCGTAATCTTCGATACGCCCATCGCTTGCCGGATATTGCAGCAGCAGGCCGTAAGGATCAGCGACTTCTAGGTCGCGCCGCTCATCCCCGACTACGAGATTAATGCCGAGCGGCTTGGCCCGCGTCCTCAAGACATCAATAGTCTGCGGATGACACGCATCGGAGACGAAAAAAGTATCGCTCTTCTTTTTGCCTACTCGACGGCAAAGGGTCATCGCCTCCGCCGCAGCCGTCGCCTCATCCAAAAGCGAAGCATTGGCCATCTCCATACCGGTCAGATCCATGACCATGGTCTGAAAATTGAGCAACGCCTCAAGGCGGCCTTGCGAAATTTCCGGCTGATAGGGCGTGTAGGCGGTATACCAGCCTGGATCCTCCAATACCTTGCGCAGAATGACGCCCGGCGTGACGCAATCATAATACCCCATGCCGATCATCGAGCGATGAACCGTGTTCTTGTCCGCCATGGACCGCAGCGCGCAGAGCACATCTTCTTCCCGCCGTCCCGACGGCAGGTCGAGCGGCTTGTCGGACCGCAGTCCCGCAGGGACAGCCTGTTCGATAAGCCGGTCCAACGATTCCACGCCGACAGTCTCCAACATTTTGTCGATATCGCTATCGCGTGGCCCGATATGACGTGTCACAAAATCTTGGCTCTGTTCGAGTTGAGACAGCACACTGTGATCGTCCAACATCCGCTTCTCCCGGTCTGGCTGGCCTCTAGAGTTTAGCAACAAAGGCCTTATAGGCGTCCGAATCCATTAGGTTATCCAACTCTCCTATGTCCGAAATGGACATCGTGAAGAGCCATCCCTCCCCCTGCGCATCCTGATTGACGATAGCGGGTTCGGCATCCAGGGCATTGTTGACATCACCGACCTCGCCTGACATCGGAGCGAAAACATCACTCGCCGCCTTAACGGACTCAATCACTGCCGCCTCGTCGCCCTGGGCCATACCGGCACCTGCTTCTGGCAATTCAACGAACACGATGTCACCCAACTGTTCCTGCGCATACTCCGTGATGCCCACCGTTGCGACTTCGCCTTCGATCCGCACCCACTCGTGATCTTCGGTAAACCTGATTTCGCTCATTCCGCCTCTCCTATTAGCGTCTATAGTAGTTCTGTGGTGTGAAGGGCAGCCTGGTTACCGCCGCTGGCAACACCTTGCTGCGCACCTCCAACAAGATAGTTTCACCCACCTCCGCGTACTCTTGCGCCACATATCCCATGGAGACCGGCCCTTTCACGGTCGGGCCAAAACCACCGCTCGTCACCGTCCCGATCACATTGCCATCTCTATCCGTAATTTTCGTACCTTCCCGCGCTGGGGCACGTCCCTCCGGCTTCAGACCAACCCGCTTCCGCGGTGCTCCCGAGGCAATCTGCTTGAGAATCACCGAATCCCCCGGGAAACCGCCCTCCACCCGGCGCCGCTTGCCAATCGACCATTGCAGGTCGGCTTCGATCGGCGTGGTCGTTTCGCCAATATCGTGACCATATAGACATAGACCTGCCTCTAGCCGCAGTGAATCCCGTGCGCCCAGACCGATCGGTGCGACTTCCTTCTCTGAGAGTAGTGCGTCCGCCAACGATTCGACGCCATCTGCCACAACGGAAATTTCGAAACCATCTTCTCCGGTATAGCCGCAACGATTAACGATGCATGAGATACCTTGGAATTCAGCCCCAGTCGAAGACATGAAAGGCATCGTCACCAGATCCGGGATAAAACGCGACAATACAGCCGCCGCAGCCGGCCCCTGCAATGCAATCAAAGACCGATCTTCGAGCACCTCAATGGCGATATCGGACGGCAACCCGGCTCGTAAAAGTTCGATATCGGCTGCCTTGCAAGCCGCGTTGACGACAACAAATAGCCTGTCCTCACCTTTCGTCACCATCAAGTCATCAAGGATACCGCCGGTCTCGCTCGTTAACTGGGTATAGCGGGTCCGCCCTGTCGGCAGTGCTTGTATGTCACCCGGCACAAGCATTTCAAGAGCCGCGGCGGCACCGACGCCATGCAAGTAAAGCTGACCCATATGGGAAACGTCGAACAGCCCAGCTGCAGCGCGTGTGTGCAAATGCTCTTTCAAAACACCATCGAAAAACCGCACCGGCATTTCGTAGCCGGCAAACGGCACCATCTTCGCCCCGCAACTGACATGCACATCGTACAGCGCTGTTCGGTTTAACCGTACACCGTCCGTTCCATTCATAGTCGGCACTCCAAAGGCGCAGATTGATGGCAGCCGCCTCATTGATATGAAGCCGCTACCCCGCTCTGTCTTCGAACCTGAGAGGTTGACCGGACCTTGTAATCCAGCTTTCACCTTCGGTGAGGCGTCGGCGAACCGAAACCCACTCTCCAGAGTGCCCTTGCCCTGCGGTCCTTTTGCCTGAGAGATTCCGGGGCGGTTGCTCCTTCGGCGCAAGTGCCAAACAGGCACCCACCTCTCCCACAGGGTTCAACGGTGCTTTGAACAGAGGCTACCGTGCTCGAGGAGAATGTCAACTAGGTGACTAAATCATTACTTCTGCTTGCCCCGGTTGAACGCTAATTCCTGCTCGGACAGTGTAAGCCCGACATAAATCGAAAAGCCGTCGGTCAGCAGACCCGGCTGCAAAGGAATCACAAGATCAAGCACATCCTCAAATATGATAGTCTTGCGGCTGGAGAAAGCCGCGTTCGTCTCGAAAGGTTGCCGCGAGAGGACATTGCGGTTCAAATCAGTGATCGCGACGAAGTAACCGACCTTAGCTCTGTCCGTCTTAGTTGCTGGGCCACGCCGCATCACAATCCGAACGTTGAGATCAACTTGTAACTCGTTGCCGTTGAGAAAACATTCACCACCAACCCTGTCGACCCATGCCTCAATCAAGACATCCGTAGCGTCACGGCCGGGACCCGGCCGGAAGCGGACAAGCTCTCCCAAACCCCGCAGGACTTCGACATCCGGGCATGCAATTTTTTCCTCGGCCTCTTTCGAGCACGCTGATAGTACTATAGTTGTGGCGAGCAACCAGGCTGCCTGTATGAAAATTCGCCTCACAGTGCACACAAAATCAGAGGTCCGAATGCGCCCCATCGCAAAGCGGCTGATTAGCCGAAAATTTGCAGCCGCAAAAATAAACGTTTTTTGTCCGTTTCGCGGCGTACTCCACCGGCGAAATTCCCGTCCCCTTATGGCTGCCATCGCAATAGGGTTGTGACTTGCTCTGCCCACAGGCGCACCACCAGTAGCTTTTACCCTCAGTAACGGCTTCTTCGTATGGGGCTTTCTGCGCAATAACCGGTTCCGTCATGGCTGCTTTCTTCCTTTTCCTGAATGTACTAATTTCGCTTCGGAACACCGCATACCGAATGAGGCACGGGCAAAGGCGGACTGTATCACTTACTAGGATTTATGGGCGCCTCGCCACAAAGGGTCAAGGGCGTCGATAGAGGCCCTGACACAATCCGACAACACCGGGTATCGAATATGGCAGTCTATACCGAGGTCAGTGATGAAGAACTCATCGACTTCGTCAGCGCTTACGATATTGGTGACGTCGTCTCGTTCAAAGGGATTGCCGAAGGCGTTGAGAATTCCAACTACCTTTTGCAAACAACTGCAGGCACATACATCCTCACCCTCTACGAGAAGCGGGTCCGGGAAAGCGACCTGCCCTACTTCTTGGCTTTCATGGAACATCTGGCGGAACAAGGTATCGACTGCCCGACCCCGCTACGCAATCGTGATGGCGCAGCACTCCAGACGCTATGCGGGCGGCCAGCCGCGATCATAACCTTCCTGAAGGGTATGTGGCCGCGCCGAATCCTGCCGCATCACTGCGCGGGCCTCGGCACCGCACTTGCCGAACTCCACATGGCCGGTGCGGTTTTCGAGATGCATCGCAAAAACGACCTATCCGTAATGGATTGGCGCCCGCTTTACGAATCCTGTGCCAGCCGCGCGCATGAGATATCGGAAAGCTTACCGGATATTGTCGGCCCCGAAATTGAATTTCTAGAAGCTAACTGGCCGTCCAGCCTACCCTCCGGGGTCTGTCACGCGGATTTATTTCCGGACAATGTCTTCTTTCTTGGCAATAAACTATCTGGAATGATCGACTTCTACTTCGCTTGTAACGACTTCTTCGCCTACGATTTGAGTATCTGCATCAACGCTTGGTGCTTCGAGCGAGATGGTAGTTTCAATGTGACAAAGGCCCGGTTAATGCTGTCCAACTACCGCAAGGTACGTGATTTTTCTGATAACGAACTGCAAGCGCTACCCCTATTGGCACGCGGCAGCGCCATCCGCTTTCTGCTCACACGCCTTTACGATTGGCTGAACCACCCCGAGGGCGCTCTAGTCAAACCGAAGGACCCTTTAGAGTATCTCAGCATCCTGCAGTTTCACCAGAAAGTTAACGGCCCTGGCGCCTACGGACTCGGTTGATGACTTTGGGCAAAACAGTTGAAATTTATACTGATGGCGCCTGCAGCGGAAACCCGGGCCCAGGTGGCTGGGGCGCGGTACTGCGCTACCAGGGCGTCGAGAAGGAATTGCTGGGTGGCGAAAGGGAAACGACCAACAATCGCATGGAAATGCTTGCCGCCATTCATGCGCTGGAAGCGATGAAACGACCGGTCCGCGCCATCATACACACCGACAGCACCTATCTACGTGACGGGATCACAAAATGGATCTACGCCTGGAAGGAACGCGGTTGGAAAACAGCCGCCAAGAAGTCAGTCAAGAATGTTGATCTATGGCAACGCCTGGAGGCCGCAATGGCACCGCACGAAGTCGAATGGCTCTGGGTCAAAGGCCATGCGGGCCACCCGGAAAACGAGCGCGCCGACGCTCTCGCCCGGAAGGCTGTGCCAGGCAGTGACGCACGCGCCTAATAATTAAGGAGACACAATTCTATTTCTGCCACCTGCCTTGGCGGCAGCTTGCATCACGATATTGCTGGTCAGGAGTTCCGGCAGCAAGATCCCTTGTGGCGTGTCGGACCCATAGACCGTGTTGAAGGGAATGCCAAACCTACCAAAATTCGCTAGATAATTCGCAATGTCCTGGTTCGGCCGGGTCCAATCAGCGCGCATAGCAACAACATTGTCGCTACCCAGCCAGCTGGCGACTGGCTCGGCATCCAATACCACCTTCTTGTTGATCTGGCAGGTGATGCACCAGTCAGCGGTGACGTCGACGAATACCGTCTTACCTGACGCGACAACGCGGGAAATTTCGGCTCGATTAAAGGTCTTCCAGAGGCTAGTCTCCAGGGCTGCGATCGTGTTGCGTGATGGCGAATGGACGACCGGCACGGCAAGCGCCGCGATAGACAAGACGAGAACCAATTTGCCCGCATGCCGTCCAATAAGCGAATGAGGCAGCCGACGAATGAGCAGCACAACACCCACCAACGCCAGCATTGCAGCCAGGGCGTAGGCTCCCTCGACGCCGATTTGAACCGCGATTACGGTGAGCAACCAGATCGCCGTCGCCCCCAGGGCAACACCCATTATATAGCGCAGGACAACCATCCATTTTCCAGGACGCGGCAGTACCGTCGCGAGCCTGGGAAAGGCGGCAACAGCGAGGTACGGTAAGGCAAGACCAGTACCAAGAGCGGAGAAAACAGCGATGATCTCGACAGTATCTCGGCTTAACGCGAACCCTACCGCGATGCCCACAAAAGGTGCAGAGCAAGGCGTCGCCAGGAGCGTTGCAAATGCGCCCGTCAGAAAGTGCCCGCTCGTCGACGGTTGGTCTTTCGCCCGCGGGCTCATATCGAACAAGCGCTGCGGCACGTGGATTTCGAATAAGTCGAACAGGTTGTATGCAAACAGAGCCACGACGAGCGCCATAAAAGTGAGAAACAGCGGCTGCTGGAATTGAATGCCCCAACCGACCGACATCCCAGCCGCCTTTACCGCCAATAGCACTAGGGCGATCACCAGCATCGAGGTAACGATACCGGCTGCCGTCGACAGAAACCCGATCCGCACGGTAGCAGTCTCGCGACCGCCATAACTGACAACTGACAGTAGTTTTATTGACAACACAGGCAGGACACAGGGCATCAGGTTGAGGATCAAGCCGCCTAGGATGGCGTAGAGCAGAATTTGCCAAAGCGACGTGTCCGTCGCGCCGCTCAAAGGAGCCGCGATAGGATCGCCCAACTGCAGGGGGACCGCTACCTCCATGGAGCGGTCCTTGTCGACCAGGGTCAGAACCAGATTGATACCACCCAATTCATCGGGATTCAGGCCTATCCCCGTGACCGCCAAGACGGCACGCATCCCATCGCCCGACAAGGTGACGCTCGGTTTCCCAAAGATGACTTCGTCCGGTCCTTCAACGAATACGTCCGGACTGACAAACGGCCGATGGCTTCGCGCTTCTATCTGGAGCTGTGGATCCCGATCTCCCTTCACCAACACCGTCTTGATGATCGACAAGCCATGTCGGTCGCCTGTCCCGGGCACGCGCGCTAAAAAACTGCTGATGAGATGCGCATACATCCCCGGATCAGCCGGGCCCGAGGGTACATCGAGTACGACCTCCGCCTGATATGGAATGCATATTTCCTCACAGGCCAGATATCGAATATTCGAACTAAGCCTTAGCCTCTGACCAGTCTGCCTGATCTTGGCCACGAACGGCAGGACCACCTCGTTTTTATAGCCCAACGTCTCCAACCCAAGGATCGAGAATCGTGTTGGCGCGGGCCAGGACAATTCGGTGCCCAACAGGTTCTCCGAGCCATCCCAAACCGGGTCGGGTGGGAAGCCCGCATCGCCCGGCGATCGCCAATAAATCTTCCAACCCGGCTTAAGCTGAAAATGCAGACCGAGTGGTATATTTTCTAGGTCCCCGACCCCATTGACAGCCGAAACAATCCGTACCTTGACGTGCTCGTTCTCCTCCCAATCACTCGCCGTAGCTAGCGCAGCCTGTGGCACGAGGGCAACCAGAAAGGTCATAAAACCTATAAGGTGACGTTGAATATAAAACAAAAGTATTATCCTTAGCCGCCTTCGTGTTGAGCACGCAATATGCCAGCCTATTACGCGTTATATAGTTTAGTCATAAAGAGATAGCGGTCACGTCTCCGTTCGTCTCGGCAACCACTAAACCAAAACCATTATACGCCGGTCGAGATAGTTTCAACCGGTTCCTTTGGCAACATGTTCGCGCTACTATCCAGGCTTTGCGCCAAAACATATAGGCATCGCGATGGACCAATTGGACAGCACTTCCGGCTATTTGACTGGCCAGCTCCTCGTTGCTATGCCGGCCATACAAGACCCACGCTTTAAGAAGTCGGTCATTTATATGTGTATGCACAACGCCGATGGTGCAATGGGCCTGATCGTCAACCGAGCCCTAGAAAACCTGACGTTCCGAGACCTTCTGTCGCAGCTCGAACTCGATGTAGATGAACCAACCGCCGACATCGCCGTTCAGTACGGTGGCCCGGTGGAAACTGGCCGCGGATTCGTTCTGCACACTTTGGAATACGAACAGGACGGCACGGTCGCCGTCGACCAGAAGGTCGGGCTAACAGCCACGATAGAGGCCTTGCACGACATCGCTGTCGACCGGGGACCAAGCCGGGCAATTCTGGCGCTCGGTTATGCAGGATGGGGCCCGGGTCAGTTGGACAACGAGGTCCAGCACAACACCTGGTTGAATGTTCCAGCGGACGACGGCCTTATGTTCGATGCCGATATTGACAGCCGCTGGAAACGCGCAATTGCGAAGATTGGCGTCGATGTGTCCCTATTATCAGGCGATCACGGTCACGCCTGACCCAAGGACTTAACCTCGATCAAGGGGTTCCACGTCGGCAGCATAGCCTCGACCCGGCCAACAAAACTGTAGGTGCAAATACTAGCCACTTCAGAGCATGAGGGGTTAGAATATTAGCCACGGGCGTTGGGAAAGTTCCGAAGTGGCACCGCTCTATATGACCCAATCGCACGGCGATTTTGCGGATTAAATAGCAACTGAACCGAAACCGGTCGCCGCTTCCTCGACTTATTCAACCGTTAGATCGAAAGGATGTTTGATTTTGCTGCCGATTGCGTGGAACCGCGCCACCCCAGCCAGGACGAAAATTGATGCGCCCGTCAGCAGCTACTCAGCCTTGTCCCTCATGGCTCCCCCCTTTGCCGTCCTTTTTGGCGCATAAGCCAACGCGACTAAAACGAATGTTGGTGGGCTAAAATAGCGAGCTTGTCTAACATTCCTTATGACCCAAGCCTAATATGGCTCAATTCCCTAAAATAACGATAATTAGCTGAAGTCTCCGTCCCGTCAAAAGCAATCGTTGCAGGCATGCCCGCTATTGCAGTGCCGGCCCGATAACCGCCCTTAGTTGCCGGACTTGCAAGTATCATCCATTCTATCCAGCACAGCCGCCGTATCGCGTTCTGTAACGTGGAATTAGGCGCGCAGCGCCTTTTTAGGGCCAATAATTAGGGACGCTAATTTCAATGTCATGGATCCTGTTCACGTGAGGGTTGGATTACTGAAATCGAATCTAATATATTTTGGTCAGATTTAGCCGGATACCCTGGGACGCTGATCGGTGCGTAATATGGCGAAGGATACATGATCCTGCCAGGTGCCGTTTATGCGGAGATAACGGCGCGCGACCCCCTCCCGAATAAAGCCACTCTTCAGCAACAAGTTGAGGCTCGGCGTGTTGGAAGGCAGGCACGCCGCCTCAACCCGGTGCAAACCCAGCGTGTCGAACGAGAAGTCGAGTGTGAGTCGGATGGCCTCAGCCATATACCCCTTGCGTGCATAACGTTTACCCATCCAGTAACCAGCGCTGGCCGATTGTGCAACGCCACGGCGCACATTCGACAAGGTGATGCCACCAAGCAGCACCTCGTCATCGCGGCGGAAGATTAGGAACGCGTAGGTCGCGCCGTTATGCCATTCGGCGGTAAACTTCTTCAAACGTCGCCGAAAGGCAGCCGGCGTCGTTGCATCCGAAGGCCAGGTTGGTTCCCAAAATTCTAAGAAGTCACGGCTTTCTTCTCGAATTTCAATCCACTGTCTTTCGTCAGTCCGGGCTGGCGGGCGCAATATGACCGTCGATCCCAAAAGGCGGACGGTCGGCCCGTTATTGGATAGGAGGTTAAACATGTTCGCTACTGATCACGCCGCGCCGAACAACGAAGCATAAGGCCACCCAACGGTCTCAGCTTTCCAATGACGTCGCGATCGTATCGTAATCGGCAAGCCGATCGAGTGGTCCCATCGCTGCGATCGTCGGACGGCTGACAAAAATGCGATCAGCGACGGCGATAACCGCATCGACGTCCACTGCCTGGATTTTCGCGATCTGTTCATCTATCGAGATCTGCCGGTTAAATAGTAGGGTCTGCTGCGCCATTTGCTCGCAACGGACCCCCGTTGATTCGAGTGCCATAAGGGTTGCCGCCTTTAACTGGTTGCGCGCGCGCTTCACCTCTGCCTCTTCGAGGGTCGCGCCAAACCGATGAATCTCTGCGCTCAGTGCCTTAGTCAGTTCACCCGCGTCTTCACGCCCCGTCCCCGCATAGATCGAGAACAGGCCGCAATCCGAGTAGGAGGACAGGAATGAATAGATTGAGTAGGCGAGACCACGGCGTTCTCGTATTTCCTGGAACAGACGCGAGGACATACCACCGCCGAACAAAGACGACAGCACAGAAGCAGCGTAAAAGGCGTCATCATGGTAACTGAAGCCTGGAAACCCAAGGACGAAATGGACCTGCTCCAGCTCCCTATCCTCGCGATAGTTGCCGCCGGCATAGGTCCCTTTCACGGTCTCTCCGCCAGACTGGGTTTGTAAGCCTCCAAATAGCTCTTCGGCCATTGCGACGATGGTTTCGTGATCGACCCGCCCGGCCACTGACAGTACCATCGCCTCACCGCCATAGGTTTGCCGCATATGACCCATGATAGTGTCGCGCGACATGCTTTCGATGATTTTTGGACGGCCCAGCACGGGCCTACCAAGCGGCTGATCGGGAAAGGCGGTGGTCTGGAAATGATCGAAAATGATGTCGTCCGGTGTGTCGTAGGATTGGCCGATCTCCTGCAGGACAACAGCTCGCTCTCGCGCCAACTCGTCCGGGTCGAAAATCGAATCCTGCAGAATGTCCGCCAGTATATCCATCGCCAGTGGCGCATCACCATATAACACCTTGGCGTAATAGGCTGTTTGCTCCCGGCTTGTGTAAGCGTTGATCTGGCCGCCGACATCTTCGATCTCACGAGCGATATCGACCGCGCTGCGGCGGCTCGTTCCCTTGAAAGCCATATGCTCCAGCATATGTGCAACACCATTGATGGCCTGCGGCTCGTGCCTCGTTCCTGCCCCAACCCAGACGCCGAGCGATGTAGTCTGCACGGTTTCAACCGTATCGGTCACCACTCGCATACCGTTGGACAATGTGGACGCTTGGACACTGTTCATGCGGCCCCCCGAAGGTTGACATGCTCACGCACGAAGGTTTCAACCTGTGCCAGATCGTTGGCCAGTACCGTCATCCGTTCAGGCCGGTCGTACAGATTGGCGAGCGCCTGTGGGAGGACCGGCCGAAGGCCAGAGGCTTCCTCCACAACGTCAGCGAATTTTGCCGGATGCGCAGTGGCTAGCGAGACGATGGGGGTCGTGGGATCGCTGACCTTCGCTTTTGCGGCGGCGACGCCGATCGCGCTGTGCGGATCGAGCAGGTAGCCGCTCGCAGCATGAATTTCACCGATTACCGCTTTGGTTTCAGTATCGTCTAGGCGGAATCCGTCGAAGGTTTTCCGCACGCTCTCCCAAAGATTGTTCTCAATAGACAATATTCCTGATTCCCGAAAATCAATGATAGATTGCGAAGTGACTGTCCCATCACGTCCATATAGCTCGAACAAGAGCCGCTCAAAGTTGCTTGAGACCTGAATGTCCATACTAGGCGAAATCGTCGGCATGACACCCGCCATCTCCAAAGTTCCACTGTCGAAAAATCGCGGCAGGATATCGTTGACATTAGAACCTACGATGAACCGCTTGATCGGCAGGCCCATGGAGCGCGCCGCGTAGCCCGCATAGGCATTGCCAAAATTCCCGGTTGGCACGGCGAAGGATACCGGCCGGTCCGGAGCACCGAGCGACAGTGCCGCATGGAAATAGTAGACGATTTGGGCCATTACCCGCGCCCAGTTGATCGAATTCGCTGCCGACAGGCGCATCTCCTCCCGGAAGGCAGAGTCGTTGAACATCGCCTTCACAAGGTCCTGGCAATCGTCGAACGTGCCGTCGATCGCAATAGCGTAGACATTAGCCGAACCAACCGTCGTCATCTGACGGCGTTGCACCTCCGAGACGCGCCCATGCGGATGTAGAAAGAAAATATCGATCGCGTCCTTATCCCGGCACGCCTCGAATGCCGCTGAGCCGGTATCACCTGAAGTCGCACCGACGATCGTCACCCGCTCACCACGACGGCTCAAAACATGGTCAAAGGCCCGCCCGAGAAACTGCATGGCAAAGTCCTTGAAGGCGAGCGTTGGGCCGTGAAAAAGTTCCATGGTCCAAAGGTTCGCGTCGAGCTGAACCAGCGGAGCAACGGCGTCGTGTCCGAACCCCTGATAGGCCTCCACCAGGATTTCCGCCAGCGCCGCATCCTCTATCTTTCCGCCGACAAAGGGAGCCACGATACGCATAGCCAGTTCCGGATAGGAAAGGCCGCGCAAAGACCGGATTTCGTCCGAGGTCAGTTGCGGCCAGTATTCAGGCAGATAGAGCCCGCCGTCCCTGGCCAGTCCGACCAGTAAGACGTCATCGAATTCGAGCGCCGGAGCCTGCCCACGCGTACTAATATAACGCAAGTCGCTGTCCTCACCCTTATATGGGGGGCGGTACACTATCCACACCACTACGCCCTAGCAAGACCACACTCCGTGGGCAAAACGGCACAACTGTCAGCCTTGTAGCAATCGAGCTGTCTCTTTCGGATGGGTTAGCATCGGGTAGTGCCCGGCCTCCATCTCGACCCACTCAGCGTTCAATCGGTCGGCGGTGCGCCGCTGATGCGATTCGGGCGGATTGACGCTTTGCGTACAATAAATCACCGTCGCATCCCAGGGTTGCTCCCAGAAATCGTCCAACTCGCCCAACTGCTGATCGGACAGGCCGAGCGGATGCGGCGTCGCACGCTCCAAGGCCCAGCGCTTCAGTTCACCGCTCAATTCCCCAAACAAACCGGTTTCTAGCTGCTCACGGGTCGGACCGCGCGTGAATTCGGTCATCTCATAAGGTAATGCGTTGGAAGGACGCTCGACGATATCCTTTACGCTCTCACCCGGTTGCGGGACCAGCGCATCGAGGAATACCAAACGTCCGACCCGTTCGCGCGCCAACGCCGCCGTCTTTTCGACAACCAGACCGCCCGAACTTGTCCCTACCAACACTACATCTTGTAGGTCCTCATAAAACAATGCCTCAGCCAGCTCTTCCGCCGCCAGCGTCACCGATATGCCAAGCCGGAGATTGACCTTGCGCTCAGCACAACCATCCAGGGTCGGCGCAAAGACATCGTGCCCTGCGGCTCGCAGGAAAGCCAACGTCGGCTGCCAGATCCATCCGCCCTGGAAGGACCCATGCACCAATACGAACTGTGTCATCGCGCCCTCTCAGTCCCGGGTCTTAGGAAGCTCGAAATTGGCGGCCCGCTCGATTACCTTGACGATCTCGCTCATGTCGCCGTCGTGCAGTCCCATGGCCAACGCCTGTTGCATGGTGTGATAGGTCGCGCCGGCAACATTTTGCGGCACCTCCAGCCGCTCCGCCTCCATCCGCCACAGCATCGCGTCTTTCGCGGTAATGTACATTGGCGCTTCCATGTTGAACCTCCGGTTCATAACGAAGTTGGGAATTTTCGACAATGTAGCGCTGTTCTGTCCCGACCCGGAATTGATGACCGCTAGAACCTTCTCCGGATCAACACCGCCCTTGGAGGCCATCGTCAGTGCTTCAAGGCCAACTACGAGGTTCGTGAATGACATGATATTGTTGCAGATTTTGGTGATCTGAGCCTGACCTACTTTTTCACCAACATAGTGGATATCACGGGCAAACGATCTCAGGAATGGTTCAGCTTGGGCGAATACCTCTTTCGGTCCGGACGAGATAACCGTGATGTCGCCTTCCCAAGCGCGCTGAACACCACCAGTGATCGGCGAATCAAGAGTTGGCACGCCCTTGTCACCCAATGTCGCCTCGATCTCAGCCAACGCTCCGGTGCCCATCGTGCCGAGATTGACAAAGGTCTTCATCTGACTGCCATGAATAATGCCATCATCAGCAATGATCACCTCGTGGAAACTCTCGATGCTGGGCATACAGGCGAAAACGATGTCAGACTCGTCAGCAACGGCGACCGGCGAGCTCACGATACGCGCCTGCTTCTCGGCCAGAGATTTTGTTGCATCCGCATTGATGTCGTAGGCGACGAGCGCATTTTCCTGTTTAAGGATATTAGCGGCCAGCGGCAGGCCCATGCTGCCGGTCCCGATGAAACCCACTTTCATCCTGCATCCTCCAACTCTGATATTGTGGGTCTAGCCTAATGCCTGGCATCCCCGACACCAAATCAGCAGCCTAGATAGCGGGCTCGCAAGTGCGTTTTGAACGCGGTGTCGTCGAAAGGGCACCCAGTAGCGCTTTCAATGAGTTCGGCGGTCGACAGCAGAGAGCCCTTGCCGTGTATATGTTCGGCAAGCCAGGTCATCAAGGGTTGGAAATCACCGATCGCGATGGCGTCCGGTATCGCAGGAACTGCTGAAATCGCAGCTGCGTAAATTTGCGCCGCCGCCATCGCGCCCAACGTGTAGGTCGGAAAATAACCCCAGGCGCCATCATACCAATGGATGTCTTGCAAACAGCCAAGCCTGTCGTCCGGTGGTTCAACACCGAGTAAATCCAGCATGCCCTTGTTCCACGCTGCGGGAAGATCGGCAATAGGTAGATCGCCAGCCAGCATCGCCTTTTCAAGTCGATATCGCAAAATGACATGCGCCGGATAGGTCACTTCATCCGCATCAACCCGGATAAAGCCACGGTTAACCTGAACAGCTAGGCGATAGAGGTTATCCGACCGCCAAGCCGCGCCACACCCTTCGAAGGCCTCGCAGATTATTGGCGCCGCCCAGTCCAAGAAACCACAAGATCGGCAGACCTGCATTTCGATGAGCAGCGACTGACTCTCATGCATCGTCATGCCACGTGCCTCGCCGACCGGCTGACGGCGCCAGGCAACTGGCCTGGCGCGCTCATACATGGCATGACCGGTTTCATGCAGGACGCCCATTAGGGCCTGCGTGAAGTCCCTTTCGTCGTATCGCGTCGTGATACGGCTATCATCCGGGATGCCCCCGCTGAATGGATGCAGGCTTTCGTCCAACCGTGCTGACTTAAAGTCGAGACCGACCGTCTCGGCCAATCGACGGGCAAGCGTCTGCTGCGTGGCAACCGGAAAGGGCCCGTCCGGCAATTTCCCTGCCGGGCGACCGTCCTGACGCGTAAGTACCTGCTCGAGGAAATCGGGCAGGAAGCGCCCGTAACTGTCGAAGATCGGATCGATTAAAGCGCTGCGCCCTCCTGGCTCGTAGGCATCGAGCAACGCATCATAGGGGGAACAGCCCAATGCCACGGCTTTCGCCTCGCCCATCCGCCGTGTTAGCGTAAGTACTTCTTGTAACGTAGGCAGCACCGAAATGAAATCGGCATCGCGCCATGCTGTCCGCCACGCTGTTTCGCAGGCGTTTGACGCTTTCGAGATGGCTGCTACCAGATCACTGGGAACGGCAACCGCATGGGTCCATTTACGACGCATTTCGCGCAAATTTGCCACCTGCCAACGGTCTAACCCTTTCCGTTCGGCGGCCTCCTCGAGCAGGTCGGAAACTGCCGGATCCGTCATCATGTCATGACGAAGCACTGACAACCCCGCAATCTGTTCACCACGCGCCACCGCTCCGCCTTCCGGCATCAGAACCGACTGATCCCAACTGAGCATGCCTATAGCCTCGCCCAGCACCGCGATCTTGCCGAAGCGGTCTTCAAGCTTCAGATAGGCAGAAGCCATCAGCCTTGCTGACGATGGTACAGTACGTAGATTGTCACCAAAATGAACGCCATCAGGTACCAAGTGACGGCGTATTCGATGTGATCGTTTCGGATATCGAGCCGCCATTGTCGTGGTATGGGATAGATGTTTGGTATTTCCTTGGCGCCGGACAACACGTAGTAGCTGGGCAAGGCATCGATACCGGCCTTGAGGGCCATCGCACGCGGATCGATAAAATACCAGTTATTGCCGGTCGGGTCGTTGTCAGGCATGAACATATTGGGGCCACGGGCAATTCGAACCATCCCTTCAAAGCTCACCTGTCCTTTGACCAGGCCTTTCACGCGGCTCAACGGATCGCGTCGCTCAAACGGGATCCAACCCCGATCGATGAGAGCATACCCGTTACCGTCAGACCGCAGCAGGGGCGTCAGCACATGCAAGCCAGGCGAACCGCGTCGGGAGCGGCCCAGAAGAAAAAATTCGCGGTCATGCAGAAATGAACCGCTGACTTGGACCCTCTGAAATTCAATCTCGCCAAGCGGTGCGTCTGCCGACGGCAAGGCGACCGCGGTCGCCTGCGAACGATATTTCAGTTTCTCGATCAGGTCCGATTTCCAGCTATGGCGGTGCACCTGCCAGGAGCCAAGGCCAAGCAGTGCAATCAACATAAGGACCGTTGTAACGGTCGGCCAGAAGCGAGGTTGGAAGGTCATGGGAACTGGAAACTCATTAAAAGGGCCGGGTCCCGGACTCATCCACCTTATGATGGAATTGGAGCGCCACTAGGAAGGCCTTTAAAAGCCACGAGAGCGCAGCCGACCCAACGGTGATCACCGGAAACCAAAAGACAATATGGAGCCACAGGGGCAGTGCGACGAACATTTCGAACCAGAACGCCAGTCCTGTGACAATCGGGCCTACTATAAAGATCAAGAAGATAGCGGGGCCAACGCCGCTGTCCTGCGCTCTGAAATCTAAATCACAATCGGAGCACCGTTTTACTATCGTTAGCAAGCCAACAAATAAGTCGCCAGCGCCACATCGCGGACACCAGCAACGCAGTCCTGTTACGTAGGGGGAAAGGAGTGGATAGTTGTTCGCCATCCCCTCGCGATCACCCGCCCCACCAATAGACGCAGATGAAAAGGAACAGCCATACAACGTCAACAAAATGCCAGTACCAGGCTGCCGCTTCGAAACCGAAATGATGATCGGGCTTGAAATGACCCGCCCGCGCCCGGAAGAAGCACACAATCAGGAAGCAGGTTCCAACGATAACGTGGAAGCCGTGGAAGCCCGTCGCCATGAAGAAGGTAGAGCCGTATATCCCACCTGTGAAGGTAAATCCAGCATGGGAATATTCGTAGGCCTGCAAAATCGTGAAGCAGATGCCCAAACAAATAGTGATCGCGAGACCGTTCTGTAGGGCTTTCCGATTGCCTTCTATCAACGCGTGGTGCGCCCAGGTCACCGTTACACCGGACATCAGCAGTATCAACGTGTTCAAGAAGGGTAGATCAAACGCATCAAACGTGACGACCCCTTCAGGCGGCCACACACCGCCGGGCAGGTCATAAGGCGTTTCGCGCGGGAACAAGCTGGCCCCGAAGAAAGCCCAGAAGAACGCTGCGAAAAACATCACTTCAGAGCAGATGAATAGCGCCATGCCATATCGCATACCGATCTGTACTATCGGCTTGTGATGCCCTTCGTACTCCGCCTCGCGGATAACATCGCGCCACCAGAACCAGCCTGTGATGAAAAGTAACACGACGCCCGGCGCGAGGATCCAGGGACCGAAAGAGTTCAGGATCCCTTCCATACTGTCGCCGAAAAAGTCAGGGTGCATGAATAGTATAAGGCCGAAGAAGGTAGAACCAGCGGCGATTGTGCCAACAATCGGCCAAGGACTTGGATCGACGAGATGGTAATCGTGACTGTTTTCGGCGCTCATTGCTAGGCTCTCTCTCGTTCCAGTTTCTGCTCTCGTCCGTTAGCGGCGATCTGCTCTTCAGTTGACCGCCCGCTGGTTCTCCGGTTCGGTGGCATCGGCCATGGTCCCGCCCGTTTCCTCTTCGACTTCGAAGAAGGTATAGGACAGGGTAATCAGTTTCACATCATCGAGATTGGGAT
>CAYYUG010000015.1:0-18022 GCA_964474755.1 uncultured Rhodospirillaceae bacterium | reverse complement strand
ACTTCGAAGAAGGTATAGGACAGGGTAATCAGTTTCACATCATCGAGATTGGGATCTTTCATCATCTCCGGATCAACGAAGAACGTCACAGGCATATCGACAGATTTTCCGGGCTCAAGTTTCTGTTCCGTAAAGCAGAAACACTCAATCTTGTTGAAGTACTTGCCGACTTTCAATGGTGTCACGTTGAAGGCGGCTGCGCCCACGATTGGCATTTTGGCAAGGTTCCGGGCCCGATAAAAGGCCACGGCACTTTCACCAAGCCGCATTGACAATTCGCGCTGTACCGGCTGGAATTCCCACTGCAAGCTAGAATTTACCGACGCGTCGAAACGGATACGCACTACACGGTCGAAAGTCTCGCCGGGAGTTTCAGCCGCCTGCTGCGTTGTGCCGCCATAGCCGGTTACACGACAGAACAAATCGTATAGCGGCACCGCGGCAAAGGACAGCGCGGTCATACCAGCCACAAGGCCGACGCAACACCAGAGAACCCGACGATTTCGGTTGCCTGGCACCATGCTGTCAACCACCCCCCATGCGGACGATTGCCACGACATAGAACAGCACTACCAAACCGACCAAAACGGCGAGCATAGTTAGGTTCTTCGAGTGCTGCCGCTTGTGCATATTGCTTGGATAGCGGCCCTTTTCGTCGTTTCCCACCATGGTTTCTGTCGGTGTACTTTCACTCATGGCACCTTATCCGCTTAGCCCCAATGTCGCGTCAGCCACCATGACCGCGAATAACGCGAAAAGATAAAAAATCGAATAACCGAACATCCTCTTCGCCGAACGGTCGGTGTGGTCAAACCATACCGCAATCGCCGCAGCTAGAAATAACACCCCCAGCAACGCCGCCGTGCAGCCATAGACCCAACCGACAAACCCTAACCAAACCGGCGCCACACCCAAAGGGATCAGCAGCACCGTATAGAGGATCATTTGTTTTTTGGTTTCTGTCTTACCCGCGACAACCGGTAACATCGGAATGCCAGCCCTCGCGTAATCGTCGTTCCTAAACAATGCCAAGGCCCAGAAATGCGGCGGGGTCCAGAAAAAGATCAACGCGAACAGAAGCAAGGGCTCGACACTGATTGATCCCGTAACCGCTGCCCAACCGATCATCGGAGGAAAAGCGCCGGCTGCACCACCGATCACAATGTTCTGTGGCGTACGCCGCTTGAGCCAAATCGTATAAACAAAAACGTAATACAAAATAGCGACGGCTAGCAGCGCCGCGGCCGCTACATTCACCGCCAACCCCATGAGAGCGACAGCGCCTATCGCCAGAACCACGCCAAAGCCAAACGCGTCGCCCGGCGCGACCCGTCCCGTCGGAATTGGTCGCAGCCGTGTTCGCTCCATTACCGCGTCAATATCTCGGTCATACCACATATTGATTGCACCCGACGCACCAGCACCCACGGCAATGCAAAGCAAGGTAACGGCTGCGATCAAGGGATGGATTGTCCCCGGCGCGACCAGAAGGCCTGCCATACCAGTAAAAACCACAAGCGATACAACCCTCGGCTTGAGCAGGGCAAAAAAATCGCCCGGCTCCGCTTCCGGTCGGTCGATCGTTCGGTATGCGGTATCGCTCACCTTTAATCGCTCCCCAGTGCCTTAGCAGACGGACTGCCGCTATTTGATTTGCGGCAGTTCTTCATAGCTGTGGAACGGCGGTGGCGACGCCACAGTCCATTCCAGGGTCGTAGCCCCTTCGCCCCAATAGCTGTCCTCCGCCGGACGGCCCGCCTTCATCGCCCACAAAAGTAAGACGAAGAAGAAGAGGGTCGACGCGGCTGTGATATAGGCACCGACCGACGACACCATGTTCCATCCGGCAAACCCGTCGGCGTAGTCGATATAGCGCCGGGGCATGCCTGCCAACCCAAGAAAGTGCTGCGGGAAGAAGGTTAGGTTAACGCCGACAAAGGTCGTCCAAAAGTGAAGTTTGCCTCCCCATTCCGGATAGAGTCGGCCCGTCATCTTGCCGAACCAGTAATAGGTCCCAGCAATAATTGAGAACACCGCACCAAGCGACAGCACGTAATGGAAGTGCGCCACCACGTAGTATGTATCGTGCAACGCCAGATCGACACCCGCATTGGCCAGGACAACGCCGGTAACGCCGCCGACCGTGAACAGGAATATAAATCCAACCGCCCACAACATCGGTGTATCGAAACGAATCGAACCACCCCACATCGTCGCAATCCAGCTGAATACTTTTACGCCCGTTGGCACCGCGATTACCAGGGTGGCCGCAACGAAATAGGCACGCATATCAATGTCCATGCCGACAGTGTACATGTGATGCGCCCAGACGATGAAGCCGACAAAACCTATAGAAACCATCGCATAGGCCATGCCAAGATAACCAAATATCGGTTTTTTCGAGAAGGTCGCAATTATGTGCGACACGATGCCGAAGCCTGGCAGGATCATGATGTAGACTTCAGGGTGCCCGAAAAACCAGAACAGGTGCTGGAACAGAATCGGGTCACCGCCACCTTCCGGCTTGAAGAATGCCGTCCCAAAATTACGGTCGGTTAACAACATGGTGATCGCACCGCCGAGAACTGGTAATGAAAGCAGTAGCAAAAACGCCGTCACCAAAATTGACCAAGCGAAGAGGGGCATTTTGTGCAGGGTCATACCCGGTGCCCGCATATTAAAGATCGTGGTTATAAAGTTGATCGCACCTAGGATCGAGGATGCGCCTGCCAAGTGCAGAGCAAAGATCGCCATATCCACAGAGGCGCCAGGATGTCCTTCCACATTTGACAAGGGTGGATAAACCGTCCAGCCGGTCCCCGCGCCGCCGCCTACGATTGCCGAGAAAAACAGTAACAACAATGCCGGAACGAGAAGCCAGAAACTGATGTTATTCATCCTCGGGAAGGCCATATCCGGCGCACCAATCATCAGTGGGACAAACCAATTGCCAAAACCACCGATTAGCGCGGGCATGACCACAAAAAACACCATGATCAGGCCATGCGCAGTAACGAAGACATTGAACGCGTGACCGTCAGGACTGCCATCCTCGTTGGTCATGTACTGTACGCCCGGCTCCATCAACTCCATTCGCATGTAGATCGAGAACGCGCCACCGATTAGTGCGGCCAAGACCGATACGAAAAGGTACATCGTGCCGATGTCTTTGTGATTGGTCGAATAGACAAAGCGTCTCCAACCAGTCGGATCTGCGTGTCCGGCAGCCATATTGAATCCCTTCCTCTAATCGTCTCAGTCGACGTTCTTGGCAACATCCACCGAGGGCGGTGAGCCATCTACCTTGGCGTATTTTTTCTGGGCCTGTTTAACCCATTTCTCGAACGCCGCCGGCGATACCGCCTCGACGGTAATTGGCATGTAAGCATGGTTAACGCCACACAGTTCGGAACAAAAACCGTAATAGACGCCTGGCTTGTTGATCTGAACCCAGGTTTCGTTCAACCGGCCCGGTACCGTATCCAGCTTGATACCAAAAGCTGGGATTCCCCAGTTATGGAGCACGTCATCCGCGGTCATCAGAAGCTGAATTTTCTTCCCAACCGGTAACACTACGCGTTCATCTGTATCCATGTTGCGTTTGAGACTGCTGTCCTTCGCGATGTCTTCTTCGGTGACTATGTTCGCGTCGAAGGTGAAGTTGCCATGGTCCGGATACTCATAGGTCCAATACCACTGATGACCAATGATCTTCAGCGTCATATCCGGATCGTCTACCCTGTCGGCGAAATACATCAGCTTTAAAGATGGAACCGCCATCGCGACTAAAATAAGTATTGGAATGACAGTCCAGGCAATCTCCAACGGCAAATTATGCGTCGTTGTGGTGGGTGTCGGATTCGACTTCTCATTAAAACGGAAAATCACGATCAACAGGAGAACCATCACGAACAACGCGATGATAATCGATAGGATAGTCACGAAGTCGTGAAAACTATCGATTTTCTCCATCGTCGGCGTGACCGCTTCCTGGAAACCGAGTTGCCATTTTTTGGGTTCCGCCGCCACCGCATTCTGAACACCTAATACGCTGGCGAACACCGCCGCGAGCGCGACAAGTCGTGCTATCAAGTTGCTACTCCCACTCCCAAAACAACCGCGCGTCCGCACCACACCCCGACACCTCAACGCGACCGACCCATACTAACCGGCTTCAATGCCGATTCAAGCACCTCGGCGCCTAGTATAGCCGCACCTGTATAAACCCATGCGATAGAATAAACTATTTACTTGATTCGATATGTTGCAAGAAGTCCGCGCGACACTTTGCCGCAAAGTTTTGCATGATTCCTAAACCTCTCGAATCAAGGATTCTGCAGATTACATAGGCCTCCCATTCAGTCGTGATGCCTCTACCCTGATTTCGCCCGTAAAATTAGCTGTAGCCAATCGTTTTCAAGTATCCATCCGACACAAATTGCGTCGTGCAGACCAGACAACGTGGTCGGCCGGCAAGATCGGTACGAACCCCACAGATCGCCAATCCCGCGGCCTCTGCTAGACTGACTACCCCCTCTGCCTGTCCATTGCCGAATTCAGCAACCACAAAGCCCCCTGGTGCGAGCAATGAGGATACTGCAGGAAATATTCTGCGATACGCGTTTAAACCGTCTGTACCGCCATTCAATGCCAATTTGGGCTCAAATTTTGCGACTTCGGGCTGAAGCAAGGCTATATCCGCCGTAGGAATATAGGGTGGATTAGTGATGATGAGATCGAATTCGCCACACAAGGGCGTAGTCCAATCCGCGACGACCACGCAGCCACGGCAAGCCAAACCTAACCGTCGAAGATTCTCTTCCGCCACCATAGCCGTTCCTGGGTCACGCTCAATGCCAACGCCCCAAGCATAGCGGTATTCGCTCAAAAGGGCCGCCAGCAAGCAGCCTGTTCCGGTGCCAAGATCAAGTATTTTTAAAGTTAATTTAGTATCTTGTATGTATTCGAGTGCAGCTTCGATAATCGTTTCGCTGTCCGGCCGTGGATCTAGCGTATCTGCAGTAACCTCAAATTCCATGCTCCAGAACTCCCGCCGGCCCAGAAGATGGGACATTGGTTCACGCTTGGCCCGGCGGCCGATGAGATGGGTGAATTGGATCTCTACTTCGACCGGACGCTCTGGATATCCGATCAAATCCGCCTCTGTCAGGCCCGTCGCGTAGACCAGCAGCAGACGCGCGTCTCGCCAGGGGTTTTCAATCCCTGCATTCGCAAGCGCTTCCGCACCAATCTTCAGATAGGTTCCAATGTCCGTCATTCCAGACTTGCTAACCGAGCCGCCTGATTGTCAGCGACTAGCGGGTCGATCACCTCATCCAGCGCCTCACCATCCACGATCTTATCAATTTTCTGCAGGGTCAGATTAATGCGATGATCGGTCACGCGCCCCTGTGGAAAATTATAGGTCCGGATGCGCTCGGAACGGTCACCGCTACCGACCTGGCTGCGCCGGTCTTCGGCGCGGGCGGCATCCAATTGCTCACGCTCGTGATCATATATCCGCGCCAACAGGATTTTCATCGCCTTGGCTCGGTTCTTGTGCTGCGATTTTTCGTCCTGTTGGGAGACGACGATACCGGTTGGGATATGGGTGATGCGCACAGCGCTGTCCGTCGTGTTCACGGATTGGCCGCCTGGACCGCTGGCTCGGAATATATCGACCCGCAAATCCTTTTGATTAATACGCACATCGACCTCCTCCGCCTCCGGCAAAACAGCTACCGTTGCTGCCGACGTGTGAACTCGTCCGCCTGACTCCGTCGTCGGCACACGTTGCACCCGATGGACACCTGACTCGAACTTTAGCCGTGCGAACACACCACGGCCGGAAATTAACGCGGACGCTTCTTTGTAGCCGCCCAGCCCCGTATCGCTAATACTCATAGTTTCGAATTTCCAGCCACGGATATCAGCATAGCGTTGATACATGCGGAACAGCTCGGCTGCGAAGAGAGAGGCTTCGTCGCCACCGGTTCCGGCCCGGACTTCCAGGATGGCATTCTTCGCATCTGCCAAATCCTTTGGCAGCAGCATTACGCGCAATTCTTGTTCGAGCCCCGGCAAGCGCGCTTTTAATTCTTGTGATTCCGCTTCTGCTAGTTCCTTCATTTCAGCGTCGCCATCGGCGACGAGTTCTGCCAATTCTGCCAAATCCGACCGCGTTTCCTTCAGTGCCTTTACCTGTTCAACGACTGGAGACAACTCGGCATATTCCATCGATAAGGCGGTGAATTGCGATGGCTCCAGATCGCCCGACGACAGCAACGCGGTTAGCTCTTCCTGCCGCGCGATCAAGCTATCAAATTTTCCCTCCATACTCATTTTTCGTTCCTGTCTTCCTTCGCGTCGAGTTTAAACAGACGACGCAACAGCTGTTCCACCGTGGCAATATGATTAACCCTGTTACCCATATCTGTCTCCGCAATTTCCCGCATAACTCGACTCGGCTCGTGCAAAAGCTTGTTGATCAGCATCCGCGTAGCGCTGGCGGCATCCGCTTCCGGCTGGTCCGCAAGCAAAGTATCCCGCGTCGCTTCGAAATGCTCACGCAGGGAAACGATCGCAGGGACTGCGTCCTGCGCGGCACAGTTGCGCCGCCACTGGGCCACTTCCTGATCTACAATCCTCCATGCCGAGTCTGAAGCGATATTACGTGTCGACCGACCTTCCATGGCGACACGCTCAAGATCATCGAGTGTAAATAAGAAAGCGCCCTCCAGTTTATCGACCCCAGGATCCACGTCGCCTGGAATACCGGCATCGATTAGCAAGACCGGGCGTCGCCGGCGTGCGATAAGGGCATGCTCCATCGCCGATGAAGAAATCAAATGGTGACCGGTCCCAGCCGCTGCGACGATAATTTCCGCGTCTTTAAGCGCCCCATCCAAAGCGTCAAAAGATAAGAAATTGCAGCCGGCCCGGCGCGCCACGGATTCCGTGCGCCGCGACGGGCCGCTCATAGTGATACTGATCGCCCCGGCTAATCGAAGTTGCTCAACTATGAGATCACCCATGTCCGCCAGTCCTACAACCAGCAACCGTGCCGTTGTTAGATCGCCCTGAACGTCACGTGAAATTCGTACGGCAGCCGAGGCGATCGACACTGGATGCTGACCAATTTCTGTCTCGGTCCGAACCCGCTTCGCTGCCGTATAGGCCGCCTGCAGCACGAACTCCATTTCGACGCCTACCATGCCGCGGCTCCGCGCGAAACGATGCCCTTCTTTGACCTGGCCAAGCACTTGCGGTTCGCCTATCGTCTGGCTGTCAAGCGATGACGCAACGGCGAAGATGTGTCGCACTGCCGTCTCATCGCAATATTGGTAGATCTGCGCCTCCACAATGTCTGACGCCACGTCCGACGCTTCAATCAGCAATTCTCTGACGGTCTTCACACAGCGACTTGGATCTTCCGCAACGGACTGGACTTCAACGCGATCACAAGTTGATAGGACAATGGCTTGGGAAATTCCATTTTCCAGCAATCTCGTCAGGATCAGTGCCGCTTTTGCCTCATCGAGGAACATTCGATCGCGCAGGCCAACGGTACTGGAACGGTGGTTCGCTCCAACGACAAGGGGCCGCCCACGCGCACCATCCAGCATTAGCCGCTACCGGTAGGGGGCGAGAACTTCCGGGAGGGAGGCCAGCAGCACCTCTTCCTGTTCGCCCGTGTCCATGTGTCTTACCGTTGCCATCTGCCGCGCCAACTCCTTATCGCCCAGAATGACTATCGCAACGGCATTCAACCGGTTCGCTCGCTTCATGCGACGACTCAGATTGCCGCTGTAACCGATATCGACTCGGTAACCGATGCGTCGCAATTTCTCGGTTAGCGTGAGACTGGCTACCTGCGCATCGTCACCAACTGGGATGACAACAATCGGTCGAGACGCCAATGGCGCGTCACCGCCCAACATCGCGAGGCGCTCTATCCCACCCGCCCAGCCAACACCAGGCGTTTCCCGGCCACCCATCATACCAATCAGCCCATCATAGCGACCACCAGCGATGATCGCACCCTGCGAGCCTAGCGACTGAGTTGTGAACTCGAAGGCGGTGTGGCAATAGTAGTCCAGGCCACGCACCAAACGCGGGTTCAACATGTAAGCAATCTCCAGGTCGTCCAATCCATCGCGCACAGCAGCAAAAAAAGAATGGCTTCTCTCATTTAAGAATTGCTCGAAAATCGGCGCACCGGCAATTATTTCCCGATCGCGCTCTTGCTTTGAGTCAAGAATGCGCAATGGATTTCGCTGCAGCCGGGTTTGGCTGTCGGACGACAGGTCGCCAACATAATCGTTGAAATATGAGATTAACGCCTCGCGGTATCGACCACGGCTTTCGACGTCACCCAACGTATTGAGCTCTAGCGTTGTCTCGCCCAACACTCCTAGCTCATCCAAAACCCGCGCACCACAAGCGATAACCTCCAAATCAGCCTGCGCCTGCTCGACTCCAACCAACTCGATACCAATCTGGTGAAACTGGCGCAAACGGCCTTTCTGCGGCCGCTCGTAGCGGAACATTGGACCGCTGTAAAAAAATTTTATCGGCACACTCTGCCCCAGTCCTTCGGAGATGAAACTGCGCGCTACCCCGGCTGTGTTCTCCGGCCGCAAAGTGATCTCGTCTCCGCCCTTGTCAATGAATGTATACATCTCCTTTGTTACGACGTCTGACGTGTCGCCCAAAGTCCGTTTGAAAACCTGGCTAAATTCGAAAATTGGCGTCGCGATTTCTTGGAAGCCGTAGCGCCCAGCAGTAGCGCGCGCCTTATCGGACACACGCCGATGAGCGCGCATTTCGTCTGGCAGGAGATCGTGCGTCCCGCGCACGGGCTGGAGCGATGCCATGATATCAGTGCCGTGTTTTCATAGTTCCGAGCGCGGCGAATGTGCGCATAACGTACCGAATAATCAAGCTCTGCTGCACCGAGACAGCCACAAAGGCACCACGAGCATTAACTAGCGCGACGAACCCGCCTTAAGAGTTTCGGTGTCGAGAGCGATGTTACGCCGCACCGCTCCTATCGGTCCAATATCCGGAATCACAACGCTGTCGACCGTTATTTCCAACCCGCCCGCATTCCCTGTCTCCATCAATAGGCCGGGCTTGTTCGGTACCAAATAGCTATCCCCTGCGCGCAAAACACGGGTCAGAAGCTTTTTACCATCTTGATCTCGAATTTGCACCCAGCTGCCGATTCGCGCCTTGATCATGATCCGGGAGCCTGTGTTTTCTCTGCCGAACAGCCTCGGCTCGGCGGAAGCGACTGCCGGCGGCTTTGGTGGCAGGGGCACAGCCACCTTGGTTGTTTGATCTTGGGCATGGTTCACCGATGTAACTGGGGCTCCCAATATTGGTGCCACAATAGTTGATTGCGAAAGCGCAGGGTCAGATGTTTCCGTACCAGCTACTAATGCAGACTGCTCACTTGTCGTGGCCTGTTTGTTTAACGCGGTCAACCTCTCGCTTACTGCCTCAGTGACATTCACATTCGCCGCATTGGCAGCCTCAAGACGGAGGGCCAAGGTATCCGCAGACGCCGTCCTGGCAACCTCAGGCTTTTTTTCGGGGACAGTCGGTGGGGTTGCTTCTCCCTCACTTACAAGCGCTTTAACCGGGGCAAGCGCTGCGGTTGTTGGGACATCTGAGGCCGGATTCGCCGGTGTGCTAGCGCTTTTATCGGAACCCAAACTGGATGAGAAATTTCCCGGTAAGGCGGGCACAAGTTTAGCAAATTTTTCGTTTTGCTGTGCTAAAACAACCCAAGCACCGTATACCAGAATTAATGCCAAGAGCCCGATGAGGATTATCGCCCCGCTGGGAACTTTACCTTCCGGCAGGGGCGATGGAAAAACTAGACGGACATCATCGCCCAGTTCCGCCGTCTCATCCTTATATCGTTCAACAATCGCAGCACCATCGAGACCGAGATAGTCTGAATAGGCGCGGACAAAGCCCATCGCATAGGCTGCACCCGGCAGATCGTCGACCTGCCCTTCTTCGATCGCCAAGAGATATGCGTACCGAATATTCAAGAATTCGGCCGCTTCACGAAGGTCGACGCCGACTTCTTGGCGCTTAATCTGCAGCAGTCCACCGACGGTCTGCGGCGCAGTATCCATTAGGTTAAAAGACTTGGCGTCCGAATTGGCATATTTCGGTTCATTTGGACTAGTTATTTTTTTCGATCTTATCACCATCGCGCGCGGCATCTCCGCAACTCGGCCTTGATCTATGGGTTCGCCTCTCGCGAATAAGCTTAGAGAGTGCAAAACCCTCATACGCTAACCCGCGGTAACGTCATTATTAAAGGATCAGCACGCTATAAAATGACCGAACCTTTAATATACTATTAAGGTTATTATTTAGTGGCAATAAAGAATGCGCTACTGCTTTAGTCCTGCTTCAGGCATGTTCAGCGCCAGCTATGGACTATTGTTTACCTAGCATCCCAGTAGTCTCTATGTATATTAAACACACCTACTAAACTAACCGCTCGGCGCAGTGTTCAGTCGACATCTAACCCATAAGCTGTATGCAATGACCTGAGCGCAAGCTCCGTGTATTCTTCAGCAATTAAAACGCTAATCTTAATTTCAGATGTCGAAATCACTTGTATGTTGATACCCTTCTCCGCCAAAGCTTGAAACATCCGCTTTGCCACGCCCGCGTGTGAGCGCATACCAACGCCAATCACCGAGACCTTAACCACATTTGCGTCCGTCCTGAGCGACCCGAACTCGATCTCCTGCTTGACCCCTTCGAGAACATTGACCGCCCGGTCGAAATCCAACTTACCTACAGTAAAGGTCATGTCGGTCCGTTTTCCATCGTCAGAGACATTCTGCACAATCATGTCGACATTCACGTTGGCGTCGGACAAAGGGCCAAATATTCCAGCTGCGACGCCAGGCCGATCAGCCACGCTGACTAGCGTGATCTTAGCTTCGTCCCGACTATAGGCGATTCCGCTTACGACTTGCTGTTCCACGATCTCATCCTCATCGACCACAAGAGTGCCTGGCAGGTTCTCAAAGGTCGAGCGGACCTGCATGCGGACACTTCTGTTCATTGCTAGTTCTACGGCTCGGGTTTGCAAAACCTTCGCCCCTTGCGATGCCAACTCGAGCATCTCTTCATAGGTGATTTTCTCTAGCTTCTGCGCACGGCTCACAATACGCGGGTCGGAGGTATAGACCCCGTCCACATCGGTGTAGATATCGCACCGGTCCGCTTCCACCGCCGCAGCCAGCCCCACGGCTGATGTATCCGACCCACCGCGCCCAAGTGATGTGATCCGGCCCTGCGGAGAAATACCTTGAAAACCAGCGACAACGGCGACAACGCCATCAGAGAATTGGGCTATCATACGCGACGCATTTATATCTGCGATACGGGCCTTACCATGTACATCGTCGGTGTTAAAGGGGACTTGCCAGCCTAACCAAGACCGAGCCGGCACACCCAGATCCTGCAAGGCAATCGCCATCAGTCCGCAGGTCACTTGCTCCCCAGATGCCACGACCACATCGTACTCGCGGGTGTCGTGCAGCCGGCTGATCGCATTGACCTGTGACACTAGATCGTTTGTCACACCGGACATCGCCGAGAGCACGACAGCCACTTCATTGCCGCGGTCGTATTCAGTCTTAACGCGCGCCGCAACGTGTCGAATGCGGTCGAGGTCACCGACCGAAGTGCCACCGAATTTCTGTACGATACGAGCCATCGAATAGGGTCCATATTTTTGCCCTCAACACCGGTTGTCCCGGCGAGGCGGCGTATCCATACTCATTAAGGTATATCGGGCGCAAGAGCGCTGACCCAGCCAAGCGAGGGTGCAACCAATCATGACAGCGACGGGAAACAGCTCGCATAATACTTCCGTGGACGAAACTGAAGTCAGAAAGTTTGCCGCTCTGGCCGAAAGATGGTGGGATTTCGAAGGGCCCTTCCAGCCACTGCATCGGCTCAATCCGGTGCGGCTGCGCTTCATTCGTGATCAGGTCGCGACCCATTTCGACCGCGACCCGCTGGCACCCCAGCCGCTTGCGGGGCTGCGCTTGCTGGATATCGGATGTGGCGGTGGACTGTTGGCCGAACCGCTGACCCGGTTAGGAGCGACCGTGGTCGGCATCGACGCGACTAAAAAGAATATCCAGATTGCCGCCCTGCACGCCGAGCAGGGGCGCCTCTCGATTGACTACCGACACACAACGGCGGAATTAATGCGTGAAGCGGGTGAGTGCTTCGATATTGTTCTAAACATGGAGGTCGTAGAACACGTGGCAGATGTTGGCAGCTTCCTGAAGGCTTCGAGTGGTCTCGTCAGCAATGAGGGCATTATGATCGCAGCAACATTGAACCGAACAGCGAAATCTTTCGCCCTCGCAATCGTCGGAGCGGAGTACGTGCTTCGCTGGCTGCCGCGCGGCACGCATGATTGGCGTCGCTTCGTCCGGCCTTCGGAACTCGCTGCCGGGCTGCGGCACGCCGGAATGACGGTGGGATCATTTACTGGCGTTACCTTCAATCCGCTTACCGGTAAGTGGTCTCTCAACGGACGCGACCTAAGTGTTAATTATATGGTGGTTGCCGTCAGGAACAGCTGAAGATCAGCTGTCAGCCCTCGGAAGCCAGGGAATACGGCCAAGTTTGATCCCTTCATCGGCTAGTTCACTCGCTTCCTGATCCGAGGCCTCCCCGTAGATATCGCGCTTCTCGGTCTCACCATAATGGATCTTCCGCGCTTCCTCCGGAAAATCGGAACCAACATAGTCACAATTCTCTTCTACTGTCTCGCGCATTTTAACCAGCATTTGCTTCATAGCTCCCGGCGACACCTCATCCGACCCGCCGCTTTCGCCTTTCGCGATCCGCGGCGCCATGATCGTCTTTTCTACCTTAGTACTACCGCAGACCGGGCAAGCTACTGCCTTCTTCTTAACCTGTTCCCCATACGCATCGCTGTTGCGGAACCAAGCCTCAAATACATGATCTTTTGCGCATCGAAGATCGTATGAAATCATACCGACACGAACCATTTTGCTTTATCAACACTATACAATGATCAAAGATGGTACCTAACACTCTGTTCTGCAAGAATTAAAATTTTAGCATCCAATGGCCTCGCACAACTCTCATGAAAAACGGACCGATCCTTCGCCCTGGATAGAGCGTTTTGTCTGTCAAATTACGGGCAACGGCACCGTGCTCGATCTAGCATGTGGAGGCGGACGCCATGGTCGAATGTTTCTCAGCCACGGTCACAGAGTTACCTTCCTCGATTGCAATATCACCGCAATCATAGACCTTTCGAACTCTGTTAAAGCGGAACTGATTGAAGCCGACCTGGAAGCAGATTCGGGTTGGCCACTCATAGGCCGAACGTTCGATGCCGTTATTGTGACAAATTATCTCTGGCGGCCAATCCTACCACACATCGTCAATACCGTAGCACCTGGTGGCTTGTTACTTTACGAAACATTTGCCTCAGGCAACGAGGCGTTTGGGCGGCCGCGCAACCCAGATTTTCTGCTTAAGGCAGGCGAACTGCTGGAAGCGATGCGAGGCCAACTAGAAGTTTTGCGCTACGAACACCTTTATCAGGAAGCACCCGGCCCTTCCGTCATCCAGCACATCGCTGCATTTCGGCCACGCTAACCGACCTAGTCTTACTCGCCTGCCAAGCGCAGCGATTTAGGTGATGCAAAAGTGCGGTCATGGTTCAGCGCCGGGACCATCGAGCGCGCCTCGTCGACCTTCGATAGATTGAGATCTGCAAAAATGATACTGGGCTCTTCCCCTGCTTCCGCCAGGATCTCGCCCCAGGGCGAGATTATCAGCGAGTGACCATAGGTCTTACGGCCATCCTCATGATCGCCGCATTGCGCCGGCGCCATAATAAAACTGCCGGTTTCAATCGCGCGACACCGCAGCAGCGTGTGCCAGTGCGCCCGGCCCGTCGGCCGGGTAAAGGCGGCGGGCACCGTGAGGATACGCGCTCCAGCCTGGGCTAGGGTCCGGTAGAGATAGGCGAAGCGCATATCGTAGCAGATCGTCATGCCAACTGGTCCGAAGGGCGTATCAGCCACGACAGCTTGTTCGCCGGGTCGGAATTTCTTTGACTCCCGATAGCTCTCTCCGCCCTCCAAATCGACATCGAACATGTGGATTTTGTCGTATCTGGCTGAGACCATACCGCTGGGATTGATCAGAAAACTGCGATTGGCCATGCGCGAATCGTCTTCCAGCTTGACCACAAGCGACCCAGCCAGCAGCCAAATATCTAGCTCCGCTGCCAAATCCCGGTAAGCCTTGAGCGCAGGTTCCGTTGCTTCAAAATGCGCCTTGAGATCTACCTGACCGGGGCGCATTTCACAAAGATTTACGACTTCCGGCAACGTGACAAAGATAGCTCCCTCGGCGTGCGCTTGACGGATCATTTCGCTCGTTATGGCGATGTTCGGCGCCACCTCAGCCGCCGAAGTCGTCTGCACACAAGCGGCTCGCAGTATCATGCCAAGCCTTTCAGCATCGGATCGAGTTTGCCGGTCATTTCGAGCGCGTAGAGTTCGTCGCAACCGCCAACATGTTCACCATCGATGAAGACCTGTGGCACCGAGGTACGGCCGCCAGCCCGCACGACCATCTCCGCTTTACGAACCCGATCCATCATTACGTCTATGTCTTCGAATTCGACATTCTTGCTATTCAACAGACCCTTCGCGCGGTGACAAAAGCCGCACAGGGGACTCGTATAGATTTCTATCTTAGCCATCTGTGTTCTCATTTCTTTATGTTGGCAACACAGTAGTTATTTAGAAGCATTCGCCGCAAGTTTCACATGTTTATTTTGTATTGACGACCTCGCTTGATCCGGCCGGTCCCTTAGTTTTGTATAACAGCAAATCGGATCGGATTAACACCGACACGCCGCCGAGGAGAATGGTGAATGAGATTCAGTTTCACGGAGGAACAGGAAGAATTCCGCGTCTTTTTACGACGCTTCCTGGAGGACAAATCGCCAACGACAGAAGTCCGTCGGCTGATGGAAACCGATGAAGGGTATGACGAGGCGGTCTGGAAACAACTTAGCACCGAACTCGGCCTACCCGCAGTCCATGTGCCGGAAGAGTACGGTGGCCAAGGCTTCTCGATTGCAGAGCTCGCCATCGTGGTCGAGGAAATGGGCCGTGCACTCCTTTGCGCGCCGTATTTTTCCTCCTCTGTACTCGCAACTTCGACGATCTTGGAAGCGGGAACAGAAGAACAAAAGCGCACTCTTCTACCGCCGCTCGCGGCGGGCGAGATCCGTGCAACGCTTGCCTTCACCGAGGATAATGGGCTTTGGGACGAAAGGGGTGTCGAGGCGATAGCTACCCCGTCCGGCGACATCTTCAAAATTGACGGCACGAAGAGCTTCGTCCTCGACGGCCATACCGCCGATTCGATCGTTGTGCTAGCTCGCCAGCCCGGAACCAGCGGCGATGATGGGTTGTCCTTCTATACGGTCAGCGGCCACGCTGACGGGCTTACCCGAATCCTACTCAAGACCACTGACCCCACACGCAAGCAAGCCCGGCTAGAATTCAAAGGTGTGCAAGCCGAATTACTCGGCACGGAAGGCACTGCGGTAGGGCCACTCGCCAAAGTGCTCGACATCGCTGCGATTTGCCTTGCCAACGAAATGGTCGGCGGTGCGGAGAAGCTTCGCGAGTCGGCGCTGGAATATTCCCTTATGCGGGTCCAATTTGGCCGCCAGATTGGCTCCTTCCAGACGATGAAGCACAAATCGGCCGATATGCTGCTCGAAGTCGAGCTAGCAAAGTCAGCAGCCTACTACGCCGCTGCCGCCGCTGCGGAGGACGATAAAGAAACGCCGGCACTCGCTTGCCTTGCTAAAGCCGGCGCCTCGCAAGCATACATGCAGACAGCGATCAGCACAGTGCAGATCCATGGTGGTATCGGCTTCACTTGGGACAACGACACGCATCTTTGGTTCAAGAGAGCTAAGAGTTCGGAAGTCTTCCTGGGCGATCCTGCATATCACCGCGAGCTGCTGATGCAGCGTTGGAACGTTTAAGGAAAGGGAATATCAATGAGCGAACCGAACGAAGCGGAAGTTCGCACGGAAGTCAGCGCCTGGCTCAAAGAGAACTGGGACCCCAATCTCGGCCTCGTCGAATGGCGCGAGAAGCTGATCGACTCCGGGTGGGGAGCGCCAACCTGGCCGGTCGAATGGTACGGTAAAGGTTACTCCGACATACTCGGCCGTGTGATCGACGAGGAGTTTGACAAAATTGGCGCCGTCACCGTGGCGCGCACCGGCATTCGCAATCTCGCCGCGGCGACGATTCTTGTGCATGGCAGCGAGCTGCATAAGAAAAAGTTCTTACGCCGGATCCTGACCGGTGAAGACACCTGGTGCCAACTTTTCAGCGAGCCCGGCAGCGGCTCAGACCTCGCGGGTGCCATCTCGCGTGCCGACAAAAAGGGAAATAAGTGGATAGTCAATGGTCAAAAGGTCTGGACGACCAGCGCCCATCACGCGCAGTACGGGCTGCTGCTAGCTCGCACCGACTGGGATATTGCGAAACACAAGGGGCTTAGTTATTTCATCCTCGACATTGAGCAGGATGGCGTCGAGGTCGTACCCTTGAAGCAGATGAACGGGCACGCATCGTTCAACCAGGTCTTCTTTACTGACGCCGAAATTGAGCCAGAGTTCCAGGTTGGCGAGCTTGGTGAGGGCTGGGCCATAGCGACGACGACCCTGATGCACGAACGGCGGGGTGCCGATGGACTGCGCCGCTGGCAGGAAGCTTCCGACCGTCAGGGACGCTGCTACAGCGAGGAGGCAGAGGAAATTGCCCACCAGCTAGAACCTTACAAATGGTATCCGCAGCGCGCCGGCCGGGTTGACCTGGTTGTCGAACGGGCCAAGGAAACCGGCAAGAACAACGATCCAGCGGTACGCCAGGAGATCGCCAAGCTGATGATTATGGCAAAGTCGGCAGAATGGACCGCGCGGCGCGCCCGGGCGGCTCAAGAACAGGGCCAAAAGCAGGGACCGGGTGGTTCGATCGGCAAGCTAACGTCGAGCAACGTAGCCAAGCAGGCGGCGCATGTGCACACTATGATCACCGGTGCGGATGCAATGTTGACTGGCGAGGACAGTCCGATGGACGGCACTATCGCCGAGGTCCTGGTATCCTTCCCTGCAACCTCGATCGCCGGCGGCACTGACGAAATTCAGCGCAACATTATCTCCGAACGCGTCTTGAAAATGCCAAAAGAAATCCGCATGGATGCCGATATGCCATTCCGCGACGTGCCGCGGAATGTGGTCCCCGAACGCTAAGTGAAAGAGAGACAGCTTTGACAAATACGCCACGCGGCCCGCTAGAAAGCGTCCGCGTCATAGACCTGACCACGGTTATGCTCGGCCCGTTTTGTACCCAAATTCTGGGGGAGATGGGCGCCGACGTGATCAAGATCGAACCACCCGGCGGCGATATTGGACGCTGGACGGGTGTCGCCAAGACGCGGGGCATGTCCGCGGCCTATATGATGAAGGGCCGCAACAAACGCAGTGTCGTGCTCAACCTAAAGAAGGAAGAGGCGCGCAAACCGCTGCGGCGGCTCGTCGAAAGCGCTGACGTCTTTGTGCACAACATCCGACCAGAAGCCGCCGCGCGGCTGGGCATAGATTACGAAACCATTTCTGGATGGAAGAAGGACATCGTCTACGCAGCCGCCACCGGTTATGGCGAGTCTGGCCCGTTTGTCGACAAACCAGCCTATGACGATTTGATTCAAGGTGCGTCCGGGCTGGCCTCCCTATTCGGCACCGTAACTGGCACACCGCGCTATGGTCCGAGCGTTCTAGCTGATAAAACAACTGGCCTGTTTCTTACCTATTCGATCTCTATGGCACTGTTCCATCGCGAGCGGACCGGCGAAGGACAGCGCGTCCACGTACCGATGTACG
>CAYYUG010000014.1:23575-62372 GCA_964474755.1 uncultured Rhodospirillaceae bacterium | reverse complement strand
TCACGGCGGAAGCGCTGAAACGGGCGCCGACGCATGTAGTCACACCGTTAGATTTTTTCCGGCTAGTGTGGGCGACCTTAATTGGGCTACTGCTTTTTGATGAGGCGGCCGATTTTTATGTCTGGGGCGGTGGCGCGATTGTAATCGCCAGTGTGAGCTACATCGTATTGCGTGAGCATCAGGTCTCGGCAGTGCGGCGACGACTGTAAAGACTCGAATTTTTGGCTTAAGCTGGGTGCACGCTGTCTCACCCATACCTCAGTTCATCCCGTGAAACCGGCCTTGTGAAGACCATCGCGGATGTACTGTACATTTTCCTCCCGAACATAGTGCTGCAACGTCAACAGATTACGGATGTCGAGGTTGGCATCTTGGCGTATTGCCATTTCTACACATTGTTCCGCTTGTGCCCGGCCTTCACAACAGGCATGGCTTGTAGCCAGAAATGCGATTTGTAGTATAGCCGGACCCTCAATGCGCCGGGTCGCTGATATCGCCTCAGCGTAACGTTTCCTTACGTAATAGGCGCGTGCCAGGTGGCCTCAAATCCAGGGCAGGTGTAGCGGGTTGAGCTCCATCGCCTGCTGGATCAGTTTTATGCCCTCCTCCGTACGGTCTTGCTAGGTTAACAGTTTACCCTGCTGAATGACCACGATATCGTAGTTTGGGTTTAGTGAGGATCGCTTTAACGCCAGGCGAAGACCGGCTGTTCCAGATGATCAACCCTTGTGCTGTGCCCGAATAAGCAGACCTCACGGAACTGATAGATTATTGCGGCGGTCGGCGCGTGTACCTTGGCGCGTGCAATATTAAGGCGGATCAACGGCCTGTCGCTTTCCGGAATCGAAGCGAATTCTGGTGTCTCGGGCCGGGCCAGACGCTCTAGGGTCACAACATGAACACGTTCGACCTCACTTGGCTGTGGTGTGACCTTTACGGCGCCGCCTGCCCATACAACGACTGGAGTAATGCGGTAGCCAGACCGGGTCGGATAGTCGTCGAGAAGGCCCAGCACGGAGGCTTTGCCCAGTTCGACGCCCATCTCTTCATGGAGTTCCCGCAGTGCCGCCTCGATTGCATTTTCGCCCGGGTCGAGCCGGCCTCCCGGTATTGCGAACTGCCGAGAATGGGCGTTCAATGTGGCGGTCCGCCGGGTGAGTAGGAAGGATGCGCCGTGGCGAGAGTCGACGACGGTCAGTGCCACAGCCGCGTGCGTTAATTTTTTGTCATCGATACGCCGGTCGTCGAACCGCTCGATATTGTCGCGCAGCAGTTGGCGCAAATCGTCATCATATGTATAGGTCACGCGCAGAAATGGCCTTTTTAGTGATGAACCGGTGAGGTGAGATCATCTGATACGCTAACCTCACGATCGAGGTGGCGCAATCGAGACATCGGTTTTATATCGGCGGGAATAAAAATAAAATACTGTTAACAATAAACTAATTCTGATCTTAAAATAATAGTATCGGAAAATACAGGTACCATTGAGCGTGCTCGCATGAGACTGGTAACAGGGCTTATTGAGAGCCGGTTAACTATCGATTAGCTTTGTGTTCATTTGCGAGCGTGCTGCCAGATATTGAATGCCTCGGTGTGTAAAATTTAAAGAGCATTAAGTATAAAAATTTTTTGCCCGGCAGGAATTACAGACTACTAACTTAGCTGCTACCGGCATGAAACGTTAGACTGACATTTACTAAGGTCAGAAAAGGTATCGCTATGGCGCTGCTGTCGGGACTGCAGGTATTTCAGATCGGGTCGGGCTTGGCGTCAGCTGTGTGCGGACGTGCCTTTGCCGACCTAGGAGCGACGGTTCGCTGCTGGGGCACCGACCATTCCACTCCGTTGGCCGCCTATCTCGACGACGGCAAGGTGGAAGCTGCGGATGACCTTGAAGGTGCAGACATAATTATTTGTGAGGGCCGTCCGGCGGCTTTGCGTGCGGCAGGAACAGAACCCCTGGCTCTTCGTGCCCGCAACGCCGAGGCGGTAATTATAGCCATCAGTCCCTTTGGTCTGACCGGACCGAATTCCGACCTGCCGGCAACCGATCTGACCCTGTTTTGCGCCAGCGGCATCGCGCGCATGCTAACGGGGCAAGTTGACGATACCAGGGAACCACCGGTTCGACCGATCGGTGAACAGTCTGCTTTCATCGGTGGACTGGCAGCGGCCTGCGCCGGGATGCACGGTGTGCTGTCTGGCGTTAAGGGCGCGTTAGTCGATGTCTCGATCCAAGAGGCACTAGCCACACTGGCGATCACCGAGATGACTCGCGCCAGTCTGACTGGTCGGGTTTGGTCGCGTAAAAAGGTCGCGGATGGCAATGGAGCGACGGTCTGTATCCTGCCGGCGCAGGATGGCTACGCTGCCATCTCACCGCGTGAGAACCATCAATGGGCTTCTTGGCTCGAGGTAATGGGCATGCCAAATTGGAGCGAAGATGCGCGCTTCGAGACCAAGGCCGATCGAGTGGCAAATTGGGACGCGTTGCATGCGCTGATGTCGGATTGGAGTCGTGTCCAGACCAAACAGAACATTGCTGATGGGGCGCAGGCGGCGCATGTACCGAGTTTTCCATTACGCGATTTGACCGAACAGTTGAGGTCGCCGCAACTTAAACAGCGGAACTTCTATCGGCCCTTTGCGTGGCAGAACCGAACGCTGCAAGTACCCGGATCGGCGTATGGATTGTCGCAGGCTGGTCCGATTGGTGAACCGAAATTAGTGGCGGGACAAATGCCTCTTGCCGGCATCCGGGTGCTCGATTTTAGCTGGGTGATCGCTGGCCCCACGACGACGCGTTACCTAGCCGCGATGGGAGCAGAGGTGATCAAGGTGGAGGCGCCCGGCCGCGGAGACCCTGGCCGTACATCTGAACTTCACACGGTGCTGGGTCAAGCTAAGAAAGCCATCGTGCTCAATCTCAAGAATCAAGAAGCCGTCGATATTGCCCGCCGGCTCGCGGGAGAATGCGACATCGTGATAGAGAATTTTGGCACCGGTGTCATGGAGCGTTTCGGCCTTGGCCCCGACGAACTGCGTGGAGCCAATCCAGGGCTGATATACATGTCCGCCTCCGGTCTTGGCCGCACCGGCCCGGAGGCGAAGGCCGTGGCATACGGCACACTGCTGCAATGTTATGCCGGGTTCGCCGGACTTAATCGCCACCCTGACATCGCCCCTCGGGTAGGCATGGCCTGGCTCGACCCTATGTGTGGCCTAAAGCTTGCTTATGTAGCTGCGGCGGCGCTTTGGAACCGAAGCAAGACAGGTAAGGGTGCCCGCATCGATTTCTCGATGATAGAGGCAATGATCTGGACCTTGGCAGAACCGCTGCTAGCGGCGCAATTGGGTGCGGAGCCCAAGCCGCGCGGCAATAACTCGAACTGTTTTGCACCGCATGGGGTCTATCCGGCATCGGGAGAAGATCGCTGGGTTGCCATAGTCGTGACAGATGACGCAGCCTGGAAGGCACTTTGCGCTGCAATCCCAGTATTGTCGGGTTGGAATAACCTCACGTTCAGGGAACGACAGGGGCTGTGTGCTGAGATCGGAGTGGCGATCGCAGCTTGGACCCGACATCGAGATGCTAACGATGCGGCGGAGCTGCTCACGGCAGAGGGAATTGCCGCTGCCCCGGTTAACACGATGCTTGATCTTGTCAATTGCGATCATTTGAAGGCGCGTAGCTTCTGGGAGACAAGCCGCGAAGGTGCCCTACCTGGCCTGCCTTGGCGGTCAAGCTTTGGCCGCGTCAACGGGCCTTCGCCTGCGCTCGGTGCGGATACGGATACGGTTCTGCGCGACGTGCTGGGGATAACGGATGATGAGATTGGTCGGATGCGCGCCGAAGGGGTGTTTGGTTAGAACGCCCTTAGCGATTTCAATAAAATGCCAATCTGCACTAATACTCCCCACTGCGATAGATCTCGTCGAGCCGCTCGATGTCCTCCTCTAGGACGTCCGGGAATGGCTCACCGCGTTTGCGTAGGGCGCCGGTAAAGTTCGGTTTGCGTTTTTCGTTGAAGGCTTTACGGCCTTCTTCGCCGTCGGCGGTATTCTGGATCAGTAGATTGTTCATCAGGTTCTGTACTTGCCAGGCCTGATCCGTTGGCAGGTCGCCGAAGCGGACAACGAACTCTTTCATCATGCGCACCGCGACCGGCGGCATCTCGACGATCTGGCGCGCCATCGTCTCTGCTCGTTTGAGTAACTGGTCGTGCGGTACGACTTCATTGACCAGGCCTATTCGCAACGCTTCTTCGGCATCGAATGGTTCATCTGTCAACAGAATTTTCATGGCGTCGATATATCGCAATTGTTTGGCTAGCAGGGTGGCACCTGGTCCATTTCCGACCCAGCCTTGGCTCAGTAGTGCGAATTTGAAGCGTGCGTGTTCGGCGCTGGCGATGCGGATATCTGTAGACGCCAGCAAGATGTAGAGGCCAGCGCCGGCAGCCCAGCCATTGACCGCTGCTATCACCGGTTTCCAGACTCGCGGATAGTGATCGCCCATACGTCCGTCGACCCCGGTCGGTGTGCCATACACGGTGCCGGATAACGGCCAGAACATCCGTTGCGCGCGCAGCATTTCACGTTCCTCGTCGGACAGTTCTGGGCGCGGCTGTAGATTGTGACCCCCGCAGAAATGACGATCGCCTTTACCAGTTAGGATGGCGCAGCGGACCTCACGGTCCTCCCATAGATCAATCCAGGCCTCGGAGATCTCACTGGAGGTCTTTTTGTCGAGGATGTTCGCTTTTTCTGGATTATTCAGGGTGATATACGCGACGCCGTCGCGTTTTTCGTAATCAATCGCCATTGGGGGCCTCCATGCTGTTCCTCTCGCCGCGTGCGTTTTCCTTTTTTAATAATAGTGATACGAAGGGTGGCGCATAAAGGCTGTTCTTATTTCAGGAAGATAGGACGGACGAAGCAGGTTTGGTAGAATAGTTGCGTTGCCGCTTTAACTCTATTGACCTCAAGGTTTCGCCGGAAATGCATTGCTATTCCGCGCCGTTTTAAGCTTTATGCGCCGAGGCGCTCTTGGAGTAACGTGAGGAAATTGAAACTCTATCTTGCCGGTCCCGATGTCTTTCTCCGCGACGCGACGGATGTCGGCCGTTGGAAACAAGCGCAGTGCCGCGCGCTAGGGCACGAAGGGCTATATCCACTTGATAATCACTTGCCAAAGGATGCGGTTGCAATTTTCGCGGCCAATCGGGCGCTAATGGACTGCGCTGATGCGGGATTGTTCAATTTGTCGCCCTTCCGTGGACCAAGTGCCGATGCTGGTACGATTTTCGAGCTGGGCTATATGGCCGCGCAGGGCAAACCTTTATTTGGCTACTCAAATGAGCGGGCCTCTTATGCCGAACGCGCTGCGCAGACGCACGGTCCGACGGTGGAACAGGACGGTGTCCTGCACGATCGGGATGGCCACATAATCGAACGTTTTGCCCAATCTGAAAATCTGATGATCTCCAAGGCCATTAGAGCTTCCGGTGGCTTATTTGTCGCAATGGCGGAGAGGGAAGAACCAAAGCTGGCTTCGTATGGGGCCTTCGTTGCATGTCTCACTGCGATCGAGAATATATAAAGCGGTTATCTCGATCGTGCCCGGAGTTCTCCCGCTCAATACCGTCGTCACCCAAATTGAAACGCCCGCCGTTATATCCTTTCCGCCGCAAGATTGAGTTTTTTCATCTAAGGCAATTGCCTTGCACTCATTTAGTACTCTAGTGCTGGGTCTACACGGTTTTTAAGCGGCTCGCTGACGAGGAAGCGTCGCATGTTGGTGAGCACGTGATCCAGCGTCTTGGGAATGTATACGTCCGTGTCGTCGGAGGAGCAGTGTGGTGTGATTATTACATTTGGCGTTTGCCATAGCGGTGAGTTTGCCGGTAACGGCTCGGGATCGAACACGTCAAGGATAGCGCTGATCTCGCGGGCCTTGCAGCGTAGGCGCAGCGCTTCGTAATCGATCACTGCCGCCCGGCTGTAGCTGACGATCCCAGTGCCAGATCGCATTGTGGCGATCTCCGCTGAACCCAGCAGATGGTGCGTATGGGCGGTGGCCGGTGTCGCAACAAAAATGAAGTCGGATTTTGGGACCAGTGCCGGTATCGCATCTGGTCGATGCATCTCATCGACTGCCGGATGCGCCTCGCCGCTACGCCGTACGCCTAGTACCCTCATGCCAAATTTTTTCGCCCATGTAGCGACACCGCCACCAACATGACCGACGCCAATGACCAGCAGGGTCTTGCCGTTGATGCTGCTATTGAAGGTCTGTTCCCATCGGGCGGCGCGCTGGTTGGTTACCATTTCCGGTATCCGGTTGTTGAGCATCAGCACGGACATGATGGCGTACTCATCCGCCCGCTCGCCATGAATGCCAGCGTTATTGGTAAAGGTGATATTGTCCGGCAGCCAGTCGAACGGTGCAAAATGCTCTACGCCGGCGCCGGTGGCGTGGATCCAGCGTAACCGCGGTGCACGCTGTACCAGGTTTGCAGTGTCGATCGTCCAGCAAATCAGTGCATTGGCAGATGCTATTTGCTCCTCAAATCGCGTACAATCGTAGCCAATAGTCCAATCGAATTTGTCTGTGAGGTCGGGGTTACGCGCGAGGGCCGCTACGATTTTTTCTGGTGTCACCTCAAAAACCTCGCCGAGACTGGTATCGTTCTCGATGTGCAGTTTTATAAAGTCTTTACTCATAATGCGTTCATCCTTCAGGCAGGATGCGGTTAAGCCACCACTGTGCGAGTTTGGGTACCAGCGGTTCGAGATGTGATAACCGTCCGGGCTGCGCGAAAGGTGAACAGAGGCCACGCTGCTGGCGCGCGGAGATGTCATTGTCTTCGCCCAAGGTCGTATCCCAGCGTTTGTAGTAGAATTGGACCTTGTCCTCGAAATCGTCCAGAGCAACTGTCTCGGCCGGGAACAAGGCTCCATGCACAACCTTAGTATGGTTCGGGCCCTGAGGCTGAAGTTCGAGATACCAGATTGAATCGAGGGTCATACCGAGCATGGTTGAGGGGTTGAGGCAGACATAGTTGGTGCCGGCAGCGGCTCTTCCTTGGAGAGTAGGGATGTGCGGCAGCTCGTGCTCGAGGTCCTCGATCAATAGCGAGCGAGTATGGTTATCATGATGCTCGCGGATATCGAGCCAGTTTTCCGAAGTCGGCGCGGCGGAATGTTCCATATCCTTGGGATTTAGGGTTGCCTGATGGACCATCGGTAAATGGTATTCCTCCATCGCGTTTTCGATATGGACCTTCCAGTTGCATGGGACCTCATGCTCGAGTTTCCGGACAAGGCGCAGATTGTCGAGACCATAGGATCCCATGATATCGGGGAAGTCACCGAGATAGTCGATCAACGGCTCAGCGTCGTTGTCGAAGTTGATGAACATGAAGCAGCCGAAAGTCTCAAGCCGAAGCGGGATCAAGCCATTTCCGACTTTGTCGAACCCTATCGTCTTCTCCATTCCGGGACAGCTATGCAGCGCTCCGTCGAGCCGGAAGACCCAGCCGTGATAGGGGCATACAAAGGCTCGGCAATTGCCGCTACCGTCGGCCACGGGTGTGCCGCGATGGCGGCAAGAATTCGCAAAGGCGCGGATCTCGCCATCTTCCCCGCGGACGATGATTAGCGGTATACCGACAAAATCTACCGTGATGAAGTCACCTGGATTAGAGACCTGGTCGACATGACCGAAGAAGTTCCAAACCTGCATGAAGAGGTTTTTGACCTCCAGGTCATAGAATTCCTGAGAAGTGTAGCACCAGGGGGGTAGCGACTCGGCTTCCTCAACCGGCTTGAACACATTGGCGAACGATGCCCGATCATACATTTTTATGCTCCTAGGTGATCGTCGGTATTGTCTCCCCTTAAATTTTAGCATGTCAATAAGATGGCTGGCATCCGGTGCTTTTGGTCATTTCGAGGTGCGCTTGTCACGGGTTACACTTTCGACCAAACACGTGTCCCTACTTCAACGGAAACGGTCATGCCTGACACACCTAATTCCGTGACATCGCCCCCCAAAGTGCCCCCAGCTGACTGGCTGGCTGGAGGTGGTGAGACCGCGGCGCAGCGGGCCCTAAAACAACGATATCCTACAGCGCTCGATTTACGCGAGCGGGCCAGGCGACGGCTTCCCCGCTTTGCTTTTGAGTATCTCGATGGCGGCGCTGGTTCCGACATGGGTATCGACCGAAATTGGGCCGCGTTCGACGCCATCGAGATGATCCCGCGTTATGGTCGGGTGGTCGCGCCGCCACCGACCGACTGGCAACTGTTCGGGCGAGGCTATACGGCTCCGTTTGGCATTTCACCCATTGGCGGGCCGGGTACCGCGTTCCCGGGTGCTGAAACTATCTTGGCAAGGGCGGCGCAGGCTGCGCGGATCCCTTATGTGATCGGTGTACTATCGGCTATCACTATCGAACAGGCTGCAGAGTTGGCCCCAGATGTTCTGTGGCTACAGCTATACCGTTTCGCCAAGGACGGGCATCGGATTGGTCTAGATTTGGTTCGTCGCGCCGCTGCAGTGGGGGTGCAGGCGCTGGTGTTGACCTGGGATACGCCTGTTCGAACAACCCGGCCACGTGAGGTTAAGAGTGGTATCGTTAATCCTTTCCGTCTGACCAATCGTCTGCGACTAGATGCGATGACATCGCCTTCCTGGCTTATAGCCATGATGCGCAACGGCATTCCCCGCTTCGTCAGCTTGCGCCCGTATATGGATGGCAAGACAAGTTTTTCAGATACCGCAACCTTCATGCGGCGGGAGAGTGGTGGGGCATTTACCTGGGATGAAATCGCGCGCTACCGGGACGAATGGCAGGGACCGCTTTTACTGAAGGGCGTTCTGCATCCGGCCGACGCCGAACGCGCGGTCGCGCTCGGCGTTGACGGGCTTCACGTGACGAACCATGGCGGCCGGCAGGTCGAGGCTTTGCCCGCGTCCATCGATGCGCTGCCAGCCATCGCAGCGCAAGTCAGCGGTAAGGCGACGGTCATAGTCGACAGCGGCGTCCGTTCTGGCGTTGATGTCGCGCGCGCTGTGGCCCTTGGCGCCGACGCTGCCTTTGCAGGTAAGGCGTTTTTGTGGAGTCTGGGCGCATTGGGCGAACGGGGTCCAAGCCACCTGATAGACCTTTTTGTGGAGGAGTTCAGTGCGACGCTAGGTCAGCTTGGTTGTGCCGCTGTGAATGAACTCCATGCCGTTACAGTGCGCCACGCGAATGCCTATAGGATTGAAGATTTCAATTGCCGATGAAGCCTTAGATTGCGCCCTCGGCTTGCAACGCGCGTATATCGTCTTTCGATAGGCCGAGTAACTCGGCGAACACCGTCTCGTTATGTTGACCGGGTTCCGGCGGTGCTGCGCCTGGTTGGCCTGGTGTGCCAGACAATTTGAAGGGGAGGCCCAGCAGGTTGACCGTAGAGCCGTCGGGGCGCGCGGCGGGAATCACCATTTCGTTGGCCAGAACCTGCTCGTCCTGCAGCACCTGATCTAACCGGTTCATCGGCGCAGTCGCAACGCCCGCCGTTTCCAGCCGGTCCGTCCAGGTTTTGACGTCTTCAGTGGCGAGGATCGCCTCCATATCGTCTCGTAACGCTTCGTCGTGATGGCATCTAGTCTCGTTTGACCTGTAGCGCGTGTTTTCCATGAGGGACTGTGCGCCCAATACATCGCAGAGCTTAGCCCACATACTGTCTGAGGGCGCACCGATCAAAAGCTCCCCATCGCGTGCCCGATACACACCATATGGAGAAATTCGAGTGAAGCCCGCACCCTCGCGTTCGACAAGAACGCCCCCAGCAGTCCAGGCAACACCTTGATACCCCAGCAAGGTGACGCCCGATTCCAGGAGGGATGCATCGACCCGTTGCCCACCGGCGCCACGTTCGCGGGCGAGCAGCGCGCTGACGATGCCGCTATAGGCCAACATCCCGGTCGACATGTCGATGGCTGCGACGCCGAGCCGCACCGGTGGTCGGTCCGGTTCGCCGGTCAGTGCGAACAGGCCTGCGTAGGCGGCGACCATTGTATCGTATCCAGGCTTGTTACGAAGTGGCCCCCTGGCACCGTAGCCAGAGATTGAGCAATAAATTAGGTCCGAGTTGAGATCGCGAAGCCTGTTATAGCCAACGCCCAGCTTGTCCGCGGTTTCGGGCAGGAAGCTCTGGATAACCACGTCCACCTTACCGATCAACGCATCCAGCAATTCTCGGGCCTTGGGGGATTTCAAATTAAGCGTAATATCTTTCTTGCCACGATTTACGGCCAGCCAGTTGGAGGTCTGGCCGTCACCGAGAGCGTAGGGGAAACCTCGGTTCAAATCGCCGCCGGGTGCCTCCACCTTTATGACCTCTGCACCGTTGTCAGCCAGCATTTGTCCACAGAACGGCCCTGCCAGTACGCGGCTCAGGTCGAGAACTTTGGTGCCGTCAAGCGCGCCCATGGCACGGTCTCCTCTATGGTTTTTGGGTGGCGAGAGAAATGAGGGGTACTCAGGATATTGACCCGAGGAAGACATTAGAATGCCACAACCCTTTTCCAAAGGGGACGCGGACTATTATCAGTGAAGACGCGTTCACTAGTCCATATCAGCGCATTACTGGTACGGGGAGGGGGATACCTTAGAATTCACCATTCTATGCTAAAGGATAGCCTTCGTATCGATATACGGAGGATCGCGATTTTCCTCAGGGAAGAATTTGACCACTATCGCTCGGTATTTAGGACGGCAGTCTGAAATCGCGCGGGCGTAATCCTGCTAAGCAGCTCGCGATCATGCTTGCTTCGCATGACATCCTTCCCTCACTCATCAGGCTACCGAGCCTGGACCGGAAATGTTGCTGACGGTTTCTTTTGTTTACAGCGGGGTGCCGCGTGAAATTTTCAAATACTGGCATCCTATTTTGCCGAGTAAGTGTGGCTGTTTTCGCTCTCCTGGATCTATCTCCATATGGAACACTTATCGTAGTGAGCGTGCCTTATTCTAAGTTCAGGTTGCGCAGGAGATTTCCGTAACCTTCGATTTTGCATCGGACGTCAGAAAGTTTCAGGCAATGCCACAAGCTGGCCTGGTTTGCCGAGATCACCGGTCGACCTAGCGATTGCTCGACCGCGTCCAAGATCGCAACACAGCGAAAACCTGTTCCGGCGATCAGAACCCCGTCCGCATCAGCAGGGCAGTCAGCCACAATTTGCGCGTACAATGGGTTGATCTCCTGCGCGAAGCCCAGGCCATGCGCATACATGTCACCGGGAGAAACGTCGTGCCATTCCGGGCCTGGGTCGTAGCTCATATGGCCCTCGATTTGCAGGCCTTGCCCTTTGAAATAGCGGATGCCGGCTTTGATCGTCGCGTCGTTGTACCAGGGAGGCAGCACCAGGTACGGCCGCCTTACTCCAGAAGCTCGCAAAGCAGCCATCGAGTCGAGACCGTTCGTAGTGACAGGAATGTCCGAGCCAGTAATTTCCAAAAGGGTTTCTATCACCGCGGTGTCCCAGCCCTTGCCTCCGACGAAGCTGCTGGAACTGTGCCCGAGAACCACTGCGGATAGGCGCATAGACGCGAACTGCGCTGCCCCCCGGGCGAGGTCGTCTGATAACGCAACCCGCTTACGGTCCTTATTCCATGCTGCCCATGGCGTGACGGCGGAAACGCGGGCGGCATGTACAGAGACAGCTGGCGGCAACATGGCCCACCATTCCGCCTCCGGTACGGCCTCGCTGCCGACGATGAACATCCCAATGCGGGCACGATTGCCCCAATTATCATTCTGTAGGATCAATGTCTGCTTCCCATCCCAATGCAACGCTGCCGCATACACCAAATGTAAATGCGGCACTGCACGTCCTTTAGTTTAGGCCTCGTATAATCCTATGTCCTGTATTAGGAGTGCTGTGACAGGGACGATCCTGTCGAGACCTGGTGCATAGGCATTGGCACCAAGGCTAAAGTTAAAGTGAGTGTCTCATAAGATCGGCCCTTAAAGTTCAACACCGTGACCCGCTCAATTCATCCATTAGACTCTGATGATACGAGCAAGGGCTGAACCGCACGTTCATCCGTCCTACGAACTTTCTTCGGTGGAGGACGGGATTTTATCTTCTTCGAGTGACAGCCGGAAATCGCAATATTCCGCACCCTGCATGATTGTCTGCGTCCGTTTGAATTTTATATTGGGGTTAAAGCCGCCGAACATTTTGCCGTCGCGCCCACAGGAAAATATGAAGCCGAGCTCTTCCAGCCCAAGTTCCTTATACATATCCGCGTATTTGCACCGCACGATATTGTAGTTGTATTTGACCTCGTTCTTTTCGAGCACGTCACGTTTCAGAGCACCTCCAGCCGACCACTGACCTGTGCCGTTTGACAGATGTTCTAGAGAGTTTCCACCGCAACGTTCGGCTAGCTGCTGACCTGATTCTTCAGCTAGTTTTAAAATTACATTTGAAGCAACGGCGATGGTTTCCTCACGCCCGAACTTCTCCATGAATGCTTCGATCAAGGGACCCGCAATCCGCGCCTCTATCTCTCTTCTGATCAAGATGGGAACTTCGTTAATGTCCATTGGGCTTTCTCCTTGAGGTTCCAATTCAGGCTCTTTTTTTACCTCTATCCAACTCGTGTACTGGCACCGCCGTCAACCGGCAGGGTGACGCCGGTGATGAAGCCGGCCTCATCAGATGCGAGGAAGAGGGCGGCGTGCGCTACGTCCCAGCCGGTGCCCATCTTGCCGCGTAACGGAACTGTCGCGTCGCGTTCCGCCGCGATTTCCTCGCGCGGACGGCTGTAGGCGTCTGCGCGACGGTCTACGGCCATGGGTGTGTCCATCTTGCCTGGCAGAATGACGTTTGCCCGGATGCCGAATTCTGCGTTCTGAAAAGCGATCTGCCGAGTTAATTCAACCATGGCCGTTTTTGTCGCCTTGTAGCCGACCCAGGGGTAGCTTGATATGGCGGCCATAGACGAAATGTTGATGATAGCGCCGCTTTTATGTCTGCGCATTACCGGCAACGTATGTTTGCAGGAGTAGACCATGCTGCGCAGATTGACCTGGATGATTTTGTCGAAAGCCTCGGTGGTGATTTCAGTGACCGGTGCATCGCCGCCTTCCACGCTGATCCCGACATTGTTGTGCAGGACATCGATGCGGCCCCATTGTTCGGTGCAGGCAGTTACCATGCCTTTCATGTCAGCCTCGATGGTAACGTTGGCTGAATACGCTACCGCCTCACCGCCTTCGCCCAGTATTAGGTCGACAGTCTCCTGCGCTGCATCGAGATGTCGGTCAACAGCGAGTACCTTCGCCCCTTCGCGGGCGAAAAGCATCGCGGCGGCACGGCCGTTGCCGATGGCGGGCGTCGGGCCCGGGCTCTGTCCCGCACCGACTATGATGGCAATTTTGTCTTTCAGACGATCTCCCATAATTTGTTCCTTACTTCTTTGGCAACGGATGTTTCTCAAGTTCCACGGAGTATTCCGGTTCGACGTCGATTTCCAGTGCGCCGAGCAGTCGTACTACGCCGTTATAGAAGGCGATTACCATTACAAGGTCGACTATATGCGCCTCGCTGAGGTGTTCCATCCAGACAGCATAAGTGTCATCGGAGACTTTCATCTGTTTGGTCATCTCGCGCGTGCCGCGCAGGACAGCGCGGTCGAGGGCCGGAAGGCCGCTGTCGCCGCCGGCGGTCTCGGTTTCGATCGCCACCACGTCATCGTCGGCTACTCCGAAATCACGACCGATCTTGAGGTGGTGACTGTACTCATAGGCGTTTTTGGTCAGATAGCCTACCTGCAGGATCGCCATCTCGCGCAACCTTGGGTCGAGGGAGCTTCCGAACCTTATGTAGTTACCAATACCGCTAAACTTCCGCGCCGCTTCCGGGCTATGCGCTATCACACGGTTTAAGTTTATAGGTCGCTTAACGATCTCTTTGTCTTCGTCGGTTAAGTCGTCTTTGTCGAGATAGGGCAGGCGGGCCATTATTCATTCTCCGTAGGTCGGCCGAGGATGGCGTATTGCGGGTCGTTGTAGCCGGGAGTAGAGGGGTGACCGGAAACGACCATGTCGTTGATGAGCGCTTCGTCCTCAGCATTGAGGCGGTTCTTAGTTGCTGCGATATAACTTTGCCATTGTGTAAGGGTGCGTGGCCCGGCCAGGGCGCTGGTGACAATTTTGTTGTTCAGCACCCATTGAAAGGCGAAGGCGGCAGCCGTCATACCTCGTTTCTCCGCGTGTTTCTTGATGATCTGTGCCATTTGGAGAGACTCGGACCGGAACTCTGTCTCCATGATGCGCCGGTCATTGCGGCCGGCACGCGTGCTCTTACCGGGTGCGACGTTGGGGTCGTATTTGCCGGTCAGAACACCGCGGGCTAGAGGCGAGTAGGGGACAACGCCGATGCCGTGATGGGCACAGGCAGGCAGGATTTCCGTCTCCGGCTGACGGTTCATAGCGTTATAATATGGCTGGCTCGCTGCCGGTCGCGCCACGCCCAGCTTATCTGCGAGGTGTACCGTTTCTACATGGCGCCAGCCGCGATAGTTCGATATGCCCCAATATCGGATCTTGCCGGAGCGAATCATGTCGCCGATTGTGCTGATGGTTTCTGTTAGATCTTTCTCCTCCTCATCCTTATGCAGATAGTAGAGATCTATATAGTCAGTGCCGAGCCGTTTGAGGCTGTCGTCGAGGAACTTCATTAGCCCCTTGCGGCTGATACCTCGGTCATAGAGGCCTGGCCCTAAATTGCCAGCACCCTTGGTCGCCAGCACCCATTCGTCGCGATCCTTAGCGATAAGCTTGCCGACGATGCGCTCCGACTCACCCTTGTTGTAGCCGTTTGCCGTGTCGATGAAGTTAACGCCAGTATCGCGGGCGGCGTTGACGATGGTGCCGGCGGTGCGACGGTCGGTTGCGCCGCCGAACATCATTGTTCCGAGACAAACGCGAGAGACACGCAGGCCGGTGCGGCCAAGATTGCGATGTTCCATGAAATCCCTCTGTTGATATGTTTAAGGAGCACATTAACATTGTGTGCCGACCGAGGAAGCACATCAGGCTTCCATGATTTATTTTCGCTTGCTGTGCGGACTGAATCGCAAACAAGGTTAGGGAGGTAGGGCTGAGAATGGTGCGTGAGGCGTTGAAATATTCCGTGGTTGTAATAGGTGGCGGCATCGTTGGCTCGGCGGCTGCCTTCTTCCTGGCACGTTCTGGAAACGACCTGTCGGTCGCGGTAATTGAAGCGGACTCGACCTACACGCACGCGACCTCGCCGCAGGGTGCCGGTGGTGTTCGCCAGCAATTCAGCCGACCAGAAAACATCGCTCTGTCGACCTGGAGCCTCTCTTTCTACAAACGTTTCAATCAGGAAATGGCTGGGGTGCCTGACTTGCCGGATATCAATTTTCGACAGCAGGGTTACCTATTCGTCGTCTCGGCTGATGGGGAAGCGACACTGTGCCAAAATCAAGAGCTGCAGGCGTCGATGGGCGTCCATGCACAGCTTCTCGATCGCGATGAGTTGAAACGGCGCTTCCCCTCTATTCTGCGCAACGATATCGCGCTTGGCTGCTATACGCCGGACGATGGCTGGATCGATCCGCATGCTGGTTTGTGGGGTTTTAGGCGGGGCGCCATGCATCACGGTGCGGAATACATAGAAGGTCGCGTGAACGGGATAGAGGTATCCAAAACTAAAGGAACCGCAGTGCGGCTGGCTGACGGCACGGTGATCCACGCCGAAATGATTATTAATACAGCCGGCCCTTGGGTCGGTGAGATTGCCCACATGACCGGGACCGAACTTCCCGTCGTGCCAATGTGCCGCGTGCAGCATTTTTGGAAGTGCGCCGAGAACGTCGAACCGCTACCGCTAGTGAAGGATGGGCGCGGTCTGTTTTTTCGGCCGGAGGGCGCTGGGTTCGCGGGCGGTCGTCCCAGCTTCGACATCGAGCCGGGTTTCGTCGACGATATCTACAGAGGCTACTTCTCGAATTATTTCGAGGAAACGGTTTGGCCAATGTTGGCTGCATTGGTGCCTAAGTTTGAGGACCTTCATCTCGAGCGGAGTTGGTTTGGGCATTATGCGCAAAACCTGTTGGACGGAAATATGATCATCGGTTCGTACTCGCCAGGACACGACAATATCATCACAGCGTGTGGGTTTTCCGGACACGGTATAATGCACGCACCGGCGGTCGGCCGTGCACTTGCAGAACACGTTTTGCATGGCACATCCCAGTCGATCGATTTGACGCGGTTGGAGTTTGAGCGGGTACGTCGAGACGAACCCTATGCGGAAATCGGCATCAGGTGAGGTTGGCTTGCGCTTTTTACCCTGTCAGCGGCTTTCGGCCGAGCGGCGGGTAGGTGGGGTGTATGTAGCCGTGCGTTGAGGAATGGCCCGCCGGAACTAGACTTTCGAGCAGTACCTCGTCCTCTGCTGTGAATGTGTAGTCGAGCGCGTCGAGATAGCCTTGCCAATGCGCGACCGTGCGTGGGCCGGCGATGATGCTGGTGATCATCCGGTTGTTGAGCAGCCAGAGGATCGCAAAGGTAATCGGGGTCATCCCGCGCGCTTGCGCATGCTCCTTGATTACCTGGGCGACCTTCATCGACTCGACGCGATAGTCATTGCTGAGGATGCGCTCGTTGCCACGCGCCGCGCGCGAGCCCTTAGGTGGAGGCTCGTGAGGCAGATACTTGCCGGTAAGCAAACCGCGCGACAGCGGCGCGTAGGGCGCAACGCCGTAGCCGAAATATTCGGCCGCCGGCAGGTGGTCGTACTCGATCATCCGGTTGAGCGCGTTGTAGTAGGGCTGGTCGATCACCGGTCGTGGAACCCCGAGTTTGTCGGCGACCCGCATGATCTCTCCAATCATCCAGCCAGGAAAATTGGAGAAGCCCCAATAACGCGCCTTGCCGGCGCGGATTACGTCGCCTATAGCGCCGATCGATTCTTCCAAGGGTGTGCCGTAATCAACCGTATGCAGATACCAAATGTCGAGATAGTCGGTTTGCAGTCTGTCCAGGCTGGCATCAATCGCCCGCATCATCCATTTGCGGGACAGCCCCTGATGGTGTGGCAGAGGGCCACCGCGGTGACCTACCTTGGAGGCTAACACCCACTGGTCGCGGTCTTTCTTAATCAGTCGGCCAACCTCGCGCTCGGATTCGCCCAGTACGTACATGTCGGCGGTGTCGATGAAATTAATTCCTGCGTCGCGTGCCATGGCGACGATGCGCCTCGCTGTTGCTGAGCTCGTCTCTTCACCGAACATCAGTGCACCAAGACAGATTGGTGACACCTTTAGGCCGCTTGTCCCCATCTGTCGGTATTGCATTACGCTTCCTCTCACTCGATGTCAGCTTATGGCGTTTAGCTGTGTTTCGACGAAACTGCCAATATTTTTGATTGCCCGAACCGCCTCCGGCAGTTTCGGGGCGAACATGTGCCAGACATGGGGCATGTCGTCCCACACCTCCAAGGTTACGTCGACGCCGGCTTCCTTCGCTGCTACTTCGAGTCGTGTCGAATCATCAAGTAGGGTTTCGATAGATCCGACCTGGATGAAAAGTGGTGGGAGGCCATCGAGCTCGGCGTGGATTGGTGTGGCCAGCGGTGAGGCAGGGTCGGCGCCGTCGAGATAGGTTCTCGCAAATTCGAGGATGCCCGCTCGCGCAATCATCGGATCTATACCTTTATTGGTGTCCATCGATCTACCGACGGCGTCCATATCGGTCCAGGGGGACAAGCAGACGCCGGCAGCAGGCATGGGTAACCCCGCATCACGAGCCGACACCAGCGCTGCGACAGTCAGCCCGCCACCGGCGGAATCGCCGGCAACGCAAAGTTGTGCCGGGTCGGTGCCCTGGTCGAGCAGCCAGCGGTAAGCGGCAAGTGTGTCCTCGACCGGCGCGGGGAAGGTGTATTCCGGTGCCAACCGGTAATTGAGCAACAGGACCCGGGCGCGACAGGCGCGCGAAAGTTCTGCGGCGAGCCCCCTGTGGCTGTGAGGTGACCCCTGGCAATAGCCGCCACCATGCAAAAACAGAATTGTTCGTGCTGTATCGGCGTTTCTGGCCTCGACCCAAAGGCTTGGTACACCGCCTGCATTGATATTTTCGCGTAGGGTGACGCCGTCGAGATTTTCGAATGCCATGCCTAGATCATCATAGGACAAACGCCGTTCAATCCATGTCAGAACCTGCCCCTGCCGCGCCTTTGCTCGTTGTTGCAAAAGCGCCATAATTTCCTGCAATTCTCCGCTCGCCATTTATGCCTCTTTACCACTTTTTGATTTGTTAGCGGCAGGATGGGGTATCAGTACCGGCGCGGTCAATTGCGATCAAATGTCAGACGCAACAGCTGTGCTTGGCCGATACTATACGCTAGCATCGGCAATATTGTGCCGGGGGGTTGGCAAGACGGACTCATCAGGGAGAGAGATATGAAAGCCGTTGTTTTCTTGGGTGACCGCAAAATAGAGTTCATGGAGTTTCCCGATCCGACACCAGGATCAGGAGAAGCAGTTATCGAAATCAAGGCCTCGGGTATGTGCGGTAGCGACCTGAAGATGTATCGTGCGATTGGTGGCGCTGCGGCACTGGGGCTGGTCGGCGATGGTTCGCCACTGGTCGCTGGGCACGAACCGTGCGGCATCGTGGTCGCGGTCGGTGAGGGTGTGCCGGAAGCCCAGGCCAAGATTGGCGACCGGGTAATGGACCATCACTATAGCGGCTGCGGTGTGTGCAAGCATTGCCGGGACGGCTGGTCGCAACTCTGCCTCGACGGTGCGACTGTGTATGGCGCTACTGGGCATGGTGCCCATGCAAAATTTATGAAGGTGCCGGCGCACACTTTGGTGAAGCTGCCAAATGAGCTATCTTTCAAGACAGGCGCTGCAATTTCTTGCGGTACAGGCACGGCCTACGGCGCGCTTAAGCGCCTCGACCTGGCAGGCGACGAGACCATCGTGATTTTTGGGCAGGGCCCGGTAGGACTCAGCGCTACGCAGCTGGCGAAAGCAATGGGTGCCAGGGTCATAGCGCTCGATATCGGTGAGGAACGGCTGGAACTCGCCAAGAAATTCGGCGCTGACGAGGTGATTGATCCAGGCAAAAATGACGTGGTAGAAACGATCCGCGATCTGACGAATGGCGAAGGCGCTCACAAATCGCTCGATTGCAGTTCGAACTCCGAAGCTCGTCGCAACGCGGTGCGGTGCGTGCGCACGTGGGGCACCGCTTGCTTTGTTGGAGAGGGCGGAGACGTGAACATCGACGTCTCGAATGACATGATCCGCCGTCAGGTAACGGTGATTGGCTCTTGGACGTTCAGCAAAAACGGTCAGTCCGATTGTGCGGACTTCGTGGCAGAGCGCAAAATTGATGTAGATGCGCTATTCACCCATGAATTTAAGCTGGATCAGGCGATTGAGGCTTAGCAGCTGTTCGATACCCAGTCGTCCTGTAAGGGTGTCTTTTTGAAGGATTGAGGTAAAAAACCGTGCTGTGGTTGATTGAAAGGGTGGTGGCTGACCGGGGCCGCCATATAAAAATTTGCGGTTTGCCGACAGTAAACACAGTGGAGAAGTGACGATGCGTAAGAACAAGATCAAGCAAATGTGGCAGGAGGGTAAATATGCGACCCTGGGTTGGCTTTCCATTTCACACGGTTTCACGGCCGAGATTATGGCGCGCCAGAATTTCGATGCGCTTTGCGTCGATATGCAGCACGGGACGGGGGAATTAAACGATGTTCTGCCCATGCTTCAGGCAATTTCGCAAACCGACACAGTGCCGATTGTGCGGGTCGCCTGGAACGAACCAGCTGCGATTATGAAGGCTTTAGATCTCGGCGCCTACGGTATCATTGTGCCGCTTATCAACAATGCTGAGGAAGCAGCAGCAGCAGTAGCGGCATGCCGCTATCCACCGGATGGTATCCGTTCTTCCGGTCCGGTGCGCGCCATGCATTACGGCGGCGGAAACTATTTTGACTACGCTAATGACGAGATTATCGTCATGGCTATGATTGAGACAAAGGAAGGTATTGAAAACCTTGATGCAATTTGTGCAACACCCGGCCTCGACGCGGTCTATATTGGTCCGGCCGATCTGTCATACGCGCTGAATTTGCCACCGAAGCCTGACAATACCGAACCGGTTCATTTGGAAACCTGCAACAGGATCCTTGAATCTGCGCACAAACACGGTATCAAGGCTGTCATGCATTGCGCTGGTGCCGATTTTGCCGCTGATGCTGTGGAACGCGGCTTTGACATGGTCATGCTAACCTCGGATCTCAATAGCATGATAGCCGGTGCCAAAGCACAACTCGAAGCGCTTAAAGCCAAGATGGGCTGAGTGACCACAGTAGTAAGACGTTAAAGGAGACATGCGATGGACATGGTCCGTCTTGATCCGCCCGACGAACTGAGAATGCCAATAGGGGAGGCGATGTTCAGCCAGCGCGCGATCCGCCGGCTGGACCCGGACCGACCGATTACGGACGCGCAGATTGAGATTATTCTCAACGCAGCATCCAAAGCGCCGAGCGGCGGTAACACGCAACCGGCGCGTTACTTAGTCATTCGCGACCGCGAGGACATCAAAGCATTCAGTAAGCTCTACCATGAAGCGTGGTGGGCCAAGCGGCGCGATGCCTATGGCTGGAACTCTCGAGATGATATGCCCAAGGACTCGCCGTATCGGCACGCTGCGCTGTTGGCAGATGAGATGGGTAACGCGCCGGCCGTAATCCTTGTCTATTCGGAGCCAACCGGCGTCGCCGCGTCGTCCACCTTCCCCGGGGTTCAGAACTTACTACTAGCTGCACGTGCTATGGGGTTGGGTAGCGTTTTAACTACTCTGCACGCGGAGGTCATGAAACGGGTCAACGTGATGTTTGGCGTACCAGACGAGATGGTTTTCCATTGCTGCATTCCACTTGGTTATCCGCGTGGCAATTTTGGGCCAACGAGCCGGCTGCCCACTAGTGCAACAACGTCTTGGGGCCGTTGGGGTACTCCGCCGCCCTGGGAATAACCTAGAAATACTGGCCCAGCGTGTTTCAGGAGGCACCATTTCGGTTCGCGGTCACTGATACGATTATAGAAGGTAATACTGGTAGGCTTCGCGATGAGGCGGTTTTCAACGGTCTCGGCGTCGGGCGCCATGGGACAAGCTGCAAGGACATCCTGCGGCGCGCGCCGGTGACTGAGATAAATTTATCGTACGAGGAAGTTGTCTTTTGCCGCGCCAATACGACGGATTTCATCGTTGATATGTTTTTGTCAGAAGTGCGCTTATAGTTGAAATTCGAATGACCGATTGCGTCACTTACCATGCAAATCTTGGTTATGATTTTGCTGCGGTGCAACGGGCATAGGATTGGGGATATAACGCGGTCGGTATCGCATTCCCGAGAGGTTGTGCCACCGGTCTGACCATTGAAGGATTATGATCATGAGTGATGCCGTACACACCCTTGAAACCGAAATAACGCCTTACCGGTCACCGACGGAGTTCTCGATTGCAGCTGCCCGCGCAGCGCGGGCGGATATTCGTTCTGGACGGCATCGGGATGTGACGTCGGGACTGGCGCCAGCGATCGTGCAGGCCAATCTCGCCATCCTGCCCGAAAAATATGCAAACGACTTCCTGCGCTATTGCCAGCTCAATCCAAAGCCTTGCCCGCTGATTGGCATGACCGAGCCCGGTGATCCAGCGCTGCCGATGCTGGGGGAAGATATCGACTTGCGCACCGACTTACCTGCCTATCGGGTGTTTAGGGATGGGGTTGAGGTCGATGAGGTAACCGACATTGGCGACTATTGGCGTGACGATCTGGTCGGATTTGCGCTGGGCTGTTCGTTGTCTTTTGAGGCGGCGCTGGTGGATGCTGGCCTGCCGCTGCGGCGATACGAATACGGTATGAAAGTTTGTGCTTACCGCACGACAATCGAAACCACCCCGGCTGGACCGTTCCGCGGCGGCATGGTCGTCTCAATGCGATCTTTCACGCCACAAAACGCGATCCGGGCGATTCAAATCACCTCTCGCTTTCCGGACGTGCACGGTGCGCCGGTGCATTTTGGTGATCCGCAGGCCATTGGCATAGAAGATGTCTTGAAACCGGAATATGGCGGCTGGGCGACCATCCCTGATGGGGACGTGCCGGTATTCTGGGCGTGTGGGATCACTCCGCAGGTTGCCATTGAATTTGCTAAGCCGTCTTTCTGCATTACCCATAAGGCGGGGCACATGCTGATCACGGATAAGCTTAACGCAGAGTTCGCGACGTTGTAATTGGACGAGGCCGCTGACAGCCTTGCCTTAACTCATCGCCTCGGCTAGCAGTTTGAACGAGCGCACCCGTGCCTTGTGATCCCAGATCGCGGCGGCGACCATTAGTTCGTCGGCGCCAGTAGCATCGATGAGCTGGTCGAGCTTACCTTTGATTGTTTTGGGAGACCCATAAAAGGAACAGGCCTGCATCTGTGCAACCTGCATCTTCTCCATTGGCGTCCAAAATTTGTCAATATCGTCGACTGGCGGCGGTAGCTGTCCGCGCGTGCCGCGAACCATTCGGGTGGAATTCTGCTGAGGCGAGGTAAATAGGTGTTTCGCTTCATCTTCTGTATCAGCGACAATGGTATTGCAGCCGACCATAACATAGGGCTTATCGAGTTGCTTTGAGGGCTCGAACTTTTCGCGATAGACCCCGATCGCCTGCATCAGTGCCTGGGGTGCGAAGTGCGAGGCGAAGGCATAAGGCAGGCCGAGCATGGCAGCGAGCTGTGCGCCGAAAAGGCTAGAACCAAGGATCCATAGCGGCACGTTGGTGTCCTCACCAGGGATAGCGTGGAGTGTCTGGTTTTCGCGTGGAGGGCCGAGCAGGGCTTGAAGTTCCACCACGTCCTGCGGGAACCGGTCGGAAGCTTGAAAATCGCGTCGCAGTGCCTGCCAGGTGCGCTGGTCAGTGCCCGGCGCGCGGCCTAGGCCCAGATCTATCCTGTCCGGGAACAGCAAGGCCAGGGTGCCGAACTGCTCCGCAATCACCATTGGAGAATGGTTTGGCAGCATAATGCCGCCGGCGCCGACGCGGATCGTTGATGTTCCTCCAGCGACGTGGCAGATGCATACAGCGGTTGCCGCACTAGCGATGCCAGCTAAATTGTGATGTTCGGCTAGCCAGAAACGGGAGTAGCCGGCAGCCTCAGCATGCTGCGCCAGATCAAGGGCGTTATCCAGAGCGTCGGCTGGGGTAAAGCCCTCGCCGATGTTGGCGAGATCGAGAACGGAAAGTTTCACCATAGGCACACTTTAGCGTATAGGCGCCAAGCGATCTATTTTGAAGGTGTAATCGAATTTCTGAGAAACTAAACGAGAGTTCTGGTCTTGCGCTGACTAGTAGCACTATCCGGTGTGCTTCCGTTACACTCGCGCCGGCCGAAGCCGGAAAGGTAACACGCCTATGAAGAACGAGTATGTTGGGCGATGGCCGGAGGCTACCGTTTTTGTCTATAAACTAGTTGTTTTGCGCGTCCCCGACTCGGGCAGAGCCTTTTGCTGACTGTTGCGCCAGATAGACGTTACTGGGTCGTGCTGGGGGCTTGCCTTATTCAGTTTACGATCGTCGGGCTCACCTTCTCTTATGGCCTATTTTTTAAATCTCTAGAGGCGGAGTATGGCTGGTCACGCACTCTATTGTCAGGGTGCTCATCCTTAGCCTTTTTAATGATGGGGGTGCTGGCTTCTTTTGGTGGTCACCTGGCCGACCGATATAGTCCACGGCTCGTTCTTGCGGTTACGGGTACGTTCTGTGGCGCTGGGTATCTATTGATGTCACAGGTTACGATGGCTTGGCAGCTTTTCGCGATATTTGGCCTGTTTATTGCCCTCGGTATGGCGACACACGACGTAGTAACGCTGTCCACCGTTGCGCACCAGTTTCAGCGTCGCCGAGGCCTCATGACGGCGATGGTGAAAGTGGGGACTGCGTTAGGTCAGATTACTTTGCCGGTCTTGGCTGCATTCTTAATCGCCAGCACAGACTGGCGTTCGGCACTCCTTATCTTAGGCACTGGCGCTATCGTCATACTGCTTTTTGGTGCTTCTCTTGTGAAACGCCCTACAGAGGGAGAGGTTGCAGCAGAAAGCACTCCATCTTCTCCTGGAGTCAGTCTGCAGGAGGCGCGGCGCGACCACATCCTTTGGATGCTTTGTGCAATCCAATTCTCTCATTTCGCGACCCTGACGACGATCCCATTGCACATCGTTGTTCATGGAATGGACCTCGGCATGACACCTGCGCTTGCTGCATCGTTGCTGTCTGTAATGGCTGGCGCCAGTATCGTAGGCCGATTGACTGTCGGCAGCTCTACCGACCGTATCGGCGGACGGCGCGCTTTAGTCCTGTGTTTTGTACCGCTAATTACGAGCCTCGTATTGTTTATATTTATTCCAACGCCGTGGTTGTTATACGGGGCTGTTGCAATATACGGGTTCGCGCATGGCGGGCTGTTCACTGTGATATCACTGACCATCGCGGAATATTTTGGACTTCGCTCGCATGGCGCTATCTTCGGTGTTGTGGTGTTTTTTGGCACGATTGGTGGTGCGATCGGACCGATTCTCGCTGGTGCAGTATTTGACTTCGCGAGCAGCTATGACGCTGCCTTCGCCGGGCTGGCAGTGTTGGCAGCTGTAGGCCTAATTTTCGTTTTTCGGTTGCCCGCACCGGAGCTACGGCAATAGCTATTCACTCAATTGACGAAATCTCAGCTGCAGTTCAAAAGGTTGTCTTGACACCACCGGTTACGCAAAGCTGCTAGACGACGGTGACCTTATGGCCTTCGATCGATCACTATCCAACCTTCAATGAGAAGGGGACATACAACATGGCTTCGCGGTGGCCTGGTACACTTGTATTGTGCCCTTAGAAACCTATTTCAGCATCGCCTCTAGTAAACGATCAGAACGACATGAATAAGCCGTCAACCTGGCTCGCCCTAATCGCTGCCGCCGTTTATATAGGTGCCTATTGGTATTCGAATAAGGATTTCGACGCGATGTACGGGAGCTGCGTAAAGGAGCAGCCGGCGCGCGAACAGTTCTGTGCTTGCCGGCGCGATGAGATGTCGGGCGAAGTCAGCCTATACCGGATAATCACTGGTTACACGAAAGAACTCGAGCGAGTAAAAAAGTTCGGTACTATTGCTTGCGCCCGCAAATAGGCGAATTAACGCCAAGAGGCTGATAAGCAGCGTTCGGCTTCCTTCAAAAGAGGCTGTATGGCGCTGGTCGAGTTAACTAGCCATAGCCTTTAGCAGCGGAATAACCTCCTGCGGAATGCGTTCGATGTATTGCGGATCAGACCAATTTGGCATTGGTGTCGGCATTGGGTGCGGAATGATCATGTCGATCTTGTGACCGTAGCTGAGTACATGAAACAGCTGTTCGGCGATCATCTCTGGCGTGCCATACAATGAGAAGGCGTCGGCGATTTCATCTGACAGAAAGGAGACAACTTTGCCAGATGCCTCCAGGTCGGCCGCATGGTGGAAGTCGGGCCAGACCTGTTTCTTCAGTTCTTCTATGTCGGGGCCGTTCCAAGTAAAACTGGGTGGGTCAAAGAGGGCGGGAGAGTATTCGTAGAAGCCAGCTGCCATCGATCGGCTGATCAATGCCGCGCGCTCAAGGTCGTCGGTTAGGATCGTGTGCAGGATAACTGCGATGCCGATCTTTTCGGGATCGCGGCCCGCTTCCTTGGCGCCGCGATGCACAGCTTCGATTGCGGTCTTTATGTTTGCTTTGTGGCGGCCGACCCGTATGAACACGCCGTCAGCGATACGTCCGGCCATCTGTAAAGTGCGTGGTCCCCCGGCAGCAATCCAGACGGGTACCTTTGCCGCATGCCGCAGAATGGCCGGCCGCGCGGCGTTGACCTCGATCTCCTCGCCGGCCAGCAGTTGGCGGGTAAGGACGGTGGCCTCTTCCAGTTCCGCAACGCGCGTCGGTCGTTTCCCCATCAGGCGAACCGCAGTGTCGCCCACGCCATAGCCTAACACGGTGCGGGTCGGCGCCAGACGCTCGACCGTGGCAATCGAGGACGCTATCACCGCGGGGTTGCGCATCATCGGCGTTTCGATCAAGGGGCCAAGCTTAATTCGCGAAGTCTCGACGGCGGCGAAGGCAAGATTGACGTAAGGGTCCTGTAGCAGCAGAGGTGAGGAAGGGATGAAGGCGTAATCCCAGCCAAGCGCCTCGGCGCGTCGCGCGTCTGCGGCAAAGGCTTGGGGCGAGGAATAGTCGAACCGGTTTAGTCCAAATGCGGGCAATAACATGGACGAAAAGCCTGTTAAGTGGTGAGCGTAGACGATTAGTCATATATCGGATTATCAGCAGGGACCAGCGGTTCCTCCATGACGCTGGCCAGCTGAACCGCTACGCCGATATACTCTTCCCCAGTCACTGCAGCATAGGGAGTGCGCTATGAGCGTTATCGGCATCGAAGAGATTTTTCTCAAGGTCAAAAATATGGAGAAGGCGATCGACTTCTACCATGGCATCCTAGGTATTCCGGTTGATAAGCAGGATGATGAGAAGACTTATATGCAGATGGAGCGTGGACATCTTGTGCTGCAGATCGAAAACCATACCGGGCTGCATCAGGGCGGCGGACCATTGCATTTCGCAATGACGGTGACGGAAGAGGCTTTCGACGAGATCCTCGCTAAATTTGAGGGCAGCCGACATTTCACTCGCGGCCCCTATGGTGACCGTGGCGAGCGGCGGGCGCTGTTCATGATGGATCCGGACGGTAACGAGACGGAAATCAATACACGCTATCTATACGGTGCACCGAAGCGCGACTAGGACATGTCGCGGGAATACCCCGACCGGCCGTTTGTCGGTGTAGGTGTCGTAGTGTGGCGCGGTGATAACGTGCTACTGATCCAGCGCGGCAAGCCGCCGCGCATCGGCGCCTGGAGCCTGCCTGGTGGAGCTCAGGAACTGGGGGAGACGGTCCGCGAGACGGCGGTGCGCGAAGTGCGCGAGGAGACTGGTGTTGAAATTGATGTGACGCACCTGATCGACGTGGTCGACACGATTACCCGGGATAAGGATGGCCGTGTGCGCTTGCAATACACACTCGTCGATTTCGCGGCTGAGTGGCGTTTGGGGGAAACTGTCGCTGGCTCCGATGCCATGGGCGCGCAATGGATCCACCCAGACGATCTCGGTCCGTTAAATTTGTGGAAAGAAACTTTGCGTATCATCGAACTGTCCAGGGCACGTCGCCGGGAGACGGCATGACCTTAGTCATCTTCGATTGCGACGGTGTGTTGGTGGATAGCGAGGTATTGTTCAATCGTATCGCAGCGGAGGAGTTCACGCGCTGCGGTGTGCCGATGGACACGGAGACGGCGATTTCCCGTTTCACGGGGATCAGCGCCGCCGATATGGTCGCAACTATCGAGGCAGAGATAGGAAAAACCATCGCCGCGGATTTCGCGCAGAGTTGCCGGGCACGGGTGAACGAGGTATTCGATGCGGAGCTAGAGGCGGTCACTGGGATCGAACTGGTGTTGGCGGATCACGCGCCACATCGTTGCGTCGCTTCCTCCTCTTCACCGACCCGCATCCGCCGCTCGCTGCGTTCGACCGGCTTGTACAGGCATTTCGACACTGCTGCGATCTTCAGCGCTGTCATCGTCGAAAATGGCAAGCCGGCGCCCGATCTGTTTCTACACGCCGCCAAGGTGATGGGTGCGTCACCTGCCGAATGCATTGTGGTTGAGGACAGCCAGGCGGGTGTTCAGGCTGGTGTTGCTGCGGGCATGAGAGTGCTAGGCTTCGTCGGTGCGAGCCACATCCGTAATGGCCACGCCGAAAAGCTACGCGCGATCGGTGCGGACTGTATCTTCGATGACATGATGGCGCTACCCGTGCTGCTGGAAGAGATTGCAGAGAGTTAACTGATTGCCATGTTGTCATCCCAGCCCCCCAGCAGAAATCTTAACGAAATGTTTTTTATACCCACCGTCCGTGCCGCTGGGTTCTGAGGCAAGTCTGGAATGGCACAGGTGCGTGTTGGTTCAACTGAAAGGTAAACTGTATTCTTAAGCCAGCCCTTCATCGATTCGTCGGTGAGCGTGATAGCCCTCGCAGGCCAAGCCGATGCAATGGTGTGACACGTATTCAGCCATTGCCTCCATGTGGCTGCGGGTTTGCGCATTTTGTTCGCGTAAAGTCTCGGCCATTGTCTGTGCGTCACGGCGTAGCCCGTCGAAATCGAGTGCAGTGAAACGTCGGTTGGCCAGAACCATGCGACCGCCAATCATGACGCTATCTATGGCACTACCGTCGGCGCAGTTAACAATCTGATTGGCGGCGTCGTTCAAAGGCACAAAAGCTACATTGGTAAGATCGACGAACACAATGTCGGCCTTGTAACCCGGAGCGATGTGACCAATCTGGCCTGACATGCCGAGTAGCGCGGCACCGCCTAAGGTGCCAGCCCTCAGCACGTCCCAACTACCAAGCCAACCGTCTGGGTCGAGTTCCATGAGCCGCGAGGCGAAGGCTGCCATTCGCATTGCCTCGACCATGTTCTGATGGTCACCTGACGATGAGCCATCGGTGCCGATGCCCAGGGTGACACCAGCGTCCAGCATCCGCCGGGCGGGTGCAACACCGTTGCCAAGGCGGAGATTAGAACCCGGATTGTGGGCGACTTTGGCGCCGCGATCCGCTAAAAGTCCCAAATCGTCATCGTCGAGCCAGATGCAGTGGGCGCCGGAGAAGTTGGGCCCAATCAAGCCGAGACTATCGAGATGGGCGGTCAAACTTTTGCCGTAACGTTTGAGGCCGGCAACCGCTTGTAGCTTGGATTCTCCCAGATGCATTTGCAGCCCGATGTCGTAGTCCTGGGCGAGGTCGCGGCAGGCACGGATGAAATCGTCGGTACAATGCATCGGGATGGTTGGACCGAGGGCCGGGCGCACCCGTTCGCGGTTAGTCGGCCAATTTTGCAGCAGAGCGCGACAGCCGGCGATGTGGTCCTCCCACGGTGCCGCCTCCAGGGCCGCCGCATGGTTGCGGTGCGGTTCAGGTAGTGAGTCCAAAAGCCCTGGGATAGCTCGATAGAAGGTGGTATCCGCCATCATCGGCGCGATGACCGCGCGGATGCCTATTTCCGTGTAGCCTTGGGCAACGGCCGATATACTCTCCAAGTTCGGTTCGGGAAATTGGAAAAACATGTCATAGGCGGCGGTGCAGCCCTTCAGCACCATCTCCGCCGCGTTGAGGCGGGCTGCTAGGTACTGGCCTTCCAGGGTCAATCCGCCGCCGATCCAGGGCGCTGCATTTAGTAGCAGTTCGAGGGACCATTTATCGCCGTAACCTTTCGACAGGCTGCCATGACCGTGTGTGTGTGCGTTTATCAGTCCGGGTATTAGCAACCGGTCTGTTGCGTCGATTGCTGCAGCATCCTCTGGAGCATCCAGCCCCGAGGGGCCAATCTCCAAGATCATATCTCCTTCGATTAGCAAGTCGGCCGTATCCGCCGTCCGGCGTTCTGGATCGAGTATTTTTCCGTTGCGGATGATCTGTCTGGCGAGCGTTGAGGTCATGGTATCGCTCCCTTAATGCTAATGCGGTTCAACATGACCACGCCACCACGGGTCGGTTCAAGGGCTGTGTTTACCGCGGCACTACTCGGTATCGCCGGCGAGGCCTAGCCGCAAAGCATCGAGGCGATTGATAGAATTAAAAGAGGGGTCAGCTAGATTTCGTTTGTACAGTCGGGACGATATGCAAAAAAGAGCTTAAACGCTCAATCGGATGACCCTTCGCCTGACACTCCTTGCGTAATTCACTAATCCGCTGGTCATGCATACACAAAGTGCGACGGAATATTGGCAGCGGTACTCCTATTTAACCTGCAGGCATGCAAGGAAAAGACCTTCTGCTATCAGACAATGCGCAGATCTATATTTGGGCCAATTCGTAGCACACCTTCAATCCTCGCAAGGCGATGCCGTCATAGGGCGAGTGCAACAACTACGCGCATATTGTTGTCGTCCTACCCCTGATCGGCGCGATCGATGTCTGGACAGCCCAAGGGATACCGTTCCCGGAATCGTTCCTGTCTCAGCCTTAGATGGAGGATTCTTGGTCGCTGAGGACGCACGTGATTGAGGCAGGTTTCGGCATCTGGTGCGTCTTTAGGGCCGGACTTGCGGCCTACTTGCCGACGCAACTTTACTACGCGCGGCGTTGGGCGCGTGGGCTTTCGTCCATCAAGCCTGCCAGCAGATGATTTAGCCGCAATGATAGGTTGGCTTTGACTTCGGCGAAGACTGGATCGTCCCATCGATTATGGGTTTCTGCGGGATCGTTGGCGAGATCGTAGAGTTCGCCCCATTCTTCACCCTTATAGAGGGTGAAACGGTAGCGTTTTGTGACAATAGATTTGACGCGGGCGGCAGTCTGGAAGCCAAGCCGCGCACCACTATCGTTGTATTCGATGAAAATTTCATCACGGTGCTGGCCCGTTACCCCATTAAGCACAGGGAGGAAGCTACGGGCCTGCATGCCAAAATATGGCGCGACGCCTACTCGGTCGAGAATCGTCGCTGGTAAATCGATTGTGGCCGCCAGAGCGTCCGTCGTTCGGGCGCCCCGGTCCGCTGGATCGGACCAGATCATCGGCACCTGAGTAATCGATCGAAAAGGCATTGCACCCTTCAACAGCAAACCAAAATCACCAAGATAGTCACCATGGTCAGAGGTGAAGCAGACAATAGTGTCATCGTACAGTCCGGTATCCTTCAAGGTGGTGAGGAGGTCACCAATCGCATCGTCAATCATGCTGATCATGCCCGCGGACAGCGCCATTGTCTCCTGCAGCTGTTGCTTGGTCGCCATGGTTGCGGTTTGAGGTGAGACCAGGACCGCTTTGCTCTTCCAGGCATTGTGCACAAAACACATCGGAGGTGTGGGGTTGCGGTGAGCTTCGTAGGGTAGCGGCACCGCGAAGTCCTGTGGTCGGTAAAGATTCCAATATTTACCCGGCGGGTTGAAGGGGTGATGCGGGTCGGGAAAAGATACGAAAGCGAAGAAGGGCGCTCCCGCGTTCGCCTGGCTTTTGAGGTAATCGACAGTCCGGTCCCGGATATACGCTGTCGGATACAGTTCCTCGGGAACGGGCGTCCGATAGGCTTGTGGACAGCTATAGTCGTGCGGTAGTTGGTTCGCAGGATCGTGCAGGTCGCGCCAGTTTGGAACATTGCGCCGGAACCATTGCTGGTAATGGCCGCCGCAGCGGTCGCCGTGATCGGTGACCATATCGACGTGCTGATAACCATAGTAAGGCAGCGTGACTTCGTATGGCGCATCATCGCGATAGCGATCTGGTTCTTCCTGTCCGTAGTCGGCGCCATCTTTGCGCAAGGCTTCGGGGATGGGACCGATTGCTGGACCATCTTCTTGATAGGGCGGTAGACCCATCATGGGCTGCAGGTGGCTCTTGCCGATTGCCGCGGTGTGGTAGCCGGCTGCGGTCAGCACATCGACGAAAGTGTTAGCGTGCAGCGACAGGGAACAGCCGTTGCTGCGCAATCCGTGTGTTGTGGGATAACGGCCGGTCATGAAGCTCGCCCTGTTTGGCATGCAGACTGGCGACGTTGCATGAAAATTCTCGAAGCGCGTGCCCGCCGCCGCGATTGCGTCGATGTGGGGCGTCTTCAGGACCGGATGGCCGGCGCAACCCATCCAATCGGCGCGCTGCTGATCAGTCATGATAAACAGGAAATTTGGACGCTTGGTCATGGCGGCGGTTCCTTAAAACTCGTCGGGTACGTCAGGTCTTTTATACGATGTCCCTGGCTTCGCGCAGCGCGGCAATTTCCTGCGGGCTGAAGCCGGCCCCGTCTAACACGGCGTCGGTGTGCTCGCCCAACTGCGGCGCCTGCCCGCTCGTTTGCTCGGTGACGCCCTTGAAGCTGACGCCAGGCCGCGGCAGTTTGGCGGTCATGCCGGAGGCGAACCGGGTCGCCGACATGCGGTCCTCGTAGTTCATCTGGCTGTCGTGCTGCAGATCGCGCGGGTGCCCAACGGGAGCGGCGGGCAAGCCTGCGGTTACCAGCATCTCGATTAACGGTTCGGCATCGTAGCCAAGAAAGACCTCCTGGCAGATCGCGTAGAGTTCGTCATGGTTCTCACGCCGTTTTTCGTTGGAATCGAACTTCATCTCTGCGAACAGGTCCGGTCGTTCGTATATCTCGCAAAAGATCTGCCATTGCTTGTCGCTGGTGATGCCGACGAAAATGGTCGCACCGTCGCGCGTGTTGAAGGTCTCATAGATTCCCCAGGATCGCGGCTGAACCGAAAATGGTCTCGGGGCCACGCCGGTATGCGCTTCTGAGGCGATGTGCTGGCCGACCAGGAAGGCGGAAGATTCGAATAGCGCACTTTGGACATGCCTGCCGCGCCCTGTCAGGTCGCGTTGCAGCAGGGCGGATAGGATGCCGATTACGCCGAACATGCCGCCGGCAATATCGACGACGGATGAGCCCGCCCGCATTGGTCGGTCAGGCAGCCCTGTCATGTAAGCAAGGCCGGTGCTGTACTGTACGACTTCGTCTAGCGCTGCGTAGTTTTCATAAGGGCCCGGCAGGTATCCTTTAAGCGAGCAATAAATCAGCCGCGGGTTGAGCTTTGAGACCGTTTCATAGCCGATGCCGAGCTTGTCGGCGGTGCCCGGCGCGAAGTTTTCGGTCAGCACGTCGGCATCCTGCAGCAGCCGCTGCGCAACCTTGCGCCCTCCCTCCGTCTTGAGGTTCAGGCCTATCGCCCGTTTGCTACGATTAAAATAGACGAAGGATCCGGCGACATGGCCTTCCAGCTTGCGGGTTCGGTCGCCGAGCGGCGCAGGCTCGACCTTGATAACATCCGCACCTAACTCAGCCAGGATCAACCCACAGCTCGGCCCCATTACCACGTGGCAGAACTCGATGACCTTCTTGCCTTTTAGCGGCAGGTTTGTGTGAACGCCCAGTGGAGGAACGTCGTGTGATTCCGTGTTGGTCATTCCGTCTCTCTTTTGGTTATTGGAACGAAGGCATTTTGCAGCGGGAATTCAGAACATCGCATAGCGAAGTTATGGCTGTCGAAAGACGCATGGTGTTGGGGCGGCTTTGCCAGTAGCAACGGTTGACCGTGTTCCGTCCGCCCGGCACAGTTTGCGCATGGACAGTATCGTTTCCTTTTCGCTTAACGGATAAAGCCCATGCAAACTAACCCGGTCGTTGCGCAACTGGATTTGGCGTATTTGATCCGAACCCTCGAACGTTTGGCGAAAGTGCCTGTAAACGTTCCAATGGGTACCGAAGTGTTCATCGAACCGGATGATCCGAAGTTGGTACATTACGTCCAGCAGGTGCTGCGGCCGGAACTGTCGGCGATCGGCGTCCACGATTTGATTGACGTGTCCGGCAACCAGATCGTTGCGCGTTATGGGAAAGGCACTTCCGACCGGTCGTTACTGATCCAGGTTTACACGCCCGTCCAGCACCATAATCAGATGGTTGAACCTTGGTCCGGAAAAATTGCGCGTGCGGCGCAATGGGGCTACGACGAGCCCTGCTTGTTCGGCCAGGGTGTGACCCAGAATAAATCTCATCAGGCCATCATGCTGGCCATCCTGAAGCTGCTACACGAGGCATGCGTGCCGGTTGCGGGCACGCTTTACGTCGCAATCAACAACGAGGGACGCAGCAGTCACGTTTGCTCCGAGATGATCCTGGACGCGCTTGGCGACAAGCCTGATTTTGGGCTGCTGCTGACGGCGACGGGGCAGCGAATCTCGCTCGGTAACCGGGGCCGGGTTGACGTTAATGTTACGCTGCGAGGCAAGGCGGTGCATTCCAGCGTGCCGGATACGGGACTGAGCGCTATCGACGGTGCCTATGAGGTGATGCGTCGCCTGAAGGAGATGGATCTATCAGGGTCGCATCCTCTGCTCGGCGGATGGCACGTCATTCCTTATCAGGTTACCTACGAACCGTTGGCGCCGCACACGCTGCCGGAGGTTGCCCGCTTGCGGGTCGATCGGCGGCTCCTGCCGGGCGACGATCCCGCTGTCGCGACGGAAGAGGTGCGCCAGGCGATTGGTGATCTATCCCCATTCGAGGTTAAGGTTTCTCAGGGACATCACATGTGGCCGGCGCTGGTCGAGCCGGATGAGCGCGGCGTTCAATTGTTGGCTGCTGCGCACGCAGCAGTTCACGGCGAAAGCCCCGGCACCCTCTACGGTCGGGGCACATTCGATGCCGGCGGCCCGTGCGCGGCAGGTGTGCCGACGGTGATGTATGGGGTCGGCGGCGGAGCTGAGTCGGTCCTAGGTGATGATTTTGTGCCCCTTTCTCACCTCGATCAAGTCGCAAGGGTAGTCATGCAGACCATTCTGGATTTTCTTGAGTAAAAGCATTGTAACCGCAGGACTAGCTGCAACATCGCATCAAGGAAGTGGTGCCCGCCATTCGCCTTTTGAAGTCTGTAGCGGCTGATCCCCGTTAGGTCCGTAAGGCAGGTGGTTCCAGCGGCGTGGTGAAGGACACGCCGGGTGGTAGACTGGTGCCCTTTGGTCGACCGGTTTCGGCGTCTGCACCGAAGCGGTTATAGAGCGTGTCGGGGATCGGATCGCCGTCGGGCACACATAACCAGATGCGCAATAGGTGGCGCCGCCGCGAGGGATCGGGCCAATCCTCGAAGGCTGCTCGGCTGTGCAGCAGCCGATGGTTGTTAATCAGCTGGATGTCTCCGGGTTGAAAATCCATTGCTAGCTTGAAGCCCGGTTTGTTAGCTAGGGTCATCACCGCCTCGAGTGCCTTTTTCTGCTGGCCGGTCAGCCGCGGCAGTTCTAGAAACCGCTGAGCGCTATACACGAAACGAGGATTATAGGTGGCGAACAGGCGTTTGGCGGTGCATACGAAGACCGGAATAGTGAACCATGGGTTCTGCCCGTCAACCATCTCCCCGCGTCGGTCGAGATGAAACCGTTCGGTTAACGTTTCCGCCAGATCGGGTTGTGTCGCGACCAGTTCGTTCCACAGCGCCGCCGCGCTCACTAGATACGACTTGCCGCCGGACCGCGCCGTGCGCAGGCAGAGTAGGGCGACATACTCCGCGCCGATGTCCGAGTGGAAAGCCAGGCCATCGTTGGACTGATGTGCCCGTTGGTTGGGGTGACGGGAATCGCCGCCGACATCGATTACATGGCCTAGTAGATTGCCCACCTGGTTCTGCGCAATCGGTTGCCCCACGTGCGAACATATGGCCCAATATGCACGGGCGGTGCGCGCGATCGGCCAGTCGTCGACCGGCAGACCGCGTAGCAGGGCAAAGCCGCGCCCGTCGGTCAAATCAGCGCGAATTTTCGCTAATACTGGGTCGAGCGCACACAAGTCGAAATCTGCGGCCCGCAGCGACACGATCTCGCGACCGGTCACCTTGTCCGCCGCTGCCGCCAGCGCTGCAACCTCAGACGGCGTAAACCGGTGGCTCCAGTCGCTGCTGGCTGCCACCTCCGGCCCGCGCCAGGCGACCGCGCCGTTATAGGTCTGCAGATTGCCCATCTTTTCCTTTTCTTGCCGCTGTGCTGCAAATTGCTAGCATCTGACTACTAGTCTGGCCATCCTTGCGGCCGACGGCATTGTACGCGACGCTTTGACGTGGGAGGAGAGAGAATTGCCACAAGATCATGCAGACATCTATCGCCGGCTCGGCGTGGAGCCGGTTGTCAATTGCGGTTCGTCCCGTTCGGTCTACGGCAACAGTACTCAAAGTGACCCGGTCCGCACGGCAATGGAGAGTGCCTCTCATCACCATGTCATCATGGAAGAGTTAGGCGATGCGGCCGGGCAGCGCCTTGCGGAATTGACTGGCACGGAGTGGGGGCTAGTGACGGCCGGGTCCGCGACTGGGTTGGCCCTGGGAGCGGCCGCCTGCGTTGCGTCGAACGACCCGTTGCGCATGCTACGCTTGCCGGGTCCATTTGATGGCGAGAAATGGGTCGTTCTGACACCGAAGGGTCAGCGCTTCGCCTACGACCAGTCGGTTCGGATGGTGGGTGCGGAAGTAGTCGAGGTATCGGACCAAGCGACGTTCGAGGCAGCGCTGAGGGAACATACAGTCGTCGCTGTCCTGATGCTGGCGGAGCGTGATGTTGGAGCCCCGCTTACCTTCGATCAGATGCTACCTGCGGCGAAAGCTGCTGACGTACCGATTATGGTGGATGCTGCTTCCGAAGCGCTTACCGTGCCTGAGCGATGGACCGCGCGTGGCGCCGATATGGTGGTTTATAGCGTCAGCAAGCTGATGCGCGGACCTGCAGCTTCCGGCCTACTGCTCGGGCGCAAGTCTTTGGTTCAGGCGGCCTGGTACAATGGCCCTCCGCATCAGGGTTTTGGTCGTGCGATGAAGATCAGCAAAGAGCAGATTATGGGTGCTATTGCCGCCGTCGAGCGCTGGCTTTCGCACGACAGGGCGGCCGAGCAGCGGCGCTGGCACAAAATGCTAGATACTATCCGGGATCGGTTGCAGCCAATCAACGCGCTTAGGCTCGATCGGCACGAATTGGCTGGCGGCATTCCGCGTCTCCAGGTTGACTGGACGCGTTGCCATCCCGGTCTGACCTTTACAGAACTGCAGGCAGAATTGCTGGCGCGGCGTCCGAGAATTCTGATCGACGATTATGGTGGCACCAAAAGCTCCACTATGATCAGTCCCTTCTCCCTGGATGAGGCTGGTGCGGAGTTGGTTTCGGACGCGTTGTTCGAGGCGCTGGCAGCCGTGCGGCCGGACGACAGGCAAGGCGCAAAAAGTAACTACGATGTTTCTGGCGACTGGGTTGTTTCCATCGATTTTGCCACTGGACCGATGGAACAGCGACTGGCACTTCGCCGAAAGGGTGACGCTATGGCCGCCACGCACCACACCCCCTTTGGCAACGGCGAGGGGGTGGTCACGGAAACAAAAGACGGCTTCGACGTGCAGATCTTCCACTGGGTCGAAGGATGCTACGTCGGATACCGGTTTGTCACCGAGGGCTGCACTGCGGACCGCCTTTCGGGTTACGTCGAACTTGGCGCCGCGTCGAGCCACGCGAGAGGCCCGACAACCCTACGCCAATTCGGGCGAGTGCCCTTTGAGGCGGTTCGGTAAAAGCGGTGTTTGCAAGACCATTGGACTAGTTTGGCCAGCCGGGGATGCCCCCAGGTCAGGCCAACCCGTAAAAGCCCATAGCGCCGCCAGCCATCACCTGATGTGCCGCCTCGTCCGATAGAGGGTTCAGCCGGTCGCGCATCATCTGCGGTGCGCCAGGGAAGAAGCCATCCTGATGCGGGTAGTCGGTCGCCCACATGATTTTGTGTGGACCAATATAGTCTGCGAGCACGGCAATACTGTTCTCCACTGGCTCGAAGGAAATCCAACAATTCCGTTCGAAAAGCTCGCTAGGACGCATCGAAGGGGCAAACTCGTTGAACCCTTTGTCGTCAAAATGCCGGTCCATGCGGTCTAGCCAGGGCGCGATCCATCCGCCACCAGACTCCAGGAAGGCAATACGCAGCTTTGGATGGCGGTCGACCACCCCACCCCAGATCACGCTCAACGCAGCCAGCATCATTTCCATTGTATGCGAGACCATGTGCCGTGCGGCGCGGTCCTCTTCAAAACGGTCTACGCCGACCGTCGGCATAGCGTTGGTCGAGCCCTCATGAAAGCCTATGGAAAAATCGAGCTCCTCGGCGAGGGTCCAGAACGGCGCATACATTGGGTCACTCAGCATTTTCTTGCCGTGATAAGGGTTCGGTCGCAAAAAACCGCCTTGCATCCCAAGTGTCTCGCGCGCGAAGCGCATTTCCGTCATCGCATTCTCGATGGATTGCATTGGCAGCATCGCGACGCCAAATAGGCGGTCGGGGTAGGGCTTACAGTAATCTGTTAGCCACCGGTTATAGGCGCGGCACAACGCGGCTGACAGGTCAGGGTCTTCGACTGCGCCGGTGAAGAGGCCGAGGCTCGGATACAAGAATGCGGCGTCGATCCCGTCGGCATCCATATCGACGATCCGCGTGTGCGGGTCGAAGCCTCCCTTTCGGCCTTCTTCATATTTCAAAGTGTTGACCTCGACTTCGCCCTGACGAACGCCGATAGATCCGAGGCTACCGATACCGCGTGGATTGCCTAGCAGTTTACCCTCGACAGAGATGCGTTCTGCGCCATTTTCGTCGATAACGTGTTTTGGTCGACGTTCGCGGAACGCGGGGTCGATATAATCATCCCAAAGGGTGAGGGGTTCAAGGATATGACCGTCGGCGTCGACGGTCTCGTAGGTCCGTGCCATCGCAATGGTCTCCTAAGCTGGTAATTGTCGAAATACGATAGCGTTTCGAGAAGTGTTCTGCGAATCGGTGATATCGAGGAAGAGATTCAAGAAGGGCCCTAGCAGCAAGTTAGTCTGGCTTAATCACGATCGTCGCCATGTGAGGTGGCGGCTTACCCGATAGGTTTCGCTGGGTCCCTTCCACTTTTTTCCCAAGTGGCGTTGGCCGAATAAAAGGGGGGCGTTCCTCTATTGGAGTTGCCATTGTGTCGTTCCAGCGGTTGAGCCATCCGAATAGGCAGACTACGCCCAATAGTTCAACGATTTGGTTCTCGTCGAAATGCCGTT
>CAYYUG010000014.1:0-23475 GCA_964474755.1 uncultured Rhodospirillaceae bacterium | reverse complement strand
AATAGGCAGACTACGCCCAATAGTTCAACGATTTGGTTCTCGTCGAAATGCCGTTCGAGATCTTCCATATTCTCATCGGTCACTGCGTTTGGCATTGAACCGGCGGCCAAGACCATCCGGAGCGCTGCGCGCTCGGCGTCGCTGAACATCGGATTGGATTCGAACTCGAAGATTGCTTCGAATTTCTCCGCAGGTGCGCCATCGACTGACGCTGCGCTCTCGGCCATGTGAGCGAGCAAACGCTTGAGTGCTAGCGGTACTTTACCCGGCACCCCGACAACTTCGCGCGCCAGACCCGCGAAGGCGCGCAACATATCTGGAGAGCGGGCCATCACGAAGAAGTTATTGGGGATAAAACCAAGCGCGCGTTTGGCACGTTCAAAAACATCTTCAAGCTCGGGCGCTTCAGCGCGTTTGCGCGTCGTGATCCTTGATCATTGCGGTCTCTCCTAAATCCAGAGCAGTGGATAATGCCATCCGTGCAGACTGAGTTTTGGAAATTGCAGTTTCACCGGGGAGTGAATGCTCTAATAGGCGAAAACTTATAGAATTTTTTATTTAGCCCGCGTTTGGCTCAGGACCCAAGCTGGAATAACGGCGATCAAGTAGGCGATGGCCAATACCATGAAGCCGTCTTGGAAGGCCCGTGTGATGCCTTGGGCGTAGATGACCTCGCCGAGGTAGTGGAAGGCGCCGGGCTGCTGTATTGCTTGCGCAACGCCCGCTTCGTTCAGCAGCCGTGTTACAGCCGATATCAATTCGCGACTGGCCGCGTTTGATGGGTCCTGTGTTACCGCATAACTATCACTGTGATAGAATGTCCTCTGATCGACGAACACTACCCAAGCGTTGGTACCAAGCGATCCGCCGGTCTGCCGGATGAAATTCACGGTCCCGGCTCCGGCGTTCAATTTAGTTGTCGGCAGGGATCGTAACGCAGTGTTAATGAGAAATGGCTGCACGAAGGTCGTGCCAAATCGACCGATCGCTCCATAGAACATGACAACAAACAGGGATGTGTTCACGTCCGCCCAGGCCATTGGTAGGGTCCCTATACCCAGGATAAGCAGCCCGAACATCATTGCCTTCCCGGGTTCGAGTTTGTCAGCAAGGTGTCCTGTGAATGGCACGAGGCATACGGCTAGGAGCATACCTGGCAGCAAACTGAACCCCGCATCTAATGGCGATAAACCTTGTACGAGTTGCGTGAAAACTGGGAAGGCGTAGGTCGTGCAGAAATTGCCAATGCCGGAAAAGAACGTCACAAAAAGGACGATGACGAAATGCTTATTTTGGAATAATGAGATGTCGATTAGTGTTTCCTGTTTGCGCCGCTGGCTCTTCACGAACCCCAGCCCGGAGAGGATGCCCACCATAATCAGGATCAGGATATAATCGGACGTCCATCCCTTGCGTGGCCCGTCGGTTAGCACGGTCATGATGCAGAACAAGGTCACAACAATGAGAGCGTAGCCGGGCCAGTCAAATTTCTGCCCTCCAAGCTTGCGAACGGAGGGCATGAAGACCAGTCCGAAGGGGACGGAAAACAGTAGTAGTGGCAACGGAAGCCAGAATATGTAGCGCCAGTTTAAAACCTCGAGTGCCAAGCCCCCGACGGGTGGCCCCACAGCGATGGCTAACACCAGACCCATGGAATAAATGCCTAGGGCGAAGCCACGCCGTTCCTCGGGAAAGACTTGAAATACGGTTACCATGATTAGAGGCTGGATGATGCCGGTAGCCATACCTTGCAAAACCCGGCCCGCGACCAGCATGCCGAAGCTATCCGCCAAACCTGCAATTATACTGCCAGTAATGAAAACGATCAGCGTTGCGAGATAGCCGTATCGCTGCCCTAGTACCGCGACGACCCAGGCGTTCAGCAATTGGCAGGTTGTCATGGCAACGTTGAAGGCGGTTGCCATCAGCTGAGCCTGGTACTGGCCTACACCGTACGCACCCATGACGTCGGGTACGGCGACATTGACAATTGTGCCGGATAGCACCATGACGAAAGAGGCTGTCATGCCGGAGACCGTCACCAGAACGCGGTATTTCCGGCCGAAACGGGTAAACAGATCGTCTACGGTTTCTGTTTGGAAGGCCATGAATTTTCTATGGTTAACCTAAGCCCTTGGGACCTTAATAACGTCGCTCCTGCACTCGAGTTTGATATATTCAGCCGAATTTGACCCTAGGCAGATATATTTCAAGGGCTCAACCACTCCGATATTTGGTCAGCAATTGCGAGTAGTTTGTGGTCGTGGCCTGCACGTCCAACCAATTGAACACCGACAGGCAGACCCAAAGGACCACTGCTGCTTGGAATCGTCAAACACGGCATATGCATGGCGGTCCAGATCCTGTTGAAAACGTTATTTCCGACAGCGTGTCCCTTTTCGGCCTCACCTGGGCAAGTTGGTGTAAGGATTACGTCGTGATGGTCAAACAGTCGGTCAATCGCAATGGCACACTTGACCTGAACTCTGTGAAACCGCTGCACGTCGTTTGGTGTCACTGTTCGGCCTTTCTTAAGAAGTTGCAGCATATTTTCGCTCAAGCCGTCTTGTTGCTCGCGATACTCTCGGTCGAAAGCAAAAGCTGCCTCTACTGACATAACTAGGCCATGTCCATCGCTGACCTCGCGAATTTCCTCTGGGAGAGTAACTTCATCGACCGGGATGCCATTTGCATCGAGTGCACTCAATGCCTCCGCGAGAGCACACCGCGTCGATTCTTCGGTTTCCTTCCAAAACGGTGTTTGGCAGTAAGCAACTCGCGTAGGTTGTTTTCGAATTTCTTGCGGTTTGAATTCGTTGGTCTCCGTAAGAGCCTTATTGAGAAGGACGATGTCTTCTACACTACGGGCAATCATCCCAACCGTATCGAATGAGATAGATAAGGGTTTGATGCCCGTAAGTGGCACTCGATTATAGGTCGGCTTGAAACCAAATGCGCCGCAATAAGCGGCCGGGCGTATCGTGGAGCCGCCTGTCTGGGTACCCAACGCGAGCGGTATCATAAAATCACCGACGGCCGCGGCCGATCCGCTTGAAGACCCGCCTGGCGTATGGTTGAGGTTGTGCGGATTACGTGTCTTCGCCGGAGAAATATATGCGAATTCTGTTGATACGGTCTTGCCCATAATTACCGCCCCCGCCTCTCTGGCGCGCGCGATGCAAGTGGCATCGTTTAAGGGTCTGTGACCGGGATAAAGAGTAGACCCGTACTCTGTCGGCATGTCGCTTGTTTCGATGATATCTTTGATGCCCACTGGAACGCCGTGCAATGGCCCTCGGGGTGACGTTCTATCGCACGCGCGAGCTTGATCAAGTGCCAGTTCGGGATCCAGAAAGGCCCAGGCCTGTACAGAGGGCTCTCGCGACTGAATTTGCTCGAGACAGGACGTCACCAAGGCCTCTGACGTGATTAACCCTTCGGCTATCAAACGGGATGCTTCGCTGGCAGATAACTGGTTTAGAGCGATCTCTTCTGTCATGGCGAATTATTCCCATGTCTCAAAATTAACTTACATATGCGATAGTATGATACTTCGCCCGCCCCAAAAAATATTTAAACAATGGCTCTTATTCTCCAAAGTCACCGATTATTAGATATTTTAGTTTCAGGACGATTTTGGTTTGTGGCAGCTAATTACGTTCATGTAGTGAATGCAGTAATTGGGCAGCTCGTCCTAGAGCGCCGCTGGCGTTGACTGCGATTTAGACAACAGCACTTGCCCGTCAGCAAAACCGGCCGCTTCGACCTCGACCCGATAATCTATACTAGCTTTGATGCACCACCCTTTTTTCTGTAAAAAAGTTGTGGCTTTCAAAGATTTTTACCAGCTCCAGTCCCAGGGTTCCTTTAGAATCGCCCTCGGTCCAGCTTGTCTAGCCAGCGATAATACCCGCCTACGATTGGAAGGAACCAGGGTGACCCATTATAAAATGGAACCCGCACCCTTGGCAGGGTGAGGGTGGCGTAAGCGCTTTCGGAAGCACCATTCTGCAGTATCCTTTGGGCTACCTGCGTGCCCAGATAGGTGAGCATACCAACGCCGCTGCCGTTGCAGCCGAGGCAATAGTGCATCCCTTTTTCCTGACCCATATGTGGTAGGAAGTCGTTGGTGAAGGCGACGAGGCCCGACCAACTGTGAGTAATTTTAGTGCCCTGCAGTTGCTGGAAGCGATCGGTCATCATTTTATGTAATAGTGGCCCGCTTATGTTGGGACCCACATTTGTAAAGCGGGCGCGTCCTCCAAAGAGGACGCGCTTGCCGTCGGGTGACATGCGATAGTAGCAAAGGACCCGAGGTGTTTCTGAAATTGTGCGGCCTTTCGGGATTAGACTTTTAGCCAAATCGTCCGGCAGTTCCTCCGTTGCGATGATGTGACTTGCCACAGGGATTAGCCGCTTTCGTAAGTTCGGTGTTAGGCCACCGGTGTAACCGTTCGTCGCGACGATCACTTGTTCAGCCATACAATCGCCTTTTGTCGTGCGCACTATGAAGTTGTTTGCCACACCGCCGATTTGGGTTACCTCCGTACCGGCGCAAAGCCGTGCATCCATGCGGTGGACGGCTTCGAGCAGGCCTTTGTGGAACAGAGCCGGGTGCAACTTAGCGGACTTCTTGATGACGATGCCTCCGTGATAGAAGTCGCTCGCAATCTCCTCCCGCTGTTCACCGCGCGACAACACGGTGGCGCCGGCATCGGTTACTCGGTTGATCAGGGCAGCTTTGGTCTTGAACCCCTCAAAATGCTGGGCAGTATAAGCACCTAGAAAGCGGCCGGTCTTCTCGAAGTGACAATCGATGTTCTCGCGGGTGATGAGGGTCTCGATCAGGTCGAGGGAGGCGGCGCTCTCGACCATTAGCTGTTCAATCAGACGATAATGATCTTCGCCCTTCGCTGCCTGGCCCGGTGTGCCGGAAATGCCCTTTCCAAGATTTATGCCGGCGCTGAGTCCGCCGCCATTGCGGGTGCTGGCGCCCTCACCAAATCGATCCTTCTCAACGACAGTCACGGTGCGGCCATTACGCGCCAGCTCCAGCGCCGCAGACAAGCCGGCATAGCCGCTGCCGATGATTAAGATTTCGGTTCTGTTTGGCAGGTCGGCAGAGTGTTCTGTTCCGGGCCGAGCGTCCTGCCACCAATAGGGTTCGGGTACGTAGTCTGGGTGGAACAGGTCGCGGTCCAGGGGCATGGTCACTTTGCGTAGCGCTGAGCGATCACTTCGAAGGCCGCACGCATCGCCATCGCTTCGCCGCCTTCTGGCTTGCCCGGCGAACCGCTGCTATTCCAGGCCATGATGTCGAAATGGGCCCAGGGTATATCCGGTTCGATGAAATGTTCTAAGAACAGCGCCGCAGTAATGGCGCCGCCCTGAGGTATTTTGCCGGTGTTAGAGATGTCAGCGATGTTAGGCTCGATATATTTCTGATATGGCTGCCAGAGCGGCATACGCCAGACCGGGTCATCTGCCGCTTCACCAGCCTTTGAGAAGGCCGCAGCTAGCCCATCATCGTTACAGAACATCGCTGGCAAGCTGGGGCCTAACGCAATGCGCGCTGCACCGGTTAGGGTGGCAAAGTCTAGTATTACTGCGGGCTTTTCAGCTGCTGCCAGTGCCAGTGCGTCGGATAGGACGACACGGCCTTCGGCATCGGTGTTACCAATCTCTACTGTGATGCCTTTGCGTGTCGTTATGATGTCCATTGGCCGATAGGCGTTGCCCGCCACCGCGTTCTCCACTGCCGGGATCAGAACGCGTAGCCGCACCCTGAGCTTGGCAGCCATGATCATGTGGGCAAGGCCCAGCACGTGTGCGGCGCCACCCATGTCCTTTTTCATCATAAGCATTCCACTGGCGGGCTTGAGATCAAGTCCACCTGTATCGAAGCAGACACCTTTGCCAACTAAGGTGACCTTCGGGTCGCCGGTGCGGCCCCATTTCAGGTCGATCAGTCGCGGTGCTCGGTCCGAGGCACGGCCGACCGCGTGGATAGCTGGGAAGTTCTTCTTGAGCAGATCGTCGCCAATCACGGCACTGCAATTTGCTTTGTGGACGCGCGCTAACTTACGTGCTGCGTCGGCCAACTCGGCCGGTCCCATGTCGCCGGCTGGAGTGTTGATCAAGTCACGGGTGAGGAAGGTGCCGTTGACTGCGCCCTCGACTGCGCCTTGGTCCGCGTGCTTCGGCCAGACCAATTCTGCGCGCTTTGTCAGTTTACCTTTGTAGCGGGTGAATTTGTACGCCGCGAGGCCCCAACCGAGCGCCAGACGGTTGGCTGTCGCTACCTTGGGCTCGCGGGCCAATCGGTAGCGGCCTTTTGGCAGCTTGTCGCTGGCCGCTGACCAGGACCAAATATCGTCATCACCAGTAATGCCGACCAGAGCGCTGGCTACACCGGCATCCTTGCCTGGCAGCAGCAGGACCGATCCCGGCGTTGCATCGAACCCGGCGCCCTTGACCCAGGCGGTAGTCGCTTTTGGTTGCTTTTTGAGCCAGCTGGCTAGAACGTTGGCGGTTAGCGGAGTCAATGGCAGGGTATTGGCATTGGCACGGGTGGCGAAACAGTTGATCACGGGAGTCTCCTCATCGGGATGGGGTAAGATAGTGATTATCACAGTTTCAATACTTTGATAAAATCTCTGTCATGGCTAGAAGACCCCAAGGTGTGCTGCGCCGCGGTTGGACGACAGGTGCCTGCGCTGCTGCAGCTGCGCGCGCGGCCTATCAGGCACTTTTGACTGGTGAATTTCCGGATCCGGTCACCATTCGTTTGCCGAAAGGTGAGACGCCATCATTTCCGTTGGCGCAGAAGGTGCTCGAAAATGACGCAGCCAGTGCTGCAGTGATCAAGGATGCTGGCGATGATCCGGACGTGACACATGGGGCGTTGATTGTGGCGCGGGTTTCGATGGGAGCAGTAGGTTCGGGGGTCACGTTTCACGGTGGTTCTGGTGTCGGCACGGTGACCAAGCCGGGCCTGCCGGTGCCGCCGGGTGAGCCCGCGATTAATCCGGCGCCACGTGTCCTGATTCGGGAGATGCTTACAGAGGTTGCGACGGAGCACGATAGGGTGCCGGATGTAGCGGTCGTTATTTCGGTCCCAGACGGGAAACGCATGGCCGCCCATACTTGGAACCCGCGGTTGGGTATTGTCGGGGGGCTGTCGATCCTGGGGACGACTGGCGTCGTTATCCCCTATTCCTGCAGCGCTTGGATTCACTCAATTCATCAGGGAATCGATGTCGCGCGGGCAACAGGAATAGAACATATCGCCGGGGCCACCGGCAAGACGTCGGAGGCGGCAGTGCGCCGACACCATGGACTGGAAGAGGCAGCAGTCGTCGATATGGGCGATTTTGTTGGTGGGATGCTGAAATATCTCAACAACCATCCAGTTCCACGACTGACCATCGCCGGCGGTTTCGCAAAACTGACAAAACTAGCGCAGGGTCACATGGATCTCCATTCCGACCGCAGTCAGGTCGATTTCGACGCGCTCGCAGCGCTGGCGGATGGTCTCGGTGCGCTGGAGCCTGTCGTCCGGTCGGTGAGGGTGGCGAATACGGCGAGCGAGGCACTGGAGCTGGTGGCCGGCCTCAGGCTAGGCGATGCGATCGCGGCAGCGGCGCGGGAAACCGTCTTGGGCCGCTTGTCCGCCTCCATTGAGCTTGATGTCCTGGTCGTAAATAGGCAGGGACGCACGGTGGGCCATGCCGGGTCCTGAGGCGACACACATGCTAATCCTGGGCGGCACGTCGGAGGCAGCGCAGCTCGCCGTAGCTGTGACGAAACGGTTCGGGTCCAACTTAAAGGTAACCTCGTCACTCGCCGGTAGGACCCGTGTGCCGCGTCCCGTCACCGGCGCTGTGCGGGTTGGAGGTTTCGGCGGAGCGAAGGGGATGGCGACGTGGCTTCGCGCAAAACGCGTAGACATGGTCGTTGATGCGACGCATCCGTTTGCGAGCAAAATATCGGACAATGCTCGAGAAGCTTGCGATGCAGAGGCGGTACCACGATTGGTCCTTGCACGTGCGTGTTGGCAACCCAAACCGGGCGACAGATGGTTCACGGTATCAGACCTTGACACTGCCGCGACGCTCTTGCCTGATATGGCGAAGCGGGCATTCCTAAGCGTTGGGTCGCAGCGGTTGGAGTCGTTTTCTTCCGTTAGGGGTGTGCATTTGGTGGTGCGCATGATTGATCCGTCGCCGGCGGTGTTGTCACTAATGGACCATACCGTTGTCCTTGGGCGCGGGCCGTTCGATATCGAAGGGGAACGCGATCTACTACGACGGGAAAAAATCGATACGATTGTTAGTCGTAACAGCGGTGGTGCTGCGACGTATGCAAAAATTGCGGCCGCTCGGGACCTGAATATCCCTGTCGTGATGGTTGCGCCACCGGCAAGAGAAATGGGCGAGAGCGTGGGATCGTTGGAAAAATCCTTGCGATGGGTTGAAACGCAGATCGCGTTGCACAGAGGTGCGCAATCGTGAACCGATGGGCAGGTATTCTTGTGGTTACCTTGTCGCTGTTGACGGGTGTTCCGCTCCACGCCCAGACGGATCTGACGGCGTCCCACCCGATGATGGATGCCGCCGCTATAGGCAATGCAGATGTTGTCGAGTACTGGCTCAAGCGCGGCGTTCGTGTCGAACTAAGAGACGAGGAGGGAAGAACGGTCCTAATCTTTGGCGCATTTAACGGGTCTATTGAGATTGTCAATCTGGCCTTATCCCTGAATGCGCTGGTTGATAGGAAGGACAAGGGCGGTAACTCTGCTCTGATCTGGGCATCGAGCCAAGGCCAATTGGAAGTTGTCGAGCGCTTGATTAATGCCGAGGCAAACGTGAACCTGCAAAACGGACAAGGTCAGACATCGCTCATGATGGCGGCAGCGGGCGGGTTCTACGAAATTATCGAGCTATTGCTCGATAGTGGTGCAGTCGCCAATGTCCTGGACTATACCGGTCGCAGTGCACTCGACTGGGCCAGTGATAGTCGTGACCAAGATATTATTCGACTCCTAAAGAGAGCGGAGCGCGCCGGTTAGTGTTTCGGTCTTAGGACATGGTGGTGATCCGCGGCGTAGAGCCGACTGTCGTCGAAACTAGCGTTGTCGAGAACTCGCCCAACGAGGATCAGGGCGGTTCGTGTAATTCCGGCGGCTTTTACCTGTCTGCGAATGTTTGCTAACGTTCCTCGCAGGATCATCTCATCTGGCCAAGATACGCGGTAGGCGATAGCGACGGGACAGTCCGTACCGTAATGCGGGGTCAGGTCGCGGACGACGCGAGCCAAATTGTTGATGGATAGGTGTATCGCTAGTGTTGCGCCGCTGGTGCCCAGTACTGCCAGGTCCTCCTGCGGTGGCATTTCCGAGGCACGGGTGGCAGTCCGGGTCAGCACAACTGTCTGTGCCACGCCTGGTAGGGTCAGTTCGGAATTAAGTGCCGCCGCCGCTGCAGCGTAACTTGGGACGCCTGGGGTAATGTCGTAAGGAATTCCAAGTGCGTCTAGACGCCGCATTTGCTCGGCGATGGCGCCATAGAGAGCGGGATCACCGGAATGGACTCGGGCAACGTCCTGCCCGTTGGCGTGTGCCTTTGTGAACTCCTTGACGATTTCATCAAGCGTCATCGAAGCGGTATCGATTACCTTTGCCCCCGGCAGCGCCATGGCGACGATTTCCGGTGGGACCAAGGAACCCGCGTAAAGCACGATGGGCGCTTGTTGGATGAGGTTTTGGCCGCGTACCGTGATCAAGTCCGGTGCGCCCGGTCCGGCGCCGATGAAGTGCACTAACATATGGCCATCCTGTAGCCGCGCGGCGTGTAGGTGCGGACGCCGTCAGTGTGGTTGAGGATCCGCGTCTCGCTGTTGCCAACGATAACTAACGTCAGCATGTCTACCGACTTTGTATCGAGTTCGGCGAGTGTTGTGATGCGGACGGTCTCGTCGGTACGGCCGAGGTTCCGGGCAATAACGACAGGAGTTGATTCTGGCCGATATTCGAGAAAAAGCTTTTGAGCTTGACGCAGCAGGTCGCGCCGCCGCGTGCTCTGGGGGTTGTAAAGTGCGGTGACGAAATCGCTTGCGGCGGCGGTAGCTAGGCGGTTCACGATCGTCTCGCGTGGGGTCATCAGGTCAGACAAGGAAATGGCACAGAAATCGTGTCCCAAAGGCGCACCGGCCCGGGCAGCAGCGGCCTGCATTGCAGTGATGCCTGGCGAGACAGTGATTTCCGCGCGCCGCCATATCGGATTGGCGGCCGTCTCCAGCATCTCAAAGACCAGGCTGGCCAGGGCATAAATTCCTGCGTCGCCGGAGCAGACCAGCGCGACCCGGTAACCCTCACCAGCCAGAGTTAGCGCATCGCATACCCGTTCTGATTCCTGGCCCAAGCCATAGGCTCGACGCTCGGCACGGTGACCGATATCTGCAATAAGATCCAGATAACGTTCGTAGCCAACCAGAAATTCCGCATCGGACAATACCGTTGTGGCTTCCGGCGAGCGCCAAGCCGGGTTGCCAGGACCTATCCCGACGATTGACAAATGTCCGCGGCCTATTCCTTGATCAGGGTCGATATCATTCGGTGCCCGGGCGATTGCGCAGGTTGCCCGTTTTGACTTCCGTTTCGCGATGAGTAATTCGCCCTTGGAGCCGGCGAGGGCAAGCGCTGCACCCTCGGCCACTCCGTGGCAACCGGTTTCCTGGAACACGATTTTCGATGGGTTTTGCAAGCGTGGGTATTCTTGCTCCAAGCGGGCGGCATCGAAGAAGCGCGCCGGCACCCCCAAAGACGTTGCTACCTGGTGAACAGCGGGTTCATCGATCTTGAGATCTAGCGATCCAATTGCGGCGACTGATTGTGGCGCTAAACCAGCGTCTCTCAGAGTCTCTTCGACAAGGCTTCTCAGCTCTTGTGTTGTCGTACCGCGCTCGCATCCGACGCCAAGGGCGAGTGTTGGCGGATGAAGAACCAGTGCAGTTCCATGTTCACGATGCTGCCGGTTTGTAACGATGACTAGAGCGGCGGCGTCTGTCCGCCAGGGTCCGTTCGCCAGCCAACCTGCCGTTCCGGCTTCGATCTCGAGCCGCGCTCCGTCGCCAGCGAGCAGAGCGGCTGTGATTGGCTTTACCTGCTCTGAATTGGCAATTTGCCAACCGGGGGGTGGATCGTCGAGAGAAAAGCCGAACCGGATGTCGCCCGCGGTGGTGAGGGCTGCGACCCCGCCGCACGCGGTGGCGATTTGTCGTGCCAATTCGTTCGCACCATGATGGCCACCAATTAAAGGTACAGCGGCGCTGCCATCCTCGGCTAGGGCGACGACCGGTGCACTGTCTCGTTTATCGTTTAACACCGGAGCTATAGCACGGATTAAAATTCCAGCAGCGCACAGTCCAACAATAGGGGTTCCTTTCCTATGAAGTGCTCTGAGATGGGTCATTGTGTTGTGAAACACCAGATCGGCCATGTCAGCACGTCCCGCAAGGCCGTGAACCACTGCACCATCGAGTGTCGGCTGCAGACGGCGCGCGAGACCCAAGCCAACATCATTGAGAACGATCAAAGCGATTTTCATCGCCATGCCGCCCCTTTCTTGTGAGATAAAATTATAGAAAAATATGGCGCACGCTGTTTCGAGATCTCGTTCAACGGCTTGATGGTCTGCTTCGTCATCGTCGCGTAAGCGACGTACTTTGCCGTGTCTAGACGCTCCAGATTTTTGAGGACACGGCGAACCTTTGTTAGGTGGCGGCCTATCTTGATGATCGCGACACTATCTGCGGCGGCGATGGCGCTAGTCAACACCGACTCTTCAAGGGGAGCGGGGATGACTGTAAGGAGATCGTTGCGTGATGCTAGAGGCGATTCAAGTACGGCGGCTGACGCCATCAAAGAAGAAATGCCCGGCACGATAGTGACATCGTACCGTGGCGCCATCCGCCCAAATAGATACATGAATGACCCATAGAAGAAAGGATCACCTTCGCAAAGGGCGGCAACGTCGCGGCCGGCTTCCAGATGGATGCTAATTTCCACTGCCGCCTGATCGTAGATGGTACGGTCAGGGAACTGCGTCGCTTCGATGGGCATGCGGATCGGGATTTCGACGGGCCCGTGGGTGAGGTGCGGTGCCGCGATGCAGCGCGCCATACTGTCACCCTCCAGCGGTGCCGGCCAGGCGATGACGGGGACGCGTTGCAGGATACGGTGAGCTTTGAGCGTTATCAGTTCTGGGTCCCCTGGACCTACGCCTATGCCGTAAAGGGTCCCGGTCACGGCTTCGCCACCACCAGCTGTGTGACAGTGCGAAGCGGTGACCAGGCACGGAATCGGCCGACAGCCTCAGCGTGGGAAACTCCGATTCGGGTGAGAGATCCACCCCAGCGACCTTGTAAAGCGTTGAGGGCCGTCTCGCCTTCTAATGTGACTGTGTTGGCCACCAGTCGTCCGCCGGCGGACAACGCATCCCAGCAGGTATCCGCTAAACCGTCAGCGCTTATGCCGCCACCAATAAATACGGCGTCTGGTTCTGACCAGCCGGTCAGCACGCCTGGTGCTTCGCCGGTGACGATTTCGAGTGTTGGCGTGCCTAGGGCTGCGGCATTCTGGGCGATCGTCGCACAGCGGTCGGCGTCTTTTTCGACGGCAATCGCCTTGCCGCCTGCGCGCATCCATTCAATCGCAATCGAGCCGCTGCCTGCCCCTACGTCCCACAGAAGGGCGCTGGGTTGCGGGATCAGTGCGGCGAGTGTGGCGGCACGAACTTCGCGCTTGGTCAATTGCCCATCATTGGCGAAGAGGTCGTCCGGCAGTCCCGGCATGCGGCTAAGAAATCGTGCACCCTCACCGGCTATGCATTCGACCGCAATTGTATTTAGGTCAGCAGTTCGCTGTTCGCCCCACTCCGTGGCTGAATTTTCATACAAGGCTTCGGTTGGCCCGCCCATATGGTCGAACACGGTCATCGCGCTTGGTCCATATCCTTTGTCACGAAGGAGGGCAGCAACCTGCGCTGGGGTTTTGCCATTCTCTGATAGGATCAACAGGCGCCCACCTGGCCGAAGGTAAAGAATGAGAAGTTCCAGCGGCCGGCCGTGCAACGTCAGACAGTCGACATCATGCAACGGCCAGCCCATGCGAGCGCTCGCCAGTGAGAATGCTCCCGGTGCTGGCAGTACTGCGACAGCCTTTATCCCAAATTCGCGGGTCAAGGTGACACCGATGCCGTAACTCATCGGATCACCGGTCGCGAGGACAACGATCCGTTTACCGCGTACTGTTTTCAGTCGCGCAATTGTCTTACGCAATGGTGATTCCCAGCGATGCCGGTCGGCGGAATGTTCTTCGGGGACCATCGCTAGGTGCCGATCGCCTCCGACTAGAACTTCCGCATTGTCAATCAAATTACGCGCCACGGCCGGCAGAGCGGTGATTCCATTTTCGCTTAACCCAACGATATGTAGCCAGGGGGTCAACTGTCGTCGCTCGTGAGAGCGTTAACCGCTGCCGCCGCCAGGGCGCTGCCGCCGCGCCGGCCGCGTAACGTGATGTATGGCACACCATGATCGCCTTCGATCAAAGCGTCTTTTGATTCTGCAGCCCCGATAAATCCGACTGGAAAGCCAAGAATAAGAGCCGGGGCCGGCCATCCCTCAGCTAGTCCTTCCAGCAAGCGAAATAGGGCCGTTGGCGCGTTCCCGATCGTAACGACGGCGTCTGCCAGGTTATCCGGCCACAAGGTGACGGCTGCTGCCGATCTTGTTGTATTTTGTTGATTTGCCAGGTCCGGTACCACCGGATCGCTCAGGCGGCATATCACTTTGTTATCTCGAGGCAATCGATTGGCTATGACGCCTCGCGCAACCATCTCTACATCTGCCAAGATCGCTGCGCCGTTAGCCAAAGCATGGCGGCCCGCGCATACGGCATCGGGTGCGGCTACCAAATCGTCGACGATATCGGGCATCGCACAGGCATGCACAAGGCGCAACGCCAACGATGCTAAACTGTCGTCGAACCCGGACAGGTCCGTTTCGCGCTGGATTGCAGCAAAGGACTGGCGATAGATCTCCGCCGGGTCGCGTATGTAAGTGTATGCCAGTTTGCTCATGCTCCCAGGATCCAGGATTCCTCGGTCTCAACGATTGTGCGTTCCGCTGCGGTCATCGCTGGGTCACCTTCGAACAATGCACCGAGATTGCCGGCTTCGTCGAGGGCTGCAAAATGGGCCGCGATCGTGCGCACCTGTCTGGCGTCCTTGACGGGGTTTCGCTCTGGTGTGGGTTCGACCAGCGAAGGATAAATTTCCGCTAAAATTATCTGTGAGCGAGGGTCGTGGCGCAGCCCCGTTTCGAAGGGCCAGATATGGCTGATCATCGCTAGCCGCGGATCCGTCCGCAGTTGGAGAAGTCGGGGAATACCGGTCAGGGCCTGACTGCCGACGGATCCCGCGCCAGCGAGTTGCCATACGGAACTTGTTGTCTTAGCCCGCTCGTCGCATAGCCGCCATTCAGTCAGGTCATTTGCCCTATGTGGCCGACGGCCTCGACGTACCAAGTAGGGACGTTCCTCTTCGCGAACATTGCCCCAGAAGGGGAAAGGTTCGCCACTTAATCGTTCGTTCAGGCGCTCCGCGACGTCGATTCGGTTGTTGAGGTTGTCTGGCGCATCATCGAGATCATTCGCAATGGCTTGCCACGTCTGTTTCCAGGGCAGCCCTGTCATGCTAAGCCGCTCAGCTGTGCCAGTCGGATAGCCGAAGGGGAAATCGAAGCCAATCAAAACCCGGTCGCCATCTTTGGTGATGTTGGCAAGGACGTCTGCCAGCCTTTGGGTCGCCGCATGTCGCGTACTGGGATTTTCCCGACGCGTCAGGCGAACCTTGCCGTCCTTGCGGCGTAACAATGCCCACCAGATTGAATCCTTGCCGGTACGCGGCGTGGTCGCCGCGCTCCAATCGACCATCAGATAAGCGTCGAACAGGTTAATCAGAGTCCGAGGCCTTCTTCATGCTGTTGGGTCCCATTGGGTGATCCGCGTGCGGGTAGGGGTGATGCGTATGCGCGTGACCGTGGTCGTGATCATGCTGATGATGGTCATAGTGATGGGCGCCCGTTCCGATGCCTTCGACGTGATGGTGATGGCTTTCTTGCGACAAGCCCACTTCGCTCTCGAAGCCAAGCACTTGGGCACGATACTTGCAGAGTTGGCAGTTCATCGCGTTGTTACCCGAGACGATATTGCGAACCCGGTCGGCGAAAGTATCAAGAACCAGTGGGTGATCGTTCAGGTAGCCTGCTTTGATAAATTCTACATCGGGATGCCGGGCGGCGACCTGGTCGGTGTAGTCGTAAATCCGGTGCACTAAAATTCCGGTGAAAAGAAAATATGGGAAGACGATGATGCGCGGAAAACCCATCCGCACAGCTTGTTCGAGCGCGGGTTCTACCAGTGGGAAAGTGACGCCGGAATAGGCGGTTTCGGCCCAGCCAAGACCGAGCCCTTCCCAAAGCATACGGGTAATTTTGGCAACGTTGGAATTGGCATCCGGGTCGGACGCCCCTCGCCCGACGACGACTAGCATCGTATCGCTGTGTTTCACGTGGTCGCTGGCCGCCGCAAGCGCTTCCTCGACACGATTGCCCGCGGCATTGATCATCTTGGGGTCGATGCCGAGTTCTGCCCCATAACGGATTTCGACGTCATCGTGTTGCGCCTGGTACGTGTTCAACACTGAGGGGATATCGTTTTTCGCATGGCCTGCAGCAAACAACATGCCCGGCACGGCGAGTATAATTTTGTTCCCACGCTTTCGCAGCGCATCCAACCCTGTGCGGATGATTGGCGTAGCGAATTCGAGAAAACCGTAATCGACATCGTATTCCGGCATGCGGGTTCGCAATCCGGCCGCTACCGACTCGAACTCACGCACGGCCCCTGCATCGCGGCTGCCATGGCCACACACCATGACTCCGAAGTTTTTGGTCATCGTTGCTGTCCCGATAGAGGATCCTCAGGAAACCTTTTCTACCAGTCTGCGAGGCATGGGTCAGGCGAAATTTTCGGTTTGATCTTGTCAAGTTTGGGCGAAACTGTGGATGGTGCCGCCTAAACTTGTGAATTCAATTAATTTTGGTGAGTTAGAATAAACTCACGAGGTTGTTGGGACGCCAAAGGGAATTACAAATTTCATGATTTAGTCTAGGTACTGCTATCTGGTTTCGTTTGCTGCGCTTGGACCCGGAGAATGACACCTTCGACCTTTTTGACTGTGACTTTTTGTCCCTTGGCGAGGTCAGGGCCTTCGATCTTCCACATTGTATCATCAACATGCAGTCGGCCGCGGCCGTCGACGATCGGCTCTTTCAGGGTGAAAACGCGGCCGATATACTGCGAACCACGGCGGTTGAGGTTCGGTTGATCGGTTTCGATTGGACGGACCTTGAGATAGCGCCGCGCGATCAGGATGCTGACAACCGACAGTACAGCGAAGATTAGGAACTGATTTTCCCAATTTAGGTCGGGGACGAAGAACACAGCAAAACCGACGACGCCTGCCGCAATTCCCATCCATAGGAAGACCGCTCCCGGGGCAGCCACCTCCAGCACAATGAGCACGATGCCAAAGATCCACCAGCCCCAGTGATTGGCGTCTTTCAGCAGGGCTAGAACCTCTTCCATCGCGAGTTTCCCTTCTACGGTCGGTTCCAGGGGCCGTTATCCGTTTCATCCTCTGTGCCATCGGTTGGCCGCGGCGTGACACGGGTCGGCTTAGGGCCATCATTGCCGCCAAAGGTATCGCGAACGATCTCGGCAATACCGCCGACGGCTCCGATGACGCCGGACGCTTCAAGTGGCATGAAGACAAGCTTCTGACTTGGCGATTGAGCGAAGGATTCTAATGCCTCGACATATTTTTGCGCGACAAAATAATTAATCGCCTTAACGTCGCCTTCGGAGATCGCCACGGACACCATCGCAGTTGCCTTGGCTTCTGCCTCGGCTTCCCGCTCGCGCGCCTCGGCGTCGCGGAAGGCGGCCTCACGCCGACCCTCAGCTTGCAGGATAGCGGATTGCTTCTCGCCCTCGGCACGCAGGATCTCCGCTTGTCGTTCGCCTTCAGCTTCAAGAATCTGAGCGCGTTTTTCACGTTCAGCCTTCATTTGCCTGGCCATGGAATCGACCAAGTCACGCGGTGGGGCTATGTCCTTGATCTCTATGCGTGTGATTTTCACACCCCAGGGAGTGGTCGCCTCGTCGACCACGGAGAGCAGTCTTGAGTTGATCTCGTCGCGTTTTGACAGCAATTCGTCCAAATCCATCGAGCCCATAACAGTCCGTATATTCGTCATGGTCAGGTTGAGAATGGCTAAATTCAACTGGCGGACCTCATAGCTTGCCTTGGCTGCATCGAGCACCTGGAAAAAGACAACTCCGTCGACCGACACCATCGCATTGTCTTTGGTGATGATTTCCTGCGTCGGGACGTCCATGACCTGTTCCATCATGTTCATCTTCGTGCCTACGCGGTCGACAATTGGTATAATGAAATGTAGTCCTGGATTGAGAGTCCGTGTGTATCGGCCGAAGCGCTCAACGGTGTACTCCATGCCCTGGATGACGGATTTTACGCCAGCAAAAACAAGTATGACGGCGAGAACTACGCACACGAATACGAAAATCGTGAATTCGTTGATCAATTCCATTACCTGCTCCTGATAACTGCGGGACCTGAAATGCGGCTCGGATATAATGTTTTATTTTAGATTGGCCGTAATGTCGCATATTTCAATTATTACGAGAGTATTACTTGCCAAGCGTCGTAGCTAAATACGCGCTCTGTTTCTATTTTAATTTTGTCCAAATCATTCAATCTAGAGACTTTCTGTATACGGGACGTCCGTGGTTTACGGTGGTTTTCGTATATTTGCAGGGCTGCTTTGATCTCGTTGTGACCGACACCGTTCAGGCATCGCGCGATGACGGCGGCGTCTTCGATCGCTGTGGCGGCACCCTGCGCCATGTAAGGAGTCATTGGGTGGCATGAGTCGCCAAGTAGGGTAACTTTGCCTTTGCGCCATTGTGGCACCGGGTCGCGCTCGAACAACGCCCATTTGTGGACATTTGGACAAGCAGCTAGAACGGAGCGAACCTGAGGATGAAAATCTTTGTAGGCGTCGCGTAATATCTCCAGGTCGCCCATGGCTGACCAGGATTCGACCTGGAAATCCGGTTCCGGTGTGCTGGTGACAAAGTAGATCTCGTCGCGATGTGGAGTGACGTAATACATAACAATGTGGCGATCGGGTCCCCACCATTTGGCGCTACCGTCGATGGTCGCACCGTTCATTAACGCCGCCGGGAATGTGGTGCGGTAGGCAACACGGCCGGTAAAGCGCGGTGCCTCTGCGCCCCATAAGGTTTCTCGGACGATTGAATGCACACCATCTGCGCCAATTGCCAGATCGGCAGTCGCTTCAGTGCCGTCGGCGAATTCGAGTCGCACACCATTATCGTTTTGCCACAGATGAATTAGTTTTTTCTCTCGGCGAATGATGCCGCTGGGAATGATAGCGGCGAGTGCCTCATGTAGATCGCCGCGATGCATGTAGAAATAGGGTGCGCCGTATTTCTCTTCGACTTCCGCGCCCAGCATCCGTTCCCAGGTAATTTCGCCGGTATCGTGTTTCCGGTTGAGGGAGGAGTTTGGGCAGAAGGCACGCTTGCGTAGCTGAGTCTCCAGTCCTAAGCCTCGCAAGACCTTGACGGCATTGGGACTTTGCTGAATACCGGCGCCGACCCGGGCAAATGCGCGGGCCTGCTCAAAGACGGTAACTTTGTGGCCGACCTTTCGTAAGGCGGCGGCGGCGGCTAAACCGCCGATACCCGCGCCAACGATAGCGATCGATAGTGACATTTCGGTCAATACTCCAACTTTTGTTTTACTTTTATAAGCATCCTAGAATAGCGTTTGAGGGGTGCTACTGCTCTCTTTTGCGAAAATTAACGCAACCACCGCGACGTCAGAATTCTGTCTATGTCATCCCCCGACCTCGCCGCTGCGCACCCGTTAATCCTGCTGTTTCTGGCATTGCTGCTCGATGCGGTGGTAGGCGATATGCGCTGGCTCTTTAGTAAGGTCCCGCATCCCATCGTGTTGGTAGGCCGATTGATTGGCTTCCTGGATTACAAGCTAAACCGATCAAAGCGCATCAAGGCAAAGCTAATGATCCGAGGCTGTATTGCCACTATCCTCGTAACCAGCTTGGCGGTCGCTGCGGGTCACCTTTGTGCCCTCGTCGTCGGAAGTTTGCCTTTCGGTGAGGCGCTCGAAATATTCGTCATCGTGGTGCTGGTGGCGCAGCGCAGCCTGTACGATCATGGCCATGCCGTGTCCACCGCACTGAAACGCGATGGGATTGAAGCGGGCCGATTGGCGGTCAGCCACATTGTTGGACGAGACACTACCGTACTTGATGAACATGGCGTTGCCCGCGGTGCGATTGAGTCGCTGGCCGAAAATTTCGCCGACGGCGTTGTTGCGCCGGCCTTCTGGTATCTAATCTTGGGCCTGCCTGGCCTGTTCGCCTACAAGGCTATCAACACGCTGGACAGCATGATTGGCTACAAGTCGGAGCGCTATCGCCAGTTTGGCCTATTCGCCGCTCGGCTCGACGATGTGGTCAATCTAATCCCCGCACGATTTGCAGCAATTTTCTTTGTTCTTGCCAGTGTAGTGACGCCAAATACCAGCCCGGCACGCGCGACAAAGATTGTATGGCACGATGCTGGCAAGCACGATTCTCCCAATGCCGGATGGCCGGAGGCAGCGATGGCTGGTGCGCTCAATCGGGCGCTTGGCGGGCCAAGGTATTATGTAGGTGGGGTGACAAAGTCGCAATGGATCGGCGATGGTGATGCTAGGTCGACCGCGCGGGACATCGACCGCGCGCTAATACTCTACGGCTTCGCTTGCTTAATTCATGCCATGTTATACGCAGCAGTCTTTGCAATGGTGTTCTGGCGGTAAACTCTCCGTAGAGGGTGCTCTGAAATAGGCGGCCATAGCCGGTTGGATTGTCGTTAATTCCCGCCAAGCGTAACATGCTTCGTGCCAACTCCTGACTGCTGAGACATTGGGGGTGTAGGGGGTAGCGAAGCTGCCTTTCGCGGCGTCGAGCGCTCTCAGGGCAGTCTTCACTACCGTCGCGGATCGATAGTCGTGATGGCCTTCCTTACTTCCCTGTTCGCTATCGTTTGATGGGCTCGATCGAACTGTGGGTCGTATTCGACGTTCGAAAAACTGCACGGTGACGGGTTTCCCGAATTCACCATTGCTAGAGACGGCTTTCCTTGCGCGCAGCTGCAATAGGCATGTTTGTAAGGCGGGCCAGATCGCCTACCTGGAACAGGTGAGGGTTGTCTAGAAAATCGAGCATCATGTCGGTTACGTCATCACCCCAGAACAGCTCGCCCCCGATTTCGAAAGTTGGTATGCCAAACACACCTCGCTTGGTGGACTCTTCGGTGTTTTTGCGGAGTTGATCTTTCAACGCCGGGTCGCCGAGCGTTGCCTCCAGGTTGGTCACGCCGAGCGATTCGGCGAGCGGCTTTAGACTCGTCGGGTCTTGCCCATCAAGGCCCTGACCCCAGATGTGCCGAAAGATTGTGCGGATGGCATCTATTTCGGAGTTGAGCGCAAGGCTTAGCCGAAGTACGGCGAGTGGATTAAAGGGATGCCGCGGTGGCGCTTTGAAAGGAATGCCGCGCTTGTGTGCCAGCCAATGACAGTAGCGATAAGTCTGGCGCCGCTTCGCTGGAATTTCGGCCGGACCCATATTGTCCCAGTAACCCAGTAACCCAGCGAATAGCACTGGTTTGATCGTCACCTTGATGTCCGACGGCAGACGATGGAAGCATTCGAGTTGTAGGTAGGCGTAAGGCGATACGTAGTCAAAATACCAGTTGGCCTGACGGGACATTTTTGAAGCTCCATATCTATCATCCGAAGTTGCTTAGCGCGTTGCGTTCCACTAATGCAACCCGGCGACCGCGAGCAGCCGGTCGATTTTGATATGCTGTTCCAGATGATCCGCTAGTGCGTCAAGGGTTTGCTCGACTAAGGTTTCGTAGGCTTCCGTTGAAATCGCACCGGCGTGAATTCGGTGTAGGAACGATCGGCGGAACGGGTCGGCGGCGAACAGGCCGTGCAGATAACAACCCATAACCTTGCCGTCTGACGACACGGCACCGTCTGGCCGGCCGTCTAGCTCGAGCATGGGGCGGCAGGTGTCCGGTCCTGACGTTCGGCCAATATGCATCTCGTACCCGCGCACCGAGGCCTGGGTTTTTAGTTCCCTGCCGGTGGCTTTGGTCAGCTGTTTACGCTCAACCAGTGTCGTTTTGATATCAAGCAGGCCCAGACCCTTTGTGATACCGGCCGGGCCCTCGATACCATGCGGGTCTGCAACCGTATGGCCGAGCATTTGATATCCGGCACACAGACCGACCACCAGTCCGCCATGTCGAACATGGGCCCGTATGTCGATATCCCAGCCTTCTGCATAAAGTGCTTTGAGATCCTGCCGGGTCGTTTTAGATCCAGGCAACAAGATCAGATCGGCATCGGCTGGTATCGGCTCGCCGGGCTGTATCATGACAATTTTCACGCCAGGTTCGGCGGCAAGAGGGTCAAGATCGTCGAAATTGGCGATCCCGCTGAAGCGCGGCACGGCAATTCGGATCTCACCAGCTGTTCCTGGTGAGGACAAGGTGTTGAGCGCCATAGAATCTTCGGCTGGCAGGCGACTGGCAGCGCTGAACCAGGGGACGACCCCGTGACAATCGAGGCCGGTGCGGTCGTGGATTGCATTTAATGCCGGGTCGAACAGGGTCTTGTCGCCACGAAATTTATTTACGATGTAACCGCATAGCCTGGAGCGCTCGCTTGGCTCCAGCAAGGCGTGGGTGCCGACGAGACTGGCGATCACGCCACCGCGATCGATATCGGCGACTAGCGCGACCGGAATATCGGCTGCTTCAGCGAAACCCATATTGGCGATATCCCCTTCCCGCAGATTGATCTCTGCTGGACTACCAGCCCCTTCGACCAAAATCAGATCGGCGTTGGCGGCGAGGGTCCTAAAGCTGTCCATCACTGTCGCCAGAAAATCAGGTTTCAGCGCGTGATAGTCGCGTGCCGAAGCGTTACCACGCATCGCGCCCCGGACTACAACTTGCGCACCGAATTCACCCTGCGGTTTCAGCAACACTGGGTTCATGTCTACGCGCGGTTCGACTCGGCAGGCGCGTGCCTGCAACGCCTGAGCACGGCCGATTTCGCCGCCTTCCGCTGTGACAGCGGCATTGTTCGACATATTCTGCGGTTTGAAGGGGAGAACGGTCAGGCCCCTGTTGGCACAGGCACGCGCTAGACCAGCGACGAGCAAGGATTTACCAACATCCGACCCGGTGCCCTGCAGCATTAGGGCGGCTGGCATCGTTTGCTCCTATTTGAACTTGGCGAGTATGTCACGCAGGCGGTCGGCGTTGGCGTTCTTGTAATGTCCCTGTAAGACGATCGCAACCGGGGTCGCCTTTGGGTCGTTGTAGTAGCCCTGGTTGAGGCTATCCTGCTTTTCGATCACGGAACCTTCGAGTCCTCCGCCGAGGAAGGCGCCTTTGCCGACCGAGTAAGTGATGATGTCTGCGCCGAGTGAGGTTGAGGTCGCGCCTTCAATTCCAAAGCCGTGGGGGCCTATAGCGGCATTCAATTCACCGCCCAACGTGACTTTGTTGTTAATGATCGAGTTAAGCCCATTCGATGTCATAATGATCAGCATGGTCTCGGATACTTGGCCGCCGAACTGGATGCCGAAGCTCGCTGCACCCATCGTGTAAAAGGCAGGATAGCTCCATTGCCCGCCCTTGCCTTTTGCGAGCAATACCCCGCTGCCGCCTTCGCCGCCAACGAAAAAACCAGCCTTCAGAAGGGCCGGGATGACGAGTACGCCTTTCGCCTGGCGGAGATATCCTTTCACGAATTTGTTGATATCAGTGCGTGCGGTGATTTTCTTGACTGACAGGACGGCCTTGTCGATCAACTCTTGCTGCTCATTGTACGCGCGAGCAGGTGCGCTCCAGGCGATTAGTCCCACCGCCATTGTTGCGAGCAAAAGTGTGGCAACTTTTTTCATGTCTTAAGTCCTATGCCCAATGGTCAGAATTCGATACCAATCTGCGCTTTGACTCCGCTACGGAAGGGGTGTTTCACCTGCGTCATCTCGGTCACCAGATCCGCTAACTCCATCAACGGTTTTTTCGCGTTGCGTCCGGTGACCACGACATGCAGATCTTCCGGTTTGTTTCGCAACGCCTCTAATACCTCATCTAGTGGGATATAGTCATAGCGCAATACAATATTTAGTTCATCCAGAATTACCATC
>CAYYUG010000013.1:0-62453 GCA_964474755.1 uncultured Rhodospirillaceae bacterium | reverse complement strand
AATTCTTGGCAGGACGCCGAGTATAGAAGAGTACAAGTCTGCGGTGGAGGGAATTGATCTGACCAAATTTGCCCCATCTCTGTGACTGCAACATGAACCTAACTGCTTCATTGCAAAGAGCTATTGTTATTTTTTAAGGCTGAGAGCGACCCTTACCTCTCATCCGAAACATCGTTCTCTTGTGAATTTTGTAGGCAGGCACCCAACCCTGAATATTTTCTTTGTTCCAGATGTAGTCGTGAATTGCGCTTTGCCATGACGTTCGCTTTTGGCAATGTCGGACAACGCTCGTACTGACTTTATTAATACCGCTTTTTTTAATAAATAGCCGATAGGTTAGAGGCATTCAGGATTAAACACTATTAACCGCGAATGTCTTAAGGCTCCGTTTCCTGCGCAGTCAACCAGTGCTTGGGAAACTAAAGAGATAAAATTTATGCGTCGCTTCGCGCCTTGTATGGAATGGTATTAGTAACAAGAGCTACCCTAGTTCCGCGGCATCTAGCGCTACAGGATCCATACCCGGGCCAATATGGCGGCGCCACATCCATAGACGGGCAAGTTTCCGGGTTCTGTCCGGGTCGTTGTGATCAGTGAAGGCCTCGCGGCCGTGCAGTGTCCAGCGATTGTTGCTGAAGAGAATTTCTCCGGGCTGTAGCAGATATCGATGCTGCAGATCTTCGCGCAGTAACAGCGAGTCGATGACGGACTGCATCTCAAGCTCGGCGGGAACCATCGGCGTGCCGGCAATTTCCATACCAGGCTGCAGGTACATGTCGAGATAGTGGATCACTAGATCGCCATGACTAATTTCAAAAATCGGCATCGCCTTTGTTTCGGGTCCGCCAGGCAAGGTCTGCAGTGGCGGGGTGTGCCAGTGGAAGTCCTGGTACAACCGGTCGACAAAGTCCGGATGTTTTCTGAGGATTTCATTGTGTACCGTGTAAGCGGAGATCAACAGACTTTCACCTCCCCTTGCCGCCTGGCGCAAGCACATAAGACCGAGATAGTCCGGTGTCCGCGGGTTAGAATAGGCATTGTCCGTGTGCAGGGTGCAGAATTTGTTGGTATCGATCACTCGGTAGGGATCATAGCCACCGTGGTCGATGTTACCGCCGACTTCGGCGCGTTCCGAACTGTCGTCGTGTCCTTTGTCGGAGACCGTGTCGAGCCGGGCGCCGCTCAAATCCTGACGGATCACCCGACCGAGATAATTTCCGAGGCCCCAATATACGATATTGAGCTGATCCTCGAGCAAGGCGGTATCTAGGCCGCGCAAAATGAAGAAGCCGTTCTCGTTGTCGAGCCGATCGCGCAGAGCCGACACGTCACGGGCAAAGGACGGAATGCGGAAATCTTCCTGCTCGACAGTACGCAGATGAAGGCCGCGTAGCGCAATGTCGTTAAGCGCACTAGCGATCTCTGACTGACTCTCCGCAGTCAAATCATAGAAGAGAGAGGCACCTTGTAAGCTGTCTCGAGTCCAGGCACGCGGCGAACGCACTTGCTCCCTGAGTATTGCCATCATCAACCCCGTCACAAAACAAATACAGCCGAAAAATGGTAAAAAGGGCGAGTTAGCCTGTCAATCGTTGCTGCATACCGCTCAAAATTTTTCTTGGGTCCCTTGGTACGTTTGCCACGGCCCAGCGCAGATTAGTCGACAGGACTATTATTTTTTGGGAAGTCCTCGTTAACGATGTCAGCGAATATAAGCGGTCAGCCTGCCCTAACCATTCGTGATGGATTTGCGCAAAATGGTTTGTCGGTGGGCACAAAGTTCGTCGGTTAATATTCTGCCGACGCGGATTTACTGCGAACTGAACACCAGTTCGAGAAAATGAGAACCGACCTGAATTTCTGGCCAGTTCTCTAAACTGTACAAACAATGCTCTGTCAGTCGGAAAACCTATTTTTGAAGGCGACGCAGGTGTCGGTCTCAGTGATGCAACCGGCGACCTTTGAGAGGCTAATCACTGTCGGCTGCTATAGAAACAGTATCGATTATCTCTTCATAACTGGATTGCCGTTGTTCCGAAGGACTGAAAAAAGAGCTTTGATAAAATAGAATTATTTCTCTGCCATTTCATTACTGGGTCAGAGCTGCCAAATTCCATAACGGTACTAGGGGCATTTTTGAAATGCGCATCGCCTTCATAGCCTGACCGTATAACGTTTATCGTTATATATGGGGTCGTTAGGAGTCGATGCTCCTTATTCATTATATCAATAGTGAAAACGAGCCTCTTCAGGTCGGCTCGACCCGCCAAAGTAAGTGTTGCGGTCGATGGACTTATTTAGACTTCTTCGGAGTGCCGCACAAACACCGTCTTCATTTGGGTGAATACGGTGTTCTCCGAGCCGAGATCCACTCCTCCGATAAGTGACTTCTAGTTGTGAAATTGCGACAGATATCGATCTATCCCAAATAAGCCCCCTTAAAAAAAAATTTAACGAAGGCTTAGCCTTGTAAATAAATTATTATGATACTAATTTGCATTTGCAATAAAATTGTTGCTACTTTTGGCGCGCGCTAGCCATCGCCCGTTGACGCGCCGGAACCTCATTAAAACCTGGAGAACCCGATGATCGGAAAATCGCTTCCCGATGTCACATTCAAAACACGCGTCCGCGACGAAACTCTTGAGGGGGCCAATCCGTACCGCTGGGAAGATCAAACAACAGCGGACTACTTCAAGGGAAAGCGGGCAATCCTATTTTCCTTGCCTGGTGCGTTCACACCCACTTGTTCAACCTATCAACTGCCAGATTTCGAAAATTTGAGCGATGAATTCAGGAGGACAAAAAGCGTCGACGCGATCTATTGCCTATCGGTGAACGACGCCTTCACGATGAATGCATGGGGAAAGGATCAGGGCGTCACAAACGTAGAATTAATCCCCGATGGCTCCGGCGAATTCACACGAAAGATGGGAATGCTGGTAAATAAGGATAATCTTGGGTTCGGCATGCGTTCCTGGCGATACGCCGCAGTCGTCGATGACGGGGTGATCGAAGCGTGGTTCGAAGAACCCGGCTTTAGTGACAATTGCGATACAGACCCCTACGGCGCATCATCACCCCAGAATATTTTCGAGAACATTGAAGCGAAAAACTAGATTTGGAAATGGCAAGTTTTTAGTCAGCCTAACCGACTGACTTTGAAGCCCTAAAACGCTCAAAGCAGTTATGCCCAACCCCAAAGGTTTGATCCAACGGACGCCGTTTTTCTACGGTTGGGTAATCGTGGGATGCGCAATGTGTGCAAATTTTGCACGGCAGGGTTCCGCGGTCGCGACGCTGTCGATCTTTGCTATTCCCATGTCCACAGCGTTTGACTGGTCAATGACTGAATTCTCGGGCGCTGTATCCCTTGGAGGATTACTGGGCGCCGTCGTTTCTCCAAAAGTTGGCGTCTTGGTCGATCGCCGAGGTTCCGGTCAGATACTTGTAGCCGGCACCTTTTTAATTGGCGTCAGCATGATTGCTCTATCGCAAACGGGATCACTGATCTGGTTCTATATAGCATTTTGCCTAGGCCGAATGGCCTTCGCGGGACCGTTCGAAATCGCCATTACCAGCGCAATAGCCAACTGGTTTATCCAACTTCGTGGGCGTGCCATGTCATTTGCCGCGCTAGCGCACAGCATCGGCCTGACCGTTTTACCGCTGGTCGCTTTCTCGGTTATAGATCTCTGGGATTGGCGAATAGGTTGGCTTGTGATCGCCGCTTTTGTGCTAGTCGTCGGTGTTACACCAAACTACTTTTTAGTGGTTCAGCGACCGGAAGATGTCGGCCTTCGCCCCTATACTGTCTCGCAGTCTACCCTTGAAAACACCGACAGCGATAAAGCAACCAATCCAGAAGTGAGTTTTACGCGCCGAGAGGCAATGCAAACTTCGACTTTCTGGCTCTTGATTGCGTTTTCCGTGTTCATCTATCCCGTACAGGCTGGTGTCAGCCTGCATCAGGCCCCACATATGATCGATCGTGGATTATCCATGGGTATCGCAGCCTCAGCCGTAAGCTTATTTTCTATGTCGGCGGCATTTGGAGGGCTCCTCTTCGGGCAATTCGAATTGCGACACGGCGCACGATTGGGTCTCGCGGTGGCAGCAACACTGATTGGTCTTGGCAGTACCGTAATGCTGTTTGTTTCAGATACCTGGACTGCCTATTTAGCAGCGGTCACCTTCGGTGCCGGTATCGGAGGCTTACTGACCATCCTGCCTGTCGCATGGGCGAACAATTTCGGACGTGAAAATCTTGGCGCTATCCGTGGTGTCACCATACCGGTGCAAACACTCGCACAGGCGTCCGGCCCGCTGGTCTCAGGTGCGCTATTTGATATCACTGGCAGCTATGATGCGTCGCTTACGTTATTTTCCATGCTCGGGTTCGGTTCTGCAATTCTGGCGTTTCTTGCGACACCAACCTGCAAGTCACAAATAAATGCTCATGTGTGACTGCGACATGGCACGACCCAGGCGATGATAATCGAAAGACGCACACTCATGTGGTGGCTGGTAGGCTATATCGGCAGGCATAGCCGGCGCGCCCGGATAAATATGTTCCTATTAAACCACTTTGAAATAGCTGATTTTGCCATTAATAACGATAATTTCTGCGTCCGGGCCAACTTCTGCGACGCAAGAGGGCAACAACATCCGCGCTAACCAACTATACCCGGTAGCATCGGGTTTTGCCCGAAAAGCTACCAAACCAATCGGCTACGAGGTCTTCGACTGGATATAGTTCTGCACACCCATTTTGTCGATGAGGCCGAGCTGCTGTTCACACCAGTGGATGTGGTCGGTTTCGGTATCTTCGAGTAGCTTGATTAAAACTTGCCGACTGACAAAATCGCTTTCCTGCTCGCAGCTTGCAATGGCTGCAACCAGCTCTTTTTGCACGAAAACTTCGTAGGCGAGATCGTTCTCAACCATACTCTTAACGTCAGCACCAATGTTGAGTTTCTCGCGCGCAGCTACATCAGGCATGCCTTCCAAAAACAGGATTCGTTCGACGAGCTGCGCAGCGTGCCCTAATTCCTCTTCCTGTTCGTGCTTGAGGCGCTCATAGAGTTCCTCCAAACCCCAATCTTCAAACATTCGTGAGTGGATGAAGTATTGATCGGCGGCGGACATCTCATGAGTAAGCAGGCCATTTAGAATTTCGATTACCTTGGCGTTACCTTTCATCCGTTTGTCCTCCCTAAGCTTGTGATTGGATATAATTTTTGAGGCCCATATCTCTAACCAGCAAGATCTGGGTTTCCACCCAATCGACAAATTCCTCCTCATCTTTAAGAATATCGTCGAGCACTTCACGTGAGACGAAGTCCTTCTCGTTCTCGCAAAATGTGATCGCTTTTCGCAATTCGGCAATGCTGTCAGTTTCTAGTGCAAGTTCACATTGCAGGATCTCCTCGGTGTCTTCGCCGAGACGCAGCTTGCCCAGATCTTGCAGGTTCGGAAGCCCTTCGAGAAACAAAATCCGTTCGATAAGTTTATCGGCCTGCTTCATGTCATTGATTGATTTCTTGTATTCCCGCTCGCCGATACGGCCCATGCCCCAATTTCTGAACATGCGGGAATGTAGAAAAGACTGATTGATCGCAATCAGTTCATTCTTGAGAACAGCATTCAGCTGTCTGATGATGGTTGTGCTTGCCTTCATGCTCAACCTCCAAATAACCTGCTCTATATAAATTAAAGTATTAACATAATTAATTAAAGTAAACATTATTTAATTACGATTAATTATCAGAACTGTTATTAATAATGATTATCATAATCAGTATTTCTTTATTTATATTTGCGAATAATTATTAATTTCTCTAAATTGTATTTGATTCCACAGTACTAATATTAACCGGCACCAATAGAGAATTACCGTTTTCAACGATCTCATATTGGTACGTCACATAGGCAGGAAACCTTCAAATCACGGGTTAGCACACTCGTCATCGCATTTAGCGTAATGTCACAAATTGACCTAATTTAATTCCTTAACGAGTCGTAAATCGGCATACATTTCCAGTGGTACGAATAATTTTCGTTTGCTTTATGCCATTATTGAGAATAATTATTAATATCATTATAATTCCTAACTAGTTGAAATATGACACTACACATCTCTCTAGATGCCCTTGAAACGCTTATCATCCAAGCCACGCGGAGACACCTCTATAGGTCGCAGGACACATGGCTGTCGGCAGAGAACAGAGAAGCTTTCGACGAAATCGGACCACTTCTTCAAATTTTCATCGACCTACTACGCGACCACGATCCCTTTGCCGTAAAGCTTCGGCCCCTCTTCGATTCGAAGACAACTCTGTTTGAACTTCAATTGCTTTACGTAATTTCTGAGAAACACTGTGGTAACGAAAAAACGGTCACGGAAGTGCTGCATTGGTGGTTTCCACAGGACAGCGTCCAAATAGCGCAGGAAATTTTGAACGATATCGCCACCGCATTGAACAAAGCAGGCCTAAAGATGCGCACAACAAGACAACTGAAAGCGAGGATGCTGGTGACCTCCGTCAACCGCAACAATCGAAACGTGCCGTCGGTCAGTATCAACCACGGCTTGAACCTGAAATTTAAAAATCTCAACACCGAAACATTGCATTAGAGGAGCACACATGTCGCAGGACGTCCTAATGGAGGTCGACAACCTCCATGTCACCTTCCCCACCGTCGGAAAGCATGTCGAGGCTGTACGGGGCATTACTTTTAATATCCCGAAGGGGAAAACCCTGGGCGTCGTCGGCGAATCCGGATCAGGCAAATCTGTGACATCTATGTCGATGCTGCGGCTCAACGATATGGCAGGCGCATACATGCCCGTGGGAAGTATATTTCTAAACAGTGATCGTCTCGGTCGGGTTGACATCACGAAGGCGGACGAAAAGACAATGGGAACGGTCCGAGGCCGAGAAATTGGCATGATCTTTCAGGAACCCATGACGTGCCTCAATCCCGTACTGACGATCCGAACGCAGCTAACCGAGGCACTTTTCCAACACCTAAACCTCACAGGAGACGAAGCGGAAGAGAAAGTACTAGGCCTGTTGCGGCGTGTCCGCATTCCTGATGCTGAGAGTAAGCTCAGTCAGTACCCTCATAACCTATCTGGCGGCATGCGCCAGCGCGTCATGATCGCTATGGCGCTAGCCTGCGGCCCATCGCTGTTGATCGCAGATGAACCTACGACAGCCCTCGATGTGACAATTCAGGCGCAGATCCTCGATTTGATAAAAGACGTTCAAGAGGAATTTGGCATGTCGGTGTTGTTTATCACCCACGACATGGCGGTCATTGCAGAGATGGCTGACGATGTCATCGTCATGTACGAGGGCAAGATTGTCGAGCATGGCCCTGTGCATGACATCTTCCACAAACCGAAACATGACTACACGAAAAAGCTTATCGGCGCCGTACCCCGTATCGGCAGCATGGCCGGCAAGCAGAAGCCGGAGAAATTTCCGGAAGTTGTCGAGTAGTCAATTTTAGCTAAGTGAAATGAAGGAATTTTCCCCTATGGAACCAGTGATGCACCCGAGCCCCTATCTACTCGAAGTCAACAATTTGACGACCCGCTTCGATATCACTGACGGCTTCTTCAAGCGTACGTCATCACGAGTGCACGCGGTCGAGGACATCTCCTTTCAGATCAAGCGGGGCGAGACGTTGAGCCTAGTCGGCGAAAGCGGTTGCGGGAAGACAACCACGGGCCGCACCATTATGGGACTTCAGGAGGCAACCTCGGGAGAAATCCTGTTCAACGGTCAGTCAGTACTGGAGCACTCGCGGGAGGAGCGCCTCGCGTTTTGTCGCTCGGTGCAAATGATTTTCCAAGATCCGTATTCGTCCCTCAACCCCCGCATGTCGGTCTATGACACGCTGGCAGAACCGATCCGGGTGCACAATCTACTCCAGCAAAAAAATGTCGAGGCCCGCATCGCCGACTTGCTTGAAAAAGTCAATCTTAAGCCCCACTTCGCGAGCCGGTTCCCGCACGAGCTCAGCGGTGGACAACGGCAGCGCATCTCTATCGCGAGAGCACTCGCGCTCGATCCAAAAATGATTATCTGCGACGAAGCTGTGTCTGCGCTCGATGTTACGATCAAGGCGCAGGTCATCAACCTGCTGATGGACCTGCAGTCAAATTTAGGCCTATCTTTTCTTTTCATCAGTCATGACATGGCCGTGGTCGAGCGGATCAGCCATCGCGTGGCCGTCATGTATCTGGGCCGCATCGTGGAAATCGGACCCCGTGCCGCAGTCTTTGAAAACCCGATACATGAGTATACGAAAAAGCTTCTGTCGGCGGTTCCGGTGGCCGATCCCGCGTTGCGCCGCACCGAACGCAATATAGAAGTGGACGAAATCCCAAGTGCGGTACGTCCGCTTGATTACGCGCCGCCAGTTCTCACCTACAATGAAGTGAGCCCAGGGCATTTAGTTGCCTCAGAAGCCGCGTGATGCGTTTGTTGGGGCGCCAACGCAAAAGCGGGCCCTAGCTCGTACCCGACAAAAACACGACCAAGCGCGCGTAGATGCAATTGGGTAACGCGATGCGCCAGAAAACCTTAACCATCAGTCTCATCTGGCGACTAGCTATGAGGTCGATAGCCGTTGGTGCGGTTATAAAGATGAGGTTGAGCTGCTCGGGATTTCGGGTGTCACTTCAACCGGTTCCTCACTACGTAAATCGTTTCTCTCGCGGATAATGAAATTTTCGGACCGCGTAGTCTCGTCTTTCGTATAACGTGTGGCCGTTATGGTATTGACAATCATTCGCAATAATGATGATAATCATTCGCATTAAACCGTGTTAGAAAGTAGGCGTAAATGCTGATATGTAATTGCAATGGTATATCTGAACGTCAAGTAAAGGCGGCTGCCTGCAGCGGGGCGGCTTGCTGGAACGAAGTTCACGCCTATTACGACTTCACCCCCTGCTGTGGCAAATGCGAATGTGAGATCGCCGATGCAATCGCCGATCATCTCAAAACATCGCATCACGAGCCAAATTCATTCATCGACTCCAATGCCTTAGCTGTAGCAACCTGAAATGTTTGCTTTGCCTTCCCTCAAAGGCAGCGTGGTACTCAACCTTCTCGCCGCTTTGAAGATTGAAGCCGGTACGTAAGCGGAAAACTGTGAATTTATAGCTTTGAAGAAGTGCGGTGAACCAGCTTCAAAGCCAAGGGCACACTCAGTCAGACAGATCGGATCCAAATACCGTGCAAGCAAAACAGACCGAAAATCTATGTCCCCACGGACAAGCCGCATTGAAATTCCGCAAAATTGTCCGTCGCGCTTTCCGTGAACTGCGCAGATGCGGCGTTACCGAAGTGATGGCTTTCAATTCCGCAACTAATGTCTACCGGCTGCATAACCCGAAGATGCCAGAGCGTGACGCGCAGTTGAAGGTCGCCGAGTGGATCGAATAGACGCCTACGCAACCTGGCTATTAAATGGCCCAATCGGGTAACGTCCTGTAGGCTAGGCATATGGACTGGTGTATTTAGCCGAGTATCCAAAACCTCTCGGCACTTACTTTTTCTACTCACAACTTTTGTCATTTTAGGTCCGGCTTCCTGCAACGGTGTTTCCAAAAGACACTAATCGGTGCGGACAGATACCATCATTGAATCCTACTTGTTGCCCTTTGCATTGCCAGTGCATTATTAGTTTATGCGACTTATTATCACTTGCAATATTGGTCATATTCGGCAAATATAATGATAATAAGTCGCATTTGCATTACTTGAAAAGGGCACATTTATGATAGGCGCATCCATCGTCGATCTAGCCGTTTTAGGTATTGCCAGCGATGGACCGATCAAACCCGATAGTATTGCGGTCGCCGCTAAGGCATTGGTTCCAGAACACTGGCACCCTACTACGAGTGTAATAGCAGCTGTAATAGAGAGAAATTTGGGCACGGCTCACTTGCGGCGCACAGGGGTTCACCGATCAGACGAACGCCTTAACGTTACGCTCAAGGGTATAGCGAAAACCAAAAAACTACTGCTATGCCCGCCAGAGGATCTGGCACCGTCGGCTTTCCATGCGGCCGAAGCAATTCAAATGTGCTTGCTGGATTCGACGGATGCGAAGACTGCGCATTCGGTCCTTACCAGCTTTCGAAATAGGCTGCAGGCAAGGCTTGAGTCCTTCGAACAGCGCAGTGCGAAATGTCCGTATGAGGGCCGGTACAAAACATTTTGGATGATTATGGAGCAGCAGCGGCTGGAAGCGATGGTTCATTTCCTATCCGGCGTCGCGGATGAAGCCGGCATGAGCAAAGATGTTGACCAAGTCCAGACGGACATCGCCCAATGACCATCAGGTTTATCAATTTACAAATTCTGGCGCGTATTTTGGTCGCTGAAGCAATTGCCAGAAAAACTAAAAAACCAAAGCAAAACACGCCCCGAACAATCTCAAAGAACTAAGCGCAAAGCACCTCACGGAGGGGATTTTTTTCATGTGCACGGCATGTGACAAATTGGATACAAAGATGGCATCAGGGCGTCGAAAACGCCTTTGGGATTTGAACAGCGGTTGGCATTGCTCGATCCTGGGGACCTGCCTGACCCTATCCGATCTCCGTGCGCTAGGGCGAAAGCTGTCGCTGCACACCCGCGCCGGCGAGCCGCAGGATTATCAGTTTCACGGCTACTTCGTGAAGGAGGCGTGTGAGCCGAAACGGCCGGCTAAATTGCTCAACAAGTTGTTGGACAAACGGCATACGGGCGCAATCCGCAAAGCGAAAGATGCAAGATCCATTAAAGATCTGGAGGCGCTTTGGTCGGATGCTCGGGCGTCAGGCAGCGTCCCTGGATTATATTGGGCAATACTCACCCACCCCATGGACGCCGGTGCGTTATGCGAACGCATGTTTGCCGATGTTCACATGCTTTCACATCTCGTCGGCGCCTCCAATCGGGCCGATGTCCGGCGCCTCAGCGCACTCGAAAACCAAGTGGCATCACTGGACGAAAAGTTAGGGAAACAACATCAGCGAAATTATCTACGCCTCGAAGAAAAAAACCGAGAAATCGCGCAGCTGAAAAATAGCCTAAGAGCTCAACCGTACTCTAAGGCGAAGGTTGCAGACGATGTGCGTTTTGACCGGCTGCAACCGGCCCTGCAGCAGCACCTTACAAGCGAAATGGCGCAACGCGATGCAGAGATCACACGTCTCTACGCAGCTGTTGCGGAGAAAGGTGTCGAAGTCGAAAGACTGCAGCAACAAAACGTTGCTCTGCGGGAAGAGAACCAGTCCCTTGAAAGCATCATTCATGGCGAATGCACTGCATCAAAAACCAGATGCGACTTCGATCTCGATGGCCGTTGTCTACTATACGTCGGCGGACGTCAGCATACGGTTCATCATCTACGTGCTCTGGTCGAAAAATGGAACGGCCAGCTTTTACACCATGACGGCGGTATAGAGCGGTCTATAGCTGGGTTGGCACGCGAAGTCTCTAAAGCCGACGCGGTAATGTTTCCGACCGACTGCGTCAGCCACAGCGCGGCCCTTAAGGTCAAACAACTTTGCCACCAGACAATGAAACCCTTCGTTCCGCTGCGCAGCTCCGGGATCACGTCTTTCGTCGCCGTCCTTCGTAATGGCCTGTACACCACATAAACCTTTCGAAAAAACCATTCCCCCCAGTAGTTGGATAAAACAGATGGACAGTTCTGAACACCTACCCAATTCAGACGAATATGGAGAGCTCCCCTTCAGTGAACAGTTAATTGTTTGGGCCGTCCGTTTCTGGGTTCAGGCCTTGAAAAATGAGACGAATGTCCAGTCTGAATTGCGGACGGCTTTCAAACTTGCCCGCGCGCCGGATGGCCATCCGGCGCTCGACGATTTGATGACGATCATCACCGTATCAGCGCAACAGCGTATCGACATTCGTTGCACCAAGTGCTCATCGATTAGTCCCGACGAAGAACGTATTATTGGCGCAATCGCCGCCTGGCAACACGATTACGATGAAAGTCATATTAATCCGTATTTGAGTGCTTGGTTGCCTAAAGCTGCACAACGTGTGGCCCAGACCCCGATAAAACAACTTTCCTGCGCGCTGAGTAAGGCTGGCTTGAGGCTCCGCTTACGCAAACCTGTCAAAGTCGAAGCGGCAAGGACAATTTCCGAGGTTAATGGCGAAAACTACATCGGGCCACGTCATTGACATTACGCAGGACTACTCAAGACTGTCTGGTCCAGCCACCACTAATTCAAAACCTGGCCTCGATACTATGCGTTTTGCGGGTCGCAAACGGATACCGGTAGAAAGAAGGGCCTCTATTTAAGGTATCCGAGGCTCGAGGGCTTTAAAGCCCTTTTGGGCAGCAAGGGATCAAAAATCGGTTAGGCCAGTGAAGCGGTAAAATCGTCCAATAACTTTTGCCAAAAAGGCATGTGCGATTTCCAAGGAAACAGAGTGTGTGAATATGGCAGTTAGTTTAGTACAGCGGTGTATCGATGCGGGGCTGAAAATGACTGCTCAACGCCGCGTCATTCTTCAGATTATCGACCAAGCGGACGACCACCCGTCAGTCGATACGATTCACCAGCGTTCGAGGGTGATAGATTCTAGCGTAAGCGTAGCCACAGTTTATCGGACGCTTAATATCCTGGACGACATGAACCTTGTCCGACGCCATGAATTCAATGATAGGCAAGCCCGCTTCGAGACCAACCTAGACCAGCACCATCATGTTATCGATGTAAAAGATGGGAAGGTACTAGAGTTTCAGGACGACGACCTTGAAGCCCTGATAGAAAACATCGCCGACCGTCTTGGATACGAACTTGTCGACCGTAAACTGGAGCTTTACGGACGGAAATTGTGAACCGGCGCTTTAGATAAAGTTTCAAAACGCTGATTAGTTCTAGTGGTTTCTGCGCAACGAGAATACCACCAAGACCGCGCTTAATCCGCGTTTACCTGCCATAGCTAAATTTTGTTTAGCAGCGAAAGTGAGGCATTAAGTATTGTTGCGAATGAGACCCACGCGACGTAAGGCACGAAAAGCAGGCCGGCTAGGCGTTCGAGGCGCCAGAACATGATCATATTGATGATGATCACAATGAGTAAAATGACAATCTCGACCAAAGCCAAATTGATATGCTGTAAACCGAAAAATAGAAAAGACCAAGCTAGGTTGAGACAGAGCTGCAAACCAAATACCGAAAGAGCAATATGATGCGCTTTTGATGATCGAAGTCGCCATATCCGCCAAGCCGCAACGCCCATAAGGATGTAAAGTGCGGTCCAAACTGGTGCAAATACCCAATCAGGCGGATTGAACGGCGGCTTCTCCAAAGCTTGATACCAGGTGTCCACACTCGTTGCCGTGATAGCGCCGCCAACACTGGATACCGCAAGACACATAATTATAAATACAATAAGCCCTAGGAGATCGAAGCTTCTTTTGTACCTCAAGCGGTCTCGATTGAGCTCAGGTTTATTAATTCTGTGCATTACAAAACTCATAACCATTAGTTAACTAATAAACGCAGAGGGCGCAAAAATACCTATAGAGCTGGTTACAAACCCTCGCATTACCAAATCACTGACGTTAGTTTATGGCACCTATAAACCCGATTTTAATATTATAATTCAGCAAGTTAGTTTTTTTAAGCGCGCGACAAATTTATCGAGTTTTACAGCATACGGGCAATGGGTCGAGCCTCTTATAGCCTGACCCAGAGGCTGATAACGAATTGATAATTGATGAAACAGCATTGCGGATATATTCAAGAACGCCGTAATTCAATTGACCGAGACTGGAACAAACAACGCGCATAAATGACATACCGTGTTAACCAGCTAGTAAATTAATTATGCGCGCATACTTAATTTACTACGTCTTTTCTTTCAAATTTCACAAGTAATTATGCAAAAATGATTAACGATTATGTGCCGCAAAAGGTCTGATAGGGAACAGCGGTTTTGCTCCCCGGCTCCGCGTAACCCTCGCATCCGCTAACCTCGTCAAACGGTTTCGAGACGACCGACAACATATCCTCAAATGCCGATATATTGCCTTGGTCTACGGCGGCGACCAAAGCCTCTTCTACCTTATGGTTGCGAGGAATGTAGATAGCGTTCACCTGGTCCATTGCGCCTGCGCAATCCCTGGCAGAGAATTGCTCTCGATCCAACCGACTCCGCCAATCATTCTCCCACACGTCGAATACTGCAGGGTCTTCGAATAGTGCGCGCACCGGCATATCGTTGCCGCGCAGGACGTCTGACAGGCGCCGGAACGTCAGCGTAAAATCCGCCTTGCCCTGATACATCGCATCAAGGAGGCGGTTGATCAATTTGACGTCGTTATCTTCTGCAGAGTTGAGGCCGATCTTGGCGCGCATGCGCGCCAGCCAAGCATCGCCAAACAGGCTTGAAACCTCATTGGCGCCATCGGTGAGCAATTCAACCGCCCTATCCTTATTTGGATCAACCAGCGCGATCAAGGTTTCCGCCAACCGCGCCAGGTTCCAGGTCAGGATAGACGGTTGATTGGCATAGGCGTAGCGTCCCTGCAGGTCTATGGAACTGAAAACCGTGTCTGGATCGTAGACGTCCATGAAGGCACAAGGGCCATAGTCAATCGTCTCGCCAGAAATTGTGGTATTATCCGTGTTCATAACACCATGGATGAAGCCGATGCTCATCCACTCAGCAACCAGCACTGCCTGCGCCTTTGCAACCGAAATAAAAAATGCCAAGTAGGGGTTATCTGCCTCGCGCGCCGCTGGGTAGTGACGTGCGATAGCGTAATCGGCAAGCTGGCGGACGATTTCTGTCTCTCCGCGTGCAGCAAAGAATTGAAATGTGCCAACGCGCAGGTGACTGGCTGCAATGCGCGTGAGTACGGCTCCCGGCAGCGCGGTCTCTCGGATAACCTGATCACCTGTGGTAACAGCGGCAAGGGCTCGCGTCGTTGGCACACCAAGCGCATGCATTGCTTCACCGATAAGGTATTCGCGCAGCACTGGTCCAAGGGCAGCCTTGCCATCACCGCCACGCGAAAAAGGCGTTCGTCCTGAACCCTTTAGCTGGATATCGTGACGCCTTCCGCAGGTATCAACAATTTCACCCAACAGCAGAGCGCGACCGTCACCTAGCTGCGGCGAAAAACCGCCAAACTGATGACCAGCATAGGCCTGGGCCAGCGGTTTCGCCCCATTTGGTAAACGGTTACCGGCAAAGATCTCAGCACCCAGAGGGGTCTCTAACGCAGCGCCATCGAGGCCAAGCTCAGCGGCCAGCTCACAGTTGAACATTAGCAAGCGGGGCTCGGAAACCTTTTCAGCATCCCAAGGGACGTAGCAGCCTTCGAGTTCGCGAGCAAAGCTATTGTCGAACTCGAAGTTTTCTGGTGCCCCCTCGCGGGTCTTGAAATTTTCAGTCTGTGACGTCATGACGGCCACAACATCGTTCAGCAGAAGAAATTTGTCCATAGCTGGGCGCGTTTGTAGTTCGCCCACCAAAGCAGCGTAGCGCAACTCAAAGGAGCCGTCAGATCCCGTTTCCTGCATCAAATATAAGGGTTTAGTGCTGTATCTGATGTATTTCGTGATCCACAACACACCGGAACTGTCACAACGACATCTAATATAGTATGGGGCAACATCCAGGCGTGAGGTCAAGTGAGTTATACCCCCGCCTAATGTGACGCTCTGTTGGCAAATTTGGATATTATTTTGTGTTTCATTGCTGGTGCACCGTCGTTAAAAATTTGATATACGCCGTGCATGCATCTCAGAACATGGCAACAAGAAATCATCGATCGTTTTCCAACGATTGTTGCACAACATCGTCGTTTTATCCTTAAAGCACCAACCGGAGCGGGCAAGACCGTACTCGCGAGCGAACTCGTTGAGCGGTTTTACAGTGGCAAAAAAATTGTAGTGCTTTGCCATCGCCTTGTTCTTCTTGAACAACTCGAAAAGGCGCTAAGCAAGAAACATTCTGTCCGAAAACTCGCTGTTTCCGACACAGGGCCTGCCTTCACTGACTATGACATTCTGCTCTCGACGAATGTGCGCGCAAAAAATGTATTGATGGATGCCATTCCTAAGGCGGATCTCATTATCGTTGACGAAGCACATCGCGTCTCGCCAAACGGGACAGGCTATAAAAAGCTACTCGACGCGTTCGAAAAGGATGGCAATCCAACCGCACAATTTATCGGTCTCACCGCTTCACCCGAACGACGAACTGGCGACCAACGCGACCAGCTTCACCTCGCTTTTGATGCAATAATCGATTGCGCAAACATTGAAAATTTAATCGACGAAGGCGTCTTGGTACAGCCGGTGTACCGGCCGCATTTCGTGCATGATTTAAATCTGGGCGAAATAGATATTAGCTCAGGCGATTTTCCGGTCGCAAAACTAGCTCCTGCGATTATCAAATCGTCAATGATCGACTATGCAATGTGGAGCTATAAGGAAGAACGAGAAAAGCTCACAACACTGCCAGTCTCGGCCTGGTTCTGCGCTGATGTCAGCGTTGCAGAAGAGACATTAAGACGCATACAGGAAAATGGCATCGAAGCAGCAATTGTCACTGCATCAACGCCAATTGGAGAGCGGATGAAGCTGCTTGCTCGCCATGAAACCGGCGAGATCGAAGCGATGGTTTCCGTAGGTGTTCTTGCAGAAGGTTGGGACAATCCTTATTGCAATATTATCGTCCATCTCAGGCCCACCCTCTCCAAGGTGCTTTGGGGACAGTCTGTCGGGCGCGGATTGCGGATGGCTCCGGGCAAGACGCAATGCATAATCATCGATGTGAGTTCGAACTGGAGTACATTTGGACCGGTTGAAAAGCTGCAGTGGAGCCTATGGAGCCATCGACAATCCTATAAGCAGTTCATAAACCGTTTCAATTGGATTGGTGAACAGCAGGATAGCAATGAAGGTACTTCGACATATCTACTGTGCAAAAACGAATTGCCCGACAGGAAACGTTGTTCGCATATTTATGCTAAAGACAAATATAAAGACGATACCTGTCCTATATGCGGCACATATGCAGCAATCGATATCTACACGGAACAAAAACTCGGCAGTTCATTAAACGAGAACCGCCTGCACACCCTGTTTCTCGAGAGAGTACCAAAAGTTTTCGACGATATGGACCTGACGATCTGGAACGCACTCGGCAAGACGGCATGGAAAACAGCGACGGAAGACGAACAAATCTTTCTCACCTTTTGCATGGCATTTCAAAATGTTTCGGGCGAATCAACGCAAACTGAATCCGATTATTGGGAAGTCGCGTTGGAAGCAGAAGCAAAAATTCGCGGCTATTTCGCTGAGAACAAGATCCACATCTCAGCACGCCCCGAATTTGACCTATCACTTATATCCGACGGCATATTCAACGGCACCCAAATTCGGACCCTCCAAGCACACTATGGAATTTCCCTTTGTGGACCGACATTCCAAACGCAAACGAGCGAATCCTGTGAACGGAAGTATCAAAAAGCGATCCGGATCACTGAAAGGATTGCTGCAATTGGCAGTTCCAGGCGTGACAACCTACCCTACTTTAATGCTGCAGACTATTTGGCCGAGCACCCTCCACATTAGGACTAATAGCTTTCCTGTAACACATAAAAAACAAAGAAAGAAGCGAGCATATTTCGGATAGGAAGAAAACCGGTGGCAATTAAAAGAAGGCAAAAAATCGATGCAGCCGCTTACCGCTACTGAAGTCCCACAACTAAAGCTTTATGCAAATCAGCCCTCCCTATCTGCAGTTCACTATTTTACAACTAAAAACAGCAATTTTGCCGCATACGACACGTCGGGTCTGTTGTTTGCACACTAATAAAAGGGCGGCCGTTTGTTAAAATATTTTTTTTCAGACACTTAGGTTCAGTTTTTTTATTATAAAAATTTGAATTTACTAAAAAGAATTTTTAAAAAATTAGCCGAGTTAAAAATATTATTTCTTGTTTTTGAGGCAGGCTATATCTTCTTTTTTACGTTAATATGTGCAACATTAGTAAACTCTACAACCATATTATTTAGAATCACTTACAAACATTACACAAAACTGAGAAACCCTTTGATACAGGAATGTTAAAGGTATTATGCCTAAAGAATTGACTGCGAATGAAATCGAGGCCTTCTGGGAGACTGGACTTCTTTTTCCTAAGCGCATCTTGTCAAAGACGGAAGCAGCGACCCTCCTTGGCGAGCTTGAATTATATGAAAGCAAGAGCGGCGGCCCCGTAAATGGAAAATGGCGTTACAAATCGCATCTAGTCTTTCCCTGGATCAACGACTTGATGCGGAGGCCGAAAATTCTTGACCTAGTCGAAAATTTTCTAGGTCCCGATATCATGATTTGGTCGAGCCACCTCTACCCGAAGGAACCGGGTGACGGACGGTATATTTCTTGGCATCAGGATTCAGCTCATTGGGGGCTCGACAGTAACAAAATACTGACGGTCTGGATTGCACTGACGGAAGCGAACAATGCGAATGGCTGTATGCGAATGCTGCCCGGCAGCCACACACAAGGGATTGTGTCACATCACGACACCTGGGACCCCAACAACATTTTAACGCGCGGCCAGACCATCAACAGTGAAATCGATGAAGAAAGAGCCATCTGGGTGACGCTGCAGCAGGGCGAGGCATCGTTCCATCACGTGAATATGTGGCACGCATCGAAACCAAACGAAACTGAGCGCCGCCGGGTTGGCCTAGCACTCCGATACATAACTCCGGAGGCACGACAGGAACGGGTTGAGACCGATTTTGCGACCTTGGTCCGAGGCAAGGACCACTTCGGGCATTTCCTGCCTGAGGCCCGGCCCTCTGCGACCATGCATACAGACGCGGTAGCGGAACACCAGCGCATCGCCGAGATCCAAGGACAAATCTATCTAAAAGGCACCAATCGCGAAGGAACTGTTGGCCTCGCCGAAACCAGCGAAGCGCGGTGACTGCTTAGTATGCAATCAAGCTGTTTGATAGGTGAGTTAAAATTAGTTGTACGAGAAGAGAAAACACACCTTAGACGCCTATTCTCCTGCCCCAACTCGTTGAAATTACGGGCCAGGAGCCGCATTACAGGCAGTCAGAATATTATACGCCTGATAAATATGAGCGTTTTGAGAAAACTGCAATATTTGCAATCAATGATACTCCGATTATGCATTTCACCGTCGACCCGAGTATTCTCTCAGGTCTTGAGGGGGAACCCAATTTACACCGGCGAGGTCAATTTTGTAGCTGATCCAGCCCAGCCTCTTGGGCCGTCATAAATTTATTTACAAAGTAATTCTTCTAGGCCTTATTGTTACAAATTATAGTCAAATCGGTTCGACTTAATTCTCGAAAGGCCGAGGCCTCTCCTTTGATGCGAATTGCGAATAATTTCTGTCCACAAAGATATGCGATTTTTATTTGTTTTATAGTTATCGAGGAAGAATTACGATGAGTACAAAAAAACAGATAGTCTTGGATAGCCAACCAAGCGTATTTCCAAACTTTCCCCATGCGGTCAAAGCAGAAGGCCTCATATTTTTATCGGGCGTGCGGTCTAGCCAAAACCCAAACTCATCGCGCCAATTTTCTGATATTCCTGATCCAGGTCACGAAAAGAAACAAGGTTTTCCTTTAGCGGATCACTTAGAAGGAAAAGTTGCTCACGATTCTTGGTTTACACACCAAAATTTGGACGCAATTCTTGAAGCTGGGGGAAGCGGCGGCGACCAAATATTACGCCAACATATTTGGCAAACAGACAAAAGGTTTTTCCCGGTTTATCAGAATATTCGTCAGGTATTACAAAAAGAACCTGCACCTAGTTCTGGTCTTGGAGTATCCGAGATTTTCAAAGAAACTAATGATACCATAGGTATAGATGCAATAGCAGTTTGCCCTGGAGAAAATCCTAATTTTTCAGGTCGAGAAGTAGTCGTGACTTTTGATAATCAAAAAATGCCAGCAGCCTCCTTCTACTCTCAGGCTGTTCGCTCTGGCCCACTGGTCTTCACAGCGGGACATATTCCAATCAAAACCTCCGATGAAGGCAAGCCACTTGTGAACTCTTTTGATGATATACCAAGCGAAGGCAGGTTTCTTGAAACTGGTCAGAGTCACCCTGACAGTCGAGATGGACCTATAGCAGCTCAAAGCTGGTATGTGTACAACGAGCTAAGGCGTACACTTGCAAACCAAGGTTTGGACCTTTCAGATACAATCAATTCGACTGTCTTTCTTGCAGATGTAAAGGACTTTCCAACATTCCATCGAATACATCAACATTTTTTTCCTGATATGAACACAGCACTTACAGTCTCTGGTTTCGATGAAGTTGGCCACCGTGGCTGCCTTATTGAAATAGAACTTACCGCATCAAAAAATCAGAAAAATTTTAAAAAATTCACTACTGACTGGCCAATAAATAAACCATTTTGTGCCCCAGCCTCTGTGAGTGTAGGAAATTTTATTTTTTATTCCGGAATACTAGGAATAGATAAAAATTGCAGAATTGCGAGTAATCCAAAAGACTTTGATGTAGCACCAAGGGTTCCTGAAGACCTCCACACATTACAAAAAGATAATAGCGATATTATATATCAAACCTTAGCAGCAATTAATTTACTTTCACAGACTTCACAGGATGCTAGTTCTAGCATTAATGATTTAGTAAAAATCACTTTATATCTCAGAAATTCTGAACACTTTTTTATCTTTGAAAGAATTTTATTAGACCTAGTACCACACGAAAAACTACCAGCAATAGAATGTGTAGTCATACCCTCTCCAGGCCCAATACCAGAATCCTTAATCCAAATTGAAGCAATAGGAATTAATAGTAAGTTCAATAACAATTGAATATTCAAGCCGTTATAAAAACTTTCTGGGTAGGGGAACGATGGACGACCTTTGTTTTATGCCGGCAAACAAAGCCGCAACACTGATCCGCAACAAAAAATTGTCACCGGTCGAGTTAATGTCCGCTGTGCTCACGCAAGTCGAGGCACTAGAGCCCAAAGTCAACGCCTTCGCTGCCCTTGCAGCCGACGAAGCAATGCTTGAGGCTAAAACTGCCGAAGCCGTGCTAAAAGCATCAGACGTCCACCCCGGCCCACTTCACGGGATCCCGGTGACTATCAAAGACCTGGCTTCGGTTAAAGGACTTCCTTTCGAGCGTGGCTCGCATATCGAGGCTGGTAACATAGGTACCGTAGATGCTCCCTTTGTCTCCCGACTGCGCTCGGCGGGAGCGATTATTATCGGGAAAACAACAACTTCAGAGTTCGGCTGGAAGGGGGTAAGCCATAGCCCGCTGACCGGGATAACTCATAATCCATGGAAGCAAAACTACAATGCTGGCGCCAGTTCGGCCGGTGCAGGGGCAGCAGCTGCTGCTGGTTTCGGGCCGCTGCATCAGGGCTCTGATGGAGCCGGCGCAGTGCGTATGCCTGCGCATTTCTGTGGGATATTCGGACTAAAACCATCTTTTGGACGGATCCCAAACGCACCGGTGGCGAATGGCGACCAAACATCCCACAACGGGCCAATGACACGCAATGTGACCGATGCCGCGCTGATGCTGCAGGTAATGTCTGGGCCTCACTCATTGGACCATTACAGTTTGGAATCACAGCCTGCCGACTATCTGGCGCTTTTGTCGGGTGATCTTAAGGGACTGCGTGTCGCGTACAGCCCTGACCTGGGGCATGCGCGTGTCGACGAACAAGTCGCAAACCTAGTAAGGAATGCTGTCAGTGCTGTTGCGGACTTGGGCGCCGATGTGGAGGAGGTTACCCCGCCCTGGGGCGTGGACGGACCGGAGCTGATCCGGTTCTTCTGGGCTGCTCACGAGTTGCGCTTTCGGCCGTTTCTTAAAAAATGGGGCGACCTGATGGACCAAGGGCTGGTAGCATGTATTGACGCGGCAGGGGAACCAAGCGCCACAGACTATCTATCAATGCGCCAGCGCAAGCTCGATTATATCGCTGCAATCCATGAATGGTTCGAAGATTGGGATTTGCTGCTTACCCCGGCAGTGTCTGTGGCCGCCTTCCCGGCCGAAAGGCTGCAGCCCGATGATTGGCCAGCACATGATTGGGATTGGGTGAGTTGGGCGGAATTTTCTTATCCGTTCAATTTTTCACACAACCCAGCAGCAAGTATCCCTTGCGGCTTTACAGATGACGGGCTGCCGGTAGGGCTTCAAATTGTTGGGCGGCGGCTCGACGACCTCGGTGTGTTACGTGCGGCCGCAGCGTTCGAAGCCGCACAGCCCTGGGCTGATAAGCGACCCATATTGTAACAAAATCGTTTGTAAGAGATGATTTAATCCAAAGACGATTACAGCTCCTACCTATTTGGAAACAAGGTCTCTAAAGAGACCATTTCTGAAACTAAGCCGAAAACGTTAGCGTGGTATCTGTCGTCGAATGTAGAGAAAATATAAATATCCGATACTACACTTACCGAGCCTAAATAATTTATAAATACCACTGAAGGTGACAGATACTATTTTGACCGCGCCTTACGAACATATCTGCAACACACTTTACGCAGAGATCTTAAACCAAACCTTCCCTTTTATCATATAAGTCTTGAAGCAAGGCCCACTAGAGTATCAACTTATTGAGTTAATTTTTTGTTCTCAATTTCACTTGCCGGGCTACGCCAGATACTTTTGCCATCACTTATAAAATTGCTAGGGTCTGTAATTACTCTTCAACCGTCTAATATTTTCGCTTTCGCACCTCTCTTAGCACCAATCAGCCCCGTATTTCGCCCGATGATCTGACAGATAGCCTCACCGGCTTTAAGCCACAAAGGTTCTATCATGACTGAAAAAAAATCTGCATATACAATACCAAAACCACCTTGGCGCATCGGGGTCGACGTAGGTGGCACATTTACCGACCTCGTAATGGCCGATAGCTGCGGAGCTACCTGGGTAACCAAGGTGCTTTCGGTTCCCGAAGATTCAAGTCAAGGCGTCATTGATGCTCTCAAACGGTTGGCATCCGATCTCAATCTGGATATCCAGAATGTGCTCTGCAACTGCAACCTTTTCGTACATGGCTCCACCGTGGCCACCAACACTATGCTTGAAGCCAAGGGCGCCACTGTCGGCCTATTGACGACCGAAGGCTTCCGGGACGCTTTAGAACTGCGTCGGGGTCTGCGCGAAGACCAATGGGATCATCGTGCGCCCTTTGCCCCTGTGTTAGTGCCTCGCTATCGACGACTGAGCGTAGGCGGCCGTATGGATAAAGACGGGCAAGAACTGGTTCCTCTTTCTGCCACTAATGTTGAAGAGGCACTAGATGTGTTTTCAGCGGAGGACGTCGAGGCAGTTGCGATCGCCTTCTTCAACAGTTTCATCAATGATGCGCATGAAATAGACGCTGAAAAGATTGTACGTCGCAAATGGCACGGCGAATGGATCACTCGCTCAGCGGACGTCTCGCCACTGATGGGAGAATATGAACGTACCTCTACCGCTGTCGTAAATGCCAGTCTGGCACCTCGTGTTATTGATTATCTGCGTAAACTGGAAGAGCGTCTGGATAATCTCGGGCTACCCAGGCCGATGCTTCTTATCCAATCTAATGGTGGCGCCGCATCTCTGGACAGGATTGCTCCCCGGCCTGTAAATCTGCTCTTGAGTGGCCCGTCTGCAGCGGTCGGGGCTCTGCAGTACTTCAATCGGGCCATCGACAATGGAAATAAGGACGCCAAAGACGCTGGCAACCTTATTTCCATGGAAATCGGCGGCACCTCATGTGATGTTATGTTGATGTCGAACGGTCGTGTTGCCGATAAGGATGAGCTCACAATCGCCGGCTATCACGTTTCGACGCCGGTTATCGACATTCACACGATTGGCGCTGGCGGTGGAACTATTGCCAAGGTCGATTCGGCCGGAATGCTGTCGGTCGGACCTGAAGGCGCAGGTGCCAACCCTGGGCCTGCCTGCTATGGCCTCGGCGGTAACGATGCCACAGTGACCGATGCGCAACTGGTGCTTGGTAGAATGCGCCCAGGCGTCTACGCAGAAGGCGGTATTTGCTTAGACCTTGCAGCCGCACGTCAGGCAATCAACTCTCACGTGGCTAAGCCGCTGGGACTTTCAATCGAAGCTGCTTCTGCAGGCATAATTTCGCTTCTTGAGCAAAATTTGCTTCACGCAGTCGAGTACATCTCTATCGAACGAGGCCACGCACCTGCTCGCTTTACTCTTGTTGCAGCTGGCGGGGCGGGACCAATGCACGGTGCCGTGATCGCTCGGGGTCTTGGTTGTCAGCAGGTCTATGTACCGCGTGATGCTGGCGCCTTGTGTGCCGCTGGTATGTTGCATGCTGATTTGCGCCAGGACTTCGCTCGCTTCCTGAGGGGCTCGCTCAAAGAAATAAAGTCGACGACGGTAGAAGCCAATCTCAAGGATTTGGTAGAGCAAGCACAGGCAGTCATGGCCGAAGAAGGCTTCTCGACGCCAGAAATCTCGCTCAGACGCGAAGCCGAGATGCACTACAGCGGCCAACTCTGGCCAATCAGGGTCCCGCTAGATCCAGGGCTATTTGATCCCACTGCTATTCGCGCCGCATTCGAAACCGAATACCAGCGGCTTTACGGGCATGCGCAGCCCGACGGAACGATCATGCTCGCCTCGCTCCACGTTACGGCGTCCGCTGCCAGCAGCCAGACCACCGCGCCCGAGTTGGAACTCACCAAAGGCACTCCCGCACCGATAGCTACACGCCCGGTCTGGCACAGAGAAAACGGTTGGCTCGAGACTGCAGTTTACGCTGGCTCAGATTTAGGCCCCGGCCATCGGCTAAATGGCCCACTGATAGTCGAGGAGAGCACAACCACTGTCTTAGTCGGACCAGCGGACGCGCTAAACGTGGATGCTACGGGCAATTTCCTAATCGATGTATCAGGCCAAACCGAGTGGGTGGCAAAATCCCCAACGGAGCAACCAGCGGGGCACGACCCAGTGACCTTAGCATTGATGCAAAACCGACTCGATCAGATTAGCCGACATATGGGCTGGGTCATGACGCGCACCGCCCGCAGCCCGATCTTTTCTCAAAGCCATGATTTCTCCTGCTTCGTGACCGACCCTGCTGGCACTCTGATTGCTAACGCCGACGGTATTCCAATCCACACTGGAGGTGGCGGTTTCGCCGTACGTGCTTTGCTCGACGACTTTGAGGGACGCATTAACCCCGACGATGTCTTCGTCTTGTCCGACCCATATGTCGCAGGCGGCAACCACCAACCCGACTGGGTCATCGCGCGCCCAATCTTTGTTTCAGATACGCGGCAGCTAGCTGGGTTTTGTTGCAACCGTGCTCATCAGTCAGACATCGGCGGGGGGCTTGCAGGCACCTACAACCCTGAGGCCACTGAAATTTGGCAGGAAGGCATCCGTTTACCAGTTTGTAAACTAATTGACGCTGGTGAGTTGCGCGACGACCTTTGGAAACTTTTGTTGATCAACTCGCGTACGCCGGAGCTTCTGGATGGGGATCTCAGAGCCATGCTCGGCTCTACTCGGATCGGCGAAGAACGTATTATGGCATTAGTCGAAGAGTTAAGCTTCGAAACCTATATCCGGCATATCGCCGGTATACTTGATCACGCCGACGCCCGAATGAGGGAATCAGTCGCAACCCTTCCTGACGGCAGATATCACGGCGAAGACCGAACCGACAATGACTGCTTTCGCAAGGCTGATGTGGTAGTCCGCGTAGCGCTCACTATTTCGGGTGAGAACCTAAAGGTTGATTTCACCGGTACTGATGGCCAAATCGCCGGCTTCAAAAATTCGTCGATTGCCAACACTTACTCTTCAGTTTACCTAGCCCTATCATCCTTCTTTGACACTTCAATTCCCCGCAACGAGGGCACCTATCGTTGTGTCAAGATAATCGCCCCAAAAGGTTCGATCGTGAATGCCAATCCGCCAGCGCCGATGACAATGAACACTGTCTTTGTGGCCCATGAAATAATACATGCGGTCTGGCAAGCTTTGGCGCAGGCAGACCCTTCACGCGCCTGCGCTGGTTGGTCAAAGACTGTACACAACCACATTTCCGGTCATGACGACGAAGGCCGCACCTGGGTTATGTACCAATGGCACGCCATGGGAGCGCCCGGCGGCACCGCCGAACGCGATGGCTTCCCTCAAATGGGCCATTTAAGCTCGCTCGGCGGCCTAGACCTGCCCAATCTTGAATACCACGAGCAAGTCTACCCGGTACGCTACAGGCGCTGGGAATTCCGAACCGATGCCGCTGGTCCTGGCACACGTCGTGGCGGTTCCGGCGTCTGCTATGATGCTGATATACTGAGCCCCGCCACCTGGTCGTTCCGGGCTGAGGGCCTCGACATGCCGTCAGGCTTCGGCGTCCAGGGCGGAGCAACCGGTGAGGTTGGCGAAGTCTGGGTCTCGCCTAAAGACGAAACCACCGACGGCCCAACGTTCGTGCCACCCAAATACGGTGTACGGCGGCTGGGACCTGCCCGTATTATCGCCAATACACCCGGTGGTGGCGGATGGGGTGACCCTTACACCCGTCCACCCGATCTTGTACTGCGAGATGTCCGAGATGGTGTTGTCAGCGCGGCAGCGGCTGCCCAGGATTATGGCGTCGTACTCACTCCGGATGCGCTCTCGATAGATGTTCCAGCCACTTCCACTAAGCGTGAAAAACGTAACTAAGAAAGTCCCTCGAAATCACATTTTTTACATGGTGGCAGGCAGTCTCACACGTGGGATTATTCAGACTAAAGCTCTGTTCCGTCCTCAGTCTTTGCATCCGAAAGCCCTTGGCGCGCGATGTTTCCCGTGCTGACAAGACAGTCTTGGATACAAGATCCTGATAGCCTAATAAGCGACCTGCGGGCTTTGTTTTCTTCCCACAATCAAACTAACAAGCATATTCACAAATTTGTCCGTTTTGTTCCGGCTTCGATCACACAATGATGGAAGCACGATAGCCGCTTGTCTCGGGTGATACGAATGCGCTGATGGATCAGTTAGAATATTCATTAAGTTCAGGGCATGCGCTGCGCTCGAAGCAATACGTATCACCCGCAGGGCTCGGGTAAGATAAAACCTTGGCACCAAACATAGAATAACCGCATCTTGCTCGAAAATTATTATCTACCCAGCGTTCCACAAAATCATATCAGTGTCTTCGTCAATTATTATAAAATCCATCGTTACCACCAGAGCGCCGGAAACGTCATGCCTGCCACTACCCTCTTTTGCCGTCTCGCCAGCATCATCTATGGGATTGAAAAAACTAAGAAACATAGCTTCCAAAGCCACCGCTAAAATCATCAACAGAATGCGGTACAGTACTCAACCCAGACGACATGAGCCCTCCCAATGAGAAAGACGCAAATGTCCCAGATATTTATATGGCGGATAGGTGTGACTTTAGTTGCGCCTTAGCGCAAATGAAATATCTTTGGCTCGATATGCTGCCGAAAGCCCTCGCGCTGCGCGAGCCGCTCCTGCCAATCCGCCAGATGTGGCATCGGCGGCGCATCCAACGCGAATAGATACCATCGACGGATGGTGGTCGCCGGTGCAATGTCGCCGATTGTAAATTCATCACCAGCGACATAAGCCCGAGTGCTAAGATGATCATTGAGGCGTAGCAACGCTGGCAAAACGCTAAGACGCGTTGCCTCCACATTAGCCGGTTCTCGCTCCGCCTCGGTAAGCCGAACCAGTTCCATCACGAGTATGTGCAGTGCGGGTTCAAGCTGTGTATTTGTCCAATCCATCCATTGGCTGGCGAGACCGAGCGTCCTAATGTCATCCCCGAACAAAGCTTTTGGCGCATAAGTCTGCGCCAAGTATCGGCTGATCGAGTTTGATTCCCAAAGGATGTATCCGTTATCGTCAATCGTCGGGATAGTACCGTTTGGATTTATCGTCCGGTACTCCGGTGTATCAACTACGCCGAAAGCGCTACCGCCGCCAGAGACATGGCCATCCGGACCCATGGTCGCGCTTGCCAATATCAAGTCAAATTGCAAACCGGCTTCCTCGCAGGCCCAAAGCACCCGCTGAGTATGGACCGAATTTCGCCGCCCCCAGATTTTCAGCATTCAACACACCGTAAAGGATTAACAATCAAAATCGAGCGTAACCTATTCTGCCGCTAGATAGAAATTTCATGTGAATACCTCAGCAGCCAAAAGGCTAAATGTTTCTTGATCTTTTAATGAATTTGTCTGGATAGGTATTGGCCAATCTATGACCGGTAATTGATCGTTCCAGTGTATGGAATGCTCAGAATTAGGTGCGTAATAGTTGGTTGTTTTATACAGACATTCTGCTGTCTCCGAGAGTGTCAGAAAACCGTGCGCAAAGCCCTCTGGTATCCAAAGTTGCTTCTTATTTTCTTCAGAGAGCATCTCTCCAACCCACCGTCCAAAAGTTGGCGACGACTTTCTAATATCAACGGCAACGTCGAAGACTTCGCCTTGCACGACACGCACCAACTTGCCTTGCGCATGAGAAGGCAATTGGTAGTGCAATCCGCGCAGTACGCCCTTCTTAGACTTCGAGTGATTATCTTGTACAAAAGTGACTTCGTATCCAATGGCTTCTTCAAACTTCTTGTGATTGAAACTCTCAAAGAAGAAGCCACGCTTGTCTTCGAACACAACTGGCCCAATGATTTTGACATCAGGAATTTTAGTGTCAGTGACCTTCTTGTTCTAACTCTTTGATGACTTGCATGAGATATTTGCCGTAACTGTTTTTCAGCATCGGTTGCGCCAAAGCCTCCAGCGCTTGTTTATTGATCCACTTGCGCCGAAAAGCGATTTCCTCCGGGCATGCAATCTTGAGGCCTTGGCGATGTTCGATGGTTTGCACAAACTGATGTGCTTCGACGAGGCTCTCATGTGTACCTGTATCCAGCCAAGCATAACCACGGCTCATTCGTTCAAAATTGAGTTGCCCTTTTTCTAGATAGATTTTGTTGAGGTCTGTGATTTCTATCTCACCCCGATGCGATGGTTTTATTTGTTTTGCATACGCTGGCGCGTGTTCATCGTAAAAATAGAGGCCTGTCACAGCGTAGTTTGACTTTGGAGCGGTTGGCTTTTCTTCAAGGCTGATTATTTTGCCATCTTTATTGAATTCAACCACACCATATCGCTCTGGGTCTTGAACGTGATACGCGAAAACAGTGGCGCCGATTTCACGCACATGTGCCGCAGCTAATTTCTAATTCAACAAATGGCCGTAAAAAATATTGTCGCCTAGGTGTACAAGTTAAATAACCGAGATAGCTAGAAAAATATTTCCAACAAAACTGCGGCCGTTCTGACCAATAAAGAACCTTTCGTTTTATAATTTTCCAATTGACGGTAACAATTAATACGGACTTGGGAACAACCAAAATCTAAAGAGAAAGCGTATGCTGAAACCTGCCGATCTGCCCCTCCTACTCAGGGATCGAATGCGTTGGGAAAAAACAACTGTTGCCCATGGATGCGAAATTGGCTGATGGCCTGCTGCCCTGCAGCAGATACTAGCCAATCGGCAAACGCTTTCGCAGTACTCACATCCACATGCCTATGCCGTGCCGGGTTAATCCGAATGACACTGTATTGGTTAAATAGGCGGGGGTCGCCAGCGACAAGGATTTCTAAATTGCCTTTGTTTTGAAAACTGAACCATGTTGCCCGATCGGACATGATATAACCATCAATACTGCTCGCAATATTGAGGGCCGTACCCATGCCCGCACCCGCTTCCCGATACCAGGTGCCCGAGGCTGTTTCAACGTCAATGCCGCTCAAGTTCCATAGCCGTCGTTCTACCCGGTGCGTACCGCTGTCGTCGCCACGAGAAACAAAAACCGCTTTCATCTCTGCAATAGCTCTCAAAGCCGTAACTGCATCCAACTTCCCCGTTATGCCTGCCGGGTCTTTTCGCGGTCCAAGGAGAACAAAATCGTTATACATCACAGGCCGTCGATTCACGCCATCGCCGGCGGCAACGAAGGCTTTCTCCGCTGCAGAGTCATGAACTAGCAACACATCTGCGTCGCCATTGCGACCCAGCCGTAACGCCTGTCCCGTTCCAACCGCAATCACACGTATTTTAATTTGCGAATTAGCTTCGAAAATCGGCAGTATGTGAGCGAACAAGCCCGAATTTTCAGTCGACGTGGTCGACGCCAATATAAGCTCATGGTCCTTGGCATAGGCGTCAGGCCCGCCAAGCAAAACGACGATTAACATGGCAAACAGGTTGACATGCAACCAATGTTTTATAGCAATTTTCATTCACCTTCCGCTGCGGCAAAACACTGCACAAACATACAAAATTCGGAACATAACGACCCCGGCCTTGAGGATCTATACTAGCTACCATGCCAGAATTTTTCTCAGCCATACTTACCGCATTCAACATGGTTATCGCGTTCGACTCTAGCCTGATGGAAATTGTCAGTCGTTCGCTACAGGTCAACTTTATCGCTGTTGGGACAGCGATCCTTGTCGGATTTCCACTCGGCGCATCGATCGCAATTTTCCGTTTTCCCGGTCGCAAGATCTTAAGCGTTTTCTTGAATGCTCTAATGGGAATGCCACCAGTTGTGGTTGGATTGATCGTGTATCTGCTTCTGTCGCGCGCCGGCCCGTTCGGCGTACTCGGCCTGCTGTTCACACCAACTGCGATGATTATCGCTCAGTTTTTGCTTATCCTCCCAATAATCGCTGCCCTCACCCGTCAGACTATTGAAGACCTTTGGACGGAGTACCGCGAACAGTTGTACTCGCTTGATGCAACCCTATCTCAAACCCTGTTAACTTTGCTTTGGGAAGGCCGGTTCAGTCTCTCGACTACAGTGCTGGCAGGGTTCGGACGAGCCAGCGGAGAAGTCGGCGCGGTGATGATCGTTGGTGGTAATATAGATCATTTGACCCGCGTTATGACCACAGCGATCGCGCTTGAGGTCAGCAAAGGCGACCTATCTCTGGCGCTTGGTCTTGGCATCATTCTGATCGCCCTATCAATCTGCATAAGCGGCGCGGCCGGCTATATGAACGAATACGCCAGACGGCGGCATCAGGCACCAGTGGGTCCTTAGGGCTACCTTTCACCAAACAATTGATCACCCCACAGTCAACTTCAACTATTTTCCCAAAATCAAATCCATCATAAGTTTCAATTGAACTGTGAAGGGCATATTATCAGATCTAGCGCTAAGTTTGCTACAAACAACGGTGCGAACAGGCTCCCCATAAATTGCGATGATCGAAAATTTGGCGCCAGGAAGTAATGAAGGCGAGTTGAGAGATTGCCAATAAGTCTCCGACGGCACTAGCATTGGGTCAATATTTTCCAAAATACGAAAGAGCACCGTAATCGGTACCAAAGATGATGAATTCGTTGTTACATAGAATATATCAGACGATAAAGTTCTATTAGTTTCTCATATGGGCTTCTTACGTTTGGAAAAAATCGACAACACCTGAAATATTTAGGTGACACTTCATGCAGCATGCCACCTTAGAGAAATCCACTGTATAAGCAGTATTTCTAGCTAAATATCCCTTTCTCAATATACGAAGATTGACCGTTCCAGCACTGCAATAGCGGCATACACGTTATTTTGAGCACGTTGCACTAGCAGTACCACTATCGAAAGAGCGCAGAAATTTCAGCTTAGACCGAACAGACGCGAGCGCGAGGTCTTCTAAACCGGTTCGTTTGACTCGCATATGGAATTTTCTTGTCCAAAGCTTGGCGATTTATGCGTCGAACACCGCTAATGCACGGCGAGGCCAATTACGGTTCGCCTAAGTGTTTTCACCTGCTTCACAATGAACAAGGACACACTATAGAATACCTGCACACAACGGAGATAAATTTTATGCCAGGACCGCTCGAAGGTTACCGGATTATCGATTTCACCAATGTAATAGCCGGACCTTATGCGACCATGATCCTCGCCGACCAAGGGGCGGATGTCATCAAAATTGAGGCGCCACAGCGACCAGATCACACACGCCATGCCGGAAATTCGCATAAAGGGTTGCGCGCGGCCTTCCTAAACAACAACCGCAACAAGCGATCGGTAGTGATAGATGTAAAAGCGGAGGTGGGACGCGAGGTGTTAAAAAAGCTGGTCACCACAGCCGACGTGTTCATTCAAAATTTTCGTCCTGGCGTGGTCGAACGGCTCGGCATCGGCGAACCGGAATTAAGAGCTATCAAGTCCGACCTAATCTACGTCTCAATGAGCGGTTGGGGTGAGCATGGGCCATTCGCGCACAAGCCGGTCTACGACCCAATCATTCAGGCCCTATCCGGCTTGGCGACAATACAAGCCGGATCCGACAAAGAACGCCCACGTTTGATCCGCACAATTCTACCCGACAAGCTGACCGGTATGACAGCGGCACAGGCGGTAACATCCGCCCTTGCCGGACGCGCGCAATCTGGCAAAGGCCAGCACGTGAAGGTTTCTATGCTCGATTCCATCATTGCTTTTCTTTGGTCATCCGACATGGGAGGCCAGACCTTCGTCGAAAACGAGGTCAGCATTCAGAAAGCAGCAACCTTCATCGATCTAATTTACGAGACAAAGACAGACTACATCACCGTTTCGACCATGACTAACGACCAGTGGAGCAGTTTCTGCAAGGCTGCAAACCGCGAACATCTTTTGAAGGACGAGCGCTTCAAGACCCCTGCCTTACGCGATGAGAACGCAGACGAACGGCTAAATCTAATCCAGGAAGCTCTGCTCGAACGGAATTCCGATGAATGGCTCAAAATTCTTGAAGATGCCGGTGTGCCCAGCGCCCCTGTACTGACCCGACGGCAGATGATCGACCACCCTCAGGTCCAGGCTAGTGGCATCGTCATCGAGCACGACCATCCGTATGCCGGCAAATTGCGACAAGCGCGCCCTGCCGCTCGCTTTGAAGGAACCCCAACAGCTATCCGTCATGGGGCACCACTGCTCGGTGAGCATACCTATGATCTGCTCGGCGAGGTCGGATATAGCGGGGCTGAAATCGAAGCCATGGTCGAATCCGGTGCCTTACTCGCACACAAGCCAGACAGGTCCACGAAAGTAGTTCAGTAATGTTGTAACACTCTACAACCAGTTTGTGTCCGGAGGCCTCGTCGTCGAGTATCGTAAAACGCGCGCCATGAAACACTCTCGCTGTATGAAATGGAATTTGCCATTTGCAATTTGTATCGACCCTAGCCTGCTAAAATTCTCTCGGCCTCCCGTTGCAGCAGGTAGCGTTGAATTTTATTGGTCGAAGTGCGCGGGAAATCGTCGACGATATCGACCCGTCGAGGGACCTTATAGTCCGCAATCGATCCCTGACAATGTTCGATCACGGCATCAGCCGTCAAAACGGTACCGTTCTTGGGCATAACGAAGGCGAAGCATATCTCGCCAAGCCGCTCGTGCGGTGCACCGCAGACTACCGCCTGGTCTACATCCGGATGGGTTTCCAAGAACCGTTCGATCTCCGCCGGATAAGCGTTGCTGCCGCCAACGATGAACATCTCTTTTGCACGGCCGGTGATCTGCAAATAATTCTCCTCGTCGAACCTTCCCAGATCACCGGTGCGGAACCAACCTTCAGGAGTAATCGCCTCCCGGGTCGCTTCATCGTTCTGGTAATAACCCAACATGACCAGGTAGCCGCGAACCCAGATTTCACCATTTTCGCCAACCGCTTTTTCAGCGCCTGTCTTTGGGTCTACTACCTTGATCTCATAATCACCGATTGGCTTACCTTTATTCTCACAAGTCACCTCTATCGGCGCATCGAATTCACTGAGCGTCGTCATGCCCATTGTCTCAGTCATACCGTAAACCGCCTGCAGTGCATCGAAATGCAGCGTGTCCTTGACCGAACGAGCAATTTTCGGCGTCACCGGTGCGCCACCGATCCAAGCTGATTTTAAGCAGGTCGTATCGCGCGGATTATGTTTGGTCTGTTGCAACAAATCGATGAAGTGTGTCGGGATACCTCCCATCACGTTGATACGCTCATCCGCGATCAAATTAAGTGCCGCGCCAGGCTCCCATTGCGGCATCACGACAATCGCACAGCCATGCTGCATGGCCGGAATGAGCGTCGCGACACTGCCGGCTACATGGTAGAACGGCATATGACCCAGAACCTTGTCACCGGGTATCATTTGCATGACGCGGGCGATGTTTCCCCCCTCTATCAAAACCCGGTGGCAATGCATGGCTCCCTTTGGCACACCAGTCGTACCCGAGCTGTAGATGATCACAACCGGATCTTCAGGATCAATCTCCGCCTCTGCATTCCTCAACGCTGTTTCGTCGAACGGTTGCGAACTAACTTGCGCCAGAGATTGCGTGCCGGGATAGCGCTCGTCCTTCCAAAGCAATACTGCTTCCAGATTGGGGAACCGCGCATTTGGTAAGGCACCTTCCTCGAAATTCGGCGCCATTTCGCCGATCATGCTCAGATAGTCGATATCCCAAAAGCGCGGCATCGCGACTAGGATCTTTGCATCCGACTGCTCTAGGATGAAGGCCACCTCGTCGGTCTTATACCTTGTGTTAATTGAGACGACCGTTGCCCCGATACGGCAGCAGGCAAACCAGGTCAGCACCCAACAAGGACTATTTGTCAACCAGACGGCAACCTTGTCTCCCCTACCCAAGCCAAGCTGAAGTAATCCCGAAGCCAGCCGGTCAACACGCGCATCAAAATCCGTATAGACGATACGCTCTCCGTCGCCGACAAGGAATTCGCTTCCCGGCCAACGCACCGCCGAGCGGCGCAACGCTTCGCCAATCGTTACGCCTTGCCAATCCATTTCATAAAAAGACGACAGCGTCACTATTACCGCATCGTTCTCGTTGCACCGACTATCTGCGTTCTCGCAGATTGGCAATGAACGGCTTGATACCGCCAATCAACAAAAGCACACAGAATATTAGCAACGTAACTTCGTTATGGTTGAATACGAAGCCGAGCCCAAATAAAGCGGCCGCTCCCATGATGCAGCGATCTACGACACTGAGAACCCGCAAGAAATAACCATAGAGCGCCGCACCACCCGCAATTGTGGCAAGGATCAATACACTGACCACCATCCAGCCTGTTGTCCCCACCTTGTCGGGGAAACCGAGGATCGCCGGGGTAAACGCCATGGCAAACGGCAACAGATAACCGACGATCGAAAGGCGTAGAGAATGTTTGCAGGCTTCAAGAAACCCGCATCCTGCGAGGCGACTGGCTGCCAATACCGAGAGCGCGACAGGCGGTGTTAATGTAGACAGAATAGCGAAATAAAATGCGAAGAAATTTGCCGCGTAGATATCCACACCGACATCGATCATCAGCGGCACCACCGTTACGAACATAATGACATAGGCCGCAGGTGTTGGTAGCTCCATACCGACGATGATCGCAATGACCGCGGAGATGATTAGGATTGGCAGCAAATTCATGCCAACAAGGCCGATGATGGTTTGACTTAGTTTGGTCGCAATATTCGTGGTAAGCGCTGTCTGCATAAGAATGCCTACCAACAAGATTATGATCGCTAGCAACGAGGCCATCTTGGCCGCATCTGCAAAGCCTTCGATCCAGTCGCTAAGTTTCGGCCGCCCCTCTTTGCGAATAAGCGCCAGTGCGACCATAAGGATAATGCCGTAGAACGCAGCTAAACCGGCCGAATAATATTGCAGCAGCATCCAGATGACGAGGGTCATTGGGATAACGAAGACCGGCGCCGTAGTTAGGATAAGACGAATGTCGACTTCCATTTTCGGCGGATTGAGCTGCGCTGCCCGCACCAAGAAGAACACGCCTACACCGGCACCCACATAGTAGAGGAAGGCCGGTATCACGGCTTTCAACATGATCACCGGATAGGGAACCTCTAGGAAGGCTGCCATCAGGAAGGCGGCCGATCCCATGATTGGCGGCACGATCTGCCCTCCCGTAGAGGCCACTGCCTCAATCGCCGCCGCGTGTTCCTTGCGGAAGCCAGTCTTCTTCATCATTGGTATGGTGGCACTGCCAGTCAGAATGACATTGGCGACGGCAGCGCCAGTAACTGTTCCCATAAAACCGCTGCCTATTACCGCCGGGAAGGCAGCCCCTCCTCGGAATACGTTCCCAACATATTTTCCGATTTCCAGAAACAGCGGCAGAACGCCGGTGTAACGAAACAAAGACCCAAAGATGACAAACAGAAAAATCACATTAGCAGAGACTTGCACGACATGGCCGAACATGCCCGTAGTGAGGCTGCCGCCCATATAGGAAAACATCTCTTGATAAGAGAGTTCGGGATGGCCCATCGGTCCCGGTATCAGATGACCCCAGAGAAAATAGGCAATGCTGAGCAGTGTCAGCGAACTTATGATCCAACCCCAATGAATCCAGCTTAAGATCACGACTGTGCCGACCATCACACCGGTAACCCATATCGCAGCGTCCGTAATGTAGGGCTGCGACATCTCGATTTCGATGGCGTTCTGTCGGAAATAGCCCAAGGTCACGAACGTCGTAACAATGCATATGATTGCCAGTACCGACTTCACCCTTCCGCGCCAGTGACCCCACGCTTTCCAACCATCGGAGAGCGCAGCCAACGCCGCGATCAGCATCACCAAAAACGCATGCGTGATGTAGTGGTCGGTGGAGCCTTGAAGCTGCCATTGCACCATCGTTAGGTGGTAGATGACTGCAGCAACACCAATCACGACCAATAAACGGTCAACGATCTTAATGCTCTTTTCTCGGATCATGGCTATGCGCTGTGCCTGGGTGGACGAATCCACCCAGGCTGTTCTACAGCGCTATCTCGTTCTTATTTCAGGATTTTTGGTTCTAGACCGAAGTCCTTACAGGCCTTCAAAGACGCCGGATGAGCTTCGATACCTGGCGGCACCACACACATGCTCTTACGGCGATAGAGTTTGCCGCCACCGAGGTATTTACCCGCATCATCGCCAACCATCAGGTAGGCGGTGGTCACGGCGTGTGCGATATCGTCCGGAAAATTACGGTGTGACGCGAGCATTGCAAAATCACCCATACATTCCAAAGTCTCCGTCTGCTTGGGTACTGTTCCAGCTGGGAAGGAATGCGAGACAAAAGGTGAGTTCAATTCCTTATTCACCTTTGCTACAGCCGCACTGGAGATCGGAATGTTCACATACTTCCGACCAGACGCGTTGATCTTGCGGACCGGACCCGTCGGGAAGACGATCTCAAGATCGGACGTATTGGTTGTCAATCCAACCGCTACGTCTACACGGCCATCCAACAACGCTGACATACCGGCATTGTTGCCAAGGTATTCAAGTTTAGCGTCTTTGACACCATAGCCAACCTCGATCGCCTTGGTCGTGAATAGGCCCCAGTGTGTCTGCGAGCGGCGACCGAGGCCGATGCGCTTACCGCTGAAATCCTTAATCGACTTGATGGAATCATCGAGGCTCAAAAACCAAATGCAGTTGCTGGATCGCGTCATCAGCCAGCGGAATGTATCGCGCGGAATTCGTTTTTGGAAAAAACCCTTCGCTGCCGTATCGCCAGCCCAAAGTGCACCGGTGCTGGTCCAAGTCACGGTCGTCTTTTCACGCTTCTTGTTCGATCCCATTTCCTTTACGTTGTAGACGTAACCCGGCGATTCCTGCGCCACAAGGCGCAACCAAGGATGCTTCTTGGCAATCAAACGCTCAAAAATCACTACCTGCTCGTGGATGCCGGCGCCGAATGGTGCGGTTAATGCGGGGACCCGCACCTCGTCGCGCGCTTGTGCGGCAACCGACAGAAACCCGCACAAAGCGAGTGCGCTGGTCGCAAGGATTGTCTTTCGGAAATTCATGATATTGCCTCCCTCTATGATTCCATGCTGTAGAACTTAGGTCGGCCGTAAAATTCGGCTCTTTTTATCCAGACGCAAGACTCTATAGGCAAAGGTGAATAGCTGGCAAATCGTTAAATTTTAAGCAGCACTCGCTTACGGTATTTCTGTACTACTGAGAAAGGACCCACAGCCATGGCAAAGGTCGAGTTTCGCCTACTGACGCGCGACGAGGTCGCATCAGTAATGCCTCCGATGAATGTTATCCTGGAACGGGTGGAAACAGGCCTGACCGCACATGGTAATAGCGACATCGTGCTGCCACCGAAATCACACATCCGTCTAGACGACCGGTATAACGGCCACTTCAACGTTCTGGTCGGCTGGTCTGGCCCAAACGATATGGCAGGCGTAAAAGTGGTTGGCGATTATGTGGACAATTACCGCCACGGCCTACCCTCCGAGGTCGGATTACTGACCCTCTACGATCCACAACTTGGTATTCCGCGCGCTATCATGGATGCAACCGACATCACGACGCATCGCACTGGTGCCGTTACCGGCATAGGAGCAAAACACCTGGCAAGACCTTCTTCCAAGATTGTCGGCCATATCGGAGCTCGCGGCACGGCCTTCTCCAATATCGCCGCACTGAAGGAGAATTTCGATATCGCGGAAGTACGCGTAAACAGCAAGCGGCCGGAAACGCGCAAGGCGTTGGTTTCTGAAATAGAGTCGAAACTTGGTATCGCAGCCGTCGCCGTTGACGATGCAGAGAGTGCCGTTCGTGACGCCGACATCGTGATCGAGGCGACAAGGCTGGAAAAAACAGAAGTGCTGATCAGGGATGAATGGCTCAAAGATGATTGCTTGCTGATCACCTATGGCTGGGTTATGGCCACCGACCCAAAAACCGTGCTGCGGGCATCGAAGGTCGTCGTCGACGATTGGGAGCAGTGCTGCAAGGGCGGCCAGTTGCAGCCAATGATTGAGCGCGGCGAGCTAACCCGTGAGGGAATTCACGGTGAGATTGGAGAAATAACCGCCGGTAATATTTCCGGCCGTGAGGAGAGCGATGGTTTGATCGTTCTCTGGCACCGCGGCTTTGCGATAAGCGACATCATGCTGGGAAGCCAGATCCTCACCGAGGCAAATGCCAGGGATATCGGTACGACTGTGACCTTGTTCGATCGACCGGATGAATAGTGGCGTTTTGTAACGCCAACCTGATGAGATAGATTTAGCTTCTAGACAGTAAATATAGAAGGACTCTAGAAAATGACCTTGTCACTGCGCCAGATGACGCCAAGCCTCGGCGCCGAAATTACCGGTGTCGATGTCGCGAATTTGGACAATCAAGAATTTAGCGCGATTTACGAGTCCTTCAACCAACACTCGGTCGTCGTCATTCGCGACCAAAACATCACACCGGAGCAACACGCCGATTTTAGCCGTCGCTTCGGCAAGCTAATGGTTCATGTGTTGAAAGATGATCTATTGGAAGGCCAACCAGAGATCTACCGACTGTCAAATAAGGTCGAAAAAGGAGTTCCCCAGGGTCGTCCCAATGCGGGACAATACTGGCACTCCGATCTAACCTACGAAAAGGTGCCCTCAAAAGGATCGGTCATGTATGCGATGGAAGTTCCGGACACCGGCGGCGATACACTGTTCGCACATACTGCTGCGTCCTATGAGGCCCTATCGGAACCGATGAAGGCGTTCCTGTCTGACAAGACAGCAATCCATGATTTCCGCCACGCGTACGAAACCTTCTCCAAGCGAATTCCTGGAACGATGCCAATTTCAGAAGAAATCTTCGCCGCTCGACCATCGGTTGAGCATCCAGTCATCCGGCTCCATCCGGAAACTGGCCGCCAATGCCTATTTGTTAATCCGGGCTTCACCGTGCGCATCAACGAATTGTCTTACGACGAAAGCGACGCAATCCTGTCTTATCTTTACGACCATATGATCAAGCCTCAGTTTTTCTATCGCCATAACTGGCGCGCAAACGATCTTGTACTCTGGGACAACCGCTCTCTAATGCATTGCGCGGTGGGCGATTACAGGCCAGAACAGACCCGTCATATGCATCGCACCACAATCATGGATAAAGATGCGAAGTAGCGCTCTCGCTTGGCCTTGGGTAATACTTGATTATCCAAATAGAACCTCAATGTCGAACAAGCACAGAGAATAATCATTCTCCTTCAATGTTTCTCCATCCAATTTATTAGGGTTCATCGGCCCCAATTCCAGAGATTGCTAACTATTGCCTCCCTGTCATTAAAATACTCGTTTTTGGTCGAAAACCAAGGTTCACATTTTTCACAATTCTAGTTGTTTTAGTGTCATACCGTCAAAGAAGACAGTACGCTGACTATCTCCCGCTCCTCTGAAATTTGGGATTTTTAGCTAAGGCGATCCAACCTAACGCGACTCTATTTCATCTATACGCGCAGACGGCGAAATATGGTTAAGACTGATACGTGTTTCGATCACAGCAGGCCCATCATATGCCATGGCTTCCGCAACCACCGTTTCCGCATCGGCCTCAGACTCGATCAGAAATCCTTTTGCGCCGAACGCTTCGCCCCATGCTTTAAAATTCGGGTTCCGCAAGGTTGTTGTGGCAGAAACACGGCCCGGGAAGGCCTTCGCCTGATGCATACGGATCGTCCCAAAGGCGCTGTTATTAGCGACAAAAATTTTGACCGGCACACCGTATTGCACAGCCGTTGCGAGTTCGTTCCCCGTCATCATCACACCACCATCGCCGACAAAGACGACAATCTGTCGGCCCGGCGAGGACAATCCCGCCGCGACGCCAGAGGGCACGCCTGGCCCCATTGCACCGACGGTCGCGCCAATAAACAGATTGTCCTGTCCCATATGTAAGAACCGCGCCGGCCAGCTAGAAAAGTTACCGGCATCAGTCGTGACAACCGCATCTTTGGTTAAATGCTTGTTAATCGCCGCTATGACATGGCCGTATACGACCCCGTCGTTGGCGGAAACGGCATCCCATTCCATTACCGAATTGTGCACATCGTTCAGCCGCTTGACCCAGTCTTTACGCGCCACAGGCATCGCACCCGGTCCAGCCGTCAGCATCGCCTTTAGAAATTCATGCGTATCGCAGCCAAGGCCCAGGGTCGGCTGGAAGACACGGCCCACCTCGACCGGGTCGGGCCAGACATGGATCATGTTCTGATCAGGGACCGGCGCCCGCGGAAAACTGTAGCCCTGGCTCGTCGACGGACCGATCCGCTCACCGATCACAACCAGCAGGTCGGATTCTTTCATCACGCTAAGTAGTTCCGCTGGAGCACGGTTGGCTAGCCGGCCGGCGCTGTTCGGATGCCGGCTGTCGAAAACGTGGAACCGCCGTTGCGACACCGCCACCGGCAAATTGAAAATCTCCGCAAATTCGGTGAGCGCGCCAAGCGCCGCCGACCCATGTAGGCGACCACCAGCGATGACCAGCGGCTTCTCCGCATCACACAGCAGCTGCAGCGCCTGCTCTGTATCCTCCGGCGATGGTGCCAGACGGTTCAATGGCCGCGGCCCCAGCGGCTCCGCCTCCGTTTCACCGTAGAGGATATCTTCCGGCAGGACTACTACAACCGGTCCCGGTGTACCTGCCTGCGCCACATGGAAGGCGCGCGCCACCGCCTCGCCAACCTGGCTCGAGTGGACCACCTCAATTACCATCTTCGCGGTGTCAGAGAAGGTCTTGGAATAGTTCATTTCCTGCAGCGTCATTCGACCTAATTCATCGAGATCCGCCTGGCCCACCAGGAACACAACGGGCTCAGCGTCGTGATAGGCTACATGAAGCGCAATCGCGGCATTCATCGCGCCGGGCCCGCGACTGATAACGCATACCCCCGGCTCATTGCGCAGCCGCGCATGGGCGCAGGCCATGAGCCCCGCCCCGGCCTCATGTCGACACACCACTAGCTGCATATTCGGGAAATCGAGGAACGCGTCGGTCAGCGGCAGATAGCTTTCGCCCGGCACGCAATAGGCGACGTCCGCACCGTGTGCATCCAAAGTCGCAGCCAAAACGTGGGCAGCGGATTTACGCATTAGTGTTTCCTTTCTCGGATCTCTACTCTCGACCTATTTCGGCTTCGAGTACTTTCAAGTTATCCCAGCTCTGTGGACGGCGGCCTTCTTCGATGTCATAGACTAACTCGATCATCCGTTTGTTGAGTGGTACGGGCACGCCTTGCGCATCGGCTTCCTCTGCCATCGGTACCAAAAGTTGGTTCACCTCGGTTTTACGTTTGCGAACGGCGATATCACGCCACATACCGCTATGCCTTTTCTCTGACCTGTGGCGGTAGTCGACCATCTTATCGAATGCCGCACGCGTCGCCGACGCATCGGCATCTCTTACGAAGCCGGACGGCTCGAACGGATCAAAACTTTCGAGGCTCAACCCTTTTGCCTCGGCGACGGACACAACTTCTCTCGCCAAGGCCTCTAACATCGGCCGGTGGGGAACGGCCGCCATCACCTCATCAATAGTCGCATCGACCAGTGCGGTAGCAAACAACAGCGATATGTAGGCCATCTTGCTCCACAAATAGCCCGAAATATTATCCGTCAGGAGCGCATTTTCCTCAAAAATTTTGAGAAGCGCATGCAACCGCTCAGTACGTGGTCTAACCGAACCGTCAACTTCACCGACAACGACGGCACTGCGCCCGCCGTAGAAAATATGTCCTGGTTCGTGATAATCGGCACCAAAATTAATGAATGCACCGACGGTGCTCTTGACACCTATCAGGTCGGCAATCACCGGCTCGTTGAGGCCATTCTGTAACGAAACTACACAACCGTCTTCGGACAGATGCGGCTTCAGTGCCTCGACGGCGCCAACGGTGTCCTGGCCTTTGACGCACAGGAAAATTGTGTTGAAGGTGCCTTTGACCGCATCTGTCGTCACGGCCTGCGCCGGGGCAGTAAATTCTGCTACGGGCCCTGAAATACGTATTCCGGATTTGCTCATCGCTGCAACATGATCGGCTGCCCGATCAACGAAGAGAACGTTTTCTCCAGCGCGCGACAGAAACGCCCCAACGCAGCCGCCGATGGCGCCAGCGCCCCAAATTACGATTGGTGAATTTGACATGTTCCCAAAATCTCCCGATTTGCGTTAGCCATGCTTTATGCCAGCATAAAGGCAATGACCGAACGAAAGGAACCGGAGGATCTCATGACCGTCGACATAGAAAAGCTGCGCGAGCATATCGGCACGAAAATGGAAAGCATAGACGTCGCTACCGCAGCTCCACTGCGCGGAATGATCGTGACCTTCGGACGAGATGAGGAAGCGCCGAAGCAGGGCGAACCGATCGCACCGGGTTGGCATCGATGTTACTTCCTGCCAATGACACCTCCGGAAGGTTTGGGCGCGGATGGGCTGCCGTTGTCGACTGGGGTACTGCCCAAAATGCCATTTCCCCGCCGCATGTTCGCTGGCACCAAGCATGAATTCCAAAAACCAATCAAGGTCGGTGACAAACTACGCCGTGAAACCGAACTAGCAGACATCCAATTGCGTGAGGGCAGCACTGGCGCGCTAATTTTCACGACTATCGTCTCCCGCATCTACGGCCCCGAAGGACTAGCGATGGAAGAAGAAGCCGCCGGTGTTTTTCGTGAGGAAGTCAGAACCGGAGAGAAGAGCGGCGTACCGAAACGGGAAGCACCCCCCGCCAATCTGCCGTGGCGTCGAACGATCGCTGCGGACCCCGTCTCCCTGTTCCGCTATTCAGCACTAACCTTCAATCCGCATCGCATCCATTATGACCGGCCCTACGCCATGGATATCGAAGGTTATCCGGGTCTCGTCGTGCACGGCCCCTACTCCTCGCAATGCTTACTCGATTTCGCCCGAGATCATGGCGGCGGACGCAATCTGAAGAGCTACGCCATGCGAGCGCGCGCACCCCTCTTCGACAACGATCCGTTCCAGGTCGTCGGCCGCCCGATTAAAGACGGCGAAGGCTGCGAGCTTTGGGCTATCACACCGCAGGGCACGATCGCCATGGCCGCGACGGTTACCTATCACTAAAAGCCGACCATCCCACCGATCACACCAGTCATAGAAAAGGAAGTACAATGCCGAAGGCCACAACGAACGGCGTCAAACTGGAATACGAACTCATGGGCCCGGAAAATGGCCCCCCGTTGTTGCTGATCGGTGGTCTCGGTGTCCAGATTATCAGCTGGACGGAGAGCTTCGTGGCTGCGCTTGCGGATCGCGGGTTCCGGGTGATCGCATACGACAATCGCGATATCGGGCTTTCGACAAAGCATGGCGACTGGGGACCAGCCGACATAAAGGCAGCCTTCGCACAAGCGCGCTTAAAACAGAAGGTTGAAGCACCCTACACGCTGGAAGATCTAGCGGACGATGCCGCCGGGCTTCTCGACGCGCTGGGCATTGATAAAGCCCATATCATTGGCAGTTCAAACGGTGGCGCGATCGCTCAGACACTCGCCATCCATCACCCAGACAAGGTCTCTACCATAATTTCGATCATGGCCACGTCCGGCCGTCGCGGCCTACCCCGACCTCAGGGCGCCGTCGCCGAGTGGCTAGCCCGTCCCCGTAATCCATCCGGCACACGCGAAGGTGCGATGGACGAAGCAGTATCGACCTCATACCTAATTGGTAGCCCAGGCTTCGCGCGCAACGAACAAGTGCTGCGCGGCCGCGCAGCCCGTCTTTACGATCGGTCATTTTATCCCGCCGGCAACGGTCGCCACTTGCTGGCCAGCATTGCATCAGGCGACGGCCGCGTTGAACGTCTGAGCACAATCTCGGCCCCAACAATGGTAATCCACGGACGCGAGGATCCGCTTGTCGATCTTGCCTGTGCGGAGGATGTAAAAAAGACTATCCCTGGTGCTGAGATGTTGGTCATCGACGGCATGGGGCACGACTATCCCGACGGTGCGGTCCCCAGGATCGCCGATGCGATCTTGACAACCTCGAAACGCGCCACCGCCTGAGCCAACAGCAGGCCGTGCATCGCTGGGTAGGCACTCCCACCATTCGTCTGATGCATTAAACCCTTTTGCTCAACCTTGATAAAAGACGAGCTGCTCCATCTGCACTGCTAGATAGCCACTGCAAGCCGCATGAAGCACGTATTGACGCCGATGGAGGTTCCCGCTTGGTCAATCGGTATCTGCGCTTAGCCCTAACCAATATGAATACCGAAAGTGGAAACGGAGAAGAACGGGGCAATCGGCATTGGTATGCATTTGGTTTTAGCAATTGTTAACTCGGCGTCCTCAAGATGCCGAATTCCAGCATCTCGGCATACTTGGCCCGCGCACGTCACTGCCAGATGCGCATATCGTTCAGATCAATTCCATACGTTGGCCGCCGCAGTCTTCGCAATCAGATCACACGACGGCCTTAGAGAAGCCTTCTAAGGGCACGCGGGATAGGTTTCTTCCTCACCCTAAGCGAGACAAAACTAATTCCGGTTAATCACCACAGTGTATACCTGCCAGACACTTGGAGGACCCAAGGCTGAACTAACTGAACGCCATTTGGGCAATGCGGTCGAGCCGTGCCTTTACGTCATCGATATGCTTGAGAGGCAAGAGGTGCACTACCTGTTGGACACCCAGTTCCTGATAGCGCGGGAACAGATCGGCTTCCGGTCGCTGGTTTGGCATCACTAGGAGTTTGATATCAGAACGTTTGCGGCCACGTTCCTCCAAGAGTGTATCGAGCTCCGCCAGTTTAGCCGGCATGTCTTCCGGCAGCATGCTCGCGCCCATCCAACCGCCTCCAAAATCGGCGACGCGGCGCAACGCCGGTGTACTCTCACCCCCGAAAATAAAGGGCGGATGGGGATCCTGAACCGGCTTTGGGTTCTGCGTGCAGGGCGGCAGGCTATAGAAGTCACCCTCATAGGACGACAGATCCTGTGTCCAAAGGGCCTGCATGACGCGCATATAATCCCGAGCCCGAGCGCCGCGGTGTTCGAACGGCACCTGCAGGACGTCAAATTCTTCTTTAAGCCAACCTACCCCCACACCGACGTCAACGCGCCCACCAGACAGAAAGTCAAGATCGGCGATCTGCTTCGCGGTATAAACCGGATTACGCTGCGGGATGAGGCAGACCGACGAGCCGAGACGGACCCTCTTGGTATGCGCCGCAATAAAGCTCAGCAGGGTCCAGGGCTCGATCATACCGCCGTCGAAGCCGCGCAGCTTGCCATCCTCCGCATAGGGATATTGCGACTTGTACTGTTCGAAGAACACCACATGTTCGGGCGCCCAAACAGAATGGAAGCCGCGTTCCTCGACAGCGATAGCCGCATTGATGATAAGTTCCGGCGGCGTTTTCGCCGAACCCGGCAAAACGATACCAACTTCCATACTTCTAACTCCTACTCAATCGTCGCGCGGAATTTCACGATCGGGTGTGCCGCCGATATAGCTCAGGTTCCAGGTCGGCGAGATAACCAGTTCGTTAATGCAGACATGTGGCGGCATCTGCGCAACGAACAGAATCGTTTCCCCCATCTCTTTCTCCTGGATCATGCGCTCGCGGGCCTCCGCCGTTGGGGGGAAAGGTCGCCTGTCCAAAATATCGGTGGCGACATCGCCTGGACAGATAGCGCAGGCACGAATGCCCAGATGGCAGTTTTCCAAATTGAGACTTTCGCTCATCGCGTTTAGACCGTGCTTCGCCGCCGTATAGGCGGCGCCGGAAACAGTACTAACCCGCCGCCCTGCCAGCGAGGAGATGTTAATTATGAGACCATCGCGCTGCTCACGCATGATACGAAGTGCCGCATGTGAGCAATAAAACGCGCCGTTCAAATCTATATCGATGACTGAGCGCCAACCTTCCGCCTCGACAACCTTCCAGCGACGGTTGGGAATATTTAGCCCAGCGCTGTTGACCAGGATATCAAGCCGGCCGAATCGCTCTTTAATCGCATCAGCGACAGCATAGACCGCATTAGCATCGCTGATGTCGAGTGGTTCAATCACCGCCTCGCCACCTGCATCGGCGATCCGCATTTGTGTATCCTCAAGCGGCTCCTCTCGTCGGCCGGAAAGGATGATCTTAGCCCCCGCGCTCGCCAGAACCATGGCTCCGCCCCTGCCAATACCGGTGCCGGCCCCGGTAACCCAAGCGACCTTTCCATCGATCGATTGCATCCTGGTACTCCTTTGCATGGCTGTTTCGGCAACCTCGCAATTGGATCTCGGCGAGGCAAGCCCATTAATTCGTCACAAAAATATGACCAATTGACCCTTCACTTGAGGCCATTTGCCGCCGACATGGCCGAACTGAACAAAAATAGCAGCCATAGCTAACGCTAAAGCTCATTACTTCGACCGACACCTCAATGGTCGCGCTATCAACAACTTACTTAGGGCTAGGTTCTTGGACTAACCAATCTCAGAGGCGACCCAGAAGGCCTTAGTCGGGTGTGCCATCTAGAAATACTTACCGGAAAACCTTGGCCGGTTAGTGTGCGTATCACACCCACATTTGCGCCAACACTGTGACACACGATCGTAACAAACCTACTGGGGGGCATATGACTTTCATGTATATGCATTCCGGCGATAGCGTGCTCGAGATCGGACATATTTGGTCACAAAATCACTGGAGCTCACGCAAACCGCAACGAAAGCGATTTTTATCATGACCGTCCTTACGATGCCCGATCTGCGCTTCCAACGCGTGCTGCGGCAATACTATCAAAACGAAGTCTCGCGGTACTGTCCCTCATCTCAGCTTCCTCTACGAAAGACCTTTTACAACTTTCTTATATTCTAGGGATTGAACCAGGACACTGCCTGATTCTCGACCCTCAAAGACTAATAGCCAGATGTGAAGGCACGGCTCGATATTTGCTTAGCAGACGATAATTACAATGCGAATGGACCGTCGAAATAATCATCCGCCGTTCTGATGAAATAACTCCCGCCAAGCAGCCGCTGCTGAATTTCGATTGCACGCTGTGATAACGACGCTACGCTGCATGTCAGTAATTACTGGAAACATAGCGGAGGGTTTTGTCCCATGAATGTCACCCTGGAAGAAGCCAACAGGATCGCGGCGGGTGCGATCGTGAAAGCGGAAGAGATCGGCATCAAAATCAATGTCGCCATCTGCGATGGTGGCGGACGGTTGGTCGCGTTCCAACGCATGACCCACGCAATGTGGGCAGGCAGTTTCGGTAGTCAGGGTAAAGCGATTGCCTCTGCCGCATTCGGGAGGCCCAGCGGTGATTTAACTGAGCGGGCTAACCACCCCACCCTACGTGGCATTGTCGCTGCGGAAGGCGATCATATGATGCTGGGACAGGGGGCCGTCCCGATCATCCGCGACGGTATCACCATCGGCGCATGTGGCGTCGGAGGCGGTACGGCGGAGGAGGACGAGGACTGCGCCCGGTCTGGGGTCGCATTGCTTTAAATTGTTCCTTCATTCTGCGCGATTATTTCGCGACGGCGTTGCACCGCCCAGCCGTATTGATTAGGCCACATCGCGCAATCCGGGTCAGCATCTAACGCTTGCGCCGCGTGCAACGTCCAGAAAGGGTTGTACATAATTTCTCGACCCAGTGCGACGAGATCGGCGCGGCCTTCCTTCAAAATAGCTTCTGCTTGATGCGGATCGACTATAACGCCGACTGCCATGGTCTTGACCGCAGCCTCTTTGCGTATCCGGTCGGCGTAGGGTACCTGGAAGCCTGGCGGGCGCTCCGCGCCTTTGCCAAAAGGCTTGCCCGCATCGTTCGCACGGAAAGCCGCCGCACCGCGAATGCCGCCGGCGGAGCAATCAACCACGTCGACGCCGCGTACAGCCAGTTCGCGCGCCAGAATGACTGAATCCTCCATCGACCAGCCTTCCGTCGGTGTATCAATAGCGGAGATGCGATAGAACAGCGGAAGTTCGTCCGGCCAAGCGGCCCGCACCGCCTCCGCTACCTCTAGGGCGAACCGCATGCGCCCATGGATGTCACCGCCATAGGTATCGTTGCGTTTGTTACCCAGTGGCGACAAAAAACTCTGGATCAGATAGCCATGCGCGCCGTGGACCTCGATAACTTTGAACCCGACTTCGGCGGCGCGGTGCGCGGCGGCGGCGAAAGCCTCGACGATCTGCGCAATCTCGCCGATTTCCAGCGCCTGCGGTACCGGCCATCCATCACTGACTGGATCAGCTGAAGGGCCGACAGTCGGCCAAGCATCCGGATGATCGGGGGCCAAGGGGGTGCCGCCGCGGAAAGGCGGCTCTGCCGAACCTTTGCGACCAGCATGAGCGATCTGCATGCCCGGCACACAGCCCATCTCTTCAATGAAATGCGCCGTCTTCTTAATCGCCTCGGCCTGTTCATCAGTCCAAATACCAAGACAACCCGGCGTTATACGACCGCGAGGTTCGACTGCCGTCGCCTCGGTAAAAACTAACCCGGCCTTGCCTCGCGCGAAGGTACTAAGGTGCGCAAACTGCCAGTCGGTTGCTAGACCGTCCTCAGCAGAGTACATGCATAGCGGCGACACAACGACCCTATTAGGTAGGGTCACACCTCGCAGTTGGAGGGGCGTGAAGAGCAAGCGATCTTGAGACACAGATGAAATCCTCGGTGCTAGTCCAGCCGTCTTTACAGGATGTCAGCGACGGCCTCGCGATAGCGTTCGATGCCGGAAACGTGATCGGAAAAGCTGCTGCCCTGGATACGTTTGTGGTGCGCACGCTCTCGGGCATTATTGACCGTGATGTGGGAGACGCCCGCCTCTTTCCAGAACTGGGCCTCGGCACGCCATTCCTCCGGTCCACCTTCGGCGATCGAAGTCCAGATTTCGATCCCCATAGCGGCCGGGTCACGGCCTTCATCGGCTGCAAAGCCGCGCAGTTTATCGAACAACGCAACCGCTTCTGTACCGGCAGGATGCGACAGCATAATCCAGCCGTCGCCGTATTTCGCTGTGCGCCGCAAGGTCGCGTCGACATGGCCGCCAAACCACAGGGGAATTTTGCCGTTAAGCGGCCGTGGATTAATGCCCGCGTCCGGTATCTGATGCCACTTACCTTTGAAGGTGACATGGTCTTCAGCCCAGAGCTTCTTGATCACTTCGACCTGCTCTTCTGAGCGTTTGCCACGGTCGTGAAAATTCTCGTTTAGGGCGACGAACTCTTCCTTATTCCAACCAATCCCAACCCCAAGCCGGAAGCGGCCACCGCACAGCACATCGAGCGACGCCGCCTGTTTCGCGACCAGCGCCGTCTGACGCTGCGCCAGGATCAGAACCTGGACGGAGAACTCAATCCGTTCTGTCACGTTCGACAGGAAACCAAACAGAACGAAGGGATCATGGAACACATCGGCGGAGGTGTTACGGCTCATATCCCAATCGGGGCGGTTCGCGACATTCACGCCCAGCACGTGATCGGTCCCGGTCAAGTGATCATAACCCAGCGCTTCCGCCGTCTGGGCGAAGGCGGTCACCGTTTTCGGGTCATACCCAATATCGGTTAAAGGCAATGCCGTGCCCAGCTTGATGCGATCGCTCATGCGTTCTCCCCCTTATGTCCAGCCTCCTTATACGGCAGACCGTGGGTCGCGCCATAGCATGGCAGCGGGTTGCCATCGCGAGTGATCTTGGCGCAAGGCCATTAAATCGCCAGTGTTAAAATTGAACATTTCACCGTCGCGGGTCGCCATCGATCTCATAGCGACTGCTATCCGTCACGATGAAGCTTAACTTTTACGCAACACCGGGGCTCGTACCATACAGGCAGAAATAGGCTTTAAAGTCGCACCAAGGAAATTATTTGCTTAGCCGATGACCGCATTGCCGATCAAACGTGCCTTTCAAGCCCTTTAGCTAGGCAAATTCTAGGCAACCTGCAAGGATGCCCGGCACGGATGTTAAATCACGTTAGCGCCCGCCTATACGGCCGATACTTTGCACAGCCTCGTCTTCAAATTAGTTTGGTCAGCCATGGGATCACGTTGGGTATGGTCGGTTAGGTAATTAACCGGTCGCCACGGGTTGTAAGGCTGCTTCTCACCCCAACCGAGCGGGATATAGACCGTGGCGGGCCGGATGCCTTCGCGTACCCATGCACGCGCTTCGATCACACCATCCGTCGTCTCGACCCGTGCCACCGCGCCATCCGTGATACCCAACTTGGCAGCCTTATCTGGATGGATCTGTACATAAAGGTCCGGCCACATTTCCTGCGCCTGCCAGAAGTCATGTGTCCAGGAATGGAAGTGTGGCGCTGGCGGGCGCCCGGTGACTAGTTCTGTATCGAAGCCTTGTGCCCGCAGCTGTGCGCCTGGTGAATCATTCGAGCCCTGAACGATGCGCGCCGGGCGACCATAGGTGCGCCGCTCCGAGAACATGGTGGGTTGCTCTATTTCCCCTAGGTCACCCTCACGCTCAATATAGGGTAGTTCGATGAGTTGCTCCCGCTCGCTGTAGAATTCTGGCAAGGCGGACAGGCCTAATTCGGCGAAGGCCGCCTCTTGTTCTTCGGTCCAGAATTCGAGTTTGCCAGTTTCGGTCGGGAACCGCTTGCCTTCGGGCTGGCCGAGTGCCGTCGTACCTTCTCGATAAAGAGTTTCCGGCGCAACACCGTTCTCATCCATTGGGAAGCGCAGGGTCCGCGTCGGACTGGCCCGGAACGCCTCCGACGTGCAGCCACGCAGGAAGGCGCTGCCGGCGCACATATCGTCCCAGAAAACGCTCGTATCCTTGTATTCGTCCTTCAGCACGTCACCAAACCCAAGACGCTTGCCTAGCTCGATCCAGATCCAACCATCCGCGCGGGCCTCGCCAGGTGGTTCAATCAACTTATCGTTCCAGACAATGCGACGCTCCTCCGACGCACGGCTAATGCCCCCCTTCTCAACCCCGCTCGCCACTGGCAGGACGTAGTCCGCGTACTGGTTCGCTTCGTTTTCGAAAAGACCTATATGGACGTATAGATCTAGCGCCTGCGCTGCCGCGCGGACATGTTCCTGTGACGGCCAAAGCGAGAAAGGATTATTCGAGCCAATCATAGCTGAGATGCGGTAAGGCTCGCCCTCGGTCATAGCGCGTAGCCAGGCCGATTGGGTGCGGCCCACTGCCGGTCGATCCGGAGTGACCTGACGACCCTGCGGCGCGTTCGCCTGGATAAACATAGCCGATGAAATGTTAAAATAACCACCGCCAGGGCGTCCCCAGTTGCCCGTCATCGCGGCCAGAAACATCAGCGCCCGGTTGGTTTGCGTCCCGTTCGAGTGCTGATTGATGCCCCGGCTACCGTAGATCATGCAGCCATCGACGGTCGCGATTGCCTCGGCAAGTTCCTCGATTTTTTCCTGAGGAATATCCGTAATAGGCTCGGCCCAAGCAGGCGTGTAACCCTGCAGATCGAGATAGTCGCGCCAGCACTCCCAGCCCTCCATCCAGTTCTCGCAGAAATGGGTATCGTGCAGACCTTTAGTAAAGATGTGGTTGATCATGGCCAGAACCAGTGCCATGTCAGTGCCGGAGCGGATCGCCAACCATTCATCCGCCTTGTTCGCAGTAGCGCTGAGACGCGGATCGATGGCGACCATGCGCGCGCCACTCTGCCGCCGCCACTCGTTGATCATGCCGAAATAGACCGGCCGCGTTTCCGCCTGATTGTCGCCGATATAGACAAAAAGTTCCGCGCTACCAATGTCGGTCGGCGTGTAGGTGTTGGACAAAGCTCGATTGCCTTGCACCATGCCGAAGGTCAGGTTTTTGGTAGAGGAACAATAAGGCTCTGTGCTCTCCTGGTTAGGCGTCCCCCACATCTGTTGGAATAAGCGGACATACCCGTTATTTGTGATAATGCCGGAGCGAGTGCCGGAGAAGAGCGCCAATGTCTCCGGACCGTAGCGGTCACGCAATTCCATCAGCTTTGTGGCAATTTCATCCAGCGCCTGCTCCCAGGTCACAGGTTCCATACGCCCGGAGCCTCTGGGACCAACTCGCTTCATCGGCCGTGTCTGTCGGCGTTCATTGTTATAGAGCTGCAGGGTCATCTGCGATTTTGGGCAAATATGACCCTTGAACGCGGGGTCCTCGTCATTGCCCGTGATGCCGACGACCTTGTCGTCCTTAATATGAAACTTCACTGGGCAGCCGTTGAAGCAGACATTGCATGAGCCAGGCACCACGCGGTCCGGTGTACGCATCTCACGGTCCGCACCATAGGGCCCCTCGCGGGTCACCGTCTTCAGGGGATCGCGGCTCGACTGATCTTCCATCAAAGCGATGAGCTTTGGCAACGCCTCATACTCGCTTTGTGGTCGTTCCGACGGCAGGTAGACCGTCGCTGGCCCCATCAGAAAATGATCGTGATCGATCGGCTCACGACCCTCTTGCGCGACGGCAGCGAGATGATCCGTTCGCTCGCCGAAACGAATGGCGGTGGTCGGGCAGACGCTGGCGCAGGCCGGCGTTTCGCCGCGACCACGGCGGTCAGCACACAGGTCGCATTTCACCGCATGATGATCGATCGGATCGAAACCCATCGCACCGTAAGGACAGGCCGTGACGCATTCGCCGCATCCAGTGCACCGGTCTTCGTTCACAGCGACGACACCGGTTTCCGGATCCTTGTGGATCGCCTTCGGGTTGACCGGACAGGCCCGCAGACAGGCGGGCCGTTCGCAATGCTGGCAGCTGACGGTCAAGAGATCGACATACGGCGTACCCGGCGTTTCCAACCAAAGCACCTTGTTACGGTATTCGTGTGGTCCCAGCCCGTGCTCCTGCTTGCACGCCGCCTCACAGCTCTTGCAGCCGATACAGCGGGCCATGTCTATCATCAGGGAAATACGGCTCATGGCCCCCCCAAAGCGGCGAGATGCCACCAAGTGATCGGACTACCACCGGCCACATAGCCGGCGAAAAACGTCACCGTCACCACATGCACGAACAAACCTATCAGGAACAAAAACGCGATCCCAATATGCAAGGCGCGCCAATAGCCCAGCACTGGAGATATTGCGCGGCGTTGGCCGATGAGATTTTCCTCCACTCTCGCCAGTTTCGTGTACTGAAAACTCAAAATTGGATACCGAATCCAGTGCGACAGGGTTGGCGAGAACAACGCTTCATCTGCGCCCCGATCGAGCTGGGACAGCAACACCACCTTCGCCTCGATGATATTTTGCAGCTGAACCTTGTCCACTGAGCCAGTTCCAATGATCGCCTCATACTTACTCCCAAACACGCCAGACACATGGTGCGCAAAATAGGCCCGCACCCAGGTTCCTTGCAGCACCAAAAACAAGCCGCCGGCCAAAAGCAGTGCGGGGGGTCGCCGCACATACAGCCCGGAATGAACGACCAAAAGCGCCACGCCAACCATTGCAGCTAAAACGTGGGCGATGAACCAGGCAGGCGGGCTCTCCGTCATGCCGGACCGTTTGGCGATCGAGAAGGCAAAGGGAGTTAGACATAGTATCGCGCCAAGCACGCCGGTCAGATAGAGCTCAGGACTACCCGGCGTGGACCACGCCACTGGAAGAACCGGCCGTACGGTGAAAAACAGCACTGTCAGTCCCGCAACGGAACCGAGCGCGACCAGCAACGCGTTCTTGCGCAGCACCGGGCGAGACATGGGAGGTTGCAAGCTAGCGTTATTCATGAACCGGGAGGGTCAGGGTCGTGGTGAATAGTGAATATTTAAAATGACGGGCAGCACCTGAATTTGCAATCAACGACTGAGCATTGGTTTTTTCAGCTCCCGGCGCAAACGAGGATAGCACAACATCAAGGTGAGGCCCCGGAACCCAAGGAACACGTTCAGCGCCAACCAGAGTGCGTGATTGTCGTAGGCGGGCAACAAAGTAAACATTGCCACCATATACACGACGAAGGAAAACAGCATACAGGAGAGCATAGTGCGGGCGCGGCCGGCGCCCAGAAAGATGCCGTCGAAGGTAAAAGCCCAAACGGAAATTAGTGGCATCACAATAGCCCAGGGCAAATAGACAGCCGCAGCCATCCGGACCGCCTCGATATCTGTCAGCAACGCGATAATCGCCGAACCGAAGAGCCAATAAATCAAAAAGTTAACCACCCCAACCACGCCAGACCAGAGCAGGACGGCTCGGGCCGCCCGATCGAAGGCGCCGCGATCACCGCGTCCGATCGCCTGACCGATCAACGCTTCCGCTGTGTTCGCCAGCCCATCGAGGCCAAACGAGGTGATCAACATTAAATTGTACAGGACGTGGTTGGCAGCCAATGGGACATCGCCCAGCTTCGCACCCTGAGTCATGAATATGGCAGTGCCGGATACAACGCATAGGGTCCGCAAAAATATGAAGCTGTTGAAGGTGAGGATGAGTTTTATTTTTGTGAAATCAAAGATACGCACCCGGTTCCGGGCCAGCGGCAAATGTTTCAGGTGCCGGTGCACAAAATAGACCGCGACGCATACCCCGGCATATTCCGCTATCAGCGACGCGGCGGCGACGCCTTCAACCCCCCAGCCAAAACCAAAGACGAACAGCAGATCAAGCAGGATATTGACGACATTAATCCCGACCTGCAGGACTAATGGAATACGGGTTTCCTGCATCCCGTAGAACCAGCCGATGATTGCGTATGTCGACAGCGCCGCGGGCGCCGCCCAGATCCGGATCAGGAAATAGCGCTCGGCCAAAACCTCGACCTCATCGGACGCCTCTACTATCCAAATCGCGAAGGTCACGATCGGCAATTGCAGCAGAATCAGACCGGTGCCAATCAACAACGCGAGAAACCAGGCGCGTCCCAACATGGCCCGTACTTCCGCCCAATCGTCAGCACCCACCGCCTGCGCTGTTGGCGCCGTCGTGCCCATGCGGAGGAAGTTAAAAATAAAAAAGATAAAACTGAAGATCACCGCACCGACGCCCACGGCTCCGATGTAATAGGCTTCCGGTAGATGACCAACGACAGCTGTGTCCACAGCGCCGAGTAACGGCACTGACACATTAGACAGGATAATCGGTCCCGCCATACGCCAGACACGTTGATGGATCGTCACGGCGCCACTTCCTTCCCCTCGCACATTTGCGTCTGCTACTAGTGCCGGGTCATGCTAACGCATCTAACCGCTAGACGAACGATCCATGACAGAAAAACTCAGCAAAATTCTTGTTACCGGCACGAATGGCATGCTCGGTCGGGCCCTCGCCCAAAAACTCTCCGTGGAAGGACGCGACGTCGTCGGGTTCGATCTCGGTCTACCCACTGGCGGCGATCCAGGTTACGCGGTCGAGATGGGCGAATTACGCAACGGCAAGACGTTGCAAGAGCTTTTCGAACGATACGGTTTTGATGGCGTTGTGCATTGCGGTGGCATATCCGGCCCGATGGTTGCACCGGACCGGCCGCTCGATGTCTGCGCCATCAACATCACTGCAACGGTGCAACTGATGGACCTCGCACGTCACTTCAACATCAAGCGGTTCGTTCATTGTTCCTCCATTGCGGCCTACGGATGGGTCGACAGTGATACGCAGCTAACAGAAACAGGACCCTTTCGGCCCGTAGATGTGTATGGTGCCAGTAAAGCCGCTGGTGACGCGCTGATCCACGCCTATCGTGCCGAACATGGGCTCAACGGGATCGCTTTGCGCATTGGGCGGGTCTATGGTCCTGGCCGAAGCACGCAATCTTTCGTAAAGACGCTGCTGGAGGATGCGCTCGCTGGGAATCCATCGCGACCGGACGGCGATGGCAATACCCGTTACCAATATGTCTATCGCGACGATGTAATCGAAGCGCTTGCCTTGGCTCTCGATGTGCAGGATACGCCGCTGGCTGCCTACAACATAAGTAACCGCGGGATGACCAGTGACGCTGAGCTGGCGGCAATCGTATCCGATCTGATCCCAGGAGCTGATATCGCCTTCGGAACCGATGCAGCGACGACGACAACGACCCGGACACCAATGGACATTACTGCCGCGGAACGCGACCTTGGCTTTGATCCGAAAACCGATGTACGTGCTGGCGTCGCTGCCTATCTTTCCTGGATGCGCGGGGGCGTCTGACTGGCACGCTTTGGCGCAAGGCCACTGGCGGCTATTCTCGCAACGCACTGCGTTTCGCCCTATGAAAGGAATTTCTATGTCCTCTGCAGGACTAAGCAAATATGGCCCCGTGCCCAGCGAGTACAGCCCAGAGGAGTGGGAGGCCCGCTGTGATCTCGCCGCTTGCTACCGACTGGTGGACTATTACGGTTGGAGTGATCTATTTGGGACCCATGTATCGCTGCGTGTACCCGGTACGGACCACTTCCTGCTCAATCCCTACGGCATGCTGTTCAGCGAAATCACCGCATCCTCCCTCGTCAAGGTTGACGAAGGCGGTAATATGCTGAGCGATAGCACACTACCCATCAACCCAGCTGGCTTCACAATTCATTCTGCGGTTCATATGTCATCGGACAAAATGAATGCGGTGCTGCACACACACACTCGCGCGGGAAACGCAGTCGCTTGCATGGAAGATGGGCTTCTGCCTTATCACCAGAAGGCGCTGACCCTCATCCCCTTCGTCGCCTACCACGACTACGAATCTGTGGCGCTGGATCATGACGAGCGGGCGCGCATCGTCGAACATCTGGCCGATGCCCGGATCCTGGTGCTGCGTAATCACGGGTTACTGACGGTTGGCGAAACCATTGGCGAGGCGTTCTTCTGGATGTATCGCATGGAAATGGCCTGCCAGTACCAGGTCGACATCCTAAGCATGGGTCAGAAGCTGAAGTTGCCCGACAAGAAGGTACAAGAAGAGACGATTAACCTGGCGGCAAAGCTTTTTGGAAAGAATGGCTTTGCGTCCAAGAACATGCAGTGGCCGGCTATGATTCGAAAGGTCGACCAAGACATCAGCACGGACTGGCGGAACTAAGGGGCGAGACCATGAGCGGTTTAAAAGATGGATTGAACGGTAAGGTCGCGGTTGTTACCGGCGCCTCGACCCCGAAAGGCATCGGCAACGCGATCGCACGGCGCTACGCAGCAGAGGGGGCTGCCCTGTATCTCGTCGCGGAAGGAACTGAGCAACAGCTGAGCGAAGCGGTGAAAACCTGCCGCGGCCTCAGCCCCAATGGCGCCAAGATCGAGTCTGGACAGTTGGACCTGGCAGAACCAGGGGCGCCGGAGGCCATGATCGAAATTGCCCTAGAGACACATGGACAGATCGACATCCTAGTCAACAATGCGGGTATCCGCGATCATAAGCCATTCGGCGAATTTAGCCGAACGGAGTTCGATAAGATCGTCGCTGTGAATGTCGCTGCCGCGTTTTTTGCCAGCCAGGCAGTGCTGCCGGCGATGCGCAAGCAGGGCGGCGGCCGGATCATTCATATTGCCAGCCAGATGGGGTCCGTAGCTTTCGACAAGCGTGCGATCTACGGCTTGACAAAGGCGGCGCTGATCCATTTGACGAAGACCATGGCCTTCGAACTAGGCGAGGAAAATATCATCGTCAACTCGATCAGCCCTGGCCCAATCCTGACCCAACCGATCCTCGACCGGCTGGAAAAGGACCCAGACTACATCAACACACGAGGCACCTATCTGCGATCCGGGCGGTTCGGCGAACCGGAGGAAATCGCAGAATTAGCTTTCTATCTCGCCGCAACCGACGCGACCTATATGCAGGGCACAGACCTTATCATCGACGGCGGCTATACGACGCACTGATCAGTGGCTTCGGCCCTCGTGGTGCCACGCTAGCTGTTCGTTGTAATTTGCCCGATAGGCCTTGTAGGATTCTTCATGCGCTGTGCGGGCTGCATCGTCGAGGTTGCACACGGGATCGGGCTCCAGCGCAAAATGTCCATATTTGTCCATACCCCGGACCAACATCGCCGGCATCCGGTGGGTGCCGATATGTTTGACACTGGTCGGTACGTAGCTGATACCAATGCCAATACGCCGTTTCTTCGATCGGTTCGGTGCAGAGCGATGAATGCACAAAGTATTGTGAAGCGAGAAGTTTCCTGGTCGGAGGGGTGCCATTACGGCACCGTCTACATTCAAATTCTCCACAATCGCCTGCTTACCGCCGTTGACGCTATACTCGACCGCATCGTTTAGGTGCTTGTGCTGGCGATGCGCATTCCGCGCTGGCAGGAATTCAAGGCAGCCGCTTTCCGGCGTCGACTCAGTGAATGCCAACCACGCCGTGACGTGGTCATGCGGCTGTAGACCAAAATATGTAGCGTCCTGGTGCCAAGCGGCCACCTCCAAACTATTTGGCTCCTTCACGAAGAATGTGCTGGTGTAGCAGAGGATGTCCGGACCGATCAGATCTTCCACCGCATCAAGGATCACGGGATGGCGAACAAGATCATTCGCCCAGGTCAGCAGCAAATGGTTCTTGAAACGCGCAGCACCGCCAACCGAACTCACCAAGCCACCTAATTTCTCTTCATATTCCTGCAGCAGACCAAAATAGCGGGCCGCTTCCCTCTCGCCCATCGCCGCCACCGGAAACAAATAACCGTCGCTACGGTAATCAGCGATCTGCTGATTGGTCAGACAATTCGGCATGCTTCCCTCACCCCATATAGCTGCGTAAACCTTCGTTGCGCAGAAAAATGCGAACGAGATGCCGACGCTTGTCCGGTTCTTCAAAATCAACATAGTCCAAACGCTGGTGAGCGCACCACCAATTGTTCAGATACTGGATTTGTCCAGCTTCGAGCGTGAAAACAAAATGGTTCGCTGGATCGTCCATCACCGTATAGAGCGCTTCAAGTGCTGCAACGCCCTCATCATCCATCAGTTCGCCTTTCAATTGATAGCCCACTTGAAGGAGGCGAAAATTGACCCGGGCGCGCAGCCGGTCCCCGTCATAGCGGAAAATTGGATTGACGCTGGTGATCTGGTCGCCAGGCGGGTGTTCCCCCTGGCGGTTCCAATAAAAGGGTTTGTAGAGGCGCGCCAGCTGTCCCGGATAATGACGGCGCATTTCGTTGTGCACATGCCCCAAACTGACGACGGCGCTCTCGCCACCGGTCTTGCCTGAACGCAACATCATAAGCCCGAAGAAAGGAGGCGGATAGTTAAAACCATAATCCGTATGCCAGGCAAGCTTTTGGTTAGTCTTATCCCCACGGGTGCGGGGGGCGATTTTCTTACCAGTATCATGCACGTCGTAGAGCAAAGTCCCGTCGAAAGATTGGGCGACGGGCCGAGCAATCATCTTGCTCAACAACCAGTAAATCGACGTGAGTTCCTCTTTCGAATATCGATCGACAGGCAATTTATCTACGATGGCAAACCCAACGCCCTTCGCAAGCCCGGCACGCACACGCTTCATAAAACGGTGACATGCCTCGAGTTCGTATTCGTCGCAGTCAAGCGCGATCACCGGCACCGGATTGACGCGCAATTTATCGATGACGGCAGCGATCTCGGATAGACACGAATTGGGAAACGGCACGAACCAATTGTCGCGGCACAAAGTGTCACGACGCCAAGCCTTGCGCCCCCGCACCGCCCGGTCCAGCATCGATGGCGTCTGCATTTCGGTCGTCAAACTCATGCATTTAACTTTCACGGCACGCGCACCCGGTGAAAAGTTTAGATATCCCTCGGCAGGTAGACACATTTTGCGCCCAATGGGGCAAATCTATCAACACTGTCTGCGCAAACGGGAAAATTTGGGATTTTGTTCATTTAAAGAAAACTCGAATTCAATTGCTAAATTAAATTCGATTATCGAATATTATTTTAGTTACACGTTAAATGGACCCGAAGATGGACATTACAATTATTCGGACATTTTTAGCAGTTGTCGAGACGGGCAGCTTCGTCTCTGCCGCGGCCCATGTACACGTCACTCAGTCGACGGTAAGTATGCGTATTCGTGCTCTAGAAGAGCAGCTGGGTGTCAAGGTCTTCGCTCGTAACAAAAATGGCGCGTCCCTGACAAAGACCGGCCGCGAGTTCGCCAAGCACGCAGTCGCCCTTGCCCGCATTTGGGATCAGGCTTGCCTTGAGGTTGGCGTCGGCGAAAACACTGCAGCGATTTTGCGCGTAGGTGGGCAGGTGAGCATCTGGGGTAGCTTTCTCGTCGCCTGGCTCGCCTGGATGCATGCCGAGGCGCCCGCGATCTCGATTAAATGCGAAGTCGGCTACAACGACATTTTGATGCACAACCTACTTGAAGGCTCTCTTGACATTGCCGTCATGTATCGACCCCAACAACGCGGTGGTTTGCAGGTAAGAAAATTGTTCAATGACGATATGATCTTGGTGGCCAGCCCTGGGGCGAAGGACCCGATGTTGGGCGAAGATTACGTCTTCGTAAATTGGGGACCGGAATTCCGCAGCGACCATGCGTTGAACTTTCCCGACATCAGTCGACCACACATTTCGTTGGATCTTGGTGTCTTGGGGATAGACTATTTAGTCCGGGCTAGCGCAGCGGGGTACTTCCCAAGACGAATTTGCGCGCCTTATTTACAAAACGGCACTCTGCGCAAAGTCCCGAACGCCCCGGTCTTCTCATACCCAGTCTACGCCGTGCACACCGAAGACATGGATGACGAAGCCCTTCAAGATGCCCTAAGCGGCCTCGATGCGACGGTGGCACAATATCGTAACGATCGTTTGATAGAATAAAGATACGTAGAATAAAGATATATCGGCTGGAAGCAGCGGAATTCGGTCGATTTTTATATATTTGCAAAAACAATAATAAATATTGAAAATATTCTCTTTTCCTATGCGTAGTGTGGAGCCAATGTTGCGGCCGTTTGACGCATAAAAAACTATCTTTGGTTTGGGGAGTAAGCTCGCAATTCCATCGTTCGGCGCCGCAAATATCGGGGTCGACGACGTTAGCATTGTGCAGCACAAAAAACGGAAAATCATGGAATTAGCGATAGAGCAAACGCAAAGTCACGATCAAACAGACACAACACAGGCCACGCTGGCTATAGACGACATCGGTCAGGAGACGGAAAAGCTGCTGGCTGCCGGCAAAGAGCTTGGCAGCATAACATTGAGCCAGCTCAATCGAGTCCTCCCGCAAGGACAGGTGTCGTCCGAACAAATCGAAGACATGATGGCAACGTTGTCCGAAATGGGTATCGACGTTGTAGACGATAGTGCGTCTGATGACGTTTCTGAATCCGAGGAGGTAAAACCAGCCGTAAAAACGGCGCCGATCGGCAATCTAGACGATCAAGCTCTCACCGATGATCCTGTCCGCTTGTATCTTCGTGAAATGGGCAGCGTGAAATTACTATCCCGCGAGGGTGAAGTCGCCATCGCAAAGCGCATTGAGGCGGGACGCGAGCGCCGCACGGCGGCTCTACGGGAAAGCCTATTGACCATGCGATCCGTTGCGCATTGGTTCAGTATGATTATTGATGAAACTGCTAACATTCGCGACATCATTGATCTTGATACGACGTATACCCACGCGCAAGGTGGACCTAAGACCTATTCGGAGCCC
>CAYYUG010000012.1:57104-67985 GCA_964474755.1 uncultured Rhodospirillaceae bacterium | reverse complement strand
TTTTTAATAATCGGTTAACGGAAGTCGAAGCAGAAACCTCACCGTCACCAGTGTAACCTTCATGGTTCGTTTCGATTTTCGAAAGATTGTATAAGTAATTCACCATCATTCCAGCGGATTGCGATAGGCCCTGTGCTGACGCGTCGGCAAGCCAGTTCAACCGTTCCACTTGTGCTCCGTTTGTCAGATGAAAATGTGCTACGGGATCCGCCGCACGTCCTAGCCGGTTCTTCTCGCGCAATAGATAGCGGGCGCAAAGCTTTATGAGCACCGGTTCAACGAGTGCTTGTTTCGATGCGTCGGTCGCCCAACTGGTATCATCAAACAGACCAGTTAACAGCAATCCTTCATCCTCCAAACCAAACAACTCATTTAAAGCCTTGAGATCTTCGTCGTCGACGATTGCGGCGGTACCATCCTCCAAGGAACGGCGCACCCATCGTGCAAATCCCGGAATTGGCGATAGGGTCGAAAAGGTTTTTAACTTAGAGAATTCAGCCTGCAGTTCATCAACGACCCGCTTGATCAAAAAGCCACCAAAACTAATGCCGACGAGCCCCCGTTGCGCATTGGTAATGGAATAAAAAATCGCAGTATCAGCCTCTGTGGGGTCCGTGACCGGTGCGGACTCATCGAGCAGGGCGTTGACGTTGCCCGCCAGCCCGTTGACCAGCGCAACCTGCACGAAGATAAGCGGCTCGTCCGGCATTCTTGGATGGAAGAAAGCAAACAGACGCCGATCGGCTGCCAACCGGTTCTTGAGATCATCCCAACTACGGATCTCATGCACCGCTTCGTATGCGATCAGTTTCTCAAGCAGCGACGCGGGCGAATCCCAGGTAATGCGTCGCAATTCCAAGAACCCAACGTCGAACCAAGACGCCAACAGCGACCGCAGATCGTCATTCAGCGACTTCATTTCTGCAGTGTCCGCGAAATCAATCAAGTCGGAGCGCAAATCAACCAGAAATTTTACGCCTTCCGGCAGCGCATTGAACTGGGTCATCAGTCGCAATCGCGGCGGCCGCAGCGCTTCACGCAGCGCCTCCTGTAAGGCGGGACGTTTTTCCGGGTCGGGCGTCTGCAACGCTGCGATCGCTCTATCGATTGCCTCCGTATTGGGACCAAACTCATCCGCGACGATGCGCAGGAAGCGCTGCCGTCCTTCCGGCTCCAGTTCCAAATAGGTGTGGCCAAGTGCTGCAGCGCGCGCCCTCGCTGATACTTCACCCCCACGTGCTTCAAGACAGGAAACCATCTGCTCTCGCAGACTTTCGGCGTCATCTTGCGACGACAGATCCGACGATACCTTAGTGTTGCCGGTAACCGAACCAGCGATATCGTTCCAGGCCCCGATCAGACGTTTGAAAAGCGAACTCGTTTCACCCATGGCTTGCTACTTCTTAACTTAGTTGCAACTGCCGTAATACAACAGGCAATGTTTCAATAATATCATCCGCCACCAGCCCAGGACCAAATGCCGCGGCAGCAGCGCCATGCAACCAAACAGCCGTGCAAGCGGCATCAAAAGGAGATTGTCCCTGCGCCATTAAACCAGTGACAAAACCGGCGAGAACATCGCCGGAGCCCCCCGTTGCCAGGTCTGGCGGAGCGTTCTCGTTGATCACCGCGCGTCCATCGGGCGCCGCGATTACCGTATCCGCCCCCTTGAGTACGACCACAGACCCACTATGCGCAGCAGCCCGACGAACGCGGGCCACCTTATCTCCACTAGTATCAAACAGACGCGTGAATTCGCCATCGTGTGGCGTTAAAACACACGGCCCTGAAATCGCGTCATTAAGCATAGACGTAGTATCCTCGAATACGGTTAACGCGTCGGCATCGAGCACAACCGGTTTTCCTGAGCGCAAGGCAGCAAGCGCCAGTTCCCGCGTAGAGCTCGAAACCCCGTTACCGGGGCCGACAAGACAGGCGGTAATACGCCGCTCACCTATAAATTCAGCGAAGCTGTCGTTGTCCAGGAACGCGTGAACCATCACGGAGGACAACGTAACCTTGTATACTAATAAAGCCTCACTCGGCACGATCGCGGTGACCAGCCCGGCACCAACACGCTGAGCCGACCGCGCCGCCAGCTGCGCCGCACCAGTCATATGCTGCCCGCCAGTGACCACCGCATGGCCACGGCTGTATTTATGCTCTTCAAGACGCGGCCATGGAAACCGGTCGACCCAAAGACGCGGATTGTTCATGGCCCGCGCCGGCTTAATATCGCTTAAAACAGCATCAGGAATACCGATATCGACCAAAAGGGTCTCTCCGCAATAGGAACGCCCCGGCAGAAGCAAATGCCCCGGCTTGCGGCGAAAGAAGGTAATCGTTAAGCATGCGCGCGGCGCTATACCCAAGACCTTCCCACTGTCACCGTGGATCCCACTTGGTATGTCGACGGAGACAACAGGCCTATCGCCCAGCGCTTCTATCACGTCGCGTGCGGAGCCACAGATATCACGTGCCAGTCCAGCACCGAATAGCGCATCAACCACCAGTTCTGTGTTGTTCAGCACCGCTGGCGACAAGGGATTTATATCGCCGTTCCAGCGATTGGCATTGATTTTCGCGTCACCGTTCAGCGCATCGATATTACCAAGCAACGCCACCGTTACAGGCCAACCCGCGTTCTTCAGTCGGCGCGCGACGACAAAGCCGTCACCGCCATTATTACCCGGACCACAAAGTATAGTGATGGGACGAATTGCCCAACGTTCCACGATCGAGGCCGTAATCGCGATGCCAGCATTTTCCATTAGAGTTTCGCTTGTGATACCAGCGGCGACTGCGCCTTTGTCTGCTTGGTACATCTCCTCAACGGAGAGCAAAACGTTCTCGATGGGAAACACTAAAGACCTCTCCTCCCGCTTAATGCAAAACGTCCTATCCGTGGACTAACATTTTCGCGCGGGATACGAACTCCCATTTGTACAAAATCAACACCACTCAAAACGAAGCGCCGAGCAATAGCCTCGAATGGATAATCCCGCCAAAGCACGACAAGGCTTATGGCTACCCCATCGAAGAGAGCTTCTCCCGCAGCACATAATGCAAACTACCGCCATGGCGGTAATAGGAAACTTCGACCTTTGTATCCAGTCTACAGATTAAGGCAACGGCCTCGCTGCTGCCGTCGCGGCGATTGACCCGGCATGACACTTCCATGCCAGGCTCAATACCGCCCTCAAGGCCTGTTAGATCGAATGTTTCGCTACCGTCTAGCGCCAGCGTGTTTCGGGTCACGCCATCTGGAAACTGCAGTGGCAAAACTCCCATACCGATCAAATTGGATCGGTGTATGCGCTCGATCCCTTCTGCGATAACAGCGCGAACACCCAGTTCCCGTGTACCTTTAGCTGCCCAGTCACGTGATGAACCCTGCCCGTAATCTTTGCCACCGATCACAACCATCGGAACACCGGCATTGCGATAACGGCACGCGGCTTCATAGATTGTCATCGCTTCATCTTCCGGCATATAGCGGGTCAAACCGCCCTCAGAGCCGGGCCGCATCTCGTTTCGGATACGGATCTGATTGAAGGTCGCGCGCAACATAACATCGTGATTGACGCGCCTCTGTGCGTAGGAACTAAGATCCTGCGGCGAAACTTGTTGGTCCTGCAAATACCGACCTGCAAGACTGTCCGGAGGGATAGCTGAGACCGGTGAGATATGGTCCGTCGTCAGAAAGTCTCCGAAAATGCCAAGCGGCCGCGCACCAACGATATCTCCGATATCTGGCAGCGCCACCGACATATCATCAAAGAAGGGTGGACGCCGAATATAGGTACTACCCGGATCCCAGGAAAAAATTTGGCCAACTGCGGCTTCTAATTCGCGCCAATCAGCACCGCCCGCTTCTACATTAGCGTACCGGTCGCGGAACATCGCCGGCGCCATGCAATTCCCAAGCGCCTCCTCTATTTCCAAAGAGGTCGGCCAAATATCGCGCAGATAAACTGGTGCACCGTCCCTCCCTTTGCCAAGCGGATCGGTCACAAGATTTATGTTCAACGAGCCAGACAAAGCGCTGGCCACGACCAGCGGCGGCGATGCCAGATAGTTGACCTTACATTGTGGATGGGCGCGACCCTCGAAATTGCGGTTGCCAGAATGCACCGCCCCCATGACAACGCCGCCTGCGTCAACACTATCAGAAATTGCAAGATCTAGCGGGCCTGAATTCCCCATACAGGTCGTGCAGCCATATCCGATGATATGAAAGCCGAGCGCCTCAAGTGGTTCCATCAAACCAGCCTTAGCCAAATAGTCGCCTACGACCCGCGAACCAGGCCCGAATGACGTCTTTACCCAAGGCTTCGCTGAAAGACCCTTTTCCACAGCGTTCCGCGCCAGCAACCCAGCGCCGATCATCACACCGGGATTTGATGTATTAGTGCAACTGGTGATTGCCGCTATTGCAACGTCACCATGACGGATTGAGTAGTCTTGGCCAGTCACGCTCGTTTCACCGTCGCCTTCAGAAAGATGCTGCAATGCTCTCTGGAAACTCTCCGGCACTTGAGCTAGTGCTGTCTTTTCTTGGGGCCGAAACGGTCCCGACATCGTCGGTTCGACCGAACCAAGATCAAATTCCACAATTTCGCTGAATTGCGGTTCCTGCAGACCGGGATCACGCCACATACCCTGCGCCCGGTGATAGGCTTCGACCAATGCAACCTGCGCCTCGGTGCGGCCGGTCGCGCGCAAATAGGCCAGCGTTTCTTGATCAACAGGGAAAAAACCCATGGTCGCGCCATATTCCGGCGCCATATTCGCGATCGTCGTGCGGTCGCCGATAGGTAGGTTAATTAGGGACGGCCCGCAGAATTCAACAAATTTTTGCACTAACCCGCGCTCGCGTAACAGCTGGGTTAGGCACAAAACCAAATCGGTTGAGGTGACACCCTCACGCACTTCGCCTATCAGACGGCAACCAACCACATCGGGTACCTGCATGGAAACTGGCTGGCCGAGCATTGCCGCTCCGGCCTCAAGCCCACCAACACCCCAGCCAAGTATACCCAGGCCATTGATCATCGGCGTATGACTATCCATCCCGAGCAGGCAATCCGAATAGGCCAAGGTCGCGTCCCCTCGGGTCTCCGTCCAAACCACACGTGATAGGAATTCGAGGTTAATCTGATGGCAAATCCCAACACCCGGCGGCAAAACCCGGAGATTTTCGAAGGCCTGCTGGCCCCATTTCAAGAACCGGTAACGCTCTTCATTGCGGGCGAACTCGTTTACCATATTTTGCTGAAGCGCATCAGGCACACCTGCAACATCAACGACCACCGAGTGATCGATTATGAAATCAAGTGGCACTGCCGGATTGATTGCCGACGGATCACCACCGAGCCGCGCAATTGCATCGCGCATCGCGGCCAGATCAGCGAGCAGCGGGACACCAGAGGAATCCGGCATCATTACCCGGGCAGGATGGAAGTTGATCTCATGCCCACCACGGCAAAGATCGCTCCATGATCCCAGCGCCAAGATATCGTCCCGTGTGACCGCGACGTTATCCTCGTGCCGAAGCAAATTTTCAAATAGAACCTTCAGCGAATAGGGCAGTTTAGAGATATCGCCGACACCCGCTTCTTCAGCCGCCGCGAGGCTGAAATACTCATAAACCTCATCACCAACTGAAAGCCGCCTTAAGGTCTCGAAAGAGTTATTGCTGACCATCATCGTTTAGCTAGCGTATCGCTGATCGATCTCAACGAAATGCGCCGTATTGACGATCTCTTCGCGGTCCTTGAAGGTTGCCATATCACCTGCCATCGCTGAGCAATCACCGTCGCGCTTAATCGTCTCCAAAACTTTTTGCATTGCCTTGATCGCGGCACGCTGCGTATCGCTTGGGATGATAACAACCTTATAGCCAATCTCCTCCAAACGCTGCGTGGACATTAGCGGGGTCTTGGCACCGAGGAACATGTTGATCAACTTCGGGCCAGGAATGCGTTTGGCAACCTCTTCTATCTCAGCTTCGGTTGTCGGAGCCTCGACAAATGCAACATCGGCACCCGCCTCCATATAGGCGTTCATACGGTCGATTGCAGCATCAAAGCCCTCGACTGCAATGGCGTCCGTTCGGGCGATCAGAACTGTGTCCGCATCTTCCGAAGCATCCTTTATCGCTCGAATTTTCTGACATAACTCCTTGGTTGGTACAATGCTCTTATCGTCGTAATGGCCGCACCGTTTCGGGAAGGTTTGGTCTTCGATGTGAAAGCCTGCGACACCGGCTCTCTCAAACGCCTTGATCGCCTGCCGAGCATTGAGCGCATTGCCGTAGCCCGTATCCATATCAGCGATCGCCGGTATACCTATCGCATCTACGATCTGCGCCAGACGCTGCGCAATCTCCGACATGCTGATCAAACCCATGTCGGGGATGCCTGTGCTACGTGCCATACCGCCGCCGGTGACGTACACCGCAGGAAAACCCGCCGCTTCTATTAACCGGGCCGAGAGCCCGTCATAGCAGCCTGGCGCAACGACGATGCCATCGCCTTCAATCAGTTTCCGTAGTTTGGTCGATGCCCGCATGACTTCCGCTCCCTAAAAAATGCTATCAGTCTTATTGGGCCAAGAGTCTAGTCTTGCGGTTCCGACAAGTGCAACGGCAGAGGACGGTATATCCAATGACGATTATCGACTTTCGCAGTGATCTGCTGATACCGCCAACACCTGAAATCAAAGCAGCCGTCGCCGCCGCCCTTGACGAGCCACCGGAATTTGAACTCCGCGGCGGGGCCCAACAAGCGGCACTCGAAAAAAAAGTCGCCTCTCTGTTGGGCAAGGAAGATTCATTACTTTTCCCAACCTGCACCATGGCTAATCAGGCAGCACTGATCCTGCATTGTCGGCAGGGCGATGCGGCGATCGCCGAAGTTGGAGCCCATATGATCACGTCGGAAGCTGGCGCCCCCGCCAGTCTTGCTGGCGCCATCGTACACGGCGTGCCAGGCGATAACGGTATCCCGGATGTCGCAACGGTCACGACGCACCTCAAGGCACCGGCTAATGCCATCGTCCCACGGGTGACGGCATTGTTACTGGAAAATACCCATTTAAGATCCGGCGGTCGCGTACTCGACCTCGACGACACCGCCATTCTCCGAGTACTTGCGGACGAAACTGGTACCGCCATTCATCTAGATGGCGCACGCCTATTCAACGCCGCCGTCGCCGCGGAGATGTCGCTCTCCGACCTCGCTTCGGTCGGTGACACCGTTTCACTTAGCCTCAATAAGAGCCTCGGCGCACCGTTCGGCGCCATGCTAGCCGGCCCGAAGCACCTAATCGATGAAGCCTTGCGCATCCGCCATCGGCTAGGCGGCGGCTTCCGTCCCACCGCGATGATTGCCGCAGCGGCGTTGGCTGCACTTGAGTCTTACGACCATATCGCCGACGACCACCGCCGAGCGAAGGAATTGGCAGCAGCGCTGTCGCGCTTAGAAGACCTCTCAATCGCACCCGTTGAAACCAATATTGTGTTCGTGTCTATAAGTAGCAACGTTCGAAAAGTAGTTGAAAAGCTCGAACTAAAAGGTGTGATGGTCCTGTCATACGGACCAAACCGAATTCGTTTGGTCACGCATCGCGGTATAAACGACAAAGACATTACCCGTACCCTCGAAGGCTTTAAATCTGTTCTTACAAACTAAGCCTCCGCTTCGTAAGGCGGCGCGACGCGGGCGACCTCGCTCATGATGGTGCCGGGTATGTCTTCGATTAATTCCTCGATGCTAAAATGCCCATCACCTCCTTTATGCAGCGCTTTCAGCTCTTCGCCAAAATAGTAGTTGTGAATACGGCCACGTTCGACGTGGAAGACATGGCCATTGATGTCTAACGCCTCGTCTGTGCACAGATAGATAACCATCGGAGCGATATGCTCCGGCCCGCGCGGCCGACTAGCGCGATCGAACTGCTCCTGTGTCATTAATCCACTTTCCAACTTGCGCTTACGGTTGGCGATAACCGCATCATTAATAGTCATTCGTGTGTCCGCCGATGGACAGATCGCGTTGGCTGTGATGCCGTAGCGGCTGGTTTCCTTGGCAATCGACCGGGTTAATCCGATGATACCCGCCTTGGCGGCGCTGTAGTTGCATTGCCCGACAGACCCCTTAAAGGCGTCTGATGAAAAATTCACGATGCGACCAAACTTCTTCATTCGCATATGTTTGATCGCATGATGGGACATAGTCCAATGCCCTTTAAGATGCACAGAAACGACTAGATCGAAATCTTCTTCCGTCATGTTCCAGATCATTCGCTCACGCAACAGGCCGGCGACGTTGACCAGGATGTCGATTTTACCATGATCTTCGACAACCTTTTGGACCATTCGGCCTGCGGCAGCGTAGTCAGCAACGGAAGCATAGTTTGCCTCTGCCCTGCCGCCCGCTGCTTCGATCTCGGCGACAACTTCGTCCGCCGGCGCCTCACCCGTATTCTCCTCGCCATTTCGCCCGACGCCGGGGTCGTTAACCGTGACGATTGCACCCTGCTTCGCCAGCAGGAGCGCCACTTCTTTACCAATGCCCCGGCCGGCGCCGGTGACGATGGCGGATTTTCCCTCAAGATGCATTTTAATACCCATAATTTATGTGTCGTCTAACCAAGTTTAAGGGCCTTCGCGACTGTCTTGCGATGCTCCAACGATGTTCCCAGTCGCATACTCCAGGCGGCGGCGCGACGGTACCAAAGCTGCTGATCGAATTCCTTCACCTGGGCGTAGCCGCCATGGATTTGGTTAGCCTCGCGGATTACCATTTGACAGCGTTCATTGGTGAAGGCTTTCGCCGCCGCCACAGGCAGGCTCGCTTCCATCCCCTGCGCAATGTGCCACGCAGCCTCGCGCGTTAGCAGTTCGGCGCCGTCGACCCAGGTAATCATGTCAGCGCAGAGATGCTGGATCGCCTGGAAGGACCCGATCGGATGGCCGAATGCTACCCGCTCCTTGGCATACTCGAACGCCCTTTCCGCAGCCCGATGGGCCGCACCAACCAACAACGAACAGTTCAACACCACAGCCCGCTCAAGCATCGGCTTAGCAAGGCTCCAACCCTCGTCAACTTTGCCAATCAGTGCTTCACCATCGACATGCACATTGTCGAATGCCACCTCCGACTGGGTATCGCCTCCCATGGCAAGCTGCGCTGTACCAGTCACCCCCATCGTCCCGGTATCGACAAGCAGCAAACTCATACCGGCCTCCGTTCCAACCGACGGATCGGTCCGAACTGCGACGAGGCAATGATCTGCCGCGTCGAATGCCTCGACGAACCGCTTCGTGCCGTTCAGAAGCCAGCCATTCCCGTCCGGCACTGCAGTCATAGCGACCGCGTCTGCGCCAGTCCCAGGCAGCCTTTCATTCCATGCCCAGGTAAGTAGAGACTCACCCGAAGTCGCTTCACTCAGAAGGCGTTCCGCAATCGCTCCGCCTTCTCCTGCGGTAACAGCGTCCGCCAGAGTTAGGCTCGCCACGCTGTGCGGGTGAAGCGGCACAGGTGCAAGAGCGCGCCCTGCCTCCTCGAACAGCAGACAAAGCTGCGTAAAAGGCGCTTCGCTGCCACCCTGCGTCGCCGGCAGTGCGAGACCGAGCCAACCAAGATTGGCAAGCTGCTGCCACATTTCCGTATCAAGCAGTTCATCACCATCCTCGATGAGGCGTACCCGATCGGTATCGCATTCGGCGTCAAAGTAATGCCGAACCGCCTCCTGGATAAATTTTTCGTCGTCGTCGAGTAGGACGTCCATGGCACTATTCCCGTGGCAGCTCAAGGCCACGCCGTGCGATCGCAGTGCGCATCACCTGGGTGCTGCCATGCCCGAAGGTGGAGACCATAGCGCTGACATATTGCCGCGGGAAACTACCGCCGCTAGGCGCCTGATCCTCATCCCAGAGTTGATGGTAGTCACCCATGATCTGGCTAGCAGCCTCAGTTGCACGAACCTGGAATTCTGGGCCCCAGACCTTTTCTGAGGAAATTTGATAGGGCGGGTTCTCGCCACGTCGCACCATAGAAAGACTTCGCATGGTAAAGAGCTTCGCCACACGTGCCTCGCAATAGAGCTGCGCCACCTTGTCCTGAACAACCGGGTCCTTCGCTAGCTCGCGGCCGATCTCGTCCTCTCTCAAAAAGCGCAACAAATCTTCGAAGGGCGAGACATAGGTGCAGTAACGCCGCGCTCCAGCTCGACCAAGATTGAGTGCGCTGGCACCGATATACCAGCCCTTGTTGCGCTCACCGAGCAACGTATCTTTCGGTACGCGGACATCTTGAAAAAAGACCTCGTTAGTACGCCCGCCCGGGAGGGTCCAGAGAGGTCGCACAGTGATCCCAGGCGTGTCCATCGGCACCAGGAAAATGGAGATACCCTTATGCTTCGGCGCATCCGGATCGGTACGTGCCATCAGGTAGATGTGCGAACTCTGCTCGGCGCGGGTCGTGAAAACTTTCTGCCCATTGATCAGGAACCCGTCTTCATCCTCGACCGCCCTCGTTTTAAGTGAGCCCAGATCAGTTCCACCGCTCGGCTCCGAATATCCCAGCGCGAAAGTCACCTCGCCCTTTACAATGCGCGGCAGGAAGTACTTTTTTTGACCTTCTGTCCCTGCGAACATGATTGCCGGGGCTTGTTCGATGAAGTTGCCGAGATTCAATGGCACACGCGCCCGGGATAGCTCCTCCTCGAAAATATATTGGTCGATTAGGTCAGCGTCGCGGCCGCCATATTCCCTAGGCCAGCTCATTCCGATCCAGCCGCGGGCACCGATCTTATCGATGAGTTCCTTGGTCAACGCCCCCAGACCATGTCCCGCGGCGGATTGCTTTATTTCGT